>CAYGJZ010000042.1:14423-36446 GCA_964350265.1 uncultured Gammaproteobacteria bacterium | reverse complement strand
GGGCGTCGTGGGCCAGCATGGCCGCCTTCATGCCCGAGCCGCACATCTTGTTCACGGTGGTGCAGGGGGTAGCCATGGGCAGGCCGGCGCCGAGCGCGGCTTGGCGGGCCGGGGCCTGGCCGAGGCCGGCGGGCAGCACGCAGCCCATCAGCACTTCGTTCACCGCTTCGGCGTCGATGCCGGCGGCGTCGATGGCGGCGCGGATGGCGGCGCTGCCCAGGGTCGGGGCCGGCACGTCGGCGAAGACGCCGGAGAAGCCGCCCATGGGGGTGCGGCGGGCGGAGACGATGACGACGGGATCGGAAGCCATGTGGCGGGTCCTCGCAGGGTCGGATGGTGCGAAAGGTCGGCCTGGCGATGCGCTAGGCCGATTCGCCGAACAGTTCGCGGCCGATCAGCATGCGCCGAATCTCGCTGGTGCCGGCGCCGATCTCGTAGAGCTTGGCGTCGCGCAGCAGGCGGCCGGTGGGGAACTCGTTGATGTAGCCGTTGCCGCCCAGGGCCTGGATGGCGTCCAGCGCCATTTGCGTGGCCCGTTCGGCGGAGAACAGGATGGCACCGGCGGCGTCCTTGCGGCTGCTGCGTCCGGCATCGCAGGCACGCGCCACCGCGTAGACGTAGGCGCGCGAGGCATTCAGCGTGGTGTACATGTCGGCCAGCTTGCCCTGCATGAGCTGGAACTCGCCGATGGCGCGGCCGAACTGTCTTCGCTCGTGGACGTAGGGCACCACCACGTCCATGCAGGCGGCCATGATGCCGAGCGGACCGCCGGACAGCACCAGCCGCTCGTAGTCGAGCCCGCTCATCAGCACCGCGACGCCGCCGTTGACCTCGCCAAGCACGTTCTCCTTCGGCACCTCGCAATCCTGGAAAATGAGCTCGCAGGTGTTGGAACCGCGCATGCCCAGCTTGTCGAGTTTCTGCGCGGTGGAGAAGCCGGCAAAGGACTTCTCCACCAGGAAGGCGGTGATGCCCCGCGAACCGGCCTCCGGGTCGGTCTTGGCATAGACCACCAGCACGTCGGCATCCGGGCCGTTGGTGATCCAGAACTTGTTGCCGTTGAGCACGTAGACGTCGCCGCGCTGCTCGGCCTTCAGCCGCATGGAGACGACGTCGGAACCGGCACCGGTCTCGCTCATGGCCAGCGCGCCCACCGCTTCGCCGCTGACCAGGCCGGGCAGGTAGCGGCGTTTCTGCGCCTCGTTGCCGTTGCGCCGGATCTGGTTCACGCACAGGTTGGAATGGGCGCCGTAGGACAGCGCCACCGAGGCCGAGGCACGGCTGATCTCCTCCATCGCCACCGTGTGGGCAAGGTAGCCCATGCCGCTGCCGCCATAGTCTTCCTCCACCGTGATGCCGAGCAGGCCAAGATCGCCCAGCTTGGGCCAAAGATCCATCGGGAAGGCGTTGTCGCGGTCGATCTCGGCGGCGCGCGGGGCGATCTCGTCGGCGGCGAAGGCATGCACGGTGTCGCGCAGCAGCTCGATGGACTCGTCGAGGCCGAAATCCAGGCCGGGATAGGGGGTGGTCATGCGCGTCGTTCTCCGGTGGCAGAGGGAATCGTGGCCAGGGTCTGCGTCATGCTGGCACAAGTCTTCATCGCCTGGCCATCCCCGCAGCGCACCGCCACGGTGGTGAAGACCAGTTGGCGGCCGGCGCGGATCACTTCGCCCTCGGCCACCAGCAGCATGCCGGCCGCCGGGCGCAGCAGGCTGATCTTGAACTCCACCGTGAGCACGTTGGAATCCGCCGGCATCAGGGTATAGCCGGCATAACCGCCGGCAGAGTCGGCGATGGTGCTGGTGATGCCGGCGTGGAAAAAGCCGTTCTGCTGGGTCAGGTCGTCGCGGAACGGCAGCTCGATGCGGCAGCGGCCGGGGGCGACCTCGGCCAGCCGGGCACCGAGCAGCGTCATGACCTGCTGGCGGTCGAAGCTGTCGCGCACGCGCTCGGCGTAACCGGGATCGACGGGGACGGGATCGGTCATCGGCAGGTCGACAGGGCGGGGAGGACGGGATGCGCAGCATACATTGACGTTTACGTAAACGTCAATCAACCGGCCGAGCGCGGCCCCTCGGCGGCCCGGTCACGGGTCGACCAGTGCGACCAGCTCGGCGGCGCTGGACAGCACCCGGTCGGCGCCCCAGCGGGCCGGGTCCTCGCCGGGGCCGAGATAGCCCCAGGCGGCGGCCACGGTGGCGGCGCCGGCCCGCCAGCCGGAGAGGATGTCGCGGCGGTCGTCGCCGACCATGGCCACCCGCCCGGGACGGGTCGCCAGCACCTGGCAGGCGCGGCGCACGGGCAGCGGATGGGGCTTCTTCACCGGCAGGTCGTCGCCGCACAGCAGCACCGCCGGGGACACGCCGAGGGCGTCGAGCAGCGGCACGGTGTAGGCGCGCGGCTTGTTGGTGACCACGCCCACCGCGATGCGCCGTTCCTGCAGGTGCGCCAGCAACCCGTCCATGCCGGGAAACAGGCGCGAATGCTCGGCCAGGGCGGCGGCATAGTAGGCGAGGAATCGATCACGCAGCACCGCCATGCCCGGGTGTTCGCCGGCCTGGTCCTCGAGGGCCAGTTGTAGCAGGGCGGCAGCGCCCCGGGACACCAGCGGCCGTGTCCGCGCCAGCGGCAGGGGCGGCCGGTCAAGGTCGGCCAGCACCCGGTTCAGCGCCGCGGTGAGATCGGCGGCGGTGTCGGCGAGGGTGCCGTCGAGGTCGAAGAGGATGCCGTCGACGCGGATCATCGACGGGTCATGCCGGGGCCGGGGCGTGGCAGTGGGCCAGGTAGTTGATCGCCACCCCGGGCCCGATGCGGAAACCCCGGCTCAGGGGGTTGTAGTGCATGCCGGTGAACTCGGCCACGTCGAGACCGCTGCGACGGCACCAGGCGGCCAGTTCCGACGGACGGATCAGCATGCCGTAGCGGTGGGTGCCGCGGGGCAGCAGGCGCAGCACGTACTCGGCGCCGACGATGGCGGCGGCGAAGGCGCGCGGGGTGCGGTTGATGGTGGAAAAGAAGACCTGGCCGCCGGGTCGCACCAGCCGTGCCGCGGCCTCGACCACGCTGGCCGGGTCGGGCACGTGCTCGAGCATCTCCATGCAGGTGACCACGTCGAAGGCGCCGGCGCGTTCCGCGGCCAGGGCCTCGGCGGAGGTCTGCAGGTAGTCCACCGCGAGGTCGCCCTCGCGGGCATGGATCTTCGCCACCGCCAGCGGCGCGGTGCCCAGGTCGATGCCGGTGACACGGGCACCGGCGCGGGCCATGGCCTCGCACAGGATGCCGCCGCCGCAGCCGATGTCGAGCACCTGGCGGCCGTCGAGCGCGGCCCGTTCGGCGATGTAGCCGAGCCGCACCGGGTTCATGTCATGCAGTGGCTTGAACTCGCTGTCCGGGTCCCACCAGCGGCTGGCAAGGGCATCGAACTTCTCGATTTCGCGGGGATCAACGTTGCTGTGGGTCATCGTGGTCATGCCCCGGTGGGCGCGCTGCGGGCGGCACCGAGCCGCGCCAGGTAACGGTCCGCCTCGCTGCGCGCGGCGTCTTCATCGATGGTGGTCAGCACGCCGTCGGCGAGCAGCGCGCGGCCGGCCACCCAGACGTCGGTGACCTGGCTGGCGGCGGCGCTGTAGACCAGTTGCGGAACGACATCGTACAGCGGCCGGGTGCGGGTGGCGGACAGGTCCACCGCCACCAGGTCGGCGTACTTGCCCGGTTCGATGCTGCCGATGTCCGCGTCCAGGCCGAGGGCGCGGGCGCCGTTGAGGGTGGCCATGGCCAGCGCCTCGCCGGCCGGCAGGGCGGTGGGCGAGCCGGCCACGCCCTTGGCCAGCAGCGCCGCGGTGCGGGTTTCCTCGAACATGTCCAGGTCGTTGTTGCTGGCGGCGCCGTCGGTGCCGACGGCGACGTTGACCCCGGCCGCGGCCAGGGCCGCCACCGGGCACAGGCCGCTGGCCAGCTTCAGGTTCGACTGCGGGCAGTGCACCACGTGGATGCCCTCGTTGGCGCAGAAGCGGATTTCCTCGTCCATCAGCTGGGTCATGTGCACCGCCACCAGCCGCGGCGTGGCCAGTCCCAGCCGGGCCAGGCGTTCCAGCGGGCGGACGCCGAAGCGGTCCAGCGACATCTCGATTTCCTGGGCGGTCTCGTGCACGTGCATGTGCACCGCCACGTCGAGCTCGTCGGCCAGCGTGCGGATGCGGGTGAGGGTGGCGTCCTCGACGGTGTAGGGGGCATGCGGGGCGAAGGCGGTGCCGACGTGCTCGCTGCCACGGAACTCGTCGTGCACGCGCAGGCCCTTCTCGATCCACTCGGCGCCGCCGGCGGCCCAGCGCGTGGGCATGTCGAGCACGATCATGCCGATGCTGGCGCGCATGCCCGCCGCCGCCGCCTCGCGCCCGGCGATCTCCGGGTGAAAGTACATCTCGTTGAAGCAGGTGGTGCCGCCGCGGATCATCTCGGCCATGGCCAGCCGGGTGCCGGCGCGGACGAAGCCCTCGTCGACGTGGTCGCGCTCCGCCGGCCAGATGTACTCGTTCAGCCAGCGCATCAGCGGCAGGTCGTCGGCAAAGCCACGCAGCAGGCTCATCGAGGCATGGGTATGGGCATTGACCAGCCCCGGGAGCAGGGCGTGGTCGGGCCGCTTCAGCCACTGGCCTGGGCGATAGCGGGCACGCGCCTGGTCGGCGGGGAGGAGGTCGACGACGCGGCCGTCGTCGATCACCACCACGTGGTCGTGCCGCACTTCGCCGTCCATCGGAACGACGAAACGGGCTTCGATGGCGAGTTGTGGCTCGGAGGATGCGTTCATGGAGCAGGTGCGGACGGGGCGATGAATGGTGCGGCGTCGGCGGCGCCGGGCGGATTATTCCACAATTCCGCGGCACAACGCCGCTGCCGCCGGCGCCGTGGAAAAATTTCGCCGCCCCGTGTTGTGTACGAAAAGTGTTTTCTCTATAATCAGCCGCCCGATTGCGGGGTGGAGCAGTCTGGCAGCTCGTCGGGCTCATAACCCGAAGGTCGTAGGTTCAAATCCTACCCCCGCTACCAACTTTTTTATGGAGATGAACTACGGCCCCGCAGATGCGGGGTTTGTTTTTTGCGCTGGGAAAATCCGCGCGCCGTCGGCCATCGTGCCGCGACGCGCCGAACGCTTGTCATCGAACGGAAGGGGCCGGTGGATCATTCGCCGCAGTTGAGACAGTTGCTTGGACCGCTGGTCGAGGACCTCGGTTACGAGTTGCTGCTGATCGAGCTGGTGGGCGCGACGCCGCGCACGCTGCGCCTGTTCATCGATGCGCCGGGCGGGGTGAACCTCGACGACTGCGAGCTGGTCAGCCGCAACGTCAGTGCCGCGCTGGACGTCGATGACCCGATCGCCGGCGCCTACAACCTGGAGGTGTCGTCGCCCGGTATCGAGCGGCCGCTGGTGCGCGAGGAACATTTCCGCAACCACGTCGGCGAGCGGGTCAGGATTCGCCTGGCGAAGAGCGTACTGGGCCGCAAGCGGTTCACCGGCGTGCTGACCCAGGTGGTCGATGATGGCGTCATCGTGGACGTCGACGGCGAGCCCTACGAGCTGGCCTACGACGACATCGAGAGCGCCAGGCTGGCGCCGGAGTATCCGGGCCTTGGAAATTGAGTATACCCGGGCTTTAGTGAAGGCAACGAGACCGTGATAAGCAACAACGAAATCCTGTTGATGGCAGACGTCGTTTCCCGCGAGAAGGGACTGGAAAAAGAGGTGATTTTCCAGGCCATCGAGGCGGCCCTGGCCACGGCCACGCGCAAGCGTCACCGCGACGACATCGAGGCGCGCGTGTCGATTCACCGGGATACCGGCCAGTACGACACCTTCCGCCAGTGGGAAGTGATCGAGGACGAGGAGGAGCTGGAGTTCCCGACCCGCCAGATCCACCTCGCCGAGGCGCTGGAGAAGGATCCGGCAATCGTCGTCGGCGGCTTCATCGAGGAACCGCTGACGCCGGTGGAATTCGGCCGCATCGCCGCGCAGGCCGCCAAGCAGGTGATCCACCAGAAGGTGCGCGAGGCCGAGCGTCGCCAGATTTCCGAGGAATACGAGCCGCGCATCGGCGAGATGCTTTCCGGCACCGTGAAGCGCACCGATCGTTCCGACACCATCATCGATGTCGGCGGGGTCGAGGCCCTGCTGCCGCGCTCGCGGATGATTCCGCGCGAGGCGCTGCGTCCCGGCGACCGCATCCGCGCCATCCTGCACGAGGTGCGCTCCGAGGCCCGCGGCCCGCAGCTGATCCTCGACCGCATCGGTCCGGAACTGCTGATCAAGCTGTTCCAGCTCGAGGTGCCGGAGGCGGGCGAGGGCATCATCAACATCCTGGCGGCGGCACGGGATCCGGGCCAGCGCGCCAAGATCGCGGTGCGCTCCAACGACAAGAAGATCGACCCGGTCGGCGCCTGCGTGGGCATCCGCGGCGCCCGGGTACAGAGTGTTTCCAACGAGATCGGCGGCGAGCGGGTGGACATCATCCCGTGGTCGGAGGATCCGCCGGGCTTCGTCATCAACGCGCTGGCGCCGGCGGTGGTGGAATCCATCATTCTCGACGAGGACGCGCACAGCATGGACGTGGTGGTGCAGGAGACGCAGTTGTCCCAGGCCATCGGCCGCGGCGGGCAGAACGTGCGCCTGGCCTCCGAGCTGACCGGTTGGGAACTGAACATCATGACCGACACGGTGGCCGCCGAGAAAGCCGAGAAAGAGGCCGGCGAGCTGCGCGAGAAACTGAAGACGGCCCTCGACGTCGACGACGACGTGGCCGATATCCTCGTCCAGGAAGGGTTCACCAGCCTGGAGGAAGTGGCCTTCGTGCCGAAGCAGGAACTGCTCGAGATCGAGGAGTTCGACGAGGCGCTGGTGGAAGAGCTGCGCAGCCGCGCTTCCGACAGCCTGCTGACCCAGGCCATTGCCACCGAGGAGGCGAACACGCCGCAGGATGACCTGCTGACCATGGACGGCATGGACGACGCCACCGCGC
The DNA here is from genome assembly GCA_964350265.1 of uncultured Gammaproteobacteria bacterium. Classification (GTDB taxonomy): domain Bacteria; phylum Pseudomonadota; class Gammaproteobacteria; order Arenicellales; family CAJQKF01; genus BQJD01. The sequence goes on along the minus strand of CAYGJZ010000042.1, from coordinate 29,436 downwards.
ACCTGCTGGCGTCGCGCGGTATTCGCACCATGGAAGAACTGGCCGAGTACGCCGCGGATGAACTGACCGAGTTGACTGGCATCGACGAAGAACGCGCGGGGGAGCTCATCATGACCGCCCGTGCGCCCTGGTTCGAGCAGGAGTAAAGATCGCATCATGGCCGAGGTCACGATCAAGAATTTTGCCGCGCAGATCCGGGTACCGCCCGAGCGCCTGATCGAACAGCTTGCCGCTGCCGGCGTGTCCGCACGCACGGTGGACGACACCCTGTCCGACGACGACAAGGTCAAGCTGCTGACCTACCTCAAGGGTGGGCAGGGCGAGACCGAGATGGCACGCAAGAAGGTCACGCTCAAGCGCAAGACCACCAGCGAGATCAAGCAGACATCCAAGACCGGTGCCTCGCACACGGTGCAGGTCGAGGTGCGCAAGCGTCGTACCTTCGTGCGCCGCGCCGAACTGGTCAAGCAGGCCGAGGCAGAGGCGCAGAAGGAGCGCGAGCAGCAGGAAGAGCGCCAGCGCCAGATCGAGGCCGAGGAGGCCAAGCGCGCCGAGGAGCAGCGCCAGGCCGAGGAGGCCGCCGAGCAGGAACGCCTGGAAGCCGAGCGGGTGGCCGCCGAGGAAGCCGCGGCCAAGGCCGCCGAGGAAGCCGCCGCGAAGGCCGCCGAGGAAGTCGTCACGGCTCCGGCCGATCCCGAGCCCGCGCCGCAGCCGGCCACCGCCACGGCGGAAGCACCGGCGGATGCCGCGCCCCGACGCGCCGAGCCGGCGCGCCCGGCAGCGACCACCGACACCAGCACCGACGATCGCGGAGGGGACAAGTCCCGACGCAAGAAGAAGGGCAAGGCGGCCCGTGGTCGCGAGGAACTGCACGTGGCCCAGGACCGTCGCGGCCGGCGCAAGCCGCGCGGCATGGTCAAGCCGGGCAAGGTGCGTTCCATGACCAGTGGTCAGCATGGCTTCGAGCGGCCCACCGCGCCGGTGGTGCGCGAGGTCAGCGTGCCGGAAACCATTACCGTCGCCGATCTTGCCCAGGCCATGTCGGTGAAGGCCACCGAGGTCATTCGCAAGATGATGGAGATGGGCACCATGGTGACCATCAACCAGGTGCTCGACCAGGACACCGCGGCGATCATCGTCGAGGAAATGGGCCACGTGGCCAAGCAGGCGACGGCTTCGGATCCCGAAGCGCTGCTGCTCGACGAGGACGTCGAACGCAGCGGCGAGGAGAAGCCGCGCGCACCGGTGGTGACCGTCATGGGTCACGTCGACCACGGCAAGACATCGCTGCTCGACTGCATCCGCAAGACCAAGGTTGCGGCTGGCGAAGCCGGCGGCATTACCCAGCACATCGGCGCCTACAAGGTGTCGACCTCGCACGGTGCCATCACCTTCCTCGACACGCCCGGCCACGAGGCCTTCTCGGCCATGCGTGCCCGCGGTGCCCGCGCTACCGACATCGTCATCCTGGTGGTGGCCGGTGACGACGGCGTCAAGCCGCAGACGGTGGAGGCCATCCGCCACGCGCGCAGCGCCGAGGTGCCCATCGTGGTGGCGGTGAACAAGATGGACAAGGAAGAGTCGGACATCGAGCGGGTCAAGCAGGAACTGACCACCTACGAGGTGGTGCCCGAGGAATGGGGCGGCGACGTGCAGATCTGTCCGGTGTCGGCGCATACCGGGGAGGGCGTCGACGCGATGCTCGAGTCGGTTTCCGTGCAGGCCGAGCTGCTGGAACTGAAGGCCGACCCCACCGGCCCGGCCAAGGGCGTGGTGGTGGAGGCGCGGCTGGATCGCGGTCGTGGCCCGGTGGCCACCATCCTGGTCCGGGAAGGCACCCTGCACAAGGGTGATGCCCTCCTCGCCGGCCGCGAAAGCGGTCGCGTGCGCGCGCTGCTCGATTTTTCCGGCAAGCCGATCAAGCAGGCCGGGCCGTCGGAGCCGGTGGAAATCCAGGGCCTGTCCGGGGTGCCGGTGGCCGGCGACGAGGTGATGGCGGTGTCCGACGAGCGCAAGGCGCGCGAGATCGCGCTGTACCGCCAGGGCAAGTTCAAGGAAGTGAAGCTGGCCCGCCAGCAGAAGGCCAAGCTGGAAAGCATGTTCGACCAGATGGAAGAGGGCGAGGTGCGCTCGGTCAACCTGGTGGTGAAGGCCGATGTGCAGGGCTCGGTGGAAGCGCTGGCCGAATCGCTGGAGAAGCTCTCCCGCGACGACATCCGCGTGCGCGTGGTGCACTCCATGGTGGGCGGCATCAACGAGTCGGACGTCAACCTGGCCATGGCCTCGGATGCCATCATCATCGCCTTCAACGTGCGCGCCGATGCCTCGGCCCGTCGCCTGATCGAGTCCGAGGGCGTGGACGTGCACTACTACAACGTCATCTACGACGTCGTCGACGAGGTCAAGGCGGCGATGACGGGCATGCTCAAGCCGGTGATCAAGGAGCGTGCCGCCGGGTTGGCCGAGGTGCGCGAGGTGTTCCGCGTCGCCAAGGTCGGCGCCATCGCCGGCTGCCAGGTCACCGAGGGCGTGGTGCGACGCAACCTGCCGGTGCGGGTGCTGCGCGAGAACGTGGTCATCTTCGACGGCCAGATCGACTCGCTGCGGCGCTTCAAGGAAGACGTCGCCGAGGTGCGCAACGGCTTCGAGTGCGGCATCGGCATCAAGAACTACAACGACATCAAGGTGGGTGACCAGATCGAGGTCTACGAGCTCGTCGAGGAGAAGATCACCCTTTGATCCGTCGTGGTGGGGCCGGTGCACCTGCGCCGGCCGGCGGCGAACACGCCGAGAGGTAAACATGGCGTACCAGACGACCGAGCGAACCCGTCGCGTCAGCGAACTGCTGAAGCGCGAGATCGCCGCGATTCTCATGCGCGAGTTCGAGCACGGCGGCGGGCTGGTCTCGCTGACCGGGGTCACCGTCAGCCGGGACCTGCGCAATGCCACCGTGTTCTTCACCGTGCTCGGCGAGGACGATGCCGAGGCGGTGGCCAGGGAACTGAACGAGGCCAAGGGCTTCATTCGCCACGAACTTGGCCGGCGCATTCACCTGAAGCGCCTGCCGGACCTGGTCTTTCGTCACGATGATTCCATCCGTCGCGGGATGAAACTCAGCGCGCTGATCGATTCGGTACAACCCAAGGATTCCGACGAGTAAGGCTCGAGCGGAACCGCACAACGTATTTTCATGAGCAAGTCCCGATCCTTTTCCGGTCGTCGCCGCGCGCGTGGCCGCAACATCAACGGCATGCTGCTGCTGGACAAGCCGGCCGGCGTCTCCAGCAACGGCGCCCTGCAGCGGGTCAAGGGCCTGCTCGATGCGCGCAAGGGCGGCCATACCGGCAGTCTCGACCCGATCGCCACCGGGCTGCTGCCGCTGTGCTTCGGCGAGACCACCAAGGTGTCGGGCTTCTTCCTCGACGCCGACAAGCGCTACCACACCCGCGTTCGCCTCGGCGAGGCCACCGAGACCGGTGATCGCGAAGGCGCGGTGATCTCCCGCAGCGACGCCACCGTGGACGCCGAGACCGTGCTGCGTGCCCTCGACGCCTTTCGCGGCGAGTACGAGCAGGTGCCGCCGATGTACTCGGCGATCAAGAAGGACGGCCAGCCGCTGTACAAGCTGGCCCGCCAGGGGATCGACGTGGAGCGGGAACCGCGGCCGGTGCATGTCTATGCCCTGTCGATGACCGGCTTCGACGGCGGATTCGTCGATCTGGACATCTCCTGCTCGCGGGGCTTCTACGTTCGCTCGCTGGCCCATGACCTCGGCGAGGCATTGGGCGTCGGCGGCCATGTCAGCGAATTGCGCCGGGTGGGTGTCGGCGAGCTGTCGGTGGACGACGCGGTGACGGTGCCCGAGCTCGAGGCCGAGGAGGGCCCGGAGGCGCGCGCCGCGCACCTGCTGTCCTCCGATGCCGGGCTTACGCACCTGCCGCGGGTGGACCTCGGCGTGGACGCCACCTTCTACCTGGTGCGCGGCCAGAGCGTGCGCGCAGCCCCCCTTCCAGGGGAGGGCTGGGTGCGCCTGTACAACGAAGCCACTGGCTTTCTTGGCCTCGGCGCGGTCACCGACGACGGCCGGGTTGCACCCAAGCGGTTGTTTCAAAAGACGGTTTCCACGTCTCCCGGGTCGCGCGAAATACACACGAATCCATGAGATTGGATATTGAGCGCAAAGGGCGTGGAGGCTAAAATAGCGCGTTTTCCGCGTCTTGGGTGACAAAGGGCGCGGCCTTTCCCGGATGCAACTGCCGGGTCCCTTGGCGGCGCCAGGCGCCGAATCACATCATTCAACACGAGAATCCTGCAAGATGTCCTTAACGGTATCGCAAAAGTCCGAGATCATCGGCGACTACAAGCGGGGTGACCGCGACACCGGTTCGCCGGAAGTCCAGGTGGCCCTGATGACCGCGCGTATTCGCGAGCTCACCGAGCATTTCAAGGTGCACAACCATGATCACCACTCCCGCCAGGGACTGCTCAAGCTCGTCAACCACCGTCGCAAGCTGCTCGACTACCTGAAGTCGCGCGACGCGGAACGCTACAAGTCCCTGATCGCCCGCCTCGGCCTGCGCAAGTAGTCCCCGGCCCCTTCTGCGCGGTATATATCCCCACAGCCCACTTCCCGCCCCGCCTTCTGCCTGAGCCTGGCGCCCGCGGCGGCCATCTATTCGGAGCACTCACAGTGACAAGAGTCGTAAAAACCTTTTCCTACGGCGAGCATGAAGTCGTCCTCGAGACGGGCGAGATCGCCAAGCAGGCATCGGGCGCGGTGGTGGCCAGCATGGGAGAGACCATGGTGCTGGTGACCGTGGTCGCGCAGAAGGAAAGTTCCGGCAAGGACTTCTTTCCGCTGACCGTCGACTACGAAGAACGCAACTACGCCGCCGGCCGCATCCCCGGCGGTTTTTTCAAGCGTGAAGGGCGGCCGTCGGAAAAGGCCATCCTCACCTGCCGCCTGATCGACCGGCCGATTCGCCCGCTGTTTCCGAACGGCTTCAACAACGAGGTGCAGGTGGTGGCCACGGTGCTGTCGGTGGACCCGGAGATCGATCCGGACATCGTTGCCATGCTCGGCACGTCGGCGGCCCTGGCCGTTTCCGGCATTCCCTTCGCCGGCCCCATCGGTGCCGCCCGCGTCGGCTTCGTCGACGGCAGCTACGTGCTGTGTCCGAAGCGTTCGGTCCTGAAGGAGTCCTCCCGCCTGGACCTGGTGGTGGCCGGTACCGAAGCTGCCGTGCTGATGGTGGAGTCCGAGGCCAAGGTGCTCACCGAGGAGCAGATGCTCGGCGCGGTGATGTTCGGCCATGAGCAGATGCAGGTCGCCATCTCGGCGATCCGCGAACTGGCCGCCGAGGCTGGTGCCAAGCCCTGGGACTGGACCCCGGAAGCCAAGGACACGGCCGTGGCCGACCGCGTCGAAGCCGCCGCCGCGGCCGATGTCGAGGCCGCCTACCAGGTGGCCGAGAAGGTCGCCCGCCAGGATCGCCTGGCCGAGATCCGCGACCGCGTGCTCGGTGAACTGACCAGCGAGGACAGCAGCGCCGAGGAAATCGACGCGGTGAAGGGCGCCATCAAGTCGCTGGAGAAGCGCGTGGTGCGTGGCCGCATCCTCGACAGCGAGCCGCGCATCGATGGCCGCGACCTGCGCACGGTGCGACCGATCACCATCCGTACCGGGGTCATGCCCCGCACCCACGGCTCGGTGCTGTTCACCCGTGGCGAAACCCAGGCCATCGTCGTCACCACCCTCGGCACCGAGCGTGACTCGCAGGTCATCGACGCCCTCGAGGGCGAGTTCCGCGACCCGTTCCTGCTGCACTACAACTTCCCGCCGTACTCGGTGGGCGAGACCGGCCGCGTCGGCAGCCCCAAGCGCCGCGAGATCGGCCACGGCAAGCTGGCCAAGCGCGCGGTGGCGGCCATCCTGCCCGAGCCGGGCACCTTCCCCTACACCATTCGCGTGGTGTCCGAGATCACCGAGTCCAACGGCTCCTCCTCCATGGCCACCGTCTGCGGTGCCAGCCTGGCGATGATGGATGCCGGCGTGACCGTGAAGGCGCCGGTGGCCGGCGTGGCCATGGGCCTGATCAAGGAAGGCGACCGCTACGCCGTGCTCACCGACATTCTCGGTGACGAGGACCACCTCGGCGACATGGACTTCAAGGTGGCCGGTACCCACGACGGCGTGACCGCGCTGCAGATGGACATCAAGATCGAGGGCATCAACCGCGAGATCATGGAGTCCGCGCTCAACCAGGCCCGCGAGGGACGCCTGCACATTCTCGGCGAGATGGCCAAGGTGCTGGACAAGCCCCGCGAGGAGATGTCCGACTACGCGCCGCGCATCCTGACCATGAAGATCGCGGTGGACAAGATCCGCGATGTCATCGGCAAGGGCGGTACCACCATTCGCGCCATTTCCGAGGAGACCGGCGCCAGCATCGACATCGACGACGACGGCACCATCCGCATCGCCACTGCCGACCTGGCCGCCGCGCAGGCGGCGCAGAAGCGCATCGAGCAGATCACCGCCGATGTCGAGGTGGGCACCATCTACGAGGGCAAGGTGGTCAAGCTGATGGACTTCGGCGCCTTCGTCAACATCCTGCCCGGCCGCGACGGCCTGGTGCACATCTCGCAGATCTCCGCCGAGCGGGTGAACAACGTCAGCGACGAGCTCACCGAGGGCGACATGGTGCGGGTCAAGGTGCTGGAAGTGGACAAGCAGGGTCGCATCCGCCTGAGCATGAAGGCGGTGGACGCCTCCTGACGCGGCGCCACCGCGTTCATGTAGAAGAAAAAGGAGCCTGTTCAGCAGGCTCCTTTTCGTTTGCGGGCACGGCAACATGCGCATTCTCCTGCAACGGGTGTCCTCGGCCAGCGTCTCGGTGGCGGGCGAGAGCATTGCCGCCATCGAGCGCGGCGTGGTGCTGCTGACCGGATTCGGCGCGCTGGACGAGGAAGCCGACGTTGACCGTGCCGCCGAGCGGGTGCTGAACCTGCGCATCTTTCCCAACGACGAAGGTCGTCTCGACCTTGGCCTGGCCGAAGTCGGCGGCGGCGTGCTGGCGGTGCCGCAGTTCACCCTGTATGCCCGAACCGACCGCGGCCGCCGTCCGGACTTCACCGACGCGCTGGCGCCGGCGGATGCCAGCGTGCTCTTCGATGCCTTCGTCGAGGCCCTGCGCCGGCGTCACGACAACGTTGCCGCCGGCGTCTTCGGCGCCGACATGGCGGTCTCGCTGGTCAATGACGGACCGTTGACCCTGCAACTGCAATGGTAGCCGTGCGCGGAGCGAATCGATGAACGATCCATCCGGCGTCTCGCTGTACCGCTTCACGGTGGAGTGGGGCGACTGCGATCCGGCCGACATCGTCTACTACCCGAACTACTATCGCTGGTTCGACAATGCCTGCCACCGGCTGTTCGAAGGCGCCGGCTACGCGCTGGCCGAGGTTCGCGCACGGGGCTCGGTGGGCTTCCCGCTGGTGGACGCCAGTGCCCGTTTCCGGGCGCCGGCAAAGGTCGGCGACCAGCTCGCCGTGAGCTCGCGGGTCGCCGCCATCGGTGGCCGCAGCATCACCGTGGCGCACACCGTGCGTCGCGACGACACCGTGCTGGTGGAAGGACGCGAAGTGCGCATCATGGGCGTGGTCGATGTCGACGGCCGACTGTCCGCGATCGCCATTCCCGACGACTTCCGCCGCTACTTCGGCTTCCCGGCCCGCTGACCTGCCACCGCCAGGTGCAATTTAGTGCCTGCTCCGGCGCAGTGTATGGAAACTTCAATGCACTGACGCTACACTGCGCCAGACTGAACGGTGTATCGGTTCATCACGCGACAAGGCCGCCTGCGGCCGGCTTGGCCGAAATGGTCCGGCACCGCGCGGTGTGCCGTCCCGGTATGAACAAGAACCCCGCGACAAGGGTTCATGATCCAGGGGGTGTCCGGCTGCTTGGTGGCATCCGGGCCGCTGCCCGGTTCGACGAAGTAGTCTCGAGTCCGTTGATAACGTGAGGAGGAATCATGGTTAAGAAAACACTCATCGCGGCCGCGATGTGCTCGCTGGTGTCCGCCGGCGCGCTCGCCGACAGTGTCAAGATCGGCTTTGTCACCACGCTGACGACGCCTGCCGCCGTCATCGGCAACGACATGAAGAATGCCGTTGAACTGGCCGTCGAGCACATCGGCGGCAAGATGGGCGATCTCGACGTCGAGGTCATTTTCGAAGACGACGGCTTCAAGCCGGAGATCGGCAAGCAGAAGGTCGACAAGCTGGTGAAGTCCGACGACGTCGACTTCGTCGCCGGCTTCATCTGGTCCCACGTCCTGCTGGCCTCGCGCAACTCGGCCATCAACGGCGGCAAGTTCCTGATCAGTTCCAATGCCGGCCCGTCGCAGATCGCCGGCGAGCTGTGCCACGAGAACTTTTTCTCCACCTCCTGGCAGAACGACCAGACGCCGATGTCCATGGGCGAGGTGCTCAACCGCAAGGGCGTGTCCAAGGTCTACCTGATGGCGCCGAACTACGCCGCGGGCAAGGACATGCTGGCCGGCGTGGAGAGCACCTTCCAGGGCGAAGTGGTCGGTCGCGACCTGACCAAGTGGGGCGCCGACGCCCAGCTCGACTTCTCCGCCGAACTGGCCAAGGTGGCCTCGTCCGGCGCCGAGGCGCTGTTCGTCTTCTACCCCGGCGCTGCCGGCGGTGCCTTCATCAAGCAGTATGGCCAGTCCGGCCTGTCGGAGACGGTGCCGCTGTACACCGCCTTCACCGTCGACGCCCTGAGCCTGCCCAAGCTGCAGGCCGGTGGCCTGACCGGTGTGCTGGGCACCCAGCATACCCAGCAGTGGTCGCCGGATCTCGACTTCGAGACCAACAAGAAGTTCGTCGCCGACTTCAAGGCCAAGCACGGCACCTACCCGTCGTTCTACGCCGCGCAGTCCTATGACACCATCCTGCTGATCAAGAGCGCGGTGGAAGCCGTCGGTGGCAACCTCGACGACATGGACGGCATGCGCGAGGCCATGCGCAAGGCGGACTTCGAATCCACCCGCGGTCGCTACACCTACGGCAAGAACCATTTCCCGATCCAGAACTTCTACCTGCGCGAAGTGGTCGAGGATGCGGACGGCAACTGGACGGTGAAGACCGTGGAGACGGTATTCGAGAATCACCAGGACCTGTACGTCGACAACTGCAAGATGTAACGAACGACCGGTTGCGACAGGCAAGGGGGGCGACCGCCCCCCTTGCCATGTCCGGCCGGCAACCGTAGAGAAGGGGTGTTTCGCCGTTGGACGGTGCCTTGTTCCTGGTCCAGATGCTGAATGGCATCCAGCTCGGCGTGCTGCTGTTCCTGGTGGCGGCGGGGCTGACGCTGGTGTTCGGCATCATGGACTTCGTCAACCTGGCCCACGGCGCCCTGTACATGATCGGCGCCTTCTTCTGCGCCTGGCTGACCCTCTACCTCGATTCCTTCACGCTGGCCATCCTGATCTCCCTGCCGGCGGTGTTCCTGGTGGGCTACGTGGTCGAGCTGCTGGTGATCCGGCATCTCTACCATCGTGACCATCTCGACCAGGTGCTGGCCACCTTTGGCCTGATCCTGGTCTTCGACACGCTGGTTCACCTGGTGTTCGGCCCGGCCGGGTTGACCTTCACCCTGCCCGAGGCGATCAACGGCCGGGTCGACCTGTTCGGTATCACCGACTTCCCGGTCTACCGCCTGCTGATCATCACCGCCGGGCTGGCGGTGGCGCTTTGCCTGTACCTGGTGATCAGCCGCACCCGGATCGGCATGCTGGTCCGTGCCGGTGCCTCCAACCGGGTCATGGTCGGCGCCCTCGGCGTGGACGTGGCCAAGCTGTTCCGTTTCGTCTTCGCCGCCGGCGCCATGCTGGCCGGCTTCGGCGGCATGATCATCGCCCCGATCACCGAGGCGCGCATCGGCATGGGCAGCGACATCCTGCTGATCGCCTTCGTGGTCATCATCATCGGCGGCATCGGCTCCATCCGCGGTGCCTTCATCGCCTCGCTGATCGTCGGCCTGATCGACACCATGGGCCGTTCCTTTCTCGACGACCTGATGAAGCTGGTGATGGCGGACAGCGCCGCGGAGACCGCCGCCCCGGCCATCTCCGCGATGCTGGTCTACATCCTGATGGCGGCCATTCTCTACTTCAGGCCCCAGGGCCTGTTCCCGCCGAAGGTACGCTGAACCGATGCGCCTGTCCTCGCTGCGACCCACCAGTGCCAATGGCTGGGCCATGCTCATCGTGCTGGTGGCGCTGGCCCTGGTGCCGCCCTACACGGTGATCGCCGACGAACCGTTCTTCCTCGACCTGGTGATGCGCACGGTGATCCTGGCCATTGCCGCGGTCAGCCTGAACCTGGTGCTCGGCTACGGCGGCATGATCAGTTTCGGCCATGCCGCCTACATCGGCATCGGCGCCTACTGCGTCGGCATTCCCGCCTACTACGGCATCTACGACGGCCTGTTCCAGCTGCTGCTCACCATCGTCGTCTGCGGCGCCTTCGCCTTTGTCACCGGGCTGGTCTGCCTGCGTACCCGCGGCGTCTACTTCATCATGATCACGCTGGCCTTTGCGCAGATGGTGTTCTTCGCGCTGGTCAGCCTGGACGAGTACGGCGGCGACGACGGCCTGGTGATCTACAATCGCAGCCAGTTCCCGGCCGGCCTCGGCGTCGACGACGGCATCACCCTGTACTACGTCTGCCTGGCCGTGCTGGTGGCCGCACTGGCGCTGGTGCACCGCCTGGTGCACTCGCGTTTCGGCCTGGTGATCCGTGGCAGCGCAGGCAACGACGCCCGCCTGCACTCCCTTGGCCTGCCGACCTTTCGCTACCGTCTCACCGCCTACGTCATTGCCGGCGTCCTGTGCGGCATCGCCGGCTGGCTGCTGGGCAACTTCACCTTGTTCATCAGCCCGGAAATGATGAACTGGGTGCGATCCGGCGAACTGATCTTCATGGTCGTGCTCGGTGGCGCCGGGACCCTGTTCGGGCCGGTGCTGGGCACCGCGGCCTTCATCACCATCGAGGAATTCCTGTCCGGCTTCACCGTCTACTGGCAGCTGTACTTCGGCATCTTCCTGGTGCTGGTGGTGCTGTTCGGCCGTGGCGGTCTGCACGGCCTGATCGAGCGGGTTTTCCGGAGGCGCTCCTAGTGCTGCTCGAAGTCACCGACCTGTACAAGGCCTTCGGTGGCGTGGTGGCCACCAACCACGTCAGCCTCGACGTGCGCGAGGGCGAGGTCCACGCGGTGATCGGCCCCAACGGCGCGGGCAAGACCACGCTGGTGTCGCAGCTCACCGGCGAACTGCGACCCGACGGCGGCAGCATCCGGCTCAACGGGCGGGAGATCACCCGCATGCCCACCTTCCGCCGTGCCCGGCTCGGCGTCGCCCGTTCCTTCCAGATTACCAGCGTGGTGAAGAACCTGAGCGTGCTGGAGAACGTGCTGCTGGCGGTGCAGGCCCATGCCGGCCACAACTTCCGCTTCTTTCGCCCGGCGCTGGCCTGCGACGAACTCGTCGAGCGCTGCCATGCATCGCTGGCACGGGTGGGCCTGGACGACCGTGCCGCGCGGCCGGCCGCCGACCTCTCCCACGGCGAGCATCGCCAGCTGGAAATCGCCATGGCCACCGCCATCGAACCACGCCTGTTGCTGCTCGACGAGCCGATGGCCGGCATGGGCGCGGAGGAGACCGGGCGCATGGTGGAGATTCTCGGCGGGATTCGCGGGGGCCCGGGCATGCTGTTGATCGAGCACGACATGGACGCGGTCTTCGCCCTCGCCGATCGGATCTCGGTGCTGGTCAACGGCGCCGTCATCGCCTGCGACACCCCGGACGCGATCCGCGGCAATGCCGAGGTCAAGACCGCCTACCTCGGGGACGACCACTGATGCTGCTGGAAGTGAAGGGGCTGGAAACCCGCTACGGCCTGAGCCAGGCGTTGTACGGTGTCGATCTCGCGGTGGACCGCTCGGAGGTGGTCAGCCTGCTCGGCCGCAACGGCATGGGCAAGACCACCACCATCCATTCGATCATGGGCGTGGTGCCGTCCTTCGCCGGTTCGGTGGTGTTCGATGGTCAGCAGATCCGCAACTGGCCGTCCTACCGGGTCGCCCGTCTCGGCCTCGGCCTGGTGCCCGAGGGCCGGCAGATCTTCCCCAACCTGACGGTGCGCGAGAATCTTCTTGCCACCGCCACCAGCGAAGCGGATGCACGCTGGTCGCTGGACGCGGTGCTCGACATGTTTCCCGAACTGCTGCCGCGCATGGACATCATGGGCAACCTGCTGTCCGGCGGCGAGCAGCAGATGCTGGCCATCGGCCGCGCCTTGCTGACCAACCCGGTGCTGCTCATTCTCGACGAGGCCACCGAGGGCCTGGCGCCGCTGATCCGCGACAAGATCTGGGCCTGCCTGCACCGGATCAAGGAATCCGGCCAGTCCATCCTGGTGGTGGACAAGAACCTCCGCGACCTGGTCGCCATTGCCGACCGGCACTACATCCTGGAGAAGGGGCGCATTGTCTGGAGTGGCGACAGCGCCACCCTCACCGCCCGCCGCGGCGAGCTCGACCGCTACCTCGGCGTGTAGGCCGCGATCACCCGCGCCGTCGCCGACGGGGTACAATGCCTGCCCCGATGGCTCGCAACGAAGACGATGGTATGAGCGATTCGCGAAAGGACGACGGCCGCAAGGCCAACCCGGAGCCGGGCGCACTGACCCCGGCAGAGGCGTGGAAGATGACCGATGAGAACCCGCAGACCTATCTCATCGACGTGCGTTCCACGATGGAGTTCCTGATGGTGGGGCATCCCACCGGGGCCATACACATCCCCTGGCTGGACGAGCCGGACTGGACGCCCAACCCCCGCTTCTGTGCCCAGGTGCGCGAGGTCATGCTCGGCGGGCTGCTCGGTGCCGACGAGGACGACGGCCCGGCGGTGATCCTGATCTGCCGCAGCGGCCGACGCTCGGTGGAGGCCGGTCGCAGTCTCATCGAGGCCGGGTTTCGCAACGTCTACTCGGTCACCGGCGGGTTCGAAGGCCCGCTGGACAAGTCCCACCATCGCAGCGCCACCGCCGGCTGGCGCTTCGAGGGCCTGCCCTGGCAGCAGTGCTGAGGATGACGCGCGGCATGGATGCCGACCGCGCCGCAGATTCGCGTGCTAGGATTGCCTAACGCCTCGACCAGGAAACCCCATGCCCGCCAACACCGATCGCCTCGTGTGGATCGACCTGGAGATGACTGGCCTGGATCCCGACCGGGACCGGATCATCGAGATCGCCACGCTGGTTACCGACACCCGGCTCAACATCCTCGACCAGGGCCCGGTGATCGCGGTGTTCCAGTCCGACGACCTGCTCACCGCCATGGACGAGTGGAATACCCGGACCCACGGCGAAAGCGGCCTGGTCGACCGGGTCCGCGCCTCGACCATCGACGAGGTCGAGGCGGAGCGCCAGACGCTGGATTTCGTCCGCCGCTACGTGCGCAAGAACTCCTCGCCCCTGTGCGGCAACACCATCTGCCAGGACCGTCGCTTCCTGTACCGCTACATGCCCAAGCTGGAAGGCTACCTGCACTACCGCAACCTGGACGTGAGCACGTTGAAGGAACTCGCCGACTACTGGTATCCGGGGGTCAGCGGCGACTTCTCCAAGCGCTCCACCCACCGTGCCCTCGACGACATCATCGAGTCCATCGAGGAGCTGAAGTTCTACCGCGAGCGCCTGTTCGTCGATCCCTCCACCGATCCTTTCGCCGATCCCGCCGCCTAGCCAGCGGCGCTTGGCAGGAGGCCGCGCAGCGGGTATCTTCCGCCACGGGGGTTTGACCGCGCCCGGCCCGCACCCGGCCTCGCGATAAGGTGCTCTTAAGGTCCGCGCGGTACAAGTACCAGAACAACGAGTCGGGCATCGCGCTCTGCGCGGTGCCGCCCGGTGCCATGCCGGGGATCCTATCGGTCACGGACCAGCATGAATCTTCCAGCCTGCACGGCGCCGGACCCGGCGCCCATCGCCTTTTCCTGCCCGCGCTGCCAGCGTGCGCTGCTGCGCGCCGACGACAGCCATCGCTGCGGCGACTGCGGGCAGTCGTTCCCCGTTCACCAGGGCGTGCACTGCTTCTACCTGGACAGCGGCGACCCCGGCAACCTGCGTGCCTATACCCGTTCCTTCCAGCGACTGGATACCGCGGTCAGCTATGCCCGGTCCTTCGAGGAGGTGCCGCGCAAGCGCTGGCGCACCCGTCGCGAACTGGCGGTGCTGTCGGCACTGCTCGAAGATCATCCCGGCGAGCGGGTGTTGAACATTCCCTGCGGCAGCGGCCGACTGTCGCCGCCGCTGCTGCGCCCGGGCGGCGTGCTGCTCGAGGCGGACAGTTCCCCGGACCAGATCTCCCTGAACCGCGAACTCCACGGCGAGGGCGGGGGCAGGGTGTTTCTCACCGCCTCCGCCTTCGACATCCCGTTGCCCGACAATGCCGTCGACACGGTGGTCTGCGCACGCCTGTCCCACCATCTTGACGAGGCGGGCCAACGTGAGCAACTGCTGGCCGAGTTGCTGCGGGTGGCCTCGGCAAGGGTGGTGTTCTCCTTTCGCAACCATGCCTCGCTGCCGGTCTGGTCGCGACGCCTGCGTGGTCGCCGCGCCCATGCCACCGCTATGCGCATCGCCGAGGTGCGCGCACTGGCCGCCCGCCACGGCGGCCGCCTGCTGCGCTGGCGCTCGGTGTCCAATCTCGGCGCCCGCCACACCTATGCGCTGATCGCCAGCGTCTGAACTCAGTCGGCCGGGGTGGTGCGATGACGGGTCAGCGCCCACTGCACGTGGCGGCGGACCATGGCCGACGGGTGGTCACTGCGGGCCTTCAGGGCCGCGACCACGGCGTGACTGGTGGGCGCGTTGCCCAGTGCCACGGCGACGTTGCGCAGCCAGCCCTCGTGTCCCGTTCGTCGTATGGCCGAAC
>CAYGJZ010000042.1:0-14323 GCA_964350265.1 uncultured Gammaproteobacteria bacterium | reverse complement strand
GCCACGGCGACGTTGCGCAGCCAGCCCTCGTGTCCCGTTCGTCGTATGGCCGAACCCTCGGTACGGGCTAGGAAGGTGGCCTCGTCCCAGCCGAACAGGGTCACCAGGTCGGCGCCGTGCAGCGCTTCCCGCGGCTGGAAGGCCGGCGGCGCGTTGATCCCGGCGAAGCGGTTCCACGGGCAGAACAGCTGGCAGTCGTCGCAGCCGAACACGCGGTTGCCGATGGCCGCGCGCAAGGGCTCGGGAATGTCGCCGTCGTTCTCGATGGTGAGGTAGGAAATGCAGCGCCGCGCATCGAGCACGTAGGGGGCGACGATGGCGTCGGTGGGGCAGACCTCGATGCAGCGGCTGCAACTGCCGCAGTGATCCGGTAGCGGCTGGTCCACCGGCAGCGGCAGGTCGGTGTAGATCTCGCCGAGAAAGAACCATGAACCGCGCTCGCGGTGGATCAGGTTGGTGTGCTTGCCGATCCAGCCAAGCCCGGCGGCGGCGGCGAGCGGCTTTTCCATCACCGGCGCGCTGTCGGTGAAGACGCGGTAGCCGAACGGGCCGATCTCGGCGGCGACGCGATCGGCCAGTCGCTGCAACCGCCTGCGCATGTACTTGTGGTAGTCCCGGCCGAGGGCGTAGCGGGCCACGTAGCCGCGTTCCCGGTCGGCCAGGTTCTCGCGCATGCCGGCGGCGTCCTCGGGCAGGTACTCCATGGCAAAGGACAGGCAACGCAGCGTGCCCGGCACCAGTTCCGCGGGGCGGTAGCGTTTCGTGCCGTGGCTGGCCATCCAGCTCATCGTGCCGTGGTAGCCGCGGTCCAGCCATTGGCGCAGTCGCTCACCGGCCTGTTCCAGTTCGATGGAAGCGACACCGAAGGTGGCAAAACCCAGTTCGCGGGCCGCCTCGCCGATGATCTTCTTCAGCCCCGCATGTCGGGGGTCGGTAGTGTCCTTCGCCATATCGACGGTATCATACGCCAATGAGTGATTTGCCCACGTCCGTGTACGATGCGGCGGGCGCGCGCGCGCTCGATGACGTTGCGCTGTCGAGTGGATGGCTGGCCGATGACGAACTGATGCGCCGGGCCGGCCGCGAGGCCTTCCGGGTGCTCGGCGCGCGTTGGCCCGACGCCGGGCGCATCGTGATCGCCTGCGGCGCGGGCAACAACGGTGGCGACGGTTACGTGGTGGCCGAGCTGGCCGCGCGTGCCGGTCTCTCGGTACGGCTGGTGGCGCTGGCCGAGCCGCGTGGCGAGGTTGCCCGTCGTTGCCGTGCATCGGCGCTGGCCGCCGGCGCCACGCTGCAGGCGCTGGCACCAGGCTGGGCGGACGACGCCGACGTGGTGGTCGACGCCCTGCTGGGCACCGGCTTCGCGCGTGCCCCGTCCGGCGACCTCGAGGCGGCCATCGTCGCCATCAACCGCCAACCGGCGCCGGTGCTGGCGCTGGACATGCCCTCCGGCCTCGATGCCAGCACCGGCGCGGCACCCGGGGTGGCGGTGCGCGCCGATGTCACCTGCACCTTCATCGCCCTGAAGCTGGGCCTGTTCACCGGCGAAGGCCCGGAGCTGGCGGGCACGCTGTGCTGCCACGACCTCGGCCTGCCGTCGTCGGTGTACCGCGCGGTTCCCGCGGTCGCCACCCGCATCACCCGACACCAGGTACAACAGTGGCTGCCGCGCCGTGGCCGTTGCGCGCACAAGGGGCGCCAGGGCCGGGTGGTGCTGGTTGGCGGCGCCGAGGGCATGACCGGGGCGCTGCTGGTGGCGGCGCGGGCGGCGGCGCGAGGCGGTGCCGGACTGGTCACCGCCGCCGGCCTCGATGCCCGGATCGGCCTGCTCGCCGCGCACCAGCCGGAGTTGATGACCCTGGCGGTGGACGACCAACAGGCGCTGGGCGGGCTGCTCGACCGTTGCCAGGCCTTCGGCATCGGCCCCGGTCTCGGCCATGGCGCGATTGCCCGCGCACTGCTGCAGACGGCGCTGGCCAGCGACTGCGCCGGTGTCATCGACGCCGATGCCCTCCACCTGCTGGCGGCGGGGGAGGGCGGACCACGCCGCCTGTTGACGCCGCATCCGGGGGAGGCGGCGCGGCTGCTCGGTGTCGGCGTGGCCGAGGTCGCTGCCGATCGACCCGGCGCGGTGCGTTGCATGGCCCGTGCCCACCGATGCGTGGTCCTGCTCAAGGGCTGCGGCACGCTGGTCAGCGACGGCGATACCACCTACCTGTGTGACGCGGGCAATCCCGGCATGGCCACCGGCGGCATGGGCGACTGCCTCACCGGCCTGGCCACCGCGCTGCTGGGCCAGGGCATGCCGGCCCTGGCGGCGGCGGCAAGCGCCGCCTGGCTGCACGCCACCGCGGCGGACCTGGAGGTGGCGGACCACGGCATGAGCGGGTTGCTGGCCACCGACCTGCTGCCCCGCATCCGCCTGCTGATGGAGCCGGGGGATGACTGAGCGGTCCATCGAAGTGGTCGACGAGGCCGCCATGAGCGTCCTTGCCGCGGAGCTGGCGGGGGCATTGCGTGCCGGCGCGCTGGTCTTCGTCGAGGGCGAGCTCGGTGCCGGCAAGACGACCCTGGTGCGCGGCATGCTGCATGCCCTGGGACATCGTGGCGCGGTGCCCAGCCCGACCTTTACCCTGCTCGAACCCTATCGCATCGGCGAGCTGGACGTGGTCCATGCCGATCTTTACCGGCTTCAGTCCGCCGACGAGCTGGAAATGCTGGGCATGCGCGACTTCCTCGGCACCAGCCTGTGCCTGGTGGAGTGGCCGGAACGGGCGGCCGGCGCGCTGCCCGCGCCGGACCTTCGCATTCGCATCCAGGGCAGTGGCGATGCGCCGCGCCTGGTCACCGTCGCCTCGCGGAGCTGAGCGGTGACCCGGTGGATTGCGGCGATGTTGCTGTTCCTGGTCGCGTGGATGCCGGCCCAGGCCACGGTGACGCTGGACAACGTGCGCATGTGGCATGCGCCGGACAAGAGCCGGCTGGTCTTCGACCTGTCCGAGGCGGTGCGCTACCAGGTCTTCGCACTCGACGACCCGCCGCGGCTGGTCATCGACCTGGAGCAGGCGACCTTTCGCGGCGTGCTGCCGTCGGCGTCCGCCAACGGTCCCTTCGTGCGCGGCATGCGCCAGGGCACCCCGCGCCCGGGCGTGCTGCGCATCGTCCTCGACCTGGCCCGGCCGGTGGAAAGCGATGTCGGCGTGCTGCCGCCGAACGAGACCTATGGCCATCGCCTGGTGGTGGATCTCGGCGGCCGGCAGGCCGTCGACCCCGCATCGGCGCAGCCGCCGCAACCGGCGCCGCCGCCCGCTCCCCCGGCGACCCGGGCGGCCCCTGCGGTCAGCGCTGCGCCGGCCCCGGCGGTGGCGCCGTCGGTGCCGCGCGGACCCATCGTCATTGCCATCGACGCCGGCCACGGCGGCGAGGACCCGGGCGCCCTCGGTGCGCGCAAGACCCGCGAGAAGGAGGTGGTGCTGCAGGTGGCCAGGCGCCTGGCCGAACGGATCAACCGTCACCCGGGGCTGTCCGCGCGCCTGGTGCGCGAGGGCGATTACTACATCAGCCTGCGCGAGCGTACCCGGCTGGCGCGGGAATTCGGCGCGGAACTGTTCATCTCCATCCATGCCGACGGCTTCTACGACCGCAATGCCCGCGGCATGAGCGTCTACGCGCTGTCCAACAAGGGTGCGACCAGCGAGGCGGCGCGCTGGCTGGCGGACAAGGAAAACGCCTCCGACCTGGTCGGTGGCGTGACCTTGCGCGACAAGGACGACGTGCTCGCCCAGGTGCTGCTGGACCTGTCGATGACGCGCACGGTGAGCGACGGCATCGGCTTCGCCCGTTTCGTGCTCGACGAGTTGCGCAAGCTCGGGCCGGTGCACAGCACGCGGGTGGAGCAGGCCGGTTTCGCGGTGCTGAAGTCCCCCGACATTCCGTCCATCCTGGTGGAGACCGGCTACATCACCAACCCGCGCGAGGAGAAGCTGCTGCGCACCGCCGACTACCAGGCCAGGCTGGCCGAGGCCATTCACCGCGGGGTGGTCAACTACCTGTCCGCCCAGGGACAGCTGCCGCGTGACGGCGGCGAAGCCGTGCACATGGTCTTGAGCGGCGACAGCCTCTCGGTGCTGGCCACGCGCTACGGTGTTTCGGTGGCGGCGCTGAAGCAGTTGAACGGCCTGCGCGACAACCGCATCTACGTTGGCCAACGCCTGCGCATTCCCGGCCGGGGAGGATAGTCATGGCCACGATTCGCCGTCTCGACGACGTGCTGGTAAACCAGATCGCCGCCGGCGAGGTGATCGAGCGGCCGGCCTCCCTGCTCAAGGAACTGGTGGAGAACGCCCTCGACGCCGGTGCCCGCAATCTCGCCATCGACGTGCACATGGCCGGCGCGCGCCGCATCGCGGTGCACGACGACGGCCACGGCATCGACGCCGACGACCTGCCGCTGGCGCTGGAGCGACACGCCACCAGCAAGATCAGCAGTCTCGACGACCTGTTCCACGTCGCCTCGCTGGGGTTTCGCGGCGAGGCGCTGCCGAGCATCGCCGCGGTGGCGCGGCTGTCCATCACCTCGCGCACGGCGGATGCGGCCACTGCCCACGTGGTGCGCTGCGAGGGCGGCGCGATCACCGCACCGACCCCGGCTGCCCATGCCGCCGGCACCACCGTGGTGGTGGAGGACCTGTTCTACAACGTGCCGGCGCGGCGCAAGTTCCTGCGCACCGAGAAGACCGAGTTCCGCTACCTGCTCGACGTGGTCCACCGGCTGGCGCTGGCCAACCCGTCGGTGGCGTTTTCCCTCGCGCACAACGATCGCACCGTGCTCAGGCTGCCGGCGGTGGCCGACGCCGCCGACCTGGCCCGGGTCACCGCCCTGTTCGGCCGCGACTTCGCCTCCGCCCACCGCGCCATCGACGCCCGCGTGCCGGGCATGGCGCTGCGCGGCTGGATCAGCGAGCCCAGCCTGTCGCGCAGCCAGCGGGACTGGCAGTACTTCTTCGTCAACGGCCGGCCGATCCGTGACAAGTTCGTCGCCCATGCCGTTCGGCGTGGCTTCGCCGACGTGCTGATGCATGGCCGCCATCCCGCCTTCGTGCTGCACCTGGACATGGACCCGGCGGCGGTGGACGTGAACGTGCACCCGGCCAAGACCGAGGTGCGCTTCCGCGACGGCAACGCGGTGCACGACTTCCTCTACCGCACCCTGCACCGCGAGCTGGCCGGTGGCCGCGCCACGCGCCCCGGCGCCGTGCCGTCCACCGCTGCCGACGTCGCCGCACCGATCGACGACGTCGCCGTTGAACGACCATCGGCCGGCAGCGACTGGCCATCGGCCCAGCGCGGACTCGGTCTCGCCCTGCGCGACGCCCCGGGGGCCTGGCAGCCGCTGCGCGAGAGCACCGCGCGCTTCGGCGCCGAGGTACGGGAGATGCCGGCGGCGGAGCCGGGCGAAGCGCCGCCATTGGGCTATGCCATCGCCCAGTTGAAGGGCATCTACATCCTGGCCGAGAACGCCGAGGGGCTGATCGTGGTGGACATGCATGCCGCCCACGAACGGATCGTCTACGAGAAGCTCAAGCGCCAGCAGGCCGACGGCGGCATCGTTGCCCAGCCGCTGCTGGTGCCGCTCACCCTGTCGGTGAGCGCCGCGGAGGCCGATCTCGCCGAGCAGCACGCCGATGCCTTCGCCGCCGCCGGCTTCGACATCAGCCGCACCGGCGAGGACTCGCTGGCGGTGCGGGCGGTGCCGACCTTGCTGGCCTCCGCCGACCTGCCGGCACTGGTGCGCGACGTGCTCGCCGACCTCAACGAGTTCGGCCACAGCGATCGCATGGACGAGTCCATGCAGGAACGCTTGTCCACCTCTGCCTGCCACCACGCGGTGCGTGCCAACCGCAGGCTCACCGTGGCGGAAATGAACGCCGTGCTGCGCGACATGGAGGCCACCGAGCGTGCCGACCAGTGCAACCACGGCCGACCGACCTGGCGGCAGGTCACGCTGCGGGAACTGGACGGCTGGTTCAAGCGCGGCCAGTGACGGTGGGCCTGCCAGCACCGCGGGTCCTGGTGATTGCCGGGGCCACCGCCACCGGCAAGACCGGCCTGGCACTGGCACTGGCCGAGCGCCGACCGGTGACGCTGATCTCCGCCGACGCCGCCCAGGTCTACCGCCGCATGGACATCGGCACCGCCAAGCCCGATGCCGCCACCCTGGCGCGTCATCCCCACCAGCTGGTGAACATCCGCGAGCCGCACGAGGGCTACTCGGCGGCGGAGTTCCGCCACGATGCCACCCGGGCCATCGAGCAGGCGCTGGCACAGGGACGCCTGCCGGTGGTGGTGGGCGGCACGCTGTTCTACGTGTCCGCGCTGCTCAACGGCCTGTCCGAGATGCCGCGGGCCGACGACGCGCTGCGCGCGGCACTGCTCGACTGGGCCGATGCCGAGGGCTGGGCGGCGCTGCACCGGTCGCTGGCCTCCATCGACCCGGCGCTGGCGGCGAGGATCGACCCGGCCGACCGCCAGCGCCTGCAACGGGCCCACGAGATTCATCGCCTGACCGGGCGCGTGCCGTCGCAGGTGATGCGCGAGTGCGCGCCGGTGCCGCTGGCCCACCGTGCCGTGCGGGTGGCGCTGTTCGAGCCCGGGCGGGCGCGGTTGCACCGCCGGATCGCGGCGCGTTTCCACGACATGCTGGAGAGCGGGCTGGTCGACGAAGTCGCCGCGCTGCGCGCCGATCCGCGTCTGCATGCCGACAGCCTGGCCATGCGCACGGTGGGCTACCGCCAGGCCTGGCAGCACCTCGACGGCCGACTCGATCGCCGCGGGCTGCTGGACAGCGGCGTGGCCGCCACCCGCCAGCTGGCCAAGCGCCAGTTGACCTGGCTGCGGGGCAGCGCCGGCTGGATCTGGCTGGACGGCAGCGCCGGCCACTGCCTCGACGCGCTGCTCGCCTGCCTCGACGGCTACGGGCCGCCGATGGCCGCGAATGCCCGTCTTACCAAGCGGTAACCGCCGTTTTCCGCGGTCATCGCGGCGATTCTTTGCGCTATAATCCTCTGCGACACGGAAGTGTGTGGCTTTCATCGAGCCTGATTGGTCCCGACGGGCATGGCCCAGGGGCCGTTCGCGGGTCGGCGAGCATCGGGGGTGCGTGTCGCGGTTGAATTCACCGTGGCCCGGTCCCATTTCGATGCCCATGGGGGCGGAAATCCCGCGTCCTGCCGTCACCCGCGCAGGCGAAAGCAAGTTTTCGTTTTACTCAATGCAAAATCTGGAGAATACCCAAAATG
Organism: uncultured Gammaproteobacteria bacterium; assembly: GCA_964350265.1. GTDB lineage: Bacteria > Pseudomonadota > Gammaproteobacteria > Arenicellales > CAJQKF01 > BQJD01. The sequence continues at coordinate 7,025 of CAYGJZ010000042.1, read as the reverse complement.
GCGCAACAAAAAGGTGCGGCACTTCAGGACCCCTTCCTGAACATCCTGAGGAAGGAACGGATTCCGGTCGCGATCTACCTCGTCAACGGCATCAAGCTGCAGGGGCAGGTCGAGTCTTTTGATCCGTTCGTGGTGCTGTTGAAGAACAGCGTCAGTCAGATGATCTACAAGCACGCCATTTCCACCATCGTGCCCTCCCGCGCGGTTCGGATTCCCGTTGAAACACCGGAGCCGGGAAACGCCGCGGTCTGAGTGGTTCGATCCCCGACGCGGGCGCGTTGACCCGGGTTTTCTGCGCGATGCGGAGCCCGGGTCGATGACCCGGGGATCGACGGCATCCGCACGGGTGCGAGGCGTGCCATTCGCGGTACTCCATTGTTGAACAATCCTGTCGGTTCCGATCCCGGATACCCGTCCCCCGATCTCTCCCTGGCCGATGGCGCCGGCGCCGAGCGCATGCTGCTGGTGCACCAGCGTCACGACGCCTCGGAACTGGATCTTGAAGAACTGCGCGGCCTGGCCGAGGCCGCGGGCGGCGTGGTGGTGGCGACCTTGCTGTCCCATCGCCACGTGCCCGCCGCCGGCACCCTGCTCGGCAAGGGCAAGGTCGAGGAACTGGGCGCGCTGGTGGCCGCCACCGGCGCCGAGCTGGTGGTGGTCAACCAGGCCCTGACGCCGATCCAGGAACGCAACCTGGAGCGGGCCATCCGTTGCCGGGTGATCGATCGCACGCGGCTGATTCTGGACATCTTCGCCCTGCGCGCCACCACCGCCGAGGGCAAGCTGCAGGTGGAACTGGCGCAGTTGCGCCACATGTCCACCCGGCTGGTACGCGGCTGGACCCACCTGGAGCGGCAGAAGGGCGGCATCGGCCTGCGCGGCCCGGGCGAGACCCAGCTGGAGACCGACCGCCGACTGCTCGGTCAGCGGATCCGCTCGCTCAAGCAACGGCTGGCCAAGGTCGAGTCCCAGCGACTGCTGCGTCGGCGTGGACGCGAACGCACGCCGGTGCCCACGGTCACCCTGGTGGGCTACACCAATGCCGGCAAGTCGACGCTGTTCAACCGCATGACCGGCGCCGGCGTGTTCGCCCGCGACCTGCTGTTCGCCACCCTCGACCCGACCATGCGTCGCTACCGCCTGGCCCACGGCGAGGAGGTGGTGCTGTCGGACACCGTCGGCTTCATCTCCAACCTTCCCCATGGCCTGATCCGCGCCTTTCACTCCACCCTGGAGGAAGTGCGGGGCTCGAGCCTGCTGATCCACGTCATCGACGCCGGCGACGAGGCGGTGCGCGAGCGCATTGCCGATGTCAACGAGGTGCTGGAGGAAATCGGCGCCGGGGACATCCCGGTGATCGAGGTGTACAACAAGATCGATACCGTGCCAATGGCGCCGGGAGAGCGCGTCGGCGACGCCGACGGGGTGCGGCGCATCCATCTCTCCGCGGCCACCGGCGCGGGCATGGAACTGCTCGACCAGGCCCTGTCGGCGTTCTTCAACCGTCATCGCCAGCGTCGGGTCATCCGCCTGCCGGCCCATGCCGGGCGCATGCGCGCACGACTGCACGAGCGCTGCCACGTGCTGCGCGAGTCCTTTACCGAGTGCGGCGACATCGAGCTCGAGATGGACCTGGATGCCGCCGAGCGCGGCTGGATCGAGGGGCAGGGGGATTTTCGCCCGGAATACTGGGTGTCCGCGGGCAGCGAACCGGCATCGTGACAACCTCGTCAGCCGGCTTGAAATCCGCTCATGGTCGTCCCATCTGCCCGGTTATACGCTGCGCGCGCCCCGCGGACAGGCGGGATTTCGCGATCACCGGGCTGGCGGGATGCACAGCGGCCCGCCATGGTAGAATTGACCGGTTTCGACGCGTTCATCGCGTCTTCACCGCCTGACCGGCGCCCGCGCGGCGTCTGTCCGACAACCGGCCCGGCCGGGCGTCGGCACACAACTGGAGTATCGTCCAATGCCTTGGAATCAACCGGGCCCGGGTAACAACGGGAGCAACGGGAACAAGGACCCCTGGGGCCAGGGAAACAAGCCTTCCGGGCCCCCGGACCTTGACGAGGTCGTACGCAACATTCGTCGCAAGTTCGGTGGCGGTGGCCGCTCGGGCGGTGGCGGGGGTCGCAGCGGCGGCAGCATGAACCTGCCCGGCAAGGCCGGCATCACGGTGATCGCGCTGGTGCTGGGTGGCATCTGGTTCGTCTCCGGCTTCTTCGTGGTCGAGGAAGGCGAGCAGGCGGTGATCCTGCGCTTCGGCGAATACACCGAGACCCGCTCCGCGGGCCTGCGCTGGATTCCCCGGGGCATCGATACCGCCACCACCATCAATACCCAGAACATCAACACCGTGGAAGTGGGCTACCGCGAGAACGCGCGCACCCAGCAGCGCTCGCTGTTGCCGCGGGAGGCGTTGATGCTCACCGCCGACGAGAACATCATCGATATCCAGTTCGCGGTGCAGTACGACATCAAGAGCGCCACCGACCTGATGTTCAACGTCAGCGAGCCGGTGGAGAACGTGGTGCGCTCCGCCACCGAGAGCGCAGTGCGCGAGATCGTCGGCCGCAACACCATGAACTACGCCATCACCGACGGCCGCGCGCAGATCGCCGCGGAAACCCGCAGCCTGCTGCAGGCGGTGCTGGATCGCTACCAGACCGGCATCAATATCCGCGCGGTGGAGATGCAGAACGCCCAGCCGCCGGCGGAAGTGAAGGCGGCCTTCGACGACGCGGTGAAGGCGCGCGAGGACAAGGAGCGGCTGAAGAACGAGGCCGAGGCCTATGCCAACGACATCATCCCGCGTGCCCGTGGCCAGTCCGCGCGCATCCTGCAGGAGGCCGAGGCCTACAAGGCCACCGTGGTCAACCGTGCCGAGGGTGAGGCGTCCCGCTTCGAGCAGGTGGTCACCGAGTACAAGCTGGCCCCGGAGATCACCCGCGACCGCCTCTACATCGACACCATGGAGCGGGTCTTCGCCAACTCCACCAAGATCATGATCGACCAGGCCGAGGGTGGCAACAACAGCCTCATGTACCTGCCCATCGACCAGATCATCAAGCAGCGCTCGCGCACCGTGAACGACGGCTTCCTGTCGCCTTCCAGCGGTGAGTCGAGCAGCACCTCGCGCAGTTCCAACGTGGGCGAGGCATCGAGTTCCAGCGACCGCGGTCTCGATCGTCCCGATCGATTCAGCTCGCTTCGCGAGAGCAGGGGGTAACGAACATCATGGGTACCAAGGGAATCGTTACGCTGATCATCGCCGCGGTGGTCGTTACCGTCGGCCTGATGTCGGTGTTCACCGTGGACGAGCGTGAACTGGCGCTGGTCTTCCGTTTCGGCCAGGTCGTGGAAGCGGACCCCCGCGAGGGCAATCCGGGTCTGCGCTTCAAGAAGCCGTTCATCAACAACGTGCGCAAGTTCGATGCGCGCATCCAGACCATGGATGCCGAGCCGCAGCTCTTCCTCACCGTGGAGAAGAAGAACCTGCTGGTGGACTCCTTCGTCAAGTGGCGCATCGCCGACGTCTACCTGTACTACACCAAGTTGCAGGGCAGCAAGGCGAACACCGCCAACCGGTTGTCGCAGCGCATGAACGACAGCCTGCGCCAGGAATTCGGCAAGCGCACCGTGCAGAACGTGGTCTCCGGCGATCGCGTCGAGATCATGGACATCGTGCGCGAGCAGACCAACCAGGAAATGGAGGCGCTGGGCGTGGAAGTGGTGGACGTGCGCCTGCGTCGCGTCGACCTCGACCCCGAGGTCAGCGAGCGCGTCTATGCCCGCATGGAGGCCGAGCGTTCCCGGGTTGCCAAGGAACTGCGCGCCGAGGGTTCGGAGCTGGCCGAGCAGATTCGCGCCGACGCCGATCGCCAGCGTGCCATCCTGCTGGCCGAGGCGCGCAAGGAGTCCGAGGAGACCCGCGGACAGGGCGATGCCCAGGCCACCGCCATCTATGCCTCGGCCTATGGCCAGGACCGCGAGTTCTACCAGTTCTACCGAAGCCTGAGCGCCTACGACAACACCTTCACCGATCCGAGCAACCTGCTGGTGGTGGAACCGACGTCGGAATTCTTCAAGTTCTTCAAGCAAAGCGAGCTTGGCCTGCAGGACGGCAACCGCTTCGCGAGCCCGTCACCGGCCCAGGCCGGCGAGGGCCTGGTCCAGGAGTAACCGCACCGGTACCCGGCAGGCGCGGGCAACGGCCTCTTGAGCTGGCAGGCGCTCGCCTCGGCACTGGCCCTGGTCCTCGTGATCGAGGGCCTGTTGCCGTTTGCCAACCCCTCGCTGTGGCGACGCATGCTGCGCGCCGCCGGGGACCTGGATGACCGAACCCTGCGCGGCATCGGTGCCGCCAGCATGGCCTGCGGCCTGTTGCTGCTCTACCTGGTGCGCTAGCCCCACCGACGAACACTCCGGAACCTTAGTCCCGATGAACAACCTGTGGCTGTTGCCCGCCGGTATCGACGATCTGCTGCCGGCCGACGCGGCGCGCCTGGAAGGCCTGCGCCGCGCGCTCATCGACCACTTCACCGCCTGCGGCTACGACCTCGTCTTCCCGCCGCTGGTGGAGCACCTGGATTCGCTGCTCAGCATCGGCGGCGACGACCTGGCGCTGGAGACCTTCAAGCTCACCGACTACCTGAGCGGCCGCCAGCTCGGCGTGCGCGCGGACATGACGCCGCAGATCGCGCGCATCGACGCCCATGTCATGGGCGATGGCGCGCCGGCCCGCCTGTGCTATGCCGCACCGGTGCTGCGCGCGCGCACCCGGCAGTCCTTCGAGAGCCGCGAGCAGTTCCAGCTCGGCGCCGAACTGTACGGCTCCGGTCATGCCCGCGCCGATGCCGAGATCATCGGGTTGATGCTGCGCAGCGTATCGCTGTGCGGGTTCGACGATGCCCACCTGGACATCGGTCATGTCGGCATCTTCCGTTCCATCGCCGCCGAGGCCGGGCTGCACGGTGAAGTCGAGGCCGCCCTGTTCGACGCCCTGCAGCGCAAGTCGGTGCCGGATCTGGCCGACCTGGTGCGCTCCCTCGACCTGCCGGCACCGCTGGCCGCGGCGCTGGTGGCCCTGCCGGACCTGCGTGGCCCGGTGAACGAACTGGAACCGGCCCTGTCCCGCATCGAGGGCGTGGCCGAGGGCGTGCGCGCTGCTGGCCACAACCTGCGCGAGGTCGTGCATGCGCTGGATCGCCGCGGCGAGGGTGCGCACCTGTTCTTCGACCTGTCGGAGCTGCGCGGCTATCACTATCATACCGGCGTGGTCTTCTCCGCCTTCGTCGACGGCCACGGGCGGGAGATTGCCCGCGGTGGCCGCTACGACGCGGTGGGTGCCGCCTACGGGCGTTCCCGCGCCGCCACCGGCTTCAGCCTCGACCTGCGCCAGGTGATTCGCCTGGCCCGCAACGGCGACCGGCAACCGGCCGGCTGCATCCTGGCGCCACCGCGGGACGACAACGGCGCGCTCACCGATGCCGTGCAGGCACTGCGCGCCAGCGGCGAACGGGTGCTGCGTGCCCTGGACACGGGGGACGAGGTGCCGGCGAGCTGCGATCGCATGCTGGTCGGCGACGGGGATACCTGGCAGGTGGTGGCGCTGGACGCCGCCGCTGCGAGAACAACGCGAGACGGAAAACAACATGGGTAACAACGTGGTGGTCACCGGCGCCCAGTGGGGCGACGAGGGCAAGGGCAAGATCGTCGACCTGCTCACCGAGAGCGCCGACGTGGTGGTGCGGTTCCAGGGCGGGCACAACGCGGGTCACACGCTGGTGATCGAGGGCCGGCAGACGGTGCTGCACCTGATCCCCAGCGGTATCCTGCGACCGGGCGTGCGCTGCCTGGTGGGCAATGGCGTGGTGCTCAGCGTCGAGGCCCTGTTCCGCGAAATCGACACCCTGGTCGAAGCCGGCGTCGACCTCGACGGGCGCATCGGTGTCAGCCCGGCCTGCCCGCTGATCCTGCCCTGGCACGTGGCCCTGGACCAGGCCCGGGAGGCGAAGCGCGGTGCCCGCGCCATCGGCACCACCGGGCGCGGCATCGGCCCCGCCTACGAGGACAAGGTGGCGCGACGCGGACTGCGCGTGGCCGACCTGCTCGATGCCGACGGCTTCCGGCAGAAGGTCGAGGACGTGCTCGACTTCCACAATTTCGCACTGGTGCACTACTTCAAGGCCAAGCCGGTGGATGCCGTCGCCGCGTGCGAGGAAGCGCTGGCCCTCGGCGAACGCCTGGCGCCGATGGTCTGCGACGTCGCCGACGAGCTGTACCGCACCTCCACCGCGGGGGGCACGATCCTGTTCGAGGGTGCCCAGGGCATGTTGCTGGACATCGATCACGGTACCTATCCCTTCGTCACCTCGTCGAATACCACCGCCGGCGCGGCGGCCAGCGGCAGCGGTGTCGGCCCGGGCCTGCTCGGCCACGTGCTGGGCATCACCAAGGCCTATACCACCCGGGTTGGCGGCGGACCGTTTCCCACCGAGCTGTTCGACGGCACCGGCGCACTGCTGGCCGAGCGCGGCCACGAATTCGGTGCCACCACCGGGCGGCCGAGGCGATGCGGCTGGTTCGATGCCGCGGCCATGCGTCGCTCGGCACGGGTGAATGCGCTGGGCTCGCTCAGCATCACCAAGCTCGACGTGCTCGATGCGCTGGACGAGCTCTCGGTGTGCACCGGCTACGAGCTGGACGGTGAACGCATCGAGGTGGCGCCGCCCGGGGCGGAGCTGCTGGAGCGTTGCGTGCCGGTCTACGAAACCCTGCCGGGCTGGAAGGGCGAGACCACCCGGGTGGATCGCATCGAGGACCTGCCGGTCAATGCGCGCCGCTACATCGACCGCATCAGCGAGCTGGTCGGGGTGGAGATCTCCATTCTGTCGGTCGGCGCGGATCGAGCCGATACGCTGATCCTGCGCGACCCGTTCCGCTGGTCATAACGACGCGGAGCGGCCGTGCAGCCGGCACAAGCCGTGCCCGCCAGGAATCGGGGCGCGGCCTTCGGTCGGCAA
>CAYGJZ010000041.1:0-37536 GCA_964350265.1 uncultured Gammaproteobacteria bacterium | reverse complement strand
GCCGTCAAGCACATCAACGGCGAAGGCGACGGCGGCATGCTCAACACCATGAAGCCGCTGGCACTGAAGGGCAACGGCGTGCTGGGCAAGAAGGTCGAGTACGTCACCGGTGATACCCAGACCAAGTCCGACGCTGCCCGTGCCTCGGCCAAGCGCATGATCGAGAAGGACGGCGCGGTGATGATCACCGGCGGCTCGTCCTCCGGCGTGGCCATCGCGGTGCAGTCGCTGTGCCACGAGGCCGGCGTCATCTTCATGGCCGGGCTGACCCACTCCAACGACACCACCGGCAAGGACAAGCGCTAGTACGGCTTCCGCCACTTCTTCAATACCGAGATGTCCGGCGCCGCTCTCGGCCCGGTGCTGGAGTCCAACTTCGGCAACGACCGCGTCGCCTACCACCTGACCGCCGACTACACCTGGGGCTGGAGCCAGGAAGGTTCGATCAAGAAGTACACCGAGGCCCTGGGCTGGAAAACCGAGGCCGCCGTGCGTACCCCGCTCGGTGCCGGCGACTTCTCCCAGTACATCACCCCGGTGCTGAACTCCGGCGCCGACGTGCTGGTGCTCAACCACTACGGCAAGGACATGGTCAACTCGTTGACCCAGGCGGTGCAGTTCGGCCTGCGCGAGCGCCAGGCCAACGGCAAGGACTTCCAGATCGTGGTGCCGCTGTTCTCCCGCCTGATGGCCCAGGGCGCCGGCGAGAACATCAAGGGCATCTTCGGTTCCACCAACTGGAACTGGTCGCTCACCGACGAGGGTTCCCAGGCCTTCGTGAAGTCCTTCGGTGCCGAGTACGGCTTCCCGCCGTCGCAGGCCGCGCACACCTGCTACGTGCAGGCGCTGCTCTACGCCAACGCCGTGGAAACCGCCGGCACCTTCCATCCCTGCGAGGTGATCACCGCGCTGGAAGGCTTCCAGTTCGACGGCACCGGCAATGGCCCGACCGAGTACCGCGCCGCCGATCACCAGTGCTTCAAGGACGTGCTGGTGGTGCGTGGCAACGAGAACCCGTCGAGCCAGTTCGACCTCCTCGATGTCGTCCAGGTGGTGCCCCGCGCGCAGGTGGAATACGCGCCGGAAATGCTGGGCGGGGAACTCGGCACCTGCGCCTGATGTGCCGATGCGCCGGGCGGCCAACGTGCTGCCCGGCGACGGCCATCACCGCGATGGTTCCCTCACGGGGCCGGCGACCCGCGGGTCGCCGGCTCTTCGAGCTTGAATTCGCACAAGGTTCGAAACGGTGGATGCGTTACTCCTGCAAGTCCTCAACGGCCTCGACAAGGGCGGTGCCTACGCGCTGATCGCGCTTGGCCTGACCCTCGTCTTCGGCACCCTCGGGGTGGTGAACTTCGCCCACGGCGCGTTGTTCATGCTCGGCGCCTTCTGCGCCGTGACCTTCCAGAAAATCATGACGCTGTCGAAGCAGGTCAAGGACGAGAGCATCACGTTCTTCGATGCCTACAAGGAAATTCCCTACCTCGAGATCTGGCTCGGGGAAACTGGCACCATGCTGATCGACTGGGTGGTGCCACTGTCCATCCTGATGGCCATTCCGGTGATGCTGGTCATCGGCCTGGTCATGGAGCGGGGCCTGATCCAGTACTTCTACAAGCGCCCGCACGTGGAGCAGATCCTGGTGACCTTCGGCCTCGCCATCGTGCTGCAGGAGATCGTCAAGTCCTTCTTCGGCGCCAACCCGATTCCCACCCCGGCGCCCGACGTGGTCGCCGGCAGCGCCCACGTCGGCGCACTGCTCGGCATGAGCGACACGGTGGTCTACCCCTACTGGCGGCTGATCTACCTGCTGTTCGCGGGCATCGTCATTTTCTCGGTGTTCGCCTTCCTGCACTTCACCACCTTCGGCATGGTGGTGCGCGCCGGCATGGCCGACCGCGAGATGGTCGGGCTGCTCGGCATCAACATCCAGCGCCGCTTCACCATCGTCTTCGGCATCGCCGCGGTGGTCGCCGGCCTGGCCGGGGTCATGTACACGCCGATCCTGCCGCCGGACTACCACATGGGCATGGATTTCCTGGTGCTGTCCTTCGTCGTCGTCGTGGTCGGCGGCATGGGCTCACTCGGCGGCGCGGTGGCCGCCGGCTTCCTGCTCGGCATCCTGCAGTCATTCGCTTCGATGAACGAGGTCAAGGCCATCATTCCCGGCATCGACCAGGTCATCATCTACCTGGTGGCCGTGGTCATCCTGCTGGTCCGACCGCGCGGCCTGATGGGACGACGCGGCGTGATGGAGGACTGATCCCGTGACCAACCTGTTCAAGCTTTCCCGTCGCGACGCCCTGATGATGGTGGTGTTCATCGCCGCCGTGCTGACCATGCCGGTATGGCTGAAGCCGATCGGTGCCGGTTACCCGGACCTGGTGCAGAAGTTCGCCATCTACGGCCTGTTCGCGGTGGGCTTCAACATCCTGCTCGGTCTCACCGGCTACCTGTCCTTCGGTCACGCGGCCTTTCTCGGTGTCGGCTCCTATGCCGCGGTGTGGTCGTTCAAGCTGGTCTCCATGAACGTCCTGCCGGCGGTGCTGTTCGGCACCCTGGCGGCCGGCATCTTCGCGGTGGTCATCGGCTACGTCTCGTTGCGCCGCTCGGGCATCTACTTCGCCATTCTCACGCTGGCCTTCGCGCAGATGTGCTACAACCTCGCCTACTCGGTGCTGACGCCGATCACCAACGGCGAGACCGGCCTGCGCGTGCTGCGCGAGGACCCGCGCTTTCTCGACGCCCTGCTCGGCGTCGAGCCCAAGCCGGTGCCGGTGGGCGAGCTGTTCGGCACCGAGATGCAGGGCTACCCGGGCTTCTACTTCTGCGCGGTGATGTTGATCATCGGCTTCTACATCTCGCTGCGCATCTTCCGCTCGCCCTTCGGCCTGAAGCTGCGCGCGATCAAGTCCAACCAGGTGCGCATGGGCTACACCGGTTTTCATACCCGGCCCTACCTGCTGGCGGCCTTCGTCATCTCCGGCATGTATGCCGGCATGGCCGGCTCGCTGATGGCGGTCACCGACCCGTTGGCCGGGGCCGAACGCATGCAGTGGACCGCGTCCGGCGAAGTGGTGCTGATGACCATCCTCGGCGGTGTCGGCACGCTCACCGGGCCGTTGCTCGGTGCCGCCATCATCAAGTACTTCGAAAACATCTTCTCCGCCATCAACGAGTCGACCCTGCAGGCGGCCTTCGACTTCCTGCCCGACGGCCTGGCGAACCTGCTGGTGACCATCGTGCATCCCTTCGTCGGCGAAGGCTGGCACCTGACCCTGGGCACCTTGTTCATGGTCATCGTGATCTTCCTGCCCGGCGGGCTGGTGGAGGGCATCAGCCGGCTGAAGAACCGCGTCGGCGGGCGACGAGACGCCCGCGGCAAAGACGCCAACACGCAATCCGAGCAGGCCTGAACCGATGGACAGCAACATCGTTTTGAACATTGCCTACGTGGACAAGACCTTCGGCGGGCTGCACGCGTTGTCCAACGTCAATCTGCAGATCGAGCAGGGCAAGACCCACGCCATCATCGGTCCCAACGGTGCCGGCAAGTCGACCCTGCTGAATGTCTGCGTCGGCCGCATCAAGCCGGATCGCGGCACGGTCAGCTTCAACGGCGAGATCCTCACCGGCAAGCGGCCCCACGAGATCAACCAGCTTGGCGTGGCACGGGTCTTCCAGACCCCGGAGATCTTCCCGGAACTGAGCGTGCTGGAGAACGTGATGATCCCGGCGCTGGCCAAGCGCGACGGCGCCTTCCGCTTCAACCCCTTTCGCGCCATGGCCGCGGAGTCGCAGCTGCGCGCGGAGGTCGAGCACGTGCTCGACGACCTCGGCCTGGCCGACCAGCGCGACCAGCTCGCCGGCAGCATGTCGCGCGGCGACAAGCGCCGGCTCGAGCTGGTCATGGGCCTGGTCCAGCATCCGAGGCTGCTGTTGCTCGACGAGCCCACCGCGGGCATGTCCCGGGCCGACACCAACCGCACCATCGAAACCCTGATTCGCATCAAGGAACGCGGCATGACCAAGGTCATCATCGAGCACGACATGCACGTGGTGTTCTCGCTGGCCGATCGCATCTCGGTGCTGTCGCAGGGCACGATCATCGCCGAAGGGGCGCCGGACGAGATACGCGGCAACCCGAAGGTGCAGGAAGCCTATCTCGGAGGAGCCCACGAATGAGCCAGGTCGCATCCACCGCCGACCCTGCCGCGAGCGGCGAAGCCTATTTCTCCGTGCGCGACATCCACTCGTACTACGGCGAGAGCTACATCGTCCAGGGAGTCAGCTTCGAGCTGCAGGAAGGCGAGATCATCGCCCTGCTCGGTCGCAACGGCGCCGGCAAGACGTCCACCCTGCGCTCCATCGCCCGCGCCAGCGTGCCTGAAGTCCGCCAGGGAGAAATCTGGCTGAACGGCCAGGCGCTGCACCGCATGTCCTCCTTCCAGGCCGCACAGCTCGGCGTTGGCCTGGTGCCGGAGGACCGCAGCATCATCCGCGGCCTCACCGTGGAGGAGAACCTGCAGCTGGCGCAGATCGCGCCGCCGGTGGGCTGGCCGCTGGAGAAGATCTACGAGCACTTTCCGCGCCTGGCGGAGCGACGTCGCCAGGAGGGCACCACCCTGTCCGGCGGCGAACAGCAGATGCTGGCGGTGGCCCGGGCCCTGGCCAGGGACATCCGCCTGCTGCTGCTCGACGAACCCTACGAAGGGCTGGCCCCGGTCATCGTGCAGGAGATCGAGAACATCCTGCAGGGCATCCGCAAGCTCGGCATCACCACCATCATCGTCGAGCAGAACGCGGTGGCGGCGCTGAAGCTGTCCGACCGCGCGGTGATTCTCGACATGGGCCACGTGGTCTTCAACGGCACCGCGCGCGAGGTGCTCGACAACGTCGAGCTGCGGCACCAGTACCTGGCCATCTAGCGGTCTTTCTCCGCGGTCGACGCCAGGCGCACGCAGAACAGGGTGTCGCAGCGCCAGCCGGCGCTCTTGCTGCACTGGACAGCGGGACGGGTGCGGCCTTCGCAGGCCACCACGCGCAGTTCGCCGGGGGTTTCGCGGACCAGTTCGCGCACCAGGAGGGTGGCCTCGAGGCCGCCGCCGTGGCAGCGCGGGTTGTGGCAGGCGACGTGGTGGGGGGTGCTGGTGTCCAGGCGCAGGCGGCTCGGCCGTGGCCGGCCGAGACCGGGTCGGCCCTGGGAGACGATGACCTCGACCACGCCGTCGGCAGCTGCCGTCGGCACCGGCGCATCGTAGTCCTCGTCCGGGGCCGGGTCGACCGACCCGAGGGATGCGGCGTCGGCCACCTCAGACGAAGATCAGGTAGCCGGTCAACAACCCCGGGACGAAGCCGATGCTGAACAGCGCCAGGTAGTAGACGACCCGCTTGTACAGCGGTTCTTCGTCGGCGTGGGCGGGAAATCCGGAAAGAAAGTACATCGCGTACGCCTCGGTATGTGCACGGTGTCCACGACGCGGTCGGCGCGTGGCTCGTCATTCATCGTGCAACGATGCTAGCGGGGCCAGCTTAAGCCGGAATTAAGCGCTTCGCCTACGGCAGCGCAGGGCTGGCGTCGTTCATCGCCGGTGCCGGCCGGCGCGGCGGTTCCTCCGGCGGCACGCCCGCCGACGGCAGCAGCACGTCCACCGCCAGGCCGCCGCCGACGGCCTCGCCGAGCACGATTTCGCCGTGATGCAGTTCCACCACCCGGCGCACGATGGAAAGCCCCAGTCCCGAGCCGTAGGCGCCGGCGCCGGCGCGGCGATGAAAGCGGTCGAAGACCTTGTCCCGTTCCGCCGGCGGAATGCCCGGGCCCTGGTCGCGCACCGACAGCAGCACGCCGTCGGGTCGCTGCTCGACGCCGACGTGCACCCTGGCGCCGCGCGGCGAGTACTTGACGGCATTGTCGACCAGGTTGCGCACCAGCACGTACAGGGCGTCGGCGTTTCCCTGCACCCGGGCGCGGCCCGCCGAGACCGGGTCGAGGCCGATTTCCACGCCGTGACCGTCGGCGCCGGCCAGCGAATCGCGGATCACCGTGCGCACGGTCCACGCCAGGTCCACCGGCTGCGGTTCGAACTGGCCGGACTCGTCCAGCCTCGACAGGGTCAGCAACTGGTTGACCAGGTGCGAGGCGCGTTCCACTCCGACCAGGATCTGCTGCAGCGCGCGGGTGCGCTCGGCATCGTCGCGGGCGCCGAGGGCGACCTCGGCCTGGGCCTTGAGGCCGGCCAGCGGCGTGCGCAGTTCGTGGGCGGCGTCGCCGACGAAGTGACGTTCCTTGTCGATGCGGTGCTGCAGTCGATCCAGCAGCACGTTGACCTCGTTGACCAGCGGGTGCACCTCGGCGGGCGCATAGGGCGCATCGACCGGGTCGAGATTGTCCGGATCGCGACGGTGCACCTCGGCGGCCAGCCGTTGCAAAGGGCGCAGGCCGCGGCCGACGATGAACCAGATCAGCAACGTCACCACCGGCAGTCCGACCAGCACCGGGTACATGGTCTGCAGCACCATGTGGCGGGTCAGGTAGTCGCGTGGCCGGTAGGGTTCCCCGGTGCGGATGGTCATGCCGCTGGCGGTGTCGTGGAAGGTGTAGGTGCGCCAGCGTTCGCCCTCCAGCAGCGAGTCGGCAAAGCCGGAGGCGGCACTGGTCAACGGTCGCTGCGGCGCGTTGCGCGAATGCACCACCAGGTCGCCGTCATCGTTCCAGACCTGGATCACCAGGTTCTTCCGGTACTGGTCGCCTGCTTCCGGCGTGCCGGGTTCGTGCTCCGGCGCGGGCAGTCCGAACAGGGTGCGCGTGGCGGTGTGCGCGGCCTGTTCCAGCTGCGCGTCGAACAGCGAACCGGCTTCGCGGTTGGCGCCGTGGTAGGTGGCGTAGATGACCAGCAGCCAGAGGCTGGCGGTGGCGGCCAGCAGGCCGCCGAGCAGCCGGCGACGAATGGAATGGTTCATGCCTCGTCCCCGGCGCGGCCGAGCACGTAGCCGACCCCGCGGATGGTGCGGATGGCCTCGGCACCGATCTTGCGTCGCACGTTGTGCAGGTGCACCTGGATGGCGTTGCTGTCGACCTCGCCGTCCCAGCCATAGACCACCTCGGCCAGTCGTTCGTGGCTGACCACCGTGCCCGGTGCGCGGATCAGCGCATGCAGGATCTTGAACTCGCTGGTGGTCAGGTCCACCGGGCGGTCGCCGACGCGCACGGCATGGGCGGCGGGATCGAGGACCAGTTCGCCGCAGCGCAGCGAAGGACTGCGGCGGCCGTCGTCCCGGCGCAGCAGGGCGCGCAGCCGGGCGGCGATCTCGCGCAGGTCCACCGGCTTGACCAGGTAGTCGTCGGCGCCGCCGTCGAGCACGCTGAGCTTGTTGTGGATGTCGCCACGGGCGGTGAGCACGACGATGGGCACGCTGCCGCCGTGATCGCGGTAGCGCAGGATGACGTCGACACCGTCGCCGTCGGGCAGGCCGAGGTCGAGGATGGCGGCATCGAAGGTTTCGCTGCGCAGCGCGTGCAGGGCCTGGCGGCCCTCGACCACCCAGTCGACGGTGAACCCGGCCTGGGACAGGCCGGCCTGCAGGCCGTCGCCGAGCAGGGTGTCGTCTTCCACCAGCAGCACGCGCGCCATGGTGATCAGTAACTGAATTCCAGGCCGAGGAAGGCACCCACCGAGGTGCCGCTGCCGCGCGGGTCGGCGGGCACGACGTCGCCGGGAACGTGGTCCAGGGTCAGGGCGCCGCCAAACAGCCAGCGGCGGCCGAGGGGGATCAGGAAGCCGGCCTTGGTCTGCAGGGAGAAGTGCTGGGCGAGATCGGATTCGAAGTCGAAGCTGTCGCCGGCCACCAGGTTGGTGTGGCTGCCCACGGTCCAGAACCAGCGCCGCGCGCGGGCCTCGCGCTCGGACTGCTCGGGCAGGGCCAGCGGCTGGGCGTCGTCCGGGTAGAGGTCGAACACCGGCAGCCAGCGTCCGCCGGTGGACACCGGGTCGTCGCCGCGGGCCAGGCGGATGGGCGACAGGCCAAGGCTCATGCCCAGCGCGAGGTCGTCGTTGAGCTGGTAGCGCACGCTGCCGTCGCGGTTGCGGTACAGCTCCACCACCGGCGTGCCGTTGGCGGTGATCGCCACCGCCGCGTCGTCGGCGGCCAGCGGCGCGGCGCAGGCCGCCAGGCAGGCGCCGAGCAGCAGCGGCCAGCGATGCCGGCCGGAACGCGGCTTGCCGCGGGTGCTTGGAAATTCGTTGCTGGAACAGGACATGGGCGTCACCGCGGGTCACATCCCGCGCAGGGTCCACGCTAGCAGGCAAACATTAGCCCGTGCTTAAGCGCCCCCCGGCGCCCGGCGTGGATCTGCCATGGTAGTCCGGTTGTCGGCCGCGGACAAATTCCGTTCGTTCATGTGGCCGCTCATCGTGCCGCTGGCGCCGTGTCCAGCCAGGCATGCTCCTCGTCCACCACCAGCAGCGCCGGGCGCTGGCCGGCGAAGGTGGCATCCAGCGCCGCGGACAGCGTTTCCGGGCCGTCGATGGCGAAGCAGTCGGCGCCGCAGGCGGCGGCGAAGGCGTTGAAATCGGGCGGCCGGCCGTGCACGCCGAGGGTGCGCTGGCCGCGGGCCAGCATGTCGTCGCGGATCTGCTGGTAGCCGCGGTTGTTCCACACGATCACCGGCAGCCCGAGCGCGCACTCGCTGGCGGTGAGCAGTTCGGTGGCGGTGAACTGGAAGCCGCCGTCGCCGCACAGGGCCAGCACCGGTCGGCTCGGCTCGGCCAGTTTCATGCCGATGGCGCCGGGCAGGGCGCCGCCCAGGGTGCAGTAGCTGCCGGCAGAGTGCCAGCGCAGCGGCTGCTCCACCTGGAACAGGAAGGCGCCGGAATACACCACCTGGCACATGTCGCCGACCACCGCCGCGCCGGCGTCGAGGGCGTTGCGCAAGGCGTGCAGGAACACCCGGTGCCGACGTTCGCGGGCGTCGAGACCGGCGAGTACCCGCGCGCGTACCCGCGCCACCGTGTCCGCGGTGGTGGCCGGGCGCGGGCGACTGCGCAGGCCGGCGGCGAGCAGGGCGTCGACGGTGGCCGCGGCATCGGCCTGGATGACCAGGTCGGCGGGCGGGTTGCCGAGCTGGGCCGGGTCGGTGTCCACCCGCAGCAGGCGTCCGCCGAGCGGTGGCCTGGCCTGCCAGTGCTCGGTCTCGGCCAGCTCGCTGCCGAGGACCAGGGTGAGGTCGGCGGCGGCGGCCAGTTCGTGCACCACGGGTCGTGACCACAGGCCGCCGAGGGCCAGCGGATGGCTGTCGGGGATCACGCCCTTGGCGCGGGTGGTGGTGATCACCGGCGCGCACAGGCGTTCACCGAGGGCGGCCAGGCCGGTGGCCTGGAGGGCGCCGCCGCCGGCGATCACCAGGGGGTGCTCGGCGCCGTCCAGCAGCGCCGCCGCGCGCTCGATGTCGATGCTGCGCGGCGAGGGCAACGGCGTGTCGGCGGCGGTCGACCAGGGGGTGGCCAGCGGGCGCTCCAGCACGTCGATGGGAATGGCCAGGTGTACCGGCCGCGGCCGCGGGCCGCGGAACACGGCGAAGGCCCGGGCCAGCAGCGCGGGGAGTTCGTCCGGGTCGTTCACCCGGGCACTGAAGGCGGTGACCGGCCGGGTCATGGCGACCAGGTCGGTGACCTCGTGCAGTTCACCGCGACCCAGGCCCTGGCCGCTGCTGTGGGTGTCGCTGGAGATCACCAGCATGGGGAGGGAGTCGGCATGGGCCTGGGCCATGGGGGTGAGGGCATTGGTCACCCCCGGCCCGGAGATCAGGAAGCACACCCCGGGTCGGCCGGTGAGGCGTGCATGGCCGTCGGCCATGAAGCCGGCGCCCTGCTCGTGGCGGGGCTGCACGTGGCGGATGGTGCTCGATTCAAGGCCCCGGTACAGCGCCAGCGTGTGTACGCCGGGAATGCCGTAGACGGTGTCGACGCCGTGCGCTTCGAGGGCACGGACCAGGGCCTGGCCGCAGGAGACGGGTGGGCGCATGGGCGGCTCCGGGGAAAAGGGCCATGATACGCCTGCCGCGCGGGCGTCGCCGGTCTTCAGTGCGGGTCGTCGAGCAGGGCCTCGTAGCGGCGATCGGTGAGCATGCGCAGGAAGGCCACCAGGGCGTCGACCCGGCGGTCGTCCAGTGCCGGGCCGGTGGTCAGCTCTTCTTCCGACAGCGTGCCGGGTACTTCCGGCGCCCGCCAGGGCCGGCCGGTTTCCGGGTTCAGGCGGTTCTTCTCGGCTCGGCTGTTGAACTGGTTGTAGAAGGCCACCACCGTGCGCAGTTCGCGGAACACGCCGTTGTGCATGTAGGGCGCGGTGACCGCCACGTTGCGCAGGGTCGGCACCTTGAAGCGTCCGTTCGCCGATGCCTCGTCGATCCCGGGATGGGCGAGCAGGCCGGCGTCGACGAAGTCGTCGCCGACGCCGTTGGCCGCGCGAAGATCCGTGTTCGTCGGCACGCCGATGTTGTGGTACTCGTAGTTGCTGAAGGTCTCCTGCGCCGCCGCCGGCGTCGGCCGTAGCTGGTGACACAGGTTGCAGTTGGTGAACTGGGCGGAGAAGAACAGCGTCATGCCCAGTTCCTCGGCGGCGGTGGGCGTGTACTCGCCGGCCAGGTAGCGGTCGTAGCGCGAATCGAAGGGGGCCAGCTCGTCGCCCTGCTCGTAGGCGGCGATGGCATCGCCGACGGCCTGCCAGGCGTCGTCGGTGCGGGCCAGGACGCCATCACCGTACAACTGCTCGAAGGCGATCACGTAGGCCGGGTTGGCGGCCAGCCGTGCCACCACCGAGGCGGCATCCGGCATGTTCATCTCCAGCGGGTTGAGCAGCGGCTGGCGGGCCTGGGCGGCGAGGTCGACGGCACGGCCGTCGAGAAACTGCCCGCCGCGGGCAATGCCCTTCGCATCCACCGCGAAGGGCGGGCTGAAGCGGGCATACATGGCGGTGGGCGTGTTGCGGTCGCCGAGGGAAATGCCGTCATCGCCCAGCGAGGCGGCACCGCCGACGCCGTTGTCGCGCGCGTCGCTGAAGGCGCGCGCGGGATCGTGGCAGGTGGCGCAGGACTGGCTGCCGCGACGGGACAGGGTGGGGTCGAAGAACAGCGCCCGCCCGAGAGAGGCGCGGGTCCAGCGGGGTGCATGGGCGGCCGTGTCGCCGTCGTCCGCGCGGCCTGCCGCCATCGTGGCCGTGACCAGGATGGCGGCGAGCAGCCAGCGCAGCGGCGAGGGAGACACGCGGACTTCAGTGGGCCTCGAGGATGCGCAGCATGCGGCGCAGGGGTTCCGCCGCGCCCCACAGCAGCTGGTCGCCCACGGTGAAGGCGGACAGCGTGCCCGGGGCCAGCTTGAGCTTGCGCAGCCGGCCCACCGGGATGTCCATGGTGCCGGTGACCCGCGCCGGGGTCAGCTCGGCCAGCGAGTCCTCGCGGCGGTTCGGAATCACCCGCACCCAGTCGTTGTGCGCCGCCAGCATGGCCTCGATCTCGTCCAGCGGCAGGTCCTGGCGCAGTTTCAGGGTGAAGGCCTGGCTGTGGCAGCGCATGGTGCCGACCCGCACGCAGATGCTTTCCACCGGGATCGGGTTGTCCGAGCGGCCGAGAATCTTGTTGGTTTCCGCGCCGCCCTTCCACTCTTCGCGGCTGGAGCCGTCGTCGAGGTCCTTGTCGATCCACGGCAGCAGGCTGCCGGCCAGCGGATAGCCGATCTCGACCCGCGGCAGGTCGTCCCCGCGCATTGCCGTGGCGGTGCCCGCGTCGATGTCGAGAATCGAGCTGCGCGGGTCGGCCAGCAGCTCGGCGGTGGTGTCGTGGAGCACGCCCATCTGCGACAGCAGTTCGCGCATCTGGCCGGCGCCGCCACCGGAGGCGGCCTGGTAGGTCATCGCCGAGATCCACTCCACGTGGTCGCCTTCGAGCAGGCCGCCAAGGGCCATCATCATCAGGCTGACGGTGCAGTTGCCGCCGATGTAGTCGCGCACGCCGCTGGCCAGCGCCTGGTCGATCAGGCCGCCGTTGAGCGGATCGAGAATGATCACCGAGTCCTTGCTCATGCGCAGGGTGGAGGCGGCGTCGATCCAGTAGCCCTGCCAGCCGGCGGCGCGCAGCTTGCCGTGCACGGCGCTGGTGTAGTCGCCGCCCTGGCAGCTGACGATGACGTCCAGTGCCGACAGCGCGTCGAGGTCGCCGGCGTCACCGAGGGCGGCAACCTCGCGGCCGATGTCCGGTCCACGCTGGCCGGCCTGGGAGGTGGAGAAGAAGCGGGGATCGTCGATGATGTCGAAATCGCCTTCGGCGCGCATGCGTTGCATCAGTACCGAGCCGACCATGCCGCGCCAGCCGACGAATCCTACCCTGTTGAGTTTCATGACCTTGTCTGTGGTTGGGGATTTGGGAACGGGAGAACCGGACATTATAGAAAACCGCGCCGACCCCCGTCCATGTTGGCCCCGGTGCGCCACGAGGCGGAGGTTTCCAATTAGGAATGATTCTCATTATACTTCAAGCAGGTCGCGCGCCGTTGGCGTGTTCCGCAAACCCGACCGAAGGTCGTGCATGAACCGATCACCTGCCGATGCCAGCCGCTTCACCGACCCGCCCGCAGCCGCCGCGGGGGAGGAGGTGAACGTGCGGATTCGCGGGGACAAGCTGCTTGAACTGCTGCGCGAACGTCACGTCACCGCGGCGGACTTTACGTGCCTGGACGGCGAAGCCAAGCACTGCCTGTGGCACCTGCTGCTGTGCGCCTGCGATCCCGACGGCTGAGCGGTCAGCCGCGGAGGGTCTTGTAGTAGTAGACGGTGGTCTGCAGCACCCCGTCGGGGGTCCCCGCGTAGCCGGGGATCGATCCCACCCGCTGCCAGCCGAGGCGCTGGTAGAGTCTTTCCGAATCGGTGCCGAGCAACGTGTCGAGCACCAGCAGGGAAATGCTCGCGGCGCCGGCGGCGTGCTCCGCGCGGGCCAGCAGGGCGCTGGCCAGGCCCTGGCGCCGGTGGTCGCGATGGACCAGCAGCTTGTTCAACTCGCCGCGATGGCGGCCGTTGGGGTTGGCGCAGGGGGCCACGTGCACGGTGCCGGTGATGTCGTCGCCGCGGCGGGCGACCAGCAGCAGCGGTGGCCGCCTGGCGGCGAATACCCCCTGCCAGTAGGCGTCGGCGGCATCGGCCGGCAGCGGCGAGAGAAATCCCACCGAGGCGCCGTCGGCAACGGCGTCCGCCAGCAGCGCCGACAGTCCTTCGACGATGCCCGGTTCATCGCCGCGCACGCGGTCGATGACGGTTCCCGGTGGCAGGTCATCGTCGCCCGTCACAGCCATCGTCGCACCCGGGTCCGGTAGTCGCGGTAGTCGTCGCCGAAGCGCTGCCCGAGGATGCGCTCCTCGGCGGCCACCTGGAAACGGTTCATCCAGGCCACGAACAGCAGCGGCCCGGCGAAGGCGGCGAGATGGCCGAGCGCGACGGCGAAGGCGGCGAGGAGCAGCGCCACGCCGAGATACATGGGGTTGCGGCTGACCGCGTAGATGCCGCCGCGCACCACCGTGGAGGTGGCTTCCGGCGCGAGCGGGTTGACGGTGGTGCGGGCGCGGCGAAAGGCGAGCAGCGCCGCCACGCCGACGGCAATGCCGGCCGTGGCGAGCAGCATGGCCAGCGCGACGCGCCCGGGCAGGGACAGGGGCAGCGACAGGGACAGCGCCGGCAGCAGGCGCTCGGCGAGCAGCATGGCCAGGGCCAGCACGGTGGCCACCAGCGGTGGCGGTACCCTCAGCGCCAGCCGGCCGCCGGGCAGGTCGGGCGGACGGGGCGGCCGTTCGGGGCCGGGCATGGTCAGACGATCTCCCCGGGGTCGTCGAGCTGGCGGGCGCGGCGCAGCATGTCCTTCAACTCGGCGACGTTGGCGCCGCCGGCCAGGCGCAGCACGCCCTGCACGTAGCCGATCCACAGGTAGGCGAGCTGGCCGCTGACCTGTTCGTTGTAGACGCAGCGGCACATGTAGGCGAGGTGGTTGATGCCGATCTCGCGGTCCTCGTTGGGCAGGGCGAGCCGGTTGCGACGGCTGAGCACCGCCCGTTCCAGTTCCTGCGCCAGCTTCTTGATGTCGAGTTCGCCCGGCATGCTGCCCACCCGTGTCCCGGGCGAATTCTACCCTGTGACGCCGACGTCCCGCGCGGACGGGACGCTAGACCTGGGACTGCAGGTAGTTCTCGATGCCGATGGTCTGGATCAGGCCGAGCTGCTGCTCCAGCCAGTAGGCATGGTCTTCCTCGGTGTCCTCGAGCAGCTTCTCGAGAATCTCGCGGGTCTGGTAGTCGCCCTCCTTCTCGCACAGGGCGATGGCGTCGCGCAGGTTCTCGGTCACCTCGTATTCCACCTTGAGGTCGTTGCGCAGCATCTCCTCGACGTCGGCGCCGACGTGCAGCGGGCCCGGCGTCGACAGGTCCGGGCTGCCGTCGAGAAACAGCATGCGGCGGATCAGCGCATCGGCATGCTGGGTCTCTTCCTCCATCTCGTGGTGGATGCGCTCGTAGAGCTTGTGGTACCCCCAGTCGTCGTACATGCGCGAATGCATGAAGTACTGGTCCCGTGCCGCCAGCTCGCCGTTCAGCAGCTTCTGCATGGCCTCGAGCACTTTCTTGTTGCCTTTCATCACGATACCCCGTTCAGCTCGCCGACTTCAGTTGCAGGTAGTTGGCCAGCCCCATGCGTTCGATGAGGTTCTGCTGGCTTTCCATCCAGTCGATGTGCTCCTCGGTTTCCCCGAGGATGTCCTCGACCAGTTCCCGCGACACGTAGTCCCGTTCTTCCTCGAGGAAGGCGACGGCGTCCTTCAGCGCCTTGTGGATGTCCTTCTGCATGGCCATGTCGGCGGCCAGCGACTCGGGCACGTTCTCGCCGATGTTCAACTTGCCGAGCTTTTGCAGGTTGGGCAGCCCTTCCAGGAACAGCACCCGCTGGATCAGCTTGTCGGCCAGCTTCATGGCCTGGATGGAATAGCCGTACTCGGCCGAGTCCAGGGCCTCGTAGCCGGCATTGCGGAAGATTCGGGCATGCAGGAAGAACTGGTTGATGGCGGTGAGCTGATCGGTGAGCAGCGCGTTCAGCCGGGTAATGACCGATTTCTTGCTCTTCATGGGAATTCTCTCGTTGCGGTTGCGTAACGACGCCCGGTACCGCGGCGCCCTGCGTGGACCTTGCGCCCGGGTGGGATCGCGGAATCACTATAACAGAAGCGCCTGGTCGTTCTCCGGTTCGCGGGCGACCCCGGGGGCGGCGAGGCGAGCGGGGGGGCGCGGGGTTGACACCAGCGGACGAAAGCATAAAATACGAATCATTCTTATTTGGGTTCTCATTGTCATTCGGGTCAAGCCATGTACGTGTGCATCTGCAATTCGGTCACCGACCGCGATGTCCAACTGGCCGTCGAGGCGGGCGTGGGAAGCGTCAAGGAACTGTGCCGGGAACTGGGCATCACCATCTCCTGCCCCAGTTGCGCCCGCTGCCTGCGTCGGCACCTTGCCGAGGTCCCCGCCACCGGGCTGGCCAGTGCCGCCTGTCTTCCCTTGACCCCGACCGCCGCAACGGCATGAGCGTTCCATGAACCATACTTCCGACAACACCGCGTCGCTACGCACCACCACGTCATCCTTCGTCGATCGCGCCGAGCCGGTGCCGGTCTATCGCAGCCGCGACCTGTTCCGCCAGGGCACCCGCGTGCACATCGAGCACGACGCCGGCACCTACACCCTGCAGATCACCCGGCAGGGGAAACTGATCCTGACCAAGTAGCGGCCCGGGCCGCCGAGACCAGCGCCAGCCATGCGCCAGCCCGCTTTGCCTTGTGCCCTCCCGGTGGTTTCTGTTCGCGTTCCGACCGCGTTCTTCCTCGGTCCGGCGGGCATGGCGCGCGTCGTGCAGCCCGCTTCCTTCCCATGCCATTTCAACCCGCAGGAGTCTGTCTGATGAAACGTTTGTGTGCGCTGGCCTTCGTGCTCGGCGCCAGCCCGGTGCTGGCGGCGGACGAGCAGGCCGTGATCCGGCACTATGCCGACCTTGCCCACGCCATGTATGCCGATTCGCTGGCAACCGCCAGGACGCTGTCCGAGGCGGTGGACGCCCTGGTGGCCAATCCCGGTGACGACACCCTGGCGGCAGCACGGGATGCCTGGCGTGCCGCCCGCGTTCCCTACCAGCAGACCGAGGCCTACCGCTTCGGCAATGCCATCGTCGACGACTGGGAAGGCAAGGTGAATGCCTGGCCGCTGGACGAGGGGCTGATAGACTACGTGGCGACTTCCTACGGCGATGCCTCGGACGAGAACCCGTTCTACACCATGAACGTGATTGCCAATCCTTCCCTCACCGTCGGCGGGCAGGCAGTGGACGCTTCCACCATCGACAAGGCGCTGCTGTCGGAAACCCTGCACGAGATCGACGGTGTCGAGTCCAACGTGGCCACCGGCTACCATGCCATCGAGTTCCTGCTCTGGGGCCAGGACCTGAACGGCTCCGGACCCGGCGCCGGTGATCGCCCGGCGGCGGACTTCGATACTGCCAACTGCGCCAACACCGACTGCGCCCGACGCGCTGCCTACCTGGTTGCCGCCAGCGAGTTGCTGGTCGACGACCTGGCCTACATGGTGGCGCAGTGGGAGGAGGGCGGCGAGGCCCGCCAGGCACTGGTGGATGCCGGACCGGGCGCCAGCCTGGCCACCATCCTCACCGGGCTTGGATCGCTGTCCTACGGCGAACTGGCCGGCGAGCGCATGAAGCTTGGCCTGATGCTGCACGACCCGGAAGAAGAGCACGACTGCTTCAGCGACAACACCCACTGGTCGCACTACTACGACGCGCTCGGCGTGCGCAACGTCTATACCGGTGCCTACCAGCGCATCGACGGCAGCATGCTGGAAGGTCCGAGCATTGCCGAGCTGGTCGCGGCGAAGGATGCCGATGCCGACGCCGCCATTCGCGCCATGCTCGACGACACCATGGCCTCGATGCAGGTCATCGTCGACAGCGCCGAGAACGACGGCGTTGCCTACGACCAGCTGATCGGCGCCGACAATGCCCTCGGCAATGCCAAGGTGATGGCCGCGGTCGATGCCCTGGTGGCGCAGACCAAGGGCTTCGAGAACGCGGTCAGCGTGCTCGGCCTCGACAAGATCGCCTTCGAAGGTTCCGACAGCCTCGACAACCCGGGTGCGGTCATCCAGTAGTCACGGTGTCCTCCCGCGCCATGGTCGTGCCCTTGTCGGCATGACCATGGCGCTGTTCGCCGGTGTCGCCACGGCCGACGTCGAAGCACTCGACATCGCGGTGGGCAAGGCGATGTTCGACCGCATCTGGGTCAGCGCGCCGTCCTCGACCCGCTCCGCCGACGGGCTCGGTCCGCTGTTCAATGCCCGTTCCTGTGTCGCCTGCCATCCCGGCGGCGGCGGTGGCGCGCTGCCGATGCCCGGCCGCGCCGATCCCTCGCTGCTGCTGCGCCTGGGCGGTCCGGGCGGCGGTGACCCGGTCTACGGGATCCAGTTGCAGACCTTCGCGGTGCCCGGCCTGCGTGCCGAGGGCGCGGTGACCCTGGCCTTCTCCGAACACCGGGTCGCGCTGGCCGACGGAGGCACGGTGCTGCTGCGTCGCCCCGAGCCGAGGATCACCGACCTTGCCTACGGTCCACTGGCGGCGGATACCCGCTTCTCCGCGCGGCTGGCGCCGAAGCTGGCCGGGGCCGGGTTGCTCGAGGCCATCGAGTCGGAGGAAATCCTGGCCATGGCCGATCCCGACGATGCCGACGCCGACGGCATTTCCGGGCGCGTGCACGCGCTGCGCAGCGAAGCCGGCGGCGTGCGCGTGCCCGGCCGCTTCGGCTACAAGGCCAGCGCCGCGGGCATCGACGAACAGACACGCATCGCCTTCGTCCACGACATCGGCATCTCGGTGCCCGGCCGGGTGGACGGCTTCGGTGAATGCAGCGAGGCCCAGGCCGACTGCCGCGCCGCCTGGCACGGCAACAGCGACAGCCCGGGGGAGCCGGAGATCTCCGCGCGCATGGTCGACCTGGTCAACGGCTTCGTCGGCACCCTGCCGCCGCCGGCGAGACCTGCACGCGATGCCGCGGCGCAGGCCGGGGAGGAGGTCTTCCATGCCCTCGGCTGCCAGTCCTGTCACCGGCCCGCCTACCAGGTGCGCGACTTCCATGGCCGGCAGCGCCGGATCGAGCCGTATACCGACCTGCTGCTGCACGACATGGGCGAGGGGCTTGCCGACGATTTCGACGAGGGCGATGCCGGTGCGCGGGAATGGCGCACGGCGCCCCTGTGGGGCCTCGCCGCCGACGGGACCCCGGCATTGCTGCACGACGGTCGCGCGCGCAGCGTGCTCGAGGCCATTTTGTGGCACGGTGGCGAGGCCGCGGCGCAGGCCGAGCAGGTACGCCAGTTGCCGACGCCGCTGCGAGAACAACTCATTGCCTTCCTGGAGAGCCTGTGAAGCTGATTCGCCTGCTGCGCGGCATCGTGCCGCTGACCCTGCTGGCCGCCATGCCGGTGGTTGCCGACGAGGGCGGCTACACCCCGGTCAACCTGGCCACCGTCGATGCATTCATCGTGCCTGCCTACCGCGCCCTGGCGGCATCGACGGCCGGGCTGGACGACACCGCCAGAACGTTCTGCGCGGCGCCAACCGATGCCGGCCTGGACGCGCTGCGCGACGCCTACCATCGGCAGGTGGATGCCTGGCAGGCGGTGCAGCACGTCTCCATCGGTCCGGTGTCCTTCGAGATGCGTCGCTACCGCATGCAGCTTTGGCCGGACAAGCGCGGCAACGTCGGCAAGCACCTTGGCCGCCTGCTGGCCGAGGGCGATGCCGCAATGCTGGATGCCGACGACTTCGCCCGTGGCAGCGTCGCGGTGCAGGGCATCAGCGCACTGGAACAGTTGCTGTTCGAGGATGCGCCGACGGCCGCGGACTTCGCCGGCGAGCGGCGCATGCGCTGCCAGGTGGCGATGGCGGTCACCGCCAACATGGCCATGATCACCAGGCGCATCGTCGACGACTGGACCGCGGGAGACGCGCCGTTCCGCGACTACGTGGCGTCGGCACGACTCGGCAATGCCTTCTTCGAGGACGACGAGACGCTGGCGGCGCTGCTGCTGCGCGACCTGCGCATGCAGTTGCAGTTGATCGTGGAGTACAAGCTGACCCGCCCGCTCGGCGAGAGCGCCGATACCGTCCGGCCCCGACGCGCCGAGTCCTGGCGAAGCGGTCGTTCGCTGCGCAACGTGCGCGTCAACCTCGAGGCCCTGCGCGCGCAGTGGCAGGCGGGTTTTGCCACGGTGATCGACGACGACACCCTGCTCGGCGGCGTGGAGGCGGACTTCGATGCCGCCCTGGCCGCGTTGGCGGACCTGCAGCGTCCGCTGGTGGATCTGCTGGACGATGCCGATGCCAGGCAGCGGGTCACGCTGCTGGTGGCGGCGACCCAGGCCCTGGTCGGGCGCTTCCTCGGCGACATTCCAGGCCACCTCGATCTCGCCGCCGGCATGGTCAGCCTGGATGGCGACTGACCTGCCGAGTCCCGCTCGCCGGCGCCTGTTCGGCGGGCTGCTGGCGGCCGCGCTGCCCTGGCCGGCCCTGGCCGGGGCCGCCGACACCACGCGGGTGGTCGGCTGCCGGCTGACCGTTGGCGGCGACTACCTGCTCGAGCTGGTCGACGCGGACAGCGGCGAGACCCGCTGGAGCCTGTCCCTGCCCGGCCGCGGCCACGACGTGGTCGCGGCGCCCGGCGGCGCGCTGCTGGCCTTTGCGCGTCGACCCGGAACCTTCATCGCGGTGGCCGACACGGCCGGCGCCTGGCAGGCGCGGATACAGGCGCCGGCCGGGCGGCACTTCTGCGGCCACGGGGTGTTCTCCGCCGACGGCCGCTGGCTGTTCGCCAGCGGCACCGATCATGACCGCGGTGGTGGCGTGATCCTCGTCTTCGATGCCGCTGACCGCTACCGGCTGGTGGACGAACTCCCGAGCCACGGCATCGGCCCGCACCAGATCGCCTGGTGGTCGAAGGATGTCCTGGCGGTGGCCAACGGCGGCATCCAGATCCACCCGGACTTCGGTCGCGCCGGCCTCAACCTCGATCGCATGCAACCGAACCTCGCCCTGGTGGCGGCACCTTCCGGCCGCCTGCTGTCCCGCTGCGAGCCACCGGCTGCACTGCACCAGCTCAGCATCCGGCACCTCGCCGTGGCCGGGGGCACCTGCTGCCTGGCCATGCAGTTCCAGGGCGCGAAGAACCGCCGTCCACCGCTGGTGGCCTTCAGCGACGGCGAGCGTTTGCGTCTCGCGCCGGCCCCGGCCGCTGTGCTCGAACGCATGCGCAACTACTGTGGCAGCGTCACCTGGCTGCCTGGCAGGCAGCGCTTCGCGGTGTCTTCACCGCACCGTGGCGTGGTCACGCTGTGGTCGGCGGGCGGCGACTTCGACGGTCTCCTCGAACTGGCGGTGGAAACCTCGGCGCTGGCCGCCGACCACGGTGGCGAACTGGTGGCCGGCGGCGGCGAGTGGCTGCAACGCCCGGCTTTGTCCGCCGCTGGGCGCCTGCGCACGCCCGGTCGGCTCTGGGACAATCACCTGGCGGTGCTGTAGCCGGGCACGTGCACGGCATGGCCCGCCCGGTGACGTTCGAGAAAGCGCCGGGCGCGCGGACGCGCATCGTGGAGGTACTGGGTGGGGCCGCGCATGTTCATGCCAAGGCGCGCGCGTAGCGCGTCGTCGAACAGCGAGCCGTGCACCGCCACCAGTTGCGCCGACCAGCCCGGATGGGCGAGCCGGTACTGGCGGAAGTAGTGGGCCAGGAGCGTGGTGTGGCGCGAGTAGCCATGGTAGTCGTAGCTGGTCACGCCGTTGGTGACCACCACGTGGTGACCGGACCAGCCAGGGGCGGGACGGATCCACAGGGCACGAAAGCCGGCCGCCGGGAAGCGGTCGAGAAAGCTTTGCGCCAGCACGTGGCAGGCGCCGAAGCCGAAGAAGATGCGGTCGGGCAGGCGCCACTGCCGATGCAGGTCGCGCTTGGTGCCCGGCTTCAGCCGGTACACGACGACACGCGGCTCAGCATTCGACGATGTTGACCGGAACCTCGACCACGTTCACCGCCAGTCCGCCGCGCGAGGTCTCCTTGTACTTGGTCTTCATGTCCATGCCGGTCTCGCGCATGGTCTTGATCGCCTTGTCCAGGGAAACGAAGTGGCGGCCGTCGCCGCTCAATGCCAGGTGGGCGGCATTGATGGCCTTCACCGAGGCCATGGCATTGCGCTCGATGCAGGGGATCTGCACCAGCCCGCCGATCGGGTCGCAGGTCAGCCCGAGGTTGTGCTCGATGCCGATCTCGGCGGCATTCTCCACCTGTTCCGGGGTGCCGCCGAGGACCTCGGCGAGGGCGCCGGCGGCCATCGAGCAGGCCGAGCCCACCTCGCCCTGGCAGCCGACCTCGGCGCCGGAGATGGAGGCATTGGTCTTGAACAGGATGCCGATGGCGGCGGCGGTGAGCAGGAAGCGCACGATGCCATCCTCGCTCGGTCCGCGACAGTGGTTCCAGTAGTAGTGCATCACCGCCGGCACGATGCCGGCGGCGCCGTTGGTGGGCGCGGTGACCACGCGGCCGCCGGCGGCGTTCTCCTCGTTCACCGCCAGCGCGTACAGGTTCACCCAGTCCATGGTGCCGAGCGGCGAGCCGATGTCCTTGCTGCGCGCGTTCAGCGAGCGGAACAGGTCGGGCGCGCGTCGGCGCACCTTCAGGCCGCCGGGCAGCACGCCTTCGGTGCGACAGCCGGTGTCGACGCATTCGCGCATCACCTGCCAGATCTCCAGCAGCCCCGCGCGCACCGTGGCCTCGCTGCTGCGCGCGCATTCGTTGGCCAGCATCAGGTCGCTGATGCCGATGCCGTCGCGGGCGCACAGGGCAAGCAGCTCGGCGCCGGAGGTAAAGGGGTAGGGCAGTTCGATCTCGGCTTCGGTAAGCGGGTCGTCGCCGCGGGTTGCCGCCTCGTCGACCACGAAGCCGCCACCCACCGAGTAGTAGCAGCGATCGGCGAGCACGTTGTCGTCGCCGTCCTGGGCGATGAAACGCATGCCGTTGGGGTGGAAGGGCAGCGAGCGTCGCTTGTGCAGGACCAGGTGGGTGCGGTCGACGAAGGGCACGCGTTGGCGACCGAGCACCAGCAGCGTGCCGTCTCGACGAATCTGCTCGACCCGCTCGTCGGCGGTACGCGTGTCGGTGGTGCGCGGATCGTCGCCGGTCAGGCCGAGCATCACCGCCTTGTCGCTGCCATGGCCGCGACCGGTGGCGCCGAGAGAGCCGAACAGCTCGCAGCGGATGCCTTTCAGCGCATCGAGCTTGCCGTCCTCTTCCAGCGCCAGGGCGAAGCGTCGCGCCGCCACCATCGGGCCAACGGTATGGGAACTCGATGGGCCGATGCCGATCTTGAACAGGTCGAATGTGCCGGTGGAAGACATGACGTGTGCCGCGTGAAAGGGTGGTCCGGGTGGGATTGTGGCATCCACCGGCAGCATACTATATGCTGGACCGACATGATCAAGTCCGGGAACGACATGGTGTTGTGCGTTCCGCATCGATGCCGCCAAGGGTGGCGGTGACGAAGGACTTGCCGACGGTGCAGCCCATGGCGCAATCGAAACCCGGCATACCGTGGTGGATCTACCTGGCGCTGGCGGTGGCCTGCTTCCTCGCCATCGACGCGGCCCACCAGGTCGTCCGCCAGTGGGTGGATAGCCGGCCGTCGGCGGAGGTCGTCTTCGCGCACAACTTCCTCGCCAACTTCCTCGGCGTATTGAAGGTTGCCCTGCCGCTGTTCGCGCTCATTCTTGCCGGGCTGGCGGCCTTCGGGCGCGCCCGGCCGAGCCGTGTCGAGACCCCGCTACCGGCGGAGCAAGGCGAGGCACCGCCCGTTGAGCACGGTCAGGCAGCGGCGTCGAAGCCATCGCGCACGACGCGCTTCCCGCTGCCGTCGGAAGTGGAGGAGATCAGCTACGGCCTGCTGCGCCGCATGGAGTGGCGCCGCTTCGAGATCCTTTGCGCGGAATACCTGCGCTGCCTGAACTACGAGGTGCTGGAGACCGGCTTCGGTGCCAAGGACGCGGTGGACCTGGAGGTCTTCCTGCCCGGCAAGGGCGAACTGATGAGCGTGGTCAAGTGCGTGGCCGGCGACGGACCGGTGACGCTCGCCATGGTGCGCGACTTTCTCGGCACCCTGCGTGCCCGGCAGGTGGGCGAGGGCATGGTGTTCTCGGTGTGCGGGTTCACCAGGAGCGCCGAGCGCTTTGCCTCGCGACACCGCATCGGCCTGGTCAGCGGCGAGGTGCTGTGCAGCCGGGTACGTTCGCTGGGTGGCGAGGTGCGCGCGGCATTGACCCAGGTGGCGGTGGCGGGGGACTACAGCACGCCGACCTGTCCTGCCTGCGGCGTCAAGCTGGTGCTGCGCAGGCGTGGCCATGCCCGGCCCGGTCGACGCGAGTTCTGGGGCTGCATGAACCACCCGCGCTGCCGCTTTACCCTGCCGCTGCGCTGATCCGCCGCGCGTCGGCGCTGGCCGCTCACGGCGCGCGCAGGACCCCGCCGGACAACGCGCTGTGCAACTTGTCCCGGTGACGCTTGCGATAGAAGCGACGCAGCTCGCGCACCGTCTCCGCTTCGCCCGCTGCACCGTCCCCGGCGCGGGCGCAGAAGGCGCGCGCCAGCCGGTTGGCCTGGCGGTAGCGACGCTGTCGCGGCGCATCCAGTGCCGGGTCGAAGGTGCAGTGGTCGAACAGCCAGCGTACCAGCGCGCCGTGGTGCAGCGTGCGCCCCTGGCGCGCCGACAGCGTGCTGACCACGAAGAACTTGTCCACCTCGGCCTGCAGTTCCAGTTCCAGCAGGCTGACCGGTCGTTCGTGGCCGGCGTTGTAGACCAGGTAGACGAAGTGACTGACCCCTTCGAGCACGGTGCAGAAGGAGGCCAGCAGGCCCGGGTCCAGCCGCTGGAAGGGGTCGGTGCTGCGCATCTCGTCGACCAGTGCCTGGTCCAGGTAGAGGGACACCAGCAGCTCGTCGTCGTCCTGGTGAAACAGCAACTGCTCCGCCGACGGCGGCTGGCCGGCGTCGGCGACACCGGTGCGCCAGCGTGGATCGGTCACCAGGTAGTCGTCGACCTGCTGCTCGAGGCGAACGTCGTAGAGCAGCTCCAGCTGCTGCTGGAACTCGGCCAGCGGCATGTCAGTGCTGCCAGGCGCCGGTCGGCCGGATGGCCCCGGGCCGGGGTTCCTCCCACTGGCCGCGCAGCCCGCAGCCGAGGGCGAAGTCGTCGAGGGCTTCCACCAGCGCGGCGAACCGGCCGGCCAGCTCGGCGAAGGTCTGCGAATGCATGGCATCGACCTGGCTGCGTGCCAGGCTGTCGGAGAGCCAGTCGTAGGCGCCGCCGCCCATGCTCACGTAATAGTCCACGCCGACCACCTTGCGTTCCAGGCTCGGTCCGAAGACGCCGGCGATGAACAGCGCGATGTCGCCGAGGCGACGCAGCATCTGGCGCCGTTCATGCAGGCTGCGCGCCTGCAGCGCCTCGCCGTAGAGCAATGCCAGCGGGCGGATGGTGAGTTGCTCCTGGTGCCACTCGAAGAAGCGGTCGGAACGGGAGAAGTGATACAGCAGGTTGACCAGGTAGGCGCGGACGTCATCGCTGGGCTCTTCGCAGCGCCGCTCGAACACGCCGTTGAGTTCGTCGTGCAGCCAGCCGCGCAGGCTGGTGGCCTCGATGACGTTGCGTTCTTGGTTGTTGTTGTCCACGTGCACACTCCTTCTGTCGACATGCGTTTGCGAACACGGCGACGTGGTCGAGCCACGTGCCGCCTCGAAAAATTGTAGTCGGCACGTGATGCGTGGCAAGCCAGCACTCTGCCCACAGTGCTGCCAGCCGGCCCATGTCCGGTGCGGGGATTGTTGCTAGAATCGTTGTCACTGCCGCGCGGTCGGCCCCTCGTGGAACCCATGCACGCACCCCCGGATCAAGACAAGGTTGAGCGAAGACGGCGCGCGGTGCCGCTGTTGACGCTG
Organism: uncultured Gammaproteobacteria bacterium; assembly: GCA_964350265.1. Classification (GTDB taxonomy): domain Bacteria; phylum Pseudomonadota; class Gammaproteobacteria; order Arenicellales; family CAJQKF01; genus BQJD01. The sequence goes on along the minus strand of CAYGJZ010000041.1, from coordinate 12,425 downwards.
GTGGTGCCGGTGTACAACGAGGAAGAGGCGCTGGCGGGATTCGTCGAGGCGGTGGACGCGGCCTGCAGCGGGCACTCGTTCCGCTTCGAGTACCTGTTCGTCGACGACGGCTCCAACGACAGCACGCGCCAACACCTGCGCGCACTGGCCGCGGCCCGGGACGACGTGGCGCTGCTCGGCTTCTCGCGCAACTTCGGCAAGGAGGCGGCGCTGACCGCCGGCATCGAGCATGCCCGCGGCGATGTCGTGGTGCCCATCGACGTCGACCTGCAGGATCCGCCGCAGCTGGTGCCACGTTTCGTCGAGCACTGGCGCAACGGCCACGACGTGGTCTACGGGGTGCGTACCCGCCGCCAGGCCGACTCGTTGCTCAAGCGGGTATCGGCCACCGGTTTCTACCGCCTGTTCAATCGCCTGTCGCGGGAACACATTCCCGCCGATGCCGGCGATTTCCGCCTGATGGATCGCAAGGTGATCAATGCCCTGCGCCGGATGCCCGAGCGCAACCGCTTCATGAAGGGCATGTTCGCCTGGGTCGGCTTCTCGTCCATCGGCGTGCCCTTCGAGCGTCCGCAGCGTGCCCGCGGCAGCAGCAAGTGGAGTTACTGGCGATTGTGGAACTTCGCTCTCGACGGCATCGCCGGCTTCACCACGGTGCCGCTGCGCCTGTGGCTGTACATCGGCGCGGTGGTGTCGCTGCTGGCCTTCGCCTATGCCGTGGTCATCGTGCTGCGCGTGCTGGTGCACGGCGTCGACATCCCCGGCTACGCCTCGCTGCTGACGGTGGTGCTGTTCTTCGGCGGCATCCAGTTGCTCTCGCTGGGCATCATCGGCGAATACCTGGCACGGCTGTTCGTGGAGGCCAAGCGGCGACCGTTGTACGTGGTCGAAGAACGGGCCGGGGTCGGCGAAGACGGCGATGACGACTGAAGCGCGCCCGCTGGCGGCGCTTGCCCTGCTGGCGGTGTTCGGCGCCTACCTCGCGTTGTTGCAGCTCCACGTGCCGATGTTCGCCGACGACCTGTGCCGCGCCCACGAGCGCATGAGCCTGGCGAACGCCGTCGACGCCGCCATCGGCGAGTATCGTCGATGGTCGGGTCGCTTCCCGGTGATGGTGCTCAACCACCTGGTGTTCTCCGGCGAGGGACACGGCATGGTGGTACTGGCGGTGCTGAACGGCCTGTTCCTGTTCCTCGCCGGCGCCGCCCTGCTGATGGTGTTCGGCGGCGTCGGTGGCGCCGGTGGCCTGGTCTTCGTGGTCGTCTTTCTCTCCCTGGCCTGGTTCGCCACCGCCAACTTCGGCGAGGCGGTACTGTGGAAGACCGGCTCGATCCAGTTCTTCTGGGGCGCCCTGCTGGCCACCGCCTGCGCATTGCCCTGGATTCGTGCCGGGTCGGCGAAGTCCTTCGCAGCACGGCCGGTCGCGGCCTGCGCCTGGCTGGTTGCCTGCCTGCTCGGCGGCATGTGGCTGGAGAACCTGTCGGTGGCGGTGGTGGTGGTGGCCGGCGCCGCGCTGCTCGCCTCCCGGTTCGGCGGCATGCCGCGCTGGCCGGGCCTGCTGAAGGCCGGCTACGGGCTGTGGCTGGTGGGCACCCTCGTGCTGCTGGCCGCGCCGGGCAACTATGCGCGGGTCGACGCGGTGGGCACGGTGGAACCGCTGCCCGCCCGCCTGGCGGGAATTACCTCGCAGTTGCTGGCCCATCTCGATCCGCTGATCCTGCTCAGCGTGATCGCCTTCCTCGCGGTGGCGCTGGTGCGCCGTCCACCGGACCTCGCTCGGCGGGCCTGCACCGCCGCCGCCCTCGCCGCCATCGGCGTGCTGGCCGCCTATGCCACCATCGGGGCGCCGGTGGTGGTGTTCACCGGACGGGTGGCCTTCGTGTCCCAGTGGTTCTTCGTGCTCGCCGCGCTGGCACTGTTTCCGCGCGAGTTGTTCCAGCCGGGATGGCACCCGCCGCTGCGCCGTGCCGCCCTCGTCGCCTGTGCCCTGGTGGCGGTGATGCTGGTGGTCGATGCGCGCACCATCTACCGCGTCTACGAGCGCATCGATCGCCAGGAAGCGGAGCGGCATGCGCTGATCACGGCGGCGCGCCAGCGGGGCCAGCTGGCCGTCAAGCTGCCGCCGCTTCGTTTCACGGAGCGCTGGACCACCCATGGCCGGGAGATCAATCGCGGCCGGCGCTTCGCCCGCGACATCACCATCGACGCGCGGCACTTCCTCAACCAGTGTTTCGCGCGCTACCACGGTCTTGAGAAGGTGGCGCTGTAGACGGCGGGCACCGTGCCGGATCAACGTTAACATCTGGTAAGCCCCGTGGATTTCGACCTCGATTCCGTTGCCTAATGACGGCACGCGGCATCCGCCGCGTTTTGCCAACCCGAACCAGCCAGCAGGCGAGGACGCCATGAACAGCCAGCGAACCACAACCGCCCTGCTCATCGTGGCAGCGATGAGCATTCCGGCCGGCACCATAGCCGCCGAACCGGAAGACCAGATCAAGTACCGCAAGAACGTGATGAAGGTGATCGGTGGACACACCGGCTCGCTGTTCGCCATAGCCGGGAGCAAGGCCGGCGACGCCTCGCACATGGCCGCCCATGTCAACGGCATGGCCGGCATCGCCCCGGTGGTGAAGGACATCTTCCCGGCCGAGTCGGCGGACGGCGATACCCGTGCCGCGGCGGAGATCTGGTCGGATGCCGAGGGCTTCGCTGCCGCGGTGAAGGAGTTCGAGATGGCGGCCGCCGGGGTCAAGGAGGCCTTCGACAGCAACGGCGACATGGGCGCCGCGCTGCGCACCCTGGGCGGCTCGTGCAAGGGCTGCCACGACGACTACCGCACCGACTGAACGGGGTTCGCGGTCATGCCGGCCGATGCCGGCATGACCCTGACCGGATGTCTACTTCTGGACCAGGATGTCCTCCAGCGCCAGCCCGGTCAGGCCGTGAATGGTGCGCCACAGGTACCAGAAGATGCCGATCATCATGATCATCGACGGGATCGCGATCATCGGGTAGCTGACCAGGGTCAGCCTGCCGAGTTCCTCGTTGAAGGCGGCGCTGCCGGCGTCGCTGGTCACGATCCACTTCGCCAGCACGTAGTTCATCACCGCGGAAAAGGCGAAGGTGCCGGCCAGCAGGTAGTTGGCCTGCAGCAGCCGGGATTCGAAGCGTTCCACGTTGCGTCCTTCCTCGAGACGTTGGGCAATGCGCTCGGTGTTGAGAATGGCGGGGTTGTAGAGCAGCGTGCGCACCAGCGGAAAGCGGGTGTGGGTGGAGGCCAGCACCACCAGGCCGATGATGCCCGGGATGGCCGCTTCCTTGATCGCCAGCCACTGTGGATCGATCTTCAACAGGCCGATGCCGCCGGTGAGCAGCACGCTGACCAGGCCGAGGATGGCGATGAAGTTGAACTTGCGGTAGCGCGCCAGTTCGAACAGGCCCCAGCCCAGCGGGAAGGCCAGCGCCACCACCAGCGCGCCGGCGGCGCCGAGCCACTCGTCGCCACTGAGCTTCATCAGGATCACCGACGGCGCGACGATGCTGACCACCAGGTCGACCAGGGGTCTTGGCTTGTGCGTCGGGGTCGCCGGGGATTCGGTTTTCATGGTTGGCATGGATCGTCTGTGGTGGTGCGTGTCACGCGTCTGGATGATAGGGGGCCGGCAACGAGGGCGGCAACCGGCTGTGCCGGCTTCATGGCGCCATCAGCACGAATGCCACGCTGGCGGCGGCCACCATCAGTGCCGAGTAGCCGATGTTGCCACGGGTGATCGCCCAGGTGCTGATGCCGTAGCGTCCCTGCATGGTCAGGTTGGTGCCGGAGAACGGGCTGACCGTGCAGCCGATGGCCCAGCCGCTGACGAAGACCAGGGCGAGCAGGTTCGGGTCCGGCTCGATGGGCGCCAGCATCGGCGCCAGGAAGGAGACGCAGACAATGGGATGGATGCCGATGCCCCCGGCCACCACGATCAGCGCCAGCGTGGTGACGGCGGCGGTGGCATCGAAGGTCTCGAAGGGCACGTGGTTGCCGAAGCTGGCGAACACGCTGGTCAGGCCGGCGGCCAGCACCCCGGCGCCGAGGAACAGCAGGAGTTCGCCGGACATGTCCGGCAGGCCGTGGTGAACATGGTCGGCGAGGCGCCGCGCGCCGCCGCGCAGGCCGCGCTGGCGGCACACCACCAGGGCCACCAGTACCGGTGCCGACACCGAGATCAGGGTCAGCACCGACAGCGACGGGTAGAGCCGGTGCAGGCCCAGCACGCTGACCGCCAGCACCAGCGGCAGCCACAGGCTGTCGAGGTGAATGGGGTAGCCGCGAAACGTCTCGATGGCGCCTTTGTCGGACCGCGCGAGCAGCAGGTAGGTCAGGCCGAGGCCGACCACGGACAGCGGAATCCCGGCCAGCGCCAGCACCTCCAGCCGCGATCCCGGCGCCAGCGCCAGTGCCATGCCCATGCCGGCGATGAAGGGCGAGTACATCACCGACAGGCAGAAGCCGCGACTGATCATCAGCGCCTGCAGGCGCGTGAAGGGTGCCTGCGCGGCGAGCCGGTCGGCGAAGATGACCACCGCGGTGATGTTCAGCGTGGCACCGAACAGGTGCAGGCCGAGCAGGGTGCGCAGGAAGGCCGCGCGACCCACCGGCACCTGCTCCCCGGCCACCACCGGGCGGTTGACCAGTTTCAGGAAGCTCACCGCCGCCAGCATGGCGAGGATCAGCTGGTTCTGGCCCAGCGCCTGTTGCAGGGAGATGGGCGTGCCGCGCAGCATGGCCCACGATGCCAGCACCACGCCGACGGAAACGATGATGACCATCTGCACGCGCTGCGCGGTGGTCACCCGGGGCCACAGCAGCAGCGCCGCCAGCCAGGCCGCCGCGCCGGACAACCACATGGCGAGGTCGCCGCCGGGATTGCGCAGCACCGACAGCACCAGCATGGCGAACAGCAGCCAGCCGGCAATGCCGGTGGGCAGGCGCCGCGTGGGGGCGACAATGTCGGTGTGCGAAAATGCCATGACAACCTGGCACCGGGCCGGCTGCGCGCGGGGCCGGTGCGACGGGGGCGCGTGAAACGGGTACGTGTAGCCGACGCGGTGATTGCGCGACGGTAATTCGATCGGCGTGGTTCGTGCCGTAGGCTATTTTCGCGGATATTCACGCCTGGGGAAAGGCCCGCTCCCGGCCGGTGCACGACCATCCCCTTCGGAGAACAGCATGCAGCATCGTCCCTTCGCCCCGCCAACACTGCGACGACGCGACTTCCTGCGCCTGGCCGGCGGCGTCGCGGCCGGTGCCCTGGCGCCGGTGTTCGCCGATGGCCAGGCCGTGCATCGGCGGGTGGTGCCGGCCAGCGGCGAACGTCTGCCCTGCGTGGGCATGGGTACCTGGATTACCTTCAACGTCGGCGGCAGCGAAGGGCTGCGCGCGGCGCGGCTCGCGGTGGCGCGGGCCTTCTTCGAGCTCGGTGGCGGCATGATCGATTCCTCGCCCATGTACGGCTCCTCCGAGGCGGTGGTCGGCCACTGCCTGGACGCCCTTGGCCGACCGGCCTCGCTGTTCTCCGCCACCAAGGTGTGGACCCGCGGCGGTGAAGCCGGGCTTAAGCAGATCGAAGCGTCGCGGCAACACTGGGGCGAGGCGGTGCTCGACCTGGTGCAGGTGCACAACCTGGTGGACTGGCGCACCCAGCTGGACACGCTGCGTGCCCTGAAGGCGTCCGGTCGCATCCGCTACCTGGGCATCACCACCTCCCACGGGCTGCGCCACGAGGAGTTCGCCGACATCTGTCGCAAGGTGCGGCCCGACTTCGCCCAGTTCACCTACAACATTCTCGACCGCGGCGCCGAGCGCGAGCTGCTGCCGCTGGCCGCGGACCTGGGCATCGCCGTCATCGTCAACCGGCCGTTCCGCGGCGGCCGGTTGTTCGATGCCTACGGCGACCAGCCGTTGCCCGGCTTCGCCGCCGAGATCGGCTGCCCGGACTGGGCCTCGTACTTTCTCAAGTTCATTCTTTCCCACCCGGCGGTGACCTGCGTCATCCCGGCCACCACGCGGGTGGAGCACCTGCGCGAGAACATGCGCGGTGGCACCGGGCCGCTGCCCGACGCCGCCGCGCGCGAACGCATGGCCGCACACCTCGCCGCGCTGTGACCGGTCTGCTCGCCGAGTGGGCCGTGCTGGTGGCCGAGCCCTCGCGCATGGTGATGTACGCGCTGCCGGCCTGGCGCGACGTGCTGGCGGCCTTTCACCAGGATCACCGGCTGCCGGTCCTCGTCGTCGTGCTGGGCGGCGCGCTGCTGCTGGCCGCCCTGCTGGCCGGTCGCGCCGTGTCGGCGCGGGGGGTCCTCGCGGTGTTCGCCGTGCTCTGGTGCTACCTCGCGGCAGGCTTCCTGTTCGGCTACCTCGCCGACATCTCGCTGGCGGCCACTCCCCTCGGCGTGCTGGCCATCGCCCAGGGGCTGTGCCTGGCCCTGCTCGCCTGGCGGTCGCCGGGTGGTCGGCTGGCGCGACGGGACCTGGCGGGTACGCTGGGGACAGGATGGCTGCTGCTGTCTTTCCTGCTCGGGCCGGTGCAGGCGCTGGGTCAGGCGGGCCTCGACCAGGTCGGTCACTTTGCCACCGCGCCGCATACCCTGGTGTTCGCCACCTTCGCCGTGCTGCTGCTGGCGCGTGCGTGGCGCTGGCCGTGGACCTGGCTGCTGGTTCTGCCCGGCGGCCTGCTCGGCTTCATCGACGCGGTCACCGCCTGGCTGCTCGGCGCGCGGGTACTGGCCGGTGCCTACCTGGCGCTGGCCATGACCGCGCTCGCGCTGGCCGTCGTCACTGGCTGGCGGGCGCGATGTGGCCGGACCCGGCGCGGTGGCCGCCGCGCGACGGCCTCGACGCGCTGGTCAGGCCGCTGACGGCAGCGGCGGTTCGCCGACGGTTCCAAGCAGGCTGCCGTCGCGGACCAGCGCCGCGGCGCGGGCGATGTCGTCGGACAGGGCGCGGTCGTCGTCGAGGGCGGGCACCTGCCCGCGCAGCAGCGACAGGGCCGCTTCCAGCGGCGCGCTGCTGGCCAGTGGTCGTCGGCATTCCACGCCCTGGGCCGCCACCAGCCACTCGATGGCAATGACGTGGCCGAGGTTGTCGTTCATGGCCGCCAGCCGGCGGGCACCGTGGCAGGCCATGGACACGTGGTCCTCCTGGTTGGCGCTGGTGGGGGTGGAGTCCACCGAGCAGGGCATGGCGCGCTGCTTGTTCTCGGCCATCAGCGCGGCGGCGGTGACCTCGGCGATCATGTAGCCGGAGTTCAGCCCGGGGCGCGGCGAGAGGAAGGCCGGCAGGCCGTAGTTCAGGGCGGGGTCGACCAGCGTGGCGATGCGCCGCTCGGTGATCGAGCCGATCTCGCAGATGGCCAGCGCCACCTGGTCGGCGGCGAAGGCCACCGGCTCGGCGTGGAAGTTGCCGCCGGAGACGATGCCGTCCTCTTCGCCGATCACCAGCGGGTTGTCGGTCACCGCGTTGGCCTCGATGACCAGCGTGCCGGCCACCTGGCGCAGGAGATCGATGCAGGCGCCCATCACCTGGGGCTGGCAGCGCAGGCAGTAGGGGTCCTGCACGCGGCTGTCGGCCTGGCGGTGGGATTCGCGGATCGCCGAGCCCTCGCTGAGCGCCGCCAGCCGGGCGGCGGCCTCGACCTGGCCGGGATGACCGCGCAGGGCATGGATGGCCGGGTGGAAGGGGGCGGTGGAGGCCATCAGCGCATCGCCGGCCAGGGCGCCGGTGACCAGCGCCGACTGCGCCAGTCGCCAGGCGTCGAACAACCCGGCCAGGGCCAGCGCGGTGGACACCTGGGTGCCGTTGATCATGCCCAGCCCTTCCTTGGGGCCGAGGGTCAGCGGGGCCAGCCCGGCCTCGGCCAGGGCTTCCCCGGCCTGCCGCCACTGGCCACGGTAGAGCACCTCGCCCTCGCCGATCAGGGCCGCGGTCAGGTGGGCCAGCGGCGCCAGGTCTCCCGAGGCGCCCACCGAGCCCTGCGACGGTACCCGCGGCAGGATGCCGTGGCGCAGGCACTCGCCCATCCGTTCGATGATCTCGTAGCGCACCCCGGAGGCGCCGCGACCCAGGGAGATCATCTTCAGCACCATCACCAGCCGCACCAGCGCCGGCGACAGCGGTTCGCCGACGCCGCAGCAGTGCGAGCGGATCAGGTTGCGTTGCAGCGCCGCGGTGTCACCGGGGGCGATGCGGGTGCTGGCCAGCTTGCCGAAGCCGGTGTTGACACCGTAGATGGCATCCTCGCCGCCGGCGGCGCGGCGTACCTGGGCGGCGGCCCGTTCCACCGCCTCGCGGCAGTCGGCCAGTTCGACCACGACCTCGTCGCGGTAGACACGTTCCAGTTCGGCCAGGGTGACCTGTCCCGGTGCCAGGGTCAGCGTGCTTGCCATGGTTCGGTGATGCCTCAGGATTGCAGTTGGTCGATGGCGCGACGGTAGTCGCGGGCAATGGCTTCCTCGTCGGCGTGGTGACCTTCCTCGATCACCTGGTGGCCGCCGACGAACACGTCGCGCACCAGGTTCTCGTTGCCGGAGAACACCCAGCTGTCGATCAGCGCCTGACGCTGGCGGCCGTGCAGCCGTGCATGGTCCGCGTCGAGCACCAGCCAGTCGGCGCGTGCGCCGGCGGCGATGGCGCCGGCCTGGCGGGCGCAGGCCCGCGCGCCACCGGCCAGCGCAGCCTGGACCAGGGCCTGGCCGGTATGCGGTTCGGTGGTCGTGGCCAGTGCGTTGCGGGTGCCTTCGGCCAGGCGCACGCCGTATTCCAGCCAGCGCAGTTCCTCCACCGGGCTGACCGACACGTGGCTGTCGCTGCCGATGCCGAACTGGCCGCCGGCCCGCAGGTAGGCGGTGGCCGGAAACAGGCCGTCGCCGAGGTTGGCCTCGGTGGTCGGGCACAGTCCGGCGACGGCGCCGCTGGCGGCCAGCGCGTGGACTTCGGCCGGATCGACGTGGGTGGCATGCACCAGGCACCAGCGGTGGTCCACCGCGGCATGGTCGAGCAGCCAGGCCACCGGTCGCTGTCCATGGTGGGCGAGGCAGTCCTCCACCTCGCGGCGCTGCTCGGCGATGTGCACGTGGATCACGTCGACCAGGCCGGTGGCCGCCTCGAGCACCGTGTCGAGCAGTGCCGGGCTGACCGCGCGCAGCGAGTGCGGTGCGATGCCCACCACCGCCTGGTGGTCCTCGGCGGTGGCATCGCGCAGGCCCTCGACGATGGCGAGAAAGCCGTCGGCATCGTTGATGAAGCGCCGCTGCGCCGCCGACGGCGATTGCTCGCCGAAGCCGCCGTAGCGGTACAGCACCGGCAGCGCGGTGAAGGCAATGCCGGTGTCGCCGGCGGCGGCCAGGCACTGCAGGGTCATCTCGGCGACGTCGGCATAGGGCCGTCCGTCGGTGTCGTGGTGCAGGTACTGGAACTCCGCCACCGTGGTATAGCCGGCCTTGAGCATCTCCACGTAGAGCTGGCGGGCGATGGCGTAGAGCTGTTCCGGGCCGATGCGCTCGACGTAGTGGTACATGGCCTCGCGCCAGGTCCAGAAGCTGTCGCCGTGGTTCGAGGCGCGTTCCGCCAGCCCGGCCATGGCGCGCTGGTGGGCATGGGAATGCAGGTTGGCGATGCCGGGGATCACCGCGCCGGCCAGCGGCGACGCATCGCCGCAGGGCACGTCGGCACCGACGTGGGTGATGTTGCCGTCATCGTCGACGACAATGGCAACGTGGTCGCGCCAGCCTTCGCTGGTCAGCGCCGAGGGACACCAGTATGTGCGGCTCATGGTCGGGTGCGATCCGGATGCTGGCGGCCGCGGGGCGCGGACGCAGGTTGCCAGGAGAAGCGAATGCCATGTACTATAGCCAACTTGTATATACAAGTATAGCCTTGAGGGCGGAAACCGCCGGGCGACAGGTCATGACAGCAATCATTCTCGACAACGTCAAGTTGGCATCGATGGCGCCGGGCGCCGCCCTGGTGCACGACGCCATGGTGGTGGTCGACGCCGGCCGCATCCGCTGGGCCGGGCCGCGCGCGGATGGCCCGGCCGACGGCAGCGGCGCCGGGCGCATCGACTGCGCCGGGCGGCTGTTGACCCCGGGACTGGTCGACTGCCACACCCACCTGGTGCATGCCGGCAACCGCGCGGTGGAGTTCGAGCAGCGCCTGGAAGGGGTGAGCTATGCCGAGATCGCCCGTCGCGGCGGCGGCATCATGAGCACCGTCAACGCCACCCGCGCCGCCTCCGACGACATGCTCTTCGCCGAGTCGCTGCCGCGTCTTGCGCGGATCGCTGAGGAAGGGGTGACCACGGTGGAGATCAAGTCCGGCTACGGCCTGGACACCGCCAACGAGATGAAGATGCTGCGCGTGGCCCGCGCCCTGGGTCGGCACACCGGCCTGCGCGTGCGCACGACCTTTCTCGGCGCCCATGCACTGCCGCCGGAGTTCGCCGGCCGTGCCGACGACTACGTCGACCACGTCTGCCAGGAGATGCTGCCGGCGGCGGCACAGGCGGGCCTGGTGGACGCGGTGGACGCCTTCTGCGAGGGCATTGCCTTCACCCCGGAACAGGTCGACCGGGTGTTCGAGGCCGCGGCCAGGCATCACCTGCCGATCAAGTGCCATGCCGAGCAGCTCAGCGATCTCGGCGGCGCCGCCCTGTCGGCGCGTCGCGGCGCGCTGTCGGTGGATCACCTGGAGTACCTGTCCGCGGACGACGTGGCGGTGCTCGCCGAGCACGGCACGGTGGCGGTGCTGCTGCCCGGCGCCTTCTTCGTGCTGCGCGAGACCCGCCTGCCGCCGATGGATGCCTTCCGCGCACGCGGCGTGCCGATGGCGCTGGCCACCGACTGCAACCCCGGTTCCTCGCCGCTGACGTCGCTGCTGTTGACCATGAACATGGCCTGCACGCTGTTCCGCATGACCCCGGCAGAGGCGCTCGCCGGGGTCACCATCCACGCCGCCCGGGCCCTGGGCCTGGACGGGGAGATCGGCAGCATCGAGGCCGGCAAGGTGGCCGACCTGGTGCTGTGGGACGTGGAGCATCCCGCCGAGCTGTCGGTGAACCTGGGCCTGAACCCCTGTGCCGGGGTGCTGGTCGGCGGCGACTGGCGCAAAGCGCCGTACTTCGTGTCCTGAACATGGCTCGCGGCGACGTACTTCACCGGCCGGATCGGCGCACCGCGCTGCCGCTGTACCAGCAGATCAAGGAGGAGATCGCCCGTCGCGTGCATTCCGGGCAGTGGGCGCCGGGCCGCAAGCTGCCGTCGGAGAACGAGCTGGTGGCCTCGCTGCGCGTCAGCCGCATGACCATTCACCGCGCCCTGCGCGAGCTGACCCGGGACGGCGTGCTGGTGCGCGTGCACGGCGTCGGCACCTTCGTCGCCGAGCGGCGCCGCCATGCCAGCCTGATCGAGTTGCGCGACATCGCCGACGAGGTGCGCGCCATGGGACGGAACCACCACCTGGTGCTGCACGACCTCGCCTCGGTGGCCGCCAGCGACGCCATCGCCGAGGCCATGGCGCTGGCACCGGGGGCACCGGTGTTCCACCTGGTGGCGGTGCACTACATGGACGAAGAGCCGGTGCTGTACGAGGACCGGCACGTCAACCCGGCGCTGGTGCCGGACTTCCTCGCCGCCGACTTCTCCCGGCAGACCGCCACCGCCTACCTGGTGGACCAGGTCACCCCCGACGAGATGGAGCACGTGGTGCAGGCGGTACTGCCCGAGCCGGCGGTGGCCGCCGCGCTCAAGGTCGGTCGCGGCGAGCCGTGCCTGAAGCTGACCCGTCGCACCTTTCGCGGCGAGTCGGTGGTGACCCGCGCCATCCTGCTCTACCCGGGATCGCGCCACGCCCTGGCCGCGCGCTATGCCACCGACGACTACCGCGGCCGCTGAACCCGGCCACCCGTGACCACCAACATCCGTACCAACCGCAGAGTTCCTACCATGCCACGCACCCGAATCGACCCGAGTCGCAAGATCTCCGCGCCCCGCGGCGCTGCCTTGAGCTGCAAGAGCTGGCTGTCCGAGGCCCCCTACCGCATGCTGCAGAACAACCTCGATCCGGAGGTGGCGGAAAAGCCCGAGGAGCTCATCGTCTACGGCGGCATCGGCCGGGCCGCGCGAGACTGGGAGTCCTATGACCGCATCCTTAAGTGCCTGCGCGAACTGGAGGACGACGAGAGCCTGCTGGTGCAGTCGGGCAAGCCGGTGGGCGTGTTCAAGACCCATGCCGATGCGCCCAGGGTGCTGATCGCCAACTCCAACCTGGTGCCGGCCTGGGCCACCTGGGACCACTTCGACGAACTGGATCGCAAGGGCCTGATGATGTACGGCCAGATGACCGCCGGCTCGTGGATCTACATCGGCAGCCAGGGCATCGT
>CAYGJZ010000040.1:19682-37566 GCA_964350265.1 uncultured Gammaproteobacteria bacterium | reverse complement strand
CGGCATCGGGTGCGGCCTCGGTGACGGGCGCGGGCGCAACGGCCGACGCCGGCACGGCGGGGCCCCGGCGCGGACGCCACTGGGTGATGCCCATCGCCGCCAGCCGTGCAGACCGTTCGCTGCTCAAGAGGTCGTCCCCGGCGCCGTGGTCACACCGCCACGCCCGCCTGCGGGTGGGCGCGGTCACGCTGGGCGGCATAGCCGTTCAGGGCGTCGATATAGGCCTTGGCGGAGGCGATGACGATGTCGGTATCGGCACCGTGGCCGTTGACCACCTGTCCCTCGCGGGCAAGCCGAACGCCGACCTCGCCCTGGGCGTCGCTGCCGCTGGTGATGGCATTCACCGAGTACAGCAGCAGCTCGCTGCCGGAACCGACCATCGACTCGATGGCGCGGAACACCGCGTCGACCATGCCGCTGCCGGAGGAAACGGCATGTCGTTCCTCCTCGTCGATGACCATCGTTACACGCGCGCTCGGCGCTTCGCCGGTCTGCGCCGACACCGCGGCGCCAACCAGCCGGTAGCGGGCTTCCCGGCGACCGGCCTCGGTGACCAGTGCCTGCAGGTCGTCGTCGAAGATCTCGTGCTTCTTGTCGGCCAGCTCCTTGAAGCGGGCGAAGGCCTCGTTCAGCTCCTGCTCGGTGGCGAACTCGATGCCCAGCGCGCGCAGCCGCTCGCGTACCGCGTTGCGCCCGGAGTGCTTGCCAAGGACCATGCGGTTGGCCTGCCAGCCAACGTCCTCGGCGCGCATGATCTCGTAGGTCTCGCGGTGCTTGATCACGCCGTCCTGGTGGATGCCGGCCTCGTGGGCGAAGGCATTGGCGCCGACGATGGCCTTGTTCGGCTGCACCGCGAAGCCGGTCACGCCGGACACCAGCCGGCTGACCGGCACGATATGGGTGGTATCGATGCCGGTGTCGCAGTCGAACACGTCCTGCCGGGTGCGCACCGCCATGACGATTTCCTCCAGCGAGGCGTTGCCGGCGCGTTCGCCCAGCCCGTTGATGGTGCATTCCACCTGGCGCGCGCCAGCCTGTACCGCCGCCAGCGAGTTGGCCACGGCGACGCCGAGATCGTTGTGGCAGTGCACCGAGAACACCGCCTTGTCGGCATTGGGAATGCGTTCGCGCAGTCGGCGGATCATGTCTCCGAACTGTTCGGGCAGGGTGTAGCCCACGGTATCGGGAATGTTGATGGTGGTGGCGCCGGCGGCAATGGCCTGCTCGAGGATGCGACACAGGAAGTCGAACTCCGAACGGCCGGCATCCTCCGGGGAGAACTCCACGTCGTCGGTGCAGTTGCGCGCCAGGCGCACCGCGGCCACCGCGCACTCGATCACCTCGTCCGCGGACATGCGCAGCTTCTCGCGCATGTGGATGGGCGACGTGGCAATGAAGGTATGCAGGCGACCGGCGCGGGCCGGGGCAATGGCCTCCGCGGCGCGGCGAATGTCGGCTTCGTTGGCCCGCGCCAGCGCACAGACCCGCGACTCGGACACCCGTTCCGCGACCTGGCGCACGGCGGCGAAGTCCCCCGGGCTGGCGGCGGGGAAGCCGGCCTCGATGACGTCCACGCGCATGCGCTCCAGCGCCTGCGCGATGCGGAGCTTCTCCTCGGCGGTCATCGACGCGCCGGGGCTTTGCTCACCGTCGCGCAAGGTGGTGTCGAATACGATCAGGCGGTCTTTCATGGCGGGCACCTCGTGGCTGTCGGCCCGGCGTCGACCGGGCGCGGCTCATTGTATCGCACCTGCCGTGGCGGCCAGGACAGCCGCCGTCAACGAGGCGTCGAGGTATCCTCGCCGGCATCGGCAGCGGCGGCATCGTTGTCGTCCCCGCCGGCATCGTCGCCCTCCCCGGCGTCGGCGTCGATGTCGTGCAGGTGACGTCGACGCCACCAGATCACCGGTCCGGAAAGCAGGTAGGCGAGGAACATCAGGAACAGCACCCGTGGCGGGTCGAAGGAGATCAGCACGAAGGGCACGATGACCAGCGACAGGGCGACGAAGGGCACGCGGTTCTTCGGGTCGAAGTCCTTGAAACTCTTGTACGGCAGGTTGGAGACCATCGCCAGCGCCGACAGGACGATGATGGGAATGCTCACCGCGCCGAGCGAGGAACCCTGGATGTCGTAGTCGACCATCACCCAGACCCAGCCGGCCACGAAGGCCGCCGCCGCCGGGCACGGCAGACCCTGGAAGTAGCCCTTGTCCTTGACTTCCACCGAGTTGAAGCGGGCCAGGCGCAGTGCCGTGCAGGCCACGAACAGGAAGGCGCTGAGCCAGCCGATCTTGCCGTAGGCGGACAGCGACCACTCGTAGATCACCAGCGCCGGGGTCAGGCCGAAGGAGATGACGTCCACCAGGCTGTCGTATTCCTTGCCGAAGTCGCTGGCGGTGTTGGTCCAGCGCGCGATGCGACCGTCGAGGCCGTCGAGCACCATCGACACGTAGATGGCGATGGCCGCGGTCTCGTAGCGTCCCAGGGTGGCCTGCACGATGGCGAAGAAGCCGACGAACAGGCTGGCGGTGGTGACCAGGCTGGGCAGGACGTAGATGCCCTTGCGGCGCCGATCGAGGGGATTGTCGTTCATGATGACGGGCCGGCGGATGTCGCCGGGGTGTCGATGTGGGCAATGATGTCGCTGCCGGCCTGGACCCACTGGCCGAGCTTGACGTCGACACGGCACTCGGTGGGCAGGTAGACATCCACCCGCGAGCCGAAGCGAATGAAGCCGTAGCGCTCGCCACCGGCCACCGGGTCACCCTTGTCGACGTAGCACAGGATGCGGCGCGCGACCAGGCCGGCCACCTGCACCGCCACCACGTCGACGCCGGACGCGGTGCGAATCCACAGGGCGTTGCGCTCGTTCTCGCTCGATGCCTTGTCCAGCGCGGCATTGAAGAAGCGTCCCGGGGTATACCAGCGGCCACGCACCACGCCACCCACCGGGGTCCGGTTGGAGTGGATGGAGAACACGTTCATGAACACGCTGATGCGGCAGGCCCGCCGCTTCAGGTAGGGGTCGTCCACCTCGCCGATGGCGACCACCTTGCCGTGGGCCGGCGACAGCACCGCGCCGGGCTCGGAGGGAGCCGGGCGCGGCGGGTCGCGGAAGAACTGCAGGACGAAGGCCGCCAGCAACCACAGCGGCAGCGACCACCACGACGCGAAGGCGGTGACCACCGCCGCGAGGCCGAAGGCGACGAGGATGAACAGCCACCCTTCCCTGGCGATGAGCGGATGTTTCACCGATGGCTCCGCGCGGGTCGTCCCGCGGTGGTCAGTTGACCGACTTGTCGACGATCTTCGAGGCCGCGATCCACGGCATCATCTCGCGCAACCGGGTACCGACTTCCTCGATGCCGTGCTTCGCCGCGGTTTCGCGCAGCTCCGGGAAGCGCTTGCCGCCGGTGGCGTTCTCGTCCATCCACTCGCGGGCGAAATCGCCGGACTGGATTTCCTGCAGGATCTTGCGCATCTCCGCCTTGGTCTGCTCGTTGACGATGCGCGGACCGCGGGTCAGGTCGCCGAACTCGGCAGTGTTGGAGATGGAGTAACGCATGTTCTCGATGCCGCCTTCGTACATCAGGTCGACGATCAGCTTCAGTTCGTGCAGGCACTCGAAGTAGGCCATTTCCGGGGCATAGCCGGCTTCCACCAGGGTCTCGTAGCCGGCCTGGACGAGGGCGGTGGCACCGCCGCAGAGCACCGCCTGCTCGCCGAACAGGTCGGTCTCGGTCTCTTCGCGGAAACTGGTCTCGATGATGCCGGCGCGGCCGCCGCCGTTGGCCGAGGCATAGGACAGCGCCAGTTCGCGCGCCTTGCCGCTGGCATCCTGGTGAACGGCGATCAGGGTCGGCACGCCGCCGCCGGCGACGTAGGTGGAGCGCACCAGGTGACCGGGGCCCTTCGGCGCCACCATGAAGACGTCGGTGTCCTCGCGCGGCTGGATGTAGCCGAAATGGATGTTGAAGCCATGGGCGAAGGCCAGTGCCGCGCCGGACTTGAGGTTGTCGCGGATCTCGCTCTCGTAGAGCTTCGACATCAGCTCGTCGGGCACCAGCATCATCACCACGTCGGCCGAGGCCACCGCTTCGGCCACCGGCTTCACGGTGAGGCCGGCCTTCTCGGCCTTGGCCACCGAGGAAGAGCCGTCGCGCAGGGCAACGATGACGTTGACGCCGCTGTCCTTGAGGTTGTTGGCGTGGGCATGACCCTGGGAGCCGTAGCCGACGATGGCCACGGTCTTGCCGCGGATGATGTCCAGATCGGCGTCGTTGTCGTAGAACACTTTCATCGTGAAATTTCCTGTGTAGTCAATGGCATGGATTCGGCAAGCCCGGCGTCAGACGCGCAGGGCACGGGTACCGCGGGCGATTCCCGACACTCCGGAGCGGACCACCTCGATGATCTCGGTGACCGACAACGCCTCGATGAAGGCATCGATCTTGCCGCCACTTCCCGTCAGTTCAATGGTGTAGGTATCGTTGGTGACATCGATGATGCGGCCACGGAAGATGTCCACCAGCCGCTTCACCTCGTCACGCTGCGCATCCCGCGCCACCACCTTGACGAGCATCAGCTCGCGCTCGATGTGGGCGCCCTCGGTGAGGTCCATCAGCTTGACCACGTCGACCAGCTTGTTGAGCTGCTTGGTGATCTGCTCGATGACCTCGTCCGAGCCGCTGGTCACCAGGGTCAGCCGGGACAGGGTGTTGTCCTCGGTGGGGGCCACGGTGAGCGACTCGATGTTGTAGCCACGCGCGGAAAACAGGCCGGCCACGCGGGACAGTGCGCCGGACTCGTTCTCCAGCAACAGGGAAAGGATCCTTCTCATGTTCAGGCAAGCTCCCGCTCTGCAACGTCTTCGTTCACGTTGCTGGCAGGCTTTAGGGCCATCTCGTGATGGCCCTTGCCGGCGGCAATCATCGGGTAGACGTTCTCGGCCTGGTCGGTGACGAAGTCGAGGAAGTACAGGCCCTTGTCATCCGCCAGCGCTTCGCGCAGCGCGCCCTCGACATCGGCCGGCTTCTCGATGCGCATGCCGCGATGACCGAAGCTCTCGGCCATCTTCACGAAGTCCGGCAGCGCGTCCATGTAGGAATGGGAATAACGGCGATCGTAGAAGAACTCCTGCCACTGCCGCACCATGCCGAGGTAGCGGTTGTTCAGGTTGATGATCTTCACCGGCAGGTCGTACTGCTTGCAGGTGGCCAGCTCCTGGATGCACATGAGGATGCTGGCTTCGCCGGTGACGCAGGCCACGGTGGCATCGGGATGGGCCAGTTTCACGCCCATCGCCGCCGGCAGGCCGAAGCCCATGGTGCCAAGACCACCGGAGTTGATCCAGCGAAGCGGCTTGGAGAACTTGTAGTACTGCGCCGCCCACATCTGGTGCTGGCCGACATCGGAGGTGACGTAGGCATCACCGCCGGTCAGCTCGTAGAGCTTCTCGATGACGAACTGCGGCTTGATCACCTCGGTGTTGTCGCGGTCGTACTCCAGGCAGCGGATGCCGCGCCAGTCGTCGATCTGCTTCCACCAGGCCTTCAGGGCGTCGGCATCCGGCCTGGCGTCGATGCGCTTGAGCGCGGCGAGCAGATCGGCCAGCACCGGTGCGGCCTGGCCGACGATGGGAATTTCCGCCGGCACCACCTTGCCGATGGAGGCCGGGTCGATGTCGATGTGGATGATGCGGGCATGCGGCGCGAATTTCTTCACGTCGCCGGTGATGCGGTCGTCGAAACGTGCCCCCACCGCCAGCATGACGTCGCACTCGTGCATCGCCAGGTTGGCTTCGTAGGTGCCGTGCATGCCCAGCATGCCGATGAACAGCGGGTCCTCGGCCGGAAAGGCGCCCAGCCCCATCAGGGTGTTGGTGCACGGGTAGCCGAGATGTCGGACCAGCTCGGTGAGTTCGACATGGGCATTGCCGCTCACCACGCCGCCGCCGGAATAGATGATCGGCCGGCGGGCGCTGGCCAGCAGTTCGGCGGCGCGGGCAATCTGCTTCGGATGGCCGCGGCGGGACGGCGCATAGGAGCGCATCTCGACGGTCGTCGGGTAGCTGTACTCGGTGACTGCCGCGGTGACGTCCTTGGGCACGTCCACCAGCACCGGGCCGGGACGGCCGGTGGTGGCGATGTAGAAGGCCTTCTTGATGGTGCTGGCCAGGTCGCGCACGTCCTTGACCAGGAAGTTGTGCTTCACGCAGGGACGGGTGATGCCGATGGCGTCCACTTCCTGGAAGGCGTCATCGCCGATCACCGCCGTCGACACCTGCCCCGACAGCACCACCATCGGGATCGAGTCCATGTAGGCGGTGGCGATGCCGGTCACCGTGTTGGTGACCCCCGGGCCGGAGGTGACCAGCACCACGCCGGCGCGGCCGGTGGCACGGGCATAGCCGTCGGCGGCATGGGTGGCGCCCTGTTCGTGACGTACCAGTACGTGCTTTACGACATCCTGCTTGTACAATGCATCGTAAATATGCAGCGCCGCACCGCCGGGATAGCCGAAGATATACTCGATACCCTCGTCCTGCAGGCAGCGCACCAGGATGTCCGCACCAGTCAGTTCCACGATTCACCTCGAAAATGGGGAGAAAACCGGCCGCTCAAGGTGGGCCGAGTCGAACGCGATAGTATAAACGCCCATTGCCGGCGAGGTAAATTCCCTGCCCGCCACCGAAGCGTGCCGGCGACGGATGTCAGCGACGGCGCCTCGCCGCCGGTCGCGGCGGGCTACAATCGCCGCTTGCCATCAACCGCCCTCCCCGCCCTCGATGATCGTTGCCGAACCGCTTGCCACCGTTTCCTTTGACCGCGCCACCCGCGTCGGTTTCATTTCCGACCTGCACCTGGCGCCGTCGCGCCCGGACATCGAGCAGCGGCTGGAGACCTTCCTCGCCCGCGCCGCCGACGAGCTGGACGTGCTGGTCATCCTCGGCGACCTGTTCGAATTCTGGATCGGCGACGACGCCGCCGCGCTGTGCGGCTACCGGCAGGTGGTGGAGAAACTGGCGGCATTCTTCGCCAGCGGCGCCTGCCGCGGCTACTTCATGCACGGCAACCGCGACTTCCTGGTCGGCGAGGCCTTCTGCGCCACCACCCGTTGCCAGCTGCTCGACGACCCCTGCCTGATGCTGCACGGCGGCTCGCCGGTGCTGCTGGCCCACGGCGACGCCTACTGCACCGACGACACCGACCACCAGCGCTTCCGCGCCATGGTGCGCGATCCGGACTGGCAGCGGACCTTTCTCGCCAGCGATGCCCGCGAGCGGCTGGCCCGGGCCCTCGATGCGCGGGCGGTGAGCGAGTCGGTGAAGACCGACAAGCCGGCCCAGATCATGGATGTCAACGGTGCCGCCATCGAGTCGGCGATGACCGGCGCCGCGGTCGGCCTGATGATTCACGGCCATACCCACCGGCCGGCGGTGCACCGCCACCGGGTGGGAGGCGGCGAGGGTCATCGGGTGGTGCTCGGCGACTGGTTCGAGCAGCCGAACTCGCTGACCGTGGTGGACGGCGAGCTCCACTACCGGATCGGAGACACCCGCCACCGGCTGGCGTTGCCGCCGGCGCGGCCTACTGCAGCTCGCTGACGTCGGTGGCGTCGAGCTCGCTTGATGCCGCCCCGCCGGCGGCACCGCCGCGTACCGCCTCGATGCGCTCGAGGTACTCGCTGGAGACGTCGCCGGTGATGTAGTGCCCGGAAAAGCACGAGGCGTCGAAGCCGTCGATGCGCGGATTGCCTTCGCGCACGGCGTCCTCGAGGTCGCCGAGTTCCTGGTAGAACACCCGGTCGGCGCCGATCTTGGCGCAGATCTGCGCGGTGTCGCGACCGCTGCCCACCAGTTCCGCGGTGGTCGGCATGTCGATGCCGTAGACGTTGGGGAAGCGCACCGGCGGCGCCGCCGAAGCGAAGTAGACCTTCTTCGCGCCGGCGTCGCGGGCCATCTGGATGATCTGCTGCGAGGTGGTGCCGCGGACGATGCTGTCGTCCACCAGCAGCACGTTCTTGCCACGGAATTCCAGGTCGATGGCATTGAGCTTCTGGCGCACCGACTTCCGTCGCTCGGCCTGCCCGGGCATGATGAAGGTGCGGCCGATGTAGCGGTTCTTGATGAACCCCTCGCGGTACTTCAGGCCCAGTTCCCAGGCCATCTGCAGGGCCGAGGTGCGACTGGTGTCCGGCACCGGGATGACCACGTCGATGTCGTTGTCCGGCCAGTCCTGCTTCAGCCGCCGGCCGAGCTTCTCGCCCATGCGCATGCGGGTCTTGTACACCGCCACGTCGTCCATGATGGAGTCCGGTCGCGCCAGGTAGACGTACTCGAACAGGCACGGCGCGAGCTTCGTGTCGGTGGCACAGACCCGGTGGTGCACGCGCCCGTCGACACCGAACAGCACCGCCTCGCCCGGCGAGACGTCGCGCACCACCTCGTAGCCGAGCACGTCCAGCGCCACGCTCTCGGAGGCGAACATGTGCGAGACGCTGCCGTCGTGCTCCTCGCGCCGACCGAACACCAGCGGGCGGATGCCGTAGGGGTCCCGGAAGGCGAGGATGCCGTAGCCGACGATCAGCACCACCACCGCGTAGGCGCCGCGACAGCGACGGTAGACCCCGGCAACGGCGTTGAAGATGTCCTCCGGGGTGGCACGCAGGCGCGACTCGCCCACCGATGCATGCAGCTCGTGGGCGAAGACGTTGAGCAGGATCTCCGAATCGGAGTTGGTGTTGATGTGGCGAAGGTCCTCGCGGAACAGTGCCTCGCCAAGCTCGCGGGTATTGGTCAGGTTGCCGTTGTGGCCCAATGCCAGGCCGAACGGGGAGTTGACGTAGAACGGCTGCGCCTCGGCGCGGGAATCGCAGCCGGCGGTGGGGTAGCGCACGTGGCCGATGCCCATGTTGCCCATGAGCTGCAGCATGTGCCGGGTATGGAAGACGTCGCGCACCAGGCCGTTGTCCTTGCGCAGGTAGACCCGGCTGCCGTCACAGGTGAGGATGCCGGCGGCGTCCTGGCCGCGATGCTGCAACACGGTCAAGGCGTCGTACAGCTCCTGGTTGACCGGCGTTGCGCCGACGATTCCTACGATTCCGCACATGGATCAGCTCCGTTCGGTACTGCTGCCGGCCATCCTCTCCGGCAGCGTTTCAAGGGGTTGCAGGAAGTCCCGCTGGTCGATGAAGGCAAAGATCGGCGCAAGGTACGGCACCAGCACCGAGCGCTGGAACCATTCCTGGCCGGTGGCCGGGGTCAACCGGATGACGAACACCAGCACCAGCGCGATGGCCACGCCACGCACCAGGCCGAACAGCCCGCCGAGACTGCGATCAGTGCCGGCCACGCCCACCCAGGTGAGCAGCTTGACCAGGATCATCGCCGTCATCGACAGCAATAAAAGGCTGATGACGAAAATCGCCGCCAGCGCCACCATGTACTGGATCTGCGGCGAGTTCAAATAGGGCTCAAGGTGGACGGACAGCGGCTCCGCGTACTGCAAGGCCAGCCACAACGACACCACCCAGGACAGCAGCGCCAGCAGTTCACGCACCAGCCCGCGCACCATGCCCACCACGGCGGAGACTGCCAGCACGGCAATCAGCACGTAGTCCAGCGATGTCAGCGTCATCGCCAGCGCACACCACCCGCGGCCCGGGCAGGCAGCGCCACCGTCACCGGCGGCGTTGCCCTACTCCTGGCGGACGACGAAGCCATTGATCTTGAAGATGCGGGCGATTTCCGATTTTGCCCGCGTGGCCGCCACGCGGTCCGGGTAGGGTCCCACCCAGACGCGGATCATGGTCTTGCCGTTGACGTTGATCGGCGCCGACGCCGGGGTGAAGCCGCCGTCGGAAAGTCGCTGGCTGATGCCCTCGGCATTGGTCCGGTCGGAGAAGGCGCCGACCCGCACCACCCACGACTCGCTGGCGGCGGGAGCGCGCTGCGGACGGGTGGCGGCGGCCACCTCGGTGGACCGGGGAGCGGGTTTCTCTTCGGCCTGTACCGTGTTGATGCGCGGCGCCGGACGCGGCATGCGGGTATCTTGCCGCAGCACGGGTTCCACCACCAGCGGCGTCGACGCCGGGCTTGCCGGCTTCGTTGGCGGTGCCGGGGCGGCGGGAGGCGCGACGGACGCCGCAGGCTCGGCCGCCGGCGGCGCTGTCGCGGGAGCATCGTCCCTGCCGGACAGCACGCCGAGGGCATCGGCATCGGCCGCCTCCAGCTCCGGCGGCGGCGTCGCCGGCGCCGGCACCACCGCATTCTCGCCGTCGGTGCTGACGATCCTGGAGACGAAGCCATCGTCGCCCTGCTCCACCGGCGCCGGCGCGACCCCGGGGGAATCGGTATCCAGCAGCATGGACATCACCGCCACCGCCAACACCACCAGGATCACGGCGCCGGTGAGACGATGCTTCAGGTTGGGGGTCGGATCGTTGCGGGAAGCAGACATGGAACCGTGGGGCCGTCGTGACGTCAGCTCGACGCCGGGTAGGGGTCCAGATGCAGGTGGCGCATTATATCACCCACCGCGTAGAACGAACCGAACACCACCACCCGGTCGTCGGCCCCGGCCGCCGCCCGGGCCGCGTCCACCGCGTCGGGCATGGTCGCGAAGGTGTCCACCGGTGCGCGCGAGGCACGGACAACGGCACCGGCCAGGGCGTCGGCGCCGGCGCTGCGCGGGTTGTCCAGCGGCGCCACGTACCAGTGGTCGAAGTCGCCGCCAACGTGGCCGAGGGCGGCATCGATGTCCTTGTCGGCAAGCATGGAGAACACGGCCAGGTTGCGGCCAGGCCCGGGATGGTCCTCGAGCCACTGGCCGAGCACGGCGAGGCCGTCGGCGTTGTGGGACACGTCGAGCAGCATCGACGGCACGCCGTCGACCACCTGCAGCCGCCCGGGCATGCGCGCCGCGGCCAGGCCCTCGGCCAGTGCCCGGGTGGATACCGGCAAGCGCCCGTGGAGCTGGCGCACCGCCGCCACCGCCCCGGCCGCGTTGCACAGCTGGTGATCGCCGCCGAGGGGCAACGGCAGGTCGTCGATGACCGCTTCGTCGCCGGCAGCCGCCCGGTGCCAGCGCCAGCATCCGCCGACCACCTCGACGTCGTAGTCGACGCCAAGCTGCCACAGGCGGCAGTGACGAGCGGCCGCGACCTGCGCCAGCACCGCCGGTGGCCGCCGCCCGCTGCTCACGGCACGCCCCTGGTAGCGCAGGATACCGGCCTTCTCGCGGGCGATCTTCTCCACCGTGTCGCCGAGCCACTGCTGGTGATCCAGGCCGATGCCGGTGATCAGCGCTACCTCGGCATCCACCAGGTTGACCGCGTCCAGCCGCCCGCCCATGCCCACCTCGAGGATCACCACGTCCGGCGCGACACGGGCGAACACCACCAGCGCGGCCAGGGTGCCGAACTCGAAGTAGGTCAGCGGAATGCCGGCGCGGGCATGTTCCACCGCGGCGAAGGCATCCACCAGCGCGGCGTCGTCCACGGGAAGGCCATCGAGGCGCACGCGTTCGTTGTAGCGCACCAGGTGCGGGGAGGTGTACGCCCCGACCCGGTAGCCGGCCGCCCGGTACACGGCTTCCAGGCAGGCCACCGAGGACCCCTTGCCGTTGGTGCCGGCCACCGCGATGGCCGGCACCGGTGCCGGCAGGCGCAGCACGTGGGCCACCCGCCGCACCCGGTCCAGGGACAGGTCGATGGAGCGAAAATGCACTCGCTCGATGTGGTAGAGCCAGTCATCGAGGGAACGGGGTGAAGACATCGTTGGCGGCCTCGTCGGTGGCGGCGGCGGCGGCGGCGAACGGTGAAGCGCGCGCCGCGCGAAGACCTCAGGACGGTGAGTCGTCCGGCTCGATCTCCTCCAGCGGCGGCACGATGCTGCCGCCGAAGCCGAGGGTGTCGAGCATGGAGGCGATGGTGTCGCGCATCTGCAACCGTCCGACGATCATGTCGATGGCACCGTGCTCGAGCAGGAACTCGGCGCGCTGGAAGCCCTCGGGCAGGGTCTGGCGCACGGTCTGCTCGATGACCCGGGGGCCGGTGAAGCCGACCAGCGCGCCGGGCTCGGCGATGATGATGTCGCCGAGCATGGCGAAGCTGGCCGAGACGCCGCCCATGGTCGGGTCGGTGAGGATGGAGATATAGGGCAGACGGTCCTCGTGCAGGCGCACCAGGGCGGCCGAGGTCTTGGTCATCTGCAGCAGCGAGAACAAGGCCTCCTGCATGCGTGCGCCACCGCTGGCGCTGAAGCACAGGAAGGGACAGCGCAGTTCGCGGGCACGCTCGACGCCACGCACGAAGCGTTCGCCGACCACCGATCCCATGGAACCGCCCATGTAGCGGAACTCGAAGGCGGCGGCCACCACCGGCGCATGCTTCAGCGTTCCACAAGCCACCACCAGCGCCTCGCGTTCACCGCTGGCCTTTTCCGCCTCGCTGATGCGGTCGCGGTAGCGCTTGGTGTCGCGGAACTTCAGCGCGTCCACCGGGCGCAGCTCGGCGCCGATCTCTTCCATGCTGTCACGGTCGAGAAAGGATTCCAGCCGCAGCCGCGCCGGGATGCGCATGTGAAACCCGCACTTCGGGCAGACCTGCTGGTTGCGTTCGATCTCGGCGCCGTAGAGGACCGCGCCGCAGGATTCGCACTTGCTCCACACGCCCTCGGGCACGCCTCGCTTGCCGCGCAGCCCCTGCGCGGAGTTGACCTTCGGCGGGAACAGTCGTTCGAACCAGTTCATGACACCTCGTCGGGAGAAATTTGCCTGTCCGCATCCGCGGCACGCACCGCGGCGAGAAATTCGTGGACCCGCCCGTGGTCCTTGATGCCGCCGCTGGCTTCCAGCGCGCTGCTCACGTCCACGGCATAGGGCCGTGCCTGGGCAATGGCCCCGGCAACGCTGCCAGGGTCCAGGCCGCCGGCGAGGATCACCGGCAGGCCCGGCCCGCGCCGTGCCCGTCGCCAGTCGAAGCGCTGGCCGGTGCCGCCGACCACGCCGGGCACGTAGCTGTCCAGCAACAGGGCGCCGGCATCGTGGTAGCGCTCTTCTTGCCGGTCGAGATCGACGTCGTCGCGCATGCGCAGGGATTTAATATAGGGCCGGCCGAAGCGGCGGCACAAGTCGGGGGACTCGCTGCCGTGAAACTGCAGCAGGTCCGGGCGCAGCGCCTCGATCCACCGCCGGTGGGTGTCCTCGTCGAGATCCACGGTGACCAGCACCAGCGAGACGAAGGGCGGCACCGCGGCGCGGATGGCCGCGGCATCGTCGATGGCGGCGCTGCGCACGCTGGGCGGGTAGTACACCACGCCCAGCGCATCGGCGCCGGCTGCCACCGCCACGCGGGCGTCCTCGACACGGGTAATGCCACAGATTTTGACCCGGGTTCGCACCTGGCTTGGATCCGTTCGGGTTGCTGGGGGGATGTGGGCGTCGGCTGGCGCCGTCGCCGCGGGTTTCGCGCTCATGAAGACGGCAAAGTTTACCAGAATCGCGGCGCCGGCGGCGCCGGCGGCAGGCCGTGCACGTCGTCGTAGTCCACCCCGGTCAGGTAGAGACCGCCGGGGGGCGCGGTCACCCCGCCAAGGCGCCGGTCGCCGGAGGCGAGCACCTCGGCGCACCAGGAAACCGGTGCCTCGCCATGGCCGATGCGCATCAGCACGCCGGCGATGTTGCGCACCATGTGGTGCAGGAAACCGTCCGCTTCCAGGTCCAGGCAGGTGAAGTCGCCGTGTTGCCGAACGCAGAGCCGGTAGAGGGTTTTTACCGGGTTCTTCGACTGGCAGGCGGCGGCACGGAAGGCGCTGAAATCATGGCGCCCGAGCAGGCAGGCGGCGGCATCGGCCATCGCCGGCACGTGCAGTGGCCGGTGGATCCACGCGACCCGGGCATGCAGCAGGGCCGGCGCCACCGGCTGCGCCAGGAGGATGTAGCGATAGCGACGGCGGCGGGCGCCGAAGCGGGCGTGAAAATCCCCGGACACCTGTCCGATCCAGTGGATGGCCACGCCATCGGGCAGGCGGGTGTTGCTGCCGCGCAACCAGCCATGCTCGCTGCGCAGCGCCGGGGTATCGAAGTGAATCACCTGGGCGGTGGCGTGCACGCCGGCATCGGTGCGGCCGGCGCAGGTCACCGCCACCGGGTGATCGGCGACGAAGGACAGCGCCTGCTCCACCACGCCCTGCACGGTGGCGCTGCCGGCCTGCCGCTGCCAGCCGTGGAAGCGGGTGCCGTCGTACTCCACCATCGCCGCCAGGCGACGCACGGGGGCAGGGTCAGTCATCGGGTGCGGTCATGTATAATCGGCAGCTTCGGCGGGACGGGAAAACTTCCGGCGACAAGGCGATGCCGGCGGCGTGCATTGTAGCCCACGGCAGCGCTGACTCCGACCGCGATCCACACCCGTTCCACGATCCGTCGACCGCCAGGGTCCGGCGCGGTACCGAGCCGCCGAACCGGTGGTTTCACGACTACCCGAGCCTGTCATGCAAAAACCCGAATCCTACCGCAGCGGTCCGGACGAATCCGGTCACTTCGGCATCTTCGGCGGCCGCTTCGTCGCCGAAACGTTGATGCCGCTGGTCCTCGAGGTCGAGCGCGCCTACGACGCGGCCCGCGCCGACCCGGCCTTCCAGCGCGACTTCGACTACTACGCCGAGCACTACATCGGCCGGCCGAGCCCGCTCTACCATGCCATTCGGCTCAGCGAAGAGCTCGGCGGCGCGCGGATCTACTTCAAGCGCGACGAGCTCAACCATACCGGCGCGCACAAGATCAACAACACCCTTGGCCAGATCCTGCTGGCGCGGCGCATGGGCAAGACCCGCATCATCGCCGAGACCGGGGCCGGCCAGCACGGTGTTGCCACCGCCACGGTCTGCGCCCTGTTCAACCTGCCCTGCGTGGTCTACATGGGCGCCACCGACATCGCCCGCCAGGCGCCGAACGTGTTCCGCATGAAGCTGCTCGGCGCCGAGGTGGTACCGGTGCACAGCGGCACGGCGACCCTCAAGGACGCCATGAACGAAGCCCTGCGCGACTGGGTGGCCAACGTCGAGGACACCTTCTACATCATCGGCACCGCGGCCGGCCCGCATCCCTACCCCGCCATGGTGCGCGACTTCCAGTGCGTCATCGGCAACGAGGTGCGCGAGCAGCTCATGCGCGCCGAGAACCGCCTGCCGGACGCGCTGGTGGCCTGCATCGGCGGTGGCTCCAATGCCATCGGCCTGTTCCACCCCTTCCTCGACGACGAGTCGGTGGCCATCTACGGCGTGGAAGCCGCCGGCGACGGCATCGCCACCGGGCGGCACGCCGCCTCCCTCACCGGTGGCGAGCCCGGCGTGCTGCATGGCAACCGCACCTACCTGCTGCAGGACGACGACGGCCAGATCATCGACGCCCACTCGATCTCCGCCGGCCTCGACTATCCCGGCATCGGCCCGGAGCACAGCTGGCTGCACGAGATGAAGCGCGTGCAGTATGTCTCCGTCACCGACCGCGAGGCACTCGACGCCTTCCAGCTGTGCTGCCGCACCGAGGGCATCATCCCGGCACTGGAGCCGGCCCATGCCCTGGCCCACGTGTGCAAGCTGGCACCGCAGATGGGACGCGACGATCTGCTGGTCATGAACCTGTGCGGTCGCGGCGACAAGGACGTGTTCACCGTTGCCGAGGCGCTGGGGGTGGAACTGTGAATGCGCGCCGCAGCCGACTGGAACGCCGCTTCGACACCGTCCGCGCCGAGTCCCGAGCCGCCCTGGTCACCTTCGTGACCGCCGGCGACCCGGACCCGGACACCGGCTACGAAGTGTTCTCGCGCCTGGCCGCGGCCGGTGCCGACGTCATCGAGCTGGGCATGCCCTTTTCCGACCCGATGGCCGACGGCCCCGCCATCCAGGCCGCCAGCCAGCGGGCGCTGGCGGCAGGCATGACCCTGGCCAAAACCCTGGAACAGGTGCGCCGGTTCCGCGAGACCGACGACGACACGCCGATCATCCTGATGGGCTACTACAACCCGATCCACAAGATGGGCGCCGATGCCTTTCTCGATGCCGCCGTGGAGGCGGGCGTGGATGGATTGATCGTGGTCGACCTGCCGTTGGAAGAGGACGACGAGCTGTGCCATCCGGCCATGGCCCGGGGCCTGCACTGGATTCGCCTGGCCACGCCCACCACCGACGACCAACGCCTGCCCAGGGTGCTGACCAACACCAGCGGCTTCGTCTACTACGTGGCGGTGCTCGGCGTGACCGGCACCCGCTCGGCCCAGGAGGCCGAGGTGGAAGCCGCGGTGAAGCGCCTGAAATCCAACACCGAGCTGCCCATCGCGGTGGGCTTCGGCATTCGCGACGCGGTGCAGGTCGAACGCATCGGCCGTTTCGCCGACGCGGTGGTGGTGGGCACGGCGGTGGTAAACGTGGTCGCCGGGCATCTCGACGACAAGCACCAGGCGAAGGACGGCCTGGCAGACGCGGTGGCCGGCTTCGTCGCCGAGCTGGCCGCGGGGGTCGGCAAGGGCTGATGCCCTGGCTCGTGGACCGCGGCGCCCGGCCGTGGTCCGCTCAGCGCGACGGCTCTTCCGCCACGCCGTAGACATGCATCGGCTGCGCCACGCCGGCCACGGCGTGGCTGCCGAGGTCTTCCAGCCCGGGCAGCCCGGGCCGCCGACCTGCACCGCCTGGCGCAGGCGTCGACAGGGCCTCGACCAGCGGTGCCGACAAGAGTGCCGAATGGCCAAGCTGCTTGGTCAACGACTCGATTCGCGCCACCTCGTTGGCACACGGGCCGATCACCGAGAACTCCACCCGTGACGGCACCCCGATGTTGCCGAACAGCACGTCGCCGATGTGCAGGGCCACGCCGAACCGGGCCGGGCGGCCCTGTTCCAGCAGCCGACGACCCCGTGCCCGGGCCTCGGCCAACGCGGACAGCGCATTGGCACCGGCTGTCGCCAGGGAGTCGCCGTCCGGCACCGGGAAAATGGCCAGCACCGCGTCACCGACGAACCGGAGCACCTCGCCGCCGTGGTCCAGCACCGCGCCCGCGGTGCACTGGAAGTAGTCGTTGAGCAGGGCCAGGAACTCGTCATCCGGCATGCCTGCCGCCAGCGCGGTGGAGTCGCGCAGGTCGCTGTACCAGACGATGGCATGGATCTTGTCACCGTCGCCGAGCCGGATGCTGCCGGCAAGGACCTTGCGGCCGGCCTGTGGCCCGAGATAGGCGGCCAGCACGTTGCCGGCGATCTCCTCCTTCACCCGCACCTTGATGGCAATGGCGAGCTGGCGCTGCACCCGGGCAATGGCGGCGAGCTGGTCATCGGCGAAGCCATCGGCGGCGGCCGTGGCCCAGGAACAGATCATGCCGTTCGGCGCTTCGGGCCGAATGCGGTCGCCGTCGAAGGAACTCATGCAGGCGAAGTAGTCGGCCAGGCCCTCGTCGCGGAACTCCCGCAGCACCGGGAAGTCGAGCATGGCGCCGCTGCCGACCAGCCGTCGCCGCAGGCGAAACACGCCGTTCTCGATCATGAAGAACATCGGGCTCGATCGCCAGTCCTGGTTCCCCGCCTCGCCGTGGCGATGGGGTTCCACGATCAATGGCTGGCCGGGTCGGAAGACCAGCGTGCGGCTGCGATACAGCGGGTGCAGGGTGGAGTAGGCCATCATCACCCGCGCCAACGGCAGTCCCGCGGCATGCAGTTGCTGGCAGCAACCGAGGAACACCGACTCCAGGGCGGGTTCGCCGAGGGCCTGTTCGATCAGCCAGTCGCAGATGCCGTCGACGATCACCTGGCTGGTGCCGCCATCATGACCAGGTTCGGTGCTTCGCATAGGATTGACCCGGTTTCGTTGCGGCGCCGCCGGGCAGGGCCAGGC
>CAYGJZ010000040.1:0-19582 GCA_964350265.1 uncultured Gammaproteobacteria bacterium | reverse complement strand
AGCTCCGACGCCTGCTGGCGCTGGGATTCGTTGCCTTCCTTGAGCACTTCCTCGATGAAACCGCGCGCGGCATCCTTGTCGCCCATTTCCAGGTAGGCCTTGGCGAGATCGAGCTTGGTGGCAATTTCGCTGGCCTTGAAGTCGTCCATCGGCGTACCGGCCTGGCTCGGCGGCGAGGCCTCGGTGGCCGGCGCCGGGGTAGCGGCAAAGGGCAGGCTGAGCGAATCGGTATCCAGGTCGAGGCCACCGTGGCCGGTGCTGGCCTGGCCACCCGGGATCGCCTGGCCGCCACGCGGTTCGCCGTGCGGACGCGTGGTATTGCCCGAGGCAAGATCCAGGCCGGCATCGTCGGCACGGCCGTCGAAACCGCCGCCACGGGAAAACGGTGCGCTGATCAGGTCCAGCCCGCTGCTGTCGCGGTCCACCGAGCTGGTCCCACGGGTGGACTGCATGGAATCGGCGTTGGCCGTGGTCGAACTGGCGCCGGCGAACAGCGGGTGTCGGGGAGAGATGCGGCGTCCCATGTCGACCACCCGGCCCCAGCGGCTGCCGTCCTTGCCGATGGCCGGGTAGAGTTCCTCGGCCAGCGACTCGAAGGCGCGGACGTCCTTTCGCTTCTGGTAGACCTCGAGCAGCTTCAGCTTCAGTTCCACCCGTGCCGGGTCGCGGCGAATGGCGTCCTGCAGCACTTCCATCGCCTGCTGGTCGCGACCGTAGGCCATGTAGACTTCCGCCTCGGCCACCGGATCGACCTCGTCGGCCTGCATGGCGCCCATGCCCGGCGCACCCATTTCGGTCATGAAGGAGGTCTGCATGAGGCTGCCGCTTTGCTGGCTGTCGGCGCGGGTGGACTGGCGCGAGTGCTGCATCGAGTCCATCCGCGGTACCTGGGTGAAGGCCGACGACTGCGAACGCATGTCGTAGCTGGAGCCGGTCATCATGGTCTCTTCGAACTCCGCGTAGGACTGCCGGCGGCGGATGAAGACGATGATGCCGATCAACAGCACGATGGCGGCCAATCCCAGCAGCAGCTTCCACAGCATGTCGCCGCGCAGCAGGTCGTTGACCGGGCCGAGCAACGAACTGGAACTGGTCACCCGCACCTGCGAACCGCCTTCCTCCGCCGCACTCGGCGGCGAGAACGTCGCCGGGGTGGACTGCCCCGAGTCCGCTGCCGCCGGCGCGCTGTTGCCGCTGCCCGCGGCCTGCTCGGCCAGGGCAAGGCCGGCATTGTCCACCTGCAGCAACTTGTTGGTCTGCTTGATCTGTTCCTCGAGGCTGGCCAGCCGCTCGCGCAGCTCACGGTTCTCCAGCTCGGTGGACAGCAGCGACTCTTCCATCACCGACAGCTGGGATTTCAGCGCGCCGATCTCGGCGCCGTCGCCACCGCCGGCCACGCTGCCGCTGCCGGCCTGGTCGGACTGGATGATGCGCAGCACGTCTTCCGACAGCCCCGAGCCCTCGCCCCGCTCGACCAGGTCGCCGGCGGCAGGCGCCGGCGAGGTCGGCGAGGTCGGCGCGGGCGCGCTGACACCGCCATCGGCGGGCAGCGGCCGTGGCGTTGCCGGCGCCGGCGCGGCAATCTGCGACCCGGCCACCCGGTTGCGGTAGGCCAGCCACTCGTTGAGATGCTTGGAGTACTCGGCGCTGGCCACGACCTTGGAGATGGCGGCCATTTCCTGGTCGGTGGGCAGGGTGATGGTGGAGCCTTCCTTGACCAGGTTGATGTTGCCGAGAATGAAGGCCTCGGGATTGCGCTGCAGCAGCGCGACCATGGCCTGGAACACGTCCACGCCCTGCGGCAGATTCATGCGGGCGACGATATCGGACACCGTTTCGCCGCGCCGGATCGGGCCGTACAGCTGGCCGGAACGGGTCGCCGCGGGCGGCTGGGCGGCGCGCGCCGACGACGTCGGCTGGGCCTGCACCGCCGCGCCGCCTGGCGCGGCGCCGACGATGCGCGGGCTGCTCACCGAGGCCGATCGGCCCTGGGCGTACAGGGGCGGATCGAGCAGCGCGGTGTACTCGCGCATCAGCCGTCCGCCGGTCCAGTCCAGCGAGATGAGCAGGTGCAGGAAGGGCTCGGTGACCGGTTCCTCGGTGGTCATCTTGATATACGGTTCGCCGTTGTCGCGCACCAGGGTCTCGAACTTGACCAGCGACAGCAGCGGCGAACGGTCGACTCCGGCACGGGTGAAGTCCGAGCGCGAGCCAAGGCCCACCTGCAGGCCATTCAACTCCGCCGGCGAGGTGGACAGCAGTTCGATCTCCGCGTCCAGCGGCTGGTCCAGCGCCGAATTGACGCGCATCTTGCCAAGCCCCACCGCCAGCGCGTCGGTGCTGGCGAGCAGGCAAAAGAGAATCAGGGCACGTCCAATCAGGTTCACGGCGATGGAATTCCTTGGTGTCGAGTATGCTGGGTACGTGAAGCCCGCCACGGACGATCCGCCGGCGCGCGATCCGCTCCGCGTGCAATGGAATGAAACTGCGTCATGCCCCGATGATACGCCTCCCCGGAGGCCGAAGCCGTTACCGCGTACACCGCGTCCTGTCGATGCGCCGCGGGAAACTTCCCTCGCCCGGCTGCGAACAGCGTGCCGGGCACGCTGTGCCTACCGCCGCGTCGGCCCGCGAGCGGCGCCGATCGTGGCCATCGTCCCGTCGGTCGGTGACGGTGCCAGGTCCGGTCGCGACGACCGGGGACGATTGACTGCTGCTGGATCAAAACAGGGCGTATTCAATCCGGTTGTTGCAAATTTGTCAATAAAAGCAAGGAATTCCCGCACAGCGGACGAAGATTTGACGCTTCAGGGCGGCACCGTCCCGATGCCGGCCTTCGGCTCGATGCAGGGATGCACCGTTCACACCGGAAACTCAACCGTTGGTCGCGAGCCGGGCGATGATGGCATCACCCATGACCCGGGTGCCCACGGCGGACTCTCCCTCGGCGGCGATGTCCGCGGTGCGCAGCCCGTCGTCCAGCACGCCGGATACCGCGTCGTCGATGCGGGTGGCCAGGTCCGGCCGGCCCAGGGTGTAGCGCAGCATCATCGACACCGACAGCACGCTGGCCAGCGGGTTGGCGATGTCGCGCCCGGCAATGTCCGGCGCGGAGCCGTGGATGGGCTCGTACAGGCCGCGGGACTCGGCGTTCAGCGAGGCCGACGGCAGCATGCCGATGGAGCCGGTGAGCATGGCCGCGGCATCGGAGAGAATGTCGCCGAACAGGTTGCCGGTGACGATCACGTCGAACTGCTTCGGTGCCCGGATCAACTGCATCGCGGCATTGTCCACGTACATGTGCGACAACGACACCTCCGGGTACTCGCGCGCGGTTTCGTTCATGATCTCCCGCCACAGCTCGCTGCTTTCCAGCACGTTGGCCTTGTCCACCGAGACCAGCTTGCGACCACGCTGCAGGGCGACCTCGAAGGCGGAGCGGCCGATCCGGCGAATCTCCGACTCGCTGTAGACCAGGGTGTTGAAGCCGCGACGTTCGCCCCCCGGACCGCTGTCGATGCCGCGCGGCTGGCCGAAGTAGATGCCGCCGGTCAGCTCGCGCACGATGACGATGTCCAGCCCCGCCACCAGCTCGGCGCGCAGCGAGGAAGCGGCGGCCAGTTGCGGAAACAGGATGGCCGGGCGCAGGTTGGAGAACAGCCCCAGTTCCGAGCGGAGTCGCAGAAGGCCCCGTTCCGGGCGCACCTCGCGCTCCAGCGCCTCCCATTTCGGCCCGCCGACGGCGCCGAGCAGCACCGCGTCGGCCGCCTTGGCCCGTGCCACCACCTCGTCGGTGAGGGGCACGCCGTGGGCGTCGATGGAGACGCCGCCCAGGGCGGCCTCTTCCAGTTGCACGTCGAGATCGCCGTCGGCCACCAGGGTCTCGATGACGCGGCGCGCAACCGCGGTGACCTCGGGGCCGATGCCGTCCCCGGGCAGTAGCAGTAGTCGGGTCATGGTCAGCTCGTTGCCTGGCGTTGTGCCAGATCCTGGAACAGCCACGGCGCCTCGGCCGCGCGGCGCTGCTCGTAGGCACGGATGTCGTCGGCGTGTTGCAGGGTGATGCCGATCTGGTCGAGGCCGTTGACCAGGCAGTGCTTGCGGAACGGGTCGACGTCGAAGCGATGCACCTCGCCGGACGGGGTGGTGACGGTCTGCGACGGCAGGTCGACGGTGAGCGCAAAGCCCTCGTTGTCGAACACCTCGCGGAACAGCTGGTCGACCACGTCCTCGCCCAGCACCACGGTCAGCAGGCCATTCTTCGGCGCGTTGTTGAAGAAGATGTCGGCGAAGGACGGCGCGATGAGAATGCGGATGCCGTAGTCGCGGAACGCCCAGGCGGCGTGTTCGCGAGACGACCCGCAGGCGAAGTTCTGCCGCGCGAGCAGGATCTTCGCATCGCGGTAGCGCGGCTGGTTGAGCACGAAATCCGGGTTGATCGGGCGCTTCGTGTGATCCTGGCCAGGCTCGCCGCTGTCCAGGTAGCGCCAGGCGTCGAACAGGTTGTCGCCGTAGCCGAACTTGTGGATTCCCTTCAGGTACTGCTTGGGAATGATGGCGTCGGTATCGACGTTGGAGCGATCCATGGGCAGGACCACGCCGGTGACGGAAACGAGAGGTTCCATGGGATTACCTTGGCAAGCGGGTGACGTCGACGAAGTGGCCGTGCACGGCGGCAGCGGCGGCCATCGCCGGGGAGACCAGGTGGGTGCGCCCACCGTAGCCCTGGCGGCCTTCGAAATTGCGGTTGGAAGTCGAGGCGCAGCGCTCCCCGGGTTCCAGGCGATCGGCGTTCATCGCCAGGCACATGGAACAGCCCGGCTCGCGCCACTGGAAGCCGGCCTCGATGAAGACCCGGTCGAGCCCCTCGGCCTCGGCCTGGCTCTTGACCAGCCCGGAGCCGGGCACCACCAGGGCGAGCTTGATGTTGTCCGCCACCTTGCGACCGCGCGCCACCTCGGCGGCGGCACGCAGGTCCTCGATGCGGCTGTTGGTACACGAGCCGATGAAGACCTTGTCCGGGCGCACGTCGGTGATGGCGGTGCCGGCGGCGAGATCCATGTAGGCCAGGGCGCGCTGGTAGCCGTCGCGCTTGGCCGGGTCGTCGATGCTGTCCGGGTCGGGAATCCGCTGGTCGACGCCGATGACCATCTCCGGCGAGGTGCCCCAGGTGACCTGCGGGTGCAGCGCGGAGGCATCGATAGAGACCTCGCGGTCGAAGTGGGCGCCCTCGTCGCTGACCAGCGTGCGCCAGTTCTCCACCGCCTGGTTCCACAGCGCGCCGGCCGGCGCGAAGGGGCGACCTTCGACGTAGTCGATGGTGGCCTGGTCCACCGCCACCATGCCGTAGCGCGCACCGGCCTCGATGGCCATGTTGCACATGGTCATGCGCTGTTCCATGGACAGGCTGCGCACCGCCTCGCCGGCGAACTCGATGGCATGGCCGGTGCCGCCGGCGGTGCCGATCTGGCCGATGATGGCGAGCACCAGGTCCTTGCCGGTCACCCCTTCGGGCAGCGCGCCGACCACGTTGACACGCATGTTCTTCGCCTTGCGCTGGACCACGCACTGGGTGGCCAGCACGTGCTCCACGTCGGAGGTGCCGATGCCGAAGGCCAGCGCACCGAGCGCACCGTGGGTGGAGGTGTGCGAGTCGCCGCAGACCACCGTGGTGCCCGGCAGGGTGGCGCCCTGCTCCGGGCCGATGACGTGAACGATGCCCTGGCGGGGGTCCATCATGTCGAACTCCACCATGCCGTACTCGCGGCAATTGGCGTCCAGCGTCTCCACCTGCAGCCGCGACACCGGGTCGGCGATGCCCTCCTCGCGGGAGGTGGTGGGCACGTTGTGATCGGCCACCGCCAGGTTACAGGCCAGCCGCCACAGCGGCCGGCCGGCTTCGCGCAGGCCGTCAAAGGCCTGCGGCGAGGTCACTTCGTGAACCAGGTGGCGATCAATGTAAAGCAGGGCGGTGCCATCTTCTTCCTGGCGAACCAGGTGGCTGTCCCAGAGCTTGTCGTAGAGGGTGCGAGCTGCCATGTCGGAATTCGTGTAATACAGGGTGAATTAACCTGAAAATCGTACCATATTTTGCGCCGGCCCACCGCCCGCGCGACAACCCGCCGCGGACGTTTACAGCCGACCGCGGTGCCGCTACCCTGCACCGGCATCGACACCCGTGAGCCCCAGATCGACGATGGAGTTTCGCCAGTACATCGCGCAACTCGCCGACGCCCTCGGCGAGGCCCAGCTGCCGCTCAACCCGAGCTGGCGCAAGGCCGCGGAACTGGTGCGCGCGGACGCCGTGCACTACCCGCTGGTCAAGCGCATCGTCGCCGGGCTGTACAAGCAGGCGCGTTGCAGCAAGCCGAGCGACCCGCTGGCCATCGAGGATGTGCTCGACTACCTGGGGCCGTTGCACTACGAGCTGGTCGCGGAAGGGGGCAACGATCTCGATGCGCTGGCCCTGGTGGAACGCATCGGCGAGATCAGCGTGCTGCTGTTCCACGCCCACGGCGCCGCCGCGCGCGAAGTGGCCGAGGCGCCGCGCACCCCGGGACAGCGCTAGCGGTCGATTTCCGGCAGGGTCGGCACCGGGCCGGGATGGCCGTTCTGGCCACGCTGGCGCAGCAGGTGGTCCACCAGCACCAGCGCCATCATCGCCTCGGCAATGGGTACCGCGCGGATGCCGACGCAGGGATCGTGGCGACCGGTGGTGACCACCTCCACCGCCTCGCCGTCCACGTTCACGGTATTGCCGGGCACCTGGATGCTGGAAGTCGGTTTCAATGCCACCGTGGCGACCACGTCCTGGCCGGTGGAAATACCGCCGAGCACGCCGCCGGCATGGTTGGAGGCAAAGCCCTCCGGGGTCATCTCGTCGCGGTGCTCGGAACCTTTCTGCGCCACCGAGGCGAAGCCGGCGCCGATTTCCACCCCCTTCACCGCGTTGATGCTCATCAGCGCGTGGGCGAGGTCGGCATCGAGACGGTCGAACACCGGCTCGCCGAGCCCGGCCGGCAGGCCGCTGGCCACCACCTTCAGCCGTGCGCCCACCGAGTCGCCCTCGCGGCGCAGCGCGGTGATCATCGCCTCCATCTCCGGTACCCGCGCCGGGTCCGGACAGAAGAAGTCGTTGCTCTCCACCACCGACCAGTCGAGCTCGGTGACCTCGATGGGTCCAAGCGCCACCAGGCAGGCGCGCACCTCGACACCGAAGCTGGCCAGGCATTTCTTGGCCACGGCGCCGGCAGCCACGCGGACGGCGGTTTCCCGGGCCGAGGAACGACCACCGCCGCGATAGTCACGCAGGCCGTACTTGCGCAGGTAGGTGAAGTCGGCATGGCCGGGGCGGAAGCGATCCTTGATCCGGTCGTAGTCGCGGGAGCGCTGGTCGGTGTTGCGGATCAACAGGCCAATGGGCGTTCCCGTGGTGCGCCCCTGGAAGACCCCGGAGAGGATTTCCACGGCGTCGGCCTCGCGGCGCTGGGTGGTGTACTTCGAACGACCGGGCCGACGCCGGTCGAGGTCGTGCTGCAGGTCGGCCTCGGTCAGCGGCAGCCCCGGTGGACAGCCGTCGACCACGCCGCCCAGGGCCGGCCCGTGGCTTTCGCCGAAGGTGGTCAGCGTGAACAGCCGACCGAGGGTATTGCCTGCCACGATGTCAGCGCGACGACCGCGCGGGGCCGGCGATCATACCTTCGGCAGGGTCACGCCCTGCTGCCCCTGGTACTTGCCGTTGCGATCCTTGTAGGACATCTCGCACGGCTCGTCGGACTCGAAGAAAATGACCTGGGCAACGCCTTCGTTGGCGTAGATGCGCGCCGGCAACGGCGTGGTATTGGAAAACTCCAGGGTCACGTAGCCCTCCCATTCCGGCTCGAAGGGGGTCACGTTGACGATGATGCCGCAGCGGGCATAGGTGCTCTTGCCAAGGCAGATGGTGAGCACGTTGCGCGGGATGCGGAAATACTCCACGGTGCGCGCCAGGGCGAAGGAGTTGGGCGGGATGATGCAGACCTCGCCCTTGAAATCGACGAAGCTGGTGGCGTCGAACTGCTTCGGATCGACGATGGCCGAGTTGATGTTGGTGAAGATCTTGAACTCGTCGGAACAGCGGATGTCGTAGCCGTAGCTCGAGGTGCCGTAGGAAATCACCCGCCGGCCCTCCTCGCCCCGTACCTGGCCGGGCTCGAAGGGCTCGATCATGCCGTGCTCGACGGCCATGCGGCGAATCCACTTGTCGGACTTGATGCTCATCGGGCAGCGCCCCAGGATGACGACCGTTGGCCGCTCAGTTGTTCTGGATCACGATGGACGGGAACTTGTCGCTGTAGTCGCGCCTGCCCACCGACAGCTTGCCGGCCACCTTGCGCGCGATGGCGCGGTAGTTCATGGCCAGGCGACCGTCGGGGTCGGCCACCACCGTCGGCCGGCCGCCGTCGGCGTTCTCGCGGATGCTGCGATCCAGCGGGATGTCGCCGAGGTAGTCGACGCCGTACTCCTCGGCCATGCGGCGGCCGCCGCCCTCGCCGAAGATGTGCTCCTCGTGGCCACAGTTGGAACACACGTGCGTGCTCATGTTCTCCACCACGCCGAGCACCTGGATCTCCACTTTCTCGAACATGCGGTAGGCCTTGCGCGCGTCGAGCAGGGCGATGTCCTGGGGCGTGGTCACGATCACCGAGCCGGTCACCGGCACCTTCTGTGCCAGGGTGAGCTGGGTGTCGCCAGTGCCCGGCGGCAGGTCGACGACGAGGTAGTCGAGGTCGCGCCAGCGCGTGTCCTTGAGCAACTGCTCCAGCGCCTGGGTCACCATCGGCCCACGCCAGATCATCGGCGTTTCCTCGTCGATGAGAAAGCCGATGGACATGGCTTGCAGGTGATAGCTGTTGAGCGGTTCGAGGCTCTTGCCGTCTCGCGACTCGGGCTTGGCGCTGACGCCGAGCATGCGCGGCTGGCTGGGGCCGTAGATGTCGGCGTCGAGAACGCCGACGGTGGCGCCCTCGGCGGACAGGGCCAGGGCCAGGTTGACGGCCACGGTGGACTTGCCGACGCCGCCCTTGCCGGAGGCCACGGCGATGATGTTCTTCACGTTGGCGATGGGCTGCACACCCTTCTGCACGCTGTGCGAGGTGATCTCGACGCCGATCTCCACCTGCACCTCGGCCTTCGGGTCGAGGGCCGCCACCGCCTGCTCGATCTCGCCGCGCAGGGTGTCGTGCCAGCTCGCCGCGGGGTAGTTGAAGACGATGGCGACGCCGACCTTCGACCCCTCCACCGCCACCGACTTCAGCAGTTTCGAGGACACGACGTCCTTGCCGGTGTGGGGATCGACGATGGATTTCAGCGCCGCTTCGACAGCGGCCTTGTCAAGCTCACTCATGATGTTTCCAGGCAACCTTCGGAATTCGCGGTCTCGCGGGAGGCCGGCAATGGTAAAGCCTCGGCGGCTTTTTGTCACACGCCACGTGGGCCCGGTTACGATATAATTTCAGGGTTTTACTACGGAAAATCCAACCGGGACCCCATGCCAGACGCCGCGCGAAAAATCCTTGTCACCAGCGCCCTGCCCTATGCCAACGGGCCCATTCACATCGGCCACCTGCTCGAGTACATCCAGACCGACATCTGGGTGCGCTTCCAGCGCATGCGCGGCCACCAGGTGTACTACGTCTGCGCCGACGACGCCCACGGCACGCCGATCATGCTCAAGGCCAAGGCCGAGGGCATCACCCCGGAGACGCTGATCGAGCGCATCGGCAAGGCCCATCGCGCCGACTTCGACGACTTCGCGATCAGCTTCGACAACTACTACACCACCCACTCGCCGGAAAACCGCGCGCTGTCGGAGACCATTTTCAGCCGCCTCCAGGATGGCGGCCATATTCATCGCCGCGTCATCCGCCAGGCCTTCGACCCGGTGGAGGGCATCTTCCTGCCCGACCGCTTCATCCGCGGCCGCTGCCCGCGCTGCGGCGCCGAGGACCAGTACGGCGACAACTGCGAGGTGTGCGGCGCCACCTACACGCCGGCCGACCTGGTCGAACCGCGCTCGGCCATCTCCGGCGCCACCCCGGAGGACCGCGACACCGAGCACTACTTCGTCGCCCTGGGCGATTTCGACGCCATGCTGCGCGAATGGACTGCCGGCGGCCACGTGCAGGAAGAGGTGCAGAACAAGCTGAAGGAGTGGTTCGATGCCGGCCTGCGCGACTGGGACATCTCCCGCGACGCGCCCTACTTCGGCTTCCCCATCCCCGGCGAGAGCGACAAGTACTTCTACGTGTGGCTGGACGCGCCGATCGGCTACCTGGCCAGCTTCCGCCAGCTCTGCGACCGCGAGGGCATCGACTTCGACGCGTTCTGCCAACCCGGCTCCGAGGCCGAGATGGTGCACTTCATCGGCAAGGACATCCTCTACTTCCACACCCTGTTCTGGCCGGCCATGCTGCACGGCGCCGGCTTCCGCCGGCCGACGGCGGTGTGGGCGCACGGCTTTTTGACCGTCAACGGGCAGAAGATGTCGAAATCGCGCGGCACCTTCATCAGCGCCCGCGACTACCTCGACCACCTCGACCCGGACTACCTGCGCTACTACTTCGCCGCCAAGCTGAACCCGCGGGTGGAGGACATCGACCTCAACCTCGAGGACTTCCAGCAGCGGGTCAATGCCGACCTGGTGGGCAAGGTGGTCAACATTGCCAGTCGCACCGCCGGTTTCGTGCACAAGCGCTTCGACGACTGCCTCGGCGACACCCTCGACGACCCGGCCGGGCTCGCCGCCTTCGTCGAGCAGGCGGAAACGGTGGCCGGGCACTTCGAGGCACGCCGCTACGGCCATGCCATCCGCGCCATCATCGAGCTGGCGGACCGCGCCAACCAGTACGTCAACGACCGCGCCCCGTGGGTCATCGCCAAGGACACCGGCGCCGACGCCGAGCTGGCGGCCATCTGCACCCAGTCGCTGAACCTGTTCCGCGTGCTGATGACCTACCTCGCCCCGGTGGTGCCGTCGCTGGCGGCGCGGGTGGCGACGTTCCTCGACGACCCCATCGACCAGCCGGGAGCCTGGCAACGCCTGGCATCGCCGCTGCTCGGTCATTCCATCCGCCCCTTCAAGCACCTGCTGCGCCGCATCGAGACGGACCGCGTACAGGCCATGCTGGATGCCTCGCGACCAGCCGCCGAGCCGGTCGCGGCAAGCCCCGGAGACACATCCTTGAACGACGACGACAAGATCAGTATCGACGACTTCACCAAGATCGACCTGCGCGTGGCGCGCATCGTCGAGGCGGAACGGGTGGAGGGTGCCGACAAGCTGCTGCGCCTGGTCCTCGATCTCGGCGACGAGCAACGCCAGGTCTTCGCCGGCATTCGCGCCGCCTACCAACCCGGGGACCTGGCCGGCCGGCTGACCGTGATGGTGGCCAACCTCGCGCCGCGCAAGATGCGCTTCGGCGTCTCCGAGGGCATGGTGCTGGCTGCCGGTCCCGGTGGCGAGGACGTATTCCTGCTCTCCCCCGACGACGGCGCCCAGCCCGGCATGCGGGTGAAGTGAACGCCGGCGCCATCGACCGGTGCCTGCCGCAGACCCAGTGCACCCGCTGCGGCTACCCTGACTGCCTGGCCTATGCCGAAGCGGTGGCCAGTGGTGAAACCGGCATCGACCGCTGCCCGCCGGGCGGCCGCTACACCCTCGCCGCGCTGGCCGGGCAGCGGCAACTGCCCGTGCCGGAAAAGCTGGCCGACGACGTGGAGGCCTTCGACGGCCTGCGCCTGGCAGTGATCCGCGAGGCCGAGTGCATCGGCTGCACGCGCTGCATCGATGCCTGCCCGGTGGATGCCATCGTCGGCAGCGGCAAGCGCATGCACGGCGTCGTTGCCGGGCTGTGCACCGGCTGCGAGCTGTGCCTGCCGCCGTGCCCGGTGGACTGCATCGACCTGGTGCCCGCGGCCCCGCCCCGGCACCCTTCCACCGCCTGGCCGGCATTCGCCGCCGACGCGGCAGAGCGATTCCGAAAGGCCCGCGCACGTCGCCGCCGGCGCCAGCAACCAGCGCACCGGCAGGCGCGGCCGTCCGACACGCAGTCCGCGGACGATGCCGCCATGGCCCGGGACATCCACGACGCGGTGGCGCGCAGCCGGGCACGTCGCCAGGCCCTGGCACAACCGGGCGAGAAGCCGTGGACAAGAAAAAAGTCTCGCTGATCTTCCGCCGGCTGGCCCGCGCCATCCCGGAGCCGGAAACCGAGCTTCGATTCTCCAGCCCCTTCGAACTGCTGGTGGCGGTGGCGCTGTCGGCACAGGCCACCGATGTCTCGGTGAACAAGGCCACCGAGAAGCTGTTCGCGGTCGCCTCGACGCCCGAACAGATCCTGGCCCTGGGGGTGGATGGACTGGTGCCCTACATCCGCACCATCGGCCTGTTCAACAGCAAGGCCAGGCACATCGTCGCCGCCTGCCGCATCCTGGTCGAGGAACATGGTGGCGAGGTGCCGGCCGAACGCGCCGCCCTCGAGGCACTGCCCGGGGTCGGCCGCAAGACCGCCAACGTCATTCTCAACACCGCCTTCGGCCAGCCCACCATTGCCGTGGACACGCACATCTTCCGGGTCGGCAACCGCACCGGCCTGGCCCCGGGCAGCAACGTCAACCAGGTGGAACGCGGCCTGCTCGACTGCGTGCCCAAGCGCTACCTGCGCGATGCCCACCACCTGCTCATCCTGCACGGCCGCTACGTGTGCAAGGCCAGGCGACCGGCCTGCGACGACTGCGTCATCCGCGACCTTTGCGAGTACCCCGAGAAGACTTGACGCTCCGCGCCGGGTCGGGTCACGCTGGCCGCGACCCGGACACGACAAGGCGGTGCCCGCGAGACGGAAACTTTTACCCGGACGCGCAGTCATACCGGGCAGGCATCGAGTCGTATCGATCCTGCGGGTCGACCTGGTCAAACCCGTTTCCCCATTTTCGAACGAGGAGTTCACGATGAAAAACAGCAAGCTTGCCATTTCCACCGCCGTTTCCGGCCTGCTCGCCCTCGGCCTGGCCGCTGCCCCGCTGACCGCCAGCGCCGCCGACAACGAGAAGTGCTACGGTGTCGCCAAGGCAGGCAAGAATGACTGCCAGACCAACACCAGCGCCTGCGCCGGCACCTCCACCGCGGACAACCAGGGCGATGCCTGGGTCTACGTCCCGGCCGGCCTGTGCGAGAAACTGGTTGGCGGCAGCCTCGAATCCAAGGCCTAGACGCCAGGTTCGTGTCTCCAACGGGAGACAACCCGATAAAACCGATCCCGGCTGATGCCGGGATCGGTCTTCGTGGGGAACACTACGCCGCCGTCGACCACGAGCGTCCCGCCGTCGGCTGGCTCGAGGTACACACCGAGAACTACTTCGGCCGCGGCGGCATTCCCCATCACTACCTGTCACGCCTCGGCGCGCACTACCCGCTGTCCTTCCACGGCGTGGGCATGTCGCTGGGTGGCGCGACACCGCTCGACCCGAACCATCTCGCCCGCGTGCGCGAACTGGTCGAACAGTATCGACCGGGCCTGGTCTCCGAGCACCTGTCGTGGAGCAGCGTCGGCGGCCTGCACAGCCACGACCTCCTGCCCTGCCCGCTGACCCGGGAAAGCCTCGAGGGACTGTGCCGCAACATCGACCATGCGCAGACCCGCCTCGGGCGCAGCATCCTGGTGGAAAACCCCTCCACCTACCTGGCCTTTCGCGACGATGAACTGGCCGAACCCGAATTCCTCAACACCCTGGCGCGACGCACCGGCTGCGGCATCCTGCTCGACGTCAACAACGTCCATGTCTGCGCCAGCAATCACGGCTTCGACGCCACCGCCTACCTCGATGCCATCGACGCCGAGGCGGTGGGCGAAATCCATCTTGCCGGCCATGTCGTGAACACGTTCGATGATGGCCAACTGCTGGTGGACAGCCACAACCAACCGGTCTGCCAGGCAGTCTGGCAACTGTATCGACATGCCGTTTCCCGCACCGGGGCGGTGCCGACTCTGATCGAGTGGGACACCGACCTGCCACC
This sequence comes from uncultured Gammaproteobacteria bacterium, assembly GCA_964350265.1. Lineage (GTDB taxonomy): Bacteria > Pseudomonadota > Gammaproteobacteria > Arenicellales > CAJQKF01 > BQJD01. The sequence continues at coordinate 5,526 of CAYGJZ010000040.1, read as the reverse complement.
ACTGTCCGTGCTGGTGGACCACGCCAGCGAGGCACGCGGCATCCTGGAGCGGCAACGTGCGGCTGCTTGAGTTCCAGCAGCGCTTCGCGGCACGGCTGCTGCGCGACGGCGACGATCCCCTCGACGACGGCCTGGAAGCCATCATCCGCGACGGCGGCCTGTCCGCCGAACGCCGCATCGGCGTGTATCGCAACAACGTGCGCGAGAACCTCACCGGCTCGCTGCGCGCCACCTACCCGGCGGTGTTCGCCCTGGTGGGCGAAGACTTCTTCCGCATGCTGGCCTGGCGCTACCTGCGTCGCCACCCCTCCACCAGCGGCGACCTGCATGCCTTCGGTGGACAGTTCGCCGCCTTCCTGCCGACGGTGGCGGAAGCGGCCACGCTGCCCTACCTGGCCGACGTGGCACGCATGGAGTGGCACTACCACGAGGTCTTCCATGCCGCCGATGCCGAGCCGGTCGCGGTCACCGCGCTCGGCGACTTCGAGGCCTCGACCCACCACCGGCTGCGCCTGGTCCTGCACCCGGCCTCGGCACTGGTGAGCTCGGCCTACCCGCTGCTGCCGATCTGGCAACTGGCCATCCACGGCGGCGACCACGACATCGACCTCGACACCGGCGGGCAGCACCTGCTGGTGGCCCGACGCGGGCTGGAGATGAGCTTCCAGCACCTCGCCGCCGCCGAGTCCGCCTTCCTCGCCGGCATGCTGGCGGGCGAGAACCTCGCCGGCTGCCACCAGCGGGCGACGGCGGCATGCGCCGACTTCGACCTGCTCGACTGTCTCGCCCGCCAGTTCCGGCTGGGCAACATCGTCGGCGTCGGCCTCGATGACGAGACCGGCGAACCAAGAGAATCATCCCGTTAACCATTCGCCCCGACGCAACAGGAGGTAACCCCCATGATCCGGAGTGTCATACGGTTCGCCGATACGCTCTCTCCCCTGGCCGACCTGGCCATCCGCTGCTGGGTGGCCTGGGTGTTCTTCAAGTCCGGGTTGAACAAGTTCCAGTCCCCGGACATCACCACCATGCTGTTCGAGAACGAGTACCAGGTCCCGCTGCTGGCGCCGGCCCTGGCGGCAACCCTGGCCACCGCCGTGGAACTGGTCTTCCCGGTGTTGCTGGCCATCGGCCTGGCCGGGCGCTTCTCCGCCGGCGTGCTGTTCGTGTTCAACATCATCGCGGTGATCTCCTACCCGTCGTTGAACCCGGCCGGCGTCCAGCAGCACGTGCTGTGGGGCATCCTGCTGGCCGTGCCGCTGCTGCACGGACCGGGCAAGCTGTCCATCGACCACCTGGTGCGTCGCAGGATGATGGACTGATGGCCACCGACACCGCGGTCGCCCCGGGAGGTGTCCGGCATGGCTAGCGTCTCCACCCGGGTGGCACCCCCCACCGACAGGCCCCGGCCACGCTTTCAGTCCGTGCTCGCCCGGCACGGGCTCGGTCCGCTGCGACGCGCGGCGCTGTCGACCCTGCAGGTCAACCTCGGCCGCCTGTGCAACCAGGCCTGCGAACACTGCCACGTGGAAGCCGGTCCCAAGCGCACAGAGATCATGGATCCCGCGATCATGGCGCGGATCGTGCACTGGTGTCGGGACCAGGGCATCGTCGATGTCGACATCACCGGCGGCGCCCCGGAGATGAACCCCGGCTTTCGCGACTTCGTCGACCAGTTGCAGGCCATCGGCGCACGGGTGCTGGTGCGCTGCAACCTGACCATCCTGTGCGAACCGGGCTACGAGGATCTGGCCGAGTGGTACGCGGCGCGTGGCGTCGCCCTGACCTGCTCGCTGCCCTGCTACAGCCGCGACAACGTCGACGACCAGCGCGGCAAGGGCGTCTACGATCGCAGCATCGCGGCGCTCAAGCAGCTCAACGCGGTGGGCTACGGCATCTCGCCGACCCTGCCGCTGGACCTGGTCTACAACCCCGGCGGCGCCTCCCTGCCACCACCGCAGGCGGCACTGGAACGCGACTACAAGCGCGAACTGGCCGAGCGCCACGGCATCGTCTTCCATCGCCTGCTGGCACTGGCCAACCTGCCCATCAACCGCTTCGAGCGCTACCTGCGCAACCAGGGGGAGCTGGAGGGCTACTACGACACGCTGCTCGCCGCCTTCAACCCGGACACGGTGCCGGCACTGATGTGTCGTCACCTGCTCAGCGTGGACTGGCTGGGCCGGGTCTACGACTGCGACTTCAACCAGATGCTGGACATGCCGATCCCGCACCGGCAGGCACGACCGATGCTCTGGGAGGTGACGCGGGAGGAACTCGACGAGCGTGCCGTGGCGGTGGGCGCGCACTGCCTCGGCTGTACCGCCGGGGCCGGCAGCAGCTGCGGCGGCAGCCTGTCCTAGCGCCGGCTCAACCGCGCTGGCGGCGCGCCTCGTAGAGCATCACCGCCGCCGCCACCGAGACGTTGAGACTCTCCACCACGCCCAGCAGCGGGATGGCGGCCAGGTAGTCGCAGCGTTTCCGGGTCAGTTCGCGCAGGCCCCTCCCCTCGGCGCCGAGCACGATGGCCATGGGTCCGGACAGATCGCACTGGTAGAGACTGTCCGCGGCGTCGCCATCGGCGCCGGTGACCCAGATGCCGCGCTCCTTCATCATCGCCAGCGCGCGTTCAAGATTGGTCACGGTGATCAACGGCACCCGCTCCGCCGCCCCGGCGGCCACCCGCGACACCACCGGCGTCATGCCGCAGGCGCGGTCGCGGGGCACGATCACCGCGTCGGCGCCGGCGCCGTCGGCGGACCGCAGGCAGGCGCCGAGATTGTGCGGATCCTGCACGCCGTCGAGCACCAGCAGCAGCGGATCCGCGGCCAGGCCGTCCAGGAAGCTGCCGAGATCCTGCGGCGCGGCACTGCCGGCGGCACGCAGCGCCAGCACGCCCTGGTGGCGCAGGTCGCCGGAATGCTGGTCGAGAACTTCGCGGGAGACGCGACGCACGCTGACCCCGTGACGACCGGCGAGATCGAGAATCTCCGCCATGCGGCGATCCTTGCGTCCCTCGTCCACCAGCACCTCGACGATCTGCCCGGCACCGTGACGCAATGCCAGGCGGACGTCGTGCAGGCCGCCGATCAGCCGCCGCGCTTCTTCCATTTTCCGCTCCTGCGCCTGGATCGTTCATTGCCGGACTCGGGCACGAAGGCGATCTTGCCCTCGTCGAGATCGACACCAGCCACCTTCACCCGCATCGGGTCGCCCAGGTGCAGCACGCGACCGCTGCGCTCGCCGGCCAGTTCCAGCCGCAGCGGGTCGAAGTGAAAGTAGTCCGAGCCGAGCTCGGAGATGTGCACCAGGCCGTCGATGAAGATGTCGTCCAGGGTAACGAAGACGCCGAACTGGGTGACGCCGGTGATGCGGCCGTCGAAGCTCTCGCCGATGTGCTCCTGCATGAACTCCGCCTTCAGCCACTGGTAGACGTCGCGGGTGGCCTCGTCGGCGCGCCGCTCGGTCATCGAGGCGTGGTCGGCAATGTCCTCGAGAACATCTCGCTCCATGGCGGCGCCGCCAAGACCGGCCCTGCGCTTGATCAGCCGATGCACGACGAGGTCCGGGTACCGCCGGATCGGCGAGGTGAAGTGCGTGTAGTCGTCAAAGCCCAGCGCGTAGTGCGGCGCCGACTCGGCGCTGTAGACGGCCTGGCGCAGGGTGCGCAGCACCAGCATCTGCAAGGTGGCGGCAACGTCCGGGCGCGTGTCCCGCGCGGACGCCACCGCACGCATCAGTTCCCCGGCGGCGGGCTGGGCGCCGCCGCCAAGGCGGATGCCGAAGGCGCCGTAGACCCGGCGCAACTCGTTGATCCGTTCTTCGTCCGGCTGGTCGTGGATGCGAAACATGCCGACGCCGCCGTCACCACCGATGTAGCGCGCCGCGCAGACGTTGGCCACCAGCATGCATTCCTCGATCAGCCGGTGGGTGTCCAGCCGGCTGCGCGTCTCCACCGACTCGATGCGCCGGTCCGCGCCGAAGCGGAACACCGGCTCGGCGATCTCCAGGTCCAGCGAGCCGGTGCTGGCGCGGCGACCGCGCAGTACCCGGTAGATGTCATGCAAGGTGTCCAGCGAGGCCAGTGCCTCGCCGTCGACATCTCGGCGCGCGCCTTCCTCGCCGTCGAGGGCGGCCTGGGCGATCTCGTAGGTGAAGCGCTTGCGGGACCGGATCAGCGCCGGGTAGAAGCGGTAGTCATCGACCTCGCCGCTGGCCGCCAGCGACATCTCGCAGACCAGTGCGTGGCGATCGACGTTGGGTCGCAGCGAGCAGATGCCGTTGGACAGCGCCTCGGGCAGCATCGGGATGACCCGCCCGGGGAAGTACACCGAGTTGCCGCGCTCACGGCCGCACAGGTCCAGGGCCGAGCCCTCGGCGACGTAGCGGGACACGTCGGCGATGGCCACCCACAGGGTCCAGCCACTGCCATCGGCACGCGCTGCCACGGCATCGTCGAAGTCCTTCGCATCGGCACCGTCGATGGTCACCAGCGGCACGTGGCGAAGGTCGGTGCGGCCGGGTTCGTCGATGACCGCGTCGTCGGAAAAGTCGTTCTCGGCGACTTCCTCCAGCACCGCCTCGGGCCATTGCCAGGGAAGCTCGTGCTTGCGAATGGCAATCTCGGTTTCCATGCCCGGCGCCAGGTGATCACCGATGCATTCCACCACGCGGCCGGCCAGGCGGCGGTTCTCGAAGGGATGGCTGACGATCTCCACCACCACGATCGTGCCGTCGGTGGCCTCGCCCTGGTCGTCGGGATGCACCACCACGTCGCGGCCAATGCGCGAATCGTCCGGCACCACGAAACCCATGCCCCGTTCCTGGACGAAGCGCCCGACCACGTGCCGGGAGCCGGCCTCCAGCAGGGATACCACGGTGCCCTCGTGACGGCCGCGGCTGTCGATGTTCTTTACCCGCGCCAGCACCTTGTCGCCGTGCAGGACGCGCTGCATCTCCCGCGACGAGAGATAGATGTCCACGCCCTCGCCGGCGCGGGAGACGAAGCCGAAGCCGTCGCGATGGCCGATGACGCGTCCGGTGACCATGTCCATGCGATCGGACAGGGCGAAGCGGTTGCGGCGGTTGCGTACCACGATGCCGGAACGGATCAAGGCACCGAGATGATCAAGAATCTGGCGTGCGGCGGTCTTGCCGCTGACGCCAAGGGCGGTGCTGATGGCGGCCAGCGCGGCGGGCTCGCCGGCTTCGCCGAGCACGCGCAGGATGTTCTTTCGGGATATGGAGTCAGACAATGGATGAAATGTCGGCAAAGCCGAGATGGAAGATTGACAGGAAAAAGACCGGAATGTACATTTCGCACCCGCGTCGGGGAACCCGGGTTCGGGTCTTCCGGCGTTATACAGGATATGCCGAGGTGGCGGAATTGGTAGACGCGCTAGCTTCAGGTGCTAGTGGGGGCAACCCCGTGGAGGTTCAAGTCCTCTCCTCGGTACCACCGCCAGGTGGCCCGCGTTCCGACGGGCTTCACCTTCCCGCCTGACACTCTGCCCAGAGTTTCCCCCA
>CAYGJZ010000039.1:18312-39051 GCA_964350265.1 uncultured Gammaproteobacteria bacterium | reverse complement strand
CGGCGCCTTCAACCACCTGCACATCTTCATCGACCCCGATCCCGACCCGGCATCGTCCTTCCAGGAACGCAGGCGCCTGTTCGAGATGCCGCGGTCGAGCTGGGCGGACTACAACGAGAAGCTGCTGTCCCGCGGCGGCGGCATCTACAGCCGCAGCCAGAAGTCCATTCGTCTGTCCGAGGAGGCACGCTCCGCCCTCGGCGTCCCGGCCGAGCAGCTGACCCCCACCGAGCTCATCCACCACATGCTCAAGGCCCCCGTCGACCTGGTCTGGAACGGCGGCATCGGCACCTACGTGAAGGCCTCCTCGGAAAGCCACGAGCAGGTGCGCGACCGGGTCAACGACGGTCTTCGGGTCAACGGCAACGAACTGCGCTGCAAGGTCTTCGGCGAGGGCGGCAACCTCGGCATGACCCAGCTCGGCCGCATCGAGTTCAGCCACAAGGGCGGGCTGTGCTACACCGACTCCATCGACAACTCGGCCGGCGTCGACACCTCCGACCACGAGGTCAACATCAAGATCCTGCTCGACCGCGCGGTCACCGCCGGCGACCTCACCGGCAAGCAACGCAACGAGCTTCTGGAAAGCATGACCGAGGAAGTGGCGGCGCTGGTGCTGCGCGACAACTACAACCAGACCCAGGCCATCAGTCTCGCCGCCCGCGACGCGCCGTCGCTGCTGCGCCAGCAGATGCGCTTCGTGCGCGCGCTGGAACGCGATGGCCTGATCAACCGCCAGCTGGAGTACCTGCCCGACGAGGAAACGGTTTCCGAGCGCATGCAGGACGGCGAAGGCCTGGTGCGACCGGAGATCGCGGTGCTGCTGGCCTACAGCAAGCTCACCCTGAACGACCAGCTGATCGCCTCCGACGTGCCCGAGGACCCGTTCCTGTCGAGCACGCTGATGCAGTACTTCCCCGGCGTGCTGCAGAAGCGCTTCCCGGCACTGATGCAGGAACACCGGCTGCGTCGCGAGATCATCGTCACCCACATCGTCAACGAGATGATCAACCGTGCCGGGCCGACCTTTGCCTTCCGCCTCAGCGAGCTCACCGGCGCCGGCTACCCGCACATCGCCCGCGGCTACACCGTGGCCAACGAGGTCTTCGACCTGCGCGCCCTGGGCAGCGAGGTGGAGGCGCTGGACAACCAGGTCAGCGACGTCGTGCAGAAGTCCATGCTCTCGGACATCAACGGCCTGATCGAGCGCTCCACCGCCTGGCTGATCCGCAATCGCCCGGAGGGCATGAACATCCGCGACACGGTGGACTTCTTCCAGTCCGGGGTTGCCGAACTGGTGGACTCCTACCCACGCAGCATGGCGGCCAGCAACCGCCTGCAGCAGCGCAAGCGCGCGCAGAAGCTGGCCAATGCCGGGGTGCCGAAGGAGCTGGCCACCCGGGTGTCCAACATCATCGCCCTGTCCTCGGCCCTGGACATCGTCGAGGTGGCACGGGAAACCGGCGCCGAGGTGGCCCACGCGGCGGGCATCTACTACGGGCTCGGCGACCGGCTGTCGCTGCACTGGCTGCGCGAACTGGTCAGCACGCTGCAGGTACGCAACCACTGGCAGGCCATGGCCGCCTTCAGCCTGCGCAACGACCTGCACGACCAGCAGAAGGGCCTGGCCAGGATCGTCATCGGCGCCGGGGCACAGGGCCGCGGTCGGCGCGCCCTGGAACAGTGGCTGGCCGACAACGCCGCCGCCTGCGAGCGCTTCAGCCAGCTGATCAGCGATTTCCGCGCCTCGCGGGACGTGGACTTCGCCATGCTGTCGGTGGCGGTCAGCCAGGTCAAGGCGCTGCAGGGCTCGTCGGGCTGAGCGGGCCGACACCGCACACCCCGCGCAAGAATCGGATTGGCGCGGGGTCCGTGCCGGGCGATGATGCGCCCTGAAGCCGTCACCCCGAGGGAATGCGACCATGTCCAGCGACTACCAGACCGTCGAGCGCGCCATCCACTACATTGCCGACCACCAGGACGAGCAGCCCAGCCTGGAGTGCATCTCGGCGCATGCCGGGGTCAGCCCGCAGCACTTCCAGCGCGTGTTCAGCCGCTGGGCGGGCATCAGCCCCAAGCGCATGCTGCAGTACTTCACCGCGGTGCGCGCCGGCGAACTGCTGCGCCGGCGCATGCCCATGCTGGAAACCAGCCTGTCGGTGGGCCTGTCCAGCGGCAGCCGCCTGCACGACCTGTTCGTCACCGTGCACGGCATGAGCCCGGCCAGCTACCGCGAGCACGGCGCCGACCTTGAAATCCGCTACGGTGTCGCCAACTCCCGTTTCGGCCTGGCGTTGATCGCGGTCACCGACCAGGGCGTGTGCTGGCTGTCGTTCCACGACCACGATGACCTCGAGGCCGGCATCGAGGAGATGCGGGGAGAATGGTCGGGCTCGCGACTGGTGCGCGACGACCCGGCGGCAGCGGCGCTGGCGCCGGGCCTGTTCGGCGAGAGGCGCAAGGCGCCGGTGCACGTGCTGGTCAAGGGCAGCAACTTCCAGTTGCGGGTGTGGCAGGCGCTGCTCGCGGTGCCCGCCGGCGAGGTCACCACCTACGGCGACCTCGCCCGCATGATCGACCAGCCGGGTGCGTCGCGGGCGGTGGGCAGCGCGGTGGGCGCCAACCGGGTGTCCTGGCTGATCCCCTGCCACCGGGTCATCCGCACCACCGGCCGGATCGGCGGATACCGCTGGGGACCGCACAGAAAGTGTATGATGTTGCTGACCGAGTCCAACGACGCGGAACCGTCGCCGGCATTGGCGGTCTGAACGAAGCGGGTACGCCACGCGGCGTCCCGGCAACGGAGGTTACGGGCCCATGAGCACGCTATTCAAGGTACAACGGGAATCGGATCCCATCTGGCGCGAGATCCGCAGGGAAACCGAGCAGCAGATCAGTGCCGAGCCGCTGCTGGCGAGTTTCCTGCATGCCGTGGTCCTGCGCCACGATTCGCTGGAGGAATCGCTCAGCCTGCACCTGGCGCAGAAGCTGCGCGCACCGGTGCTCGGCGAGGTGATCCTGAAGGAGATCCTGCACGAGGGCCTGAAGGCCAGCGGCGACGTCGGCGTGGCCATCCGCAACGACCTGGAGGCCATCCGCGAACGCGACCCGGCCTGCGACCGCTACTCCCTGCCCCTGTTGTACTTCAAGGGCTTTCATGCCATCAGCGCCTACCGCGTCGGCCACTTCCTGTGGCGCAACGATCGCCGGGAACTGGCGCTGTACCTGCAGAACCGCTGCAGCGAGGTGTTCGGCGTGGACATCCACCCGGCCGCGCGCATCGGTTCGGGCATTCTCATCGACCATGCCACCAGCCTGGTCATCGGCGAAACCGCGGTGGTCGGCGACGACGTCTCCATGCTGCACGAGGTGACCCTCGGCGGCACCGGCAAGGACACCGGCGACCGCCATCCGAAGGTCGGCAGCGGCGTGCTCATCGGTGCCGGCGCCAAGATCCTCGGCAACGTGCGGATCGGCGACTGCGCCAAGATCGGCGCCGGCAGCGTGGTGCTCGAGGACGTGCCTTCGCACTGCACCGTGGCCGGCGTGCCGGCCCGGCCGGTGGGCACCTGCGGCGACCACCCCTCCCGGGACATGGATCACCGCATCGCCTCCAGCTAGGCGGCCGACCGGCCGCGACCCGGCGCGGGTCCGTGGTCAGGTGCCGGCCAGTTCCTCGAGACGGCCGGCGAAGGCGTCGATCTCCTCCTCGGTGTTCAGGTAGTGCACCGCGCAGCGCACCAGCATGTCGATGCCGCGGGCGTCCATGTCCAGCCGGGTGGACTGCGCGCCGGAGGTGCCGACGTGGATGCCGGCCTCGGCCATGCCCTGTCGGATCTCGCTGGCATGCAGGCGATCGTGGGTAAAGGTCACGATGCCGCAGCGCTCGCGTCCCTTGTCGCGCACGGTGACGCCGTCGATGGCGGACAACCGCGACCGCGCCATCCCGGCCAGGTGCTGGATTCGCCGGTAGATCGCCGCCAGTCCCAGGTCATTGGCATAGCCGACGGCAACGCCGAGTCCGAGCTGCCCGGCCACGTTGTTCTCGAAGTTCTCGTAGCGCCGCGCGCCGTCGGCCAGGGCATAGCGACCGGTCTCGACCCAGCGTGCGCCGTGCAGGTCGAGGGTCGCCGGTGGCAGGCGCTGCATGGATTCGCCGCGCACGTACAGCACCCCGGTGCCACGCGGCCCGCGCAGGTACTTGCGGCCGGTCAGGCTCATGGCGTCGCAGCCGATCTCCTCCACCGGCAACGGCATCTGGCCGGCGGACTGGCAGGCATCGAGCAGGTAGGGAATGCCGTGTCGGCGGGCCAACTCGCCCACCGCCGCCGCCGGGTTGACCAGGCCGCCGTTGGTGGGCACGTGGGTGATGCTGATCAGCCGCACGCGCTCGTCGATCATTGCCGCCAGCGCGGCCACGTCGAGCTGGCCGTGCTCGTCGTCGGGCACCGCCACCACCTCGCAGCCGGTGATCTCGGCGACATGCAGGTAGGCAATGTAGTTAGAGGCGTACTCGGCATTGGCGGTGAGTATGCGATCCCCCGGCCGAAGCTGCCGCGCGAAGCCGTAGAACACCGCGTTCCAGGCCGCGGTGGCATTCTCCATGAAGGCGACCTCCTCGCGTTGGCAACCGAACATGCGCGCGCACTGCAGGTAGAAGTTCTCGATGCCGGCGGCCGCCTCCGCGGCCGCCTCGTAGCCACCCAGTCGATACTCCAGGTCCAGGTGCGCGGTGGTGGCCTGGTGGACGGGCGCGGGCATCAGCGAGGAGCCGCTGTGGTGAAAGTGGATCACAGACGCGCAGGCGGGGGTGTCGGCACGCACCCGCGCGACGTCGATGGCTTCAACGGGCATGGTGAATTCCTTGCAGGGGGAAACCACGATTGTCGCCGATCCGGCTGATATAATCCCTACCCGTTCCACACCCTCGTACGCTGCCTTCCCGGCAAGCTTCCGCGCGCATGCCCGATCCTTCCCCGACGCCGTCCCTGCTCGGCCCGAAACACTGGCCAACCTGGATCGGCATCGGCTTCCTGCGCCTGCTTTCGCTGCTGCCGCTGCCATGGCTGTCGGTGCTTGGCACCGGCCTCGGCCTTGCCGTGCATGGCCTGTTCGGTTCGCGGCGGCGCATCGCCGCGCGCAACATCGCGCTGTGCTTCCCGGAGCTTTCCGGCGAACAGCAGGCGGCGCGCACGCGGGCACACTTCGTGCAGCTCGGCCGCTCCATTCTCGCCACCGGCCTCCACTGGTTTGCGCCGGCCCGCCGGCTGGACCGGCTGTTCCGCATCGAGGGCCGTGCCCACCTGGACGATGCCCTGCAGCGCAACCAGCGCGTCATCCTGCTGGCGCCGCACTTCGTCGCGCTGGAAATCGGCGGCATCTACCTGTCGCGCCTGTACCCGTGCATCAGCATGTACCAGTACGTGAAGAACCCGGTGGTGGACCGGGTGATCCGGCGTGGACGCAGCCGCTTCGGCATCGAGTTGACCGAGCGCAAGGCGCCGATGCTGCAACTGGTGCGCTCGATTCGCGGCGGGCGGCTGTTCTACTACCTGCCCGACCAGGACCCCGGTCCGAAGAAGGGCCTGTTCGTGCCCTTCTTCGGCGTGCAGGCGGCCACCTACCCGATGCTGTCCCGCTTCGCCAGGCTGTCCGGCGCGGTGGTGATTCCGTGTCTCACCGAGCAGCTCGACCGGGGCCAGGGCTGGCGCATCCACCTGCTGCCACCCATCGAGGGCTTCCCGGGAGCGGACGAGGAAGCCGATACCGCGCGCATGAACACGGTCATCGAGGCTGCGATTGCACGCATGCCGTCGCAGTACTTCTGGGTGCACAAGCGGTTCAAGACGCGTCCGCCGGGCGAGGCGTCGGTCTACTGAGGCGGGCTTTCCCGGCGCGGAAAGCCGATGATGACGGCGCTGCCTAGTGGTACTCGACGCCGACGATCTCGTAGGTCTTCTCCCCCGCCGGCACCTGTACCGAGATCTCGTCACCCTCGTTTCTGCCCAGCAGGGCCTTGGCAATGGGTGAACCGATGGAGATCTGGCCACGGGCAAGGTCGGCCTCGAGTTCGCCGACGATCTGGTAGCGGGTTTCCTTGTCGGTATCGATGTCGAGCAAGGTCACGTGGGCGCCGAACACCACCTTGCTGCCGGCGTTCAGGGCCACCGGGTCGAGCACCTCGGCCGCCGACAGGCTGCCTTCGAGCTGGCGGATGCGTGCCTCGATGAAGCCCTGTTCCTCGCGCGCGGCGTGGTACTCGGCGTTCTCCGACAGGTCGCCGTGGGCGCGTGCCTCGGCTATGGCCTGGATCACGCGCGGACGTTCCACTTTCTTCAGGCGATCGAGTTCGCCACGCAGGCGCGTGGCACCCTCGCGGGTCAGCACCACGCGATCATTCATGCCAGTTCACCATGCAGGTCCTGCAGTCGTTCCACCTGGATCTCTCCGCTACTGCCCAGTGCCTCGGCCGCGGCGCGGGCACCGGCAAGGGTCGTGTAATAGGGGACGGCGTGATTCAACGCCTCCCGGCGGATGGTATAGGAATCGGCCAGACTTTGCTTGCCCGCGGTGGTGTTGATGATCAGGTCGTAATCGCCGTTCTTGATGCTGTCGACCACGTGCGGGCGCCCCTCGGCAACCTTGTTGACCAGGGTCACCGCCAGTCCCGCATCGCGCAGAACGGCGCCGGTGCCACGGGTGGCCACCAGCGAGAAGCCGGCCTCGGCGAAGCGTCGCGCCACCGGCGCGATGTGGCGCTGGTCGGCCTTGTTGACGCTGAACAGCACGGTGCCCGAGGACGGCAGCAGAAGACCGCTGGCCTGCTGCGACTTGCCGAAGGCCTCGCCGAAGCTGCGGCCAACGCCCATGACCTCGCCGGTGCTCTTCATCTCCGGGCCGAGCACGGTGTCGACGCCGGGGAACTTGATGAACGGGAACACCGCCTCCTTGACGCTGTAGTACGACGGCGTGATCTCCACCAGCGCATCCTGGCTGGCCAGCGACTGGCCGGCCATCACCCGGGCGGCGATCTTGGCCAGCGGGCGGGCGGTGGCCTTGGACACGAAGGGCACGGTGCGCGAGGCACGCGGGTTGACCTCGAGCACGTAGATGTCGCCCTGCTTGATGGCGAACTGCACGTTCATCAGCCCGCGCACGCCGAGGTTCAAGGCCATCTCGCGGCTCTGCCGCCGCAGTTCCGCCTGGACGTCCTCGCCGAGGGAAAACGGCGGCAACGAGCAGGCCGAGTCGCCGGAATGCACACCGGCGGCCTCGATGTGCTCCATGATGCCGCCGATGAGCACGTCGTCACCATCGCAGATCACGTCCACGTCGACCTCGATGGCATCGTCGAGGAAACGGTCCAGCAGCACCGGCGAATCGTTGGACACGTTGATCGCCGCCTGCATGTAGTTCTGCAGGTCCTCGCGGGAGTGGACGATCTCCATGGCGCGGCCGCCGAGCACGTAGGACGGGCGCACCACCAGCGGGTAGCCGATCTCCTCGGCCAGTTCCAGCGCCTGCTCCGGGTCGGTGGCGATGCGGTTCGGCGGCTGGCGCAGTTGCAGGCGGTTGAGCAGGGCCTGGAACTGCTCGCGGTCCTCGGCATCGTGAATGGCCGACGGCGGCGTGCCGATGATCGGCGCGCCGGCCCGCTCGAGGTCGCGCGCCAGCTTCAGCGGGGTCTGCCCGCCGTACTGGACGATGACGCCCTCGGGCTGCTCGACGTGGATGATCTCGAGCACGTCTTCCAGCGTCAGCGGCTCGAAGTAGAGCCGGTCGGAGGTGTCGTAGTCGGTGGAGACGGTCTCCGGGTTGCAGTTGACCATGATGGTCTGGAAGCCGTCTTCCTTCAGCGCCAGCGAGGCATGCACGCAGCAGTAGTCGAACTCGATGCCCTGGCCGATGCGGTTGGGACCGCCACCGAGCACGATGATCTTGCGCCGTGCATCGGGGTCGGACTCGCACTCGCTCTCGTAGGTGGAATACATGTAGCCGGTGGGCGTGGCGAACTCGGCAGCGCAGGAATCCACCCGCTTGTAGACCGGCCGCACGCCGAGGTCATGACGATGGGCACGCACCGCCGCCTCGTCCTCGCCAAGGGCGCGGGCAATGGCATGGTCGGAGAAGCCGTCACGCTTGAGCGACCGCATGGCATCGGCATCGATGTCGGCCAGCGCGGTGTTGGCCAGCGCCGTCTCGCGCGCCACCAGGTCGCGGATCTGCGCCAGGAACCACGGGTCGATGCCGGTCAGCTCGAAGACCTTGTCCAGTTCCATGCGGTGGCGAAAGGCATCGGCCACGTACCACAGGCGGTCGGCACCGGCATTGCGCAGCTTGCGGGCAATGGCCTTGTGGTCCTCGTAGGCATCGCCGAGACCGACGTGAACCGGGTCGAAGCCATGGTTGCCCATCTCCATGCTGCGGATGGCCTTCTGCATGGACTCCTTGAACGTGCGGCCCATGGCCATGGCCTCGCCCACCGACTTCATCTGCGTGGTCAAGGTGGCATTGGCACGGGGAAACTTGACGAAGTCGAAGCGCGGGATCTTGGTCACCACGTAGTCGATGCTCGGCTCGAAGGAGGCCGGGGTGGCGCCGCCGGTGATCTCGTTGCGCAACTCGTCCAGGGTATAGCCCACCGCCAGCTTGGCGGCCACCTTGGCGATGGGAAAGCCGGTGGCCTTGGAGGCCAGCGCCGAGGAGCGCGACACCCGCGGATTCATTTCCACCACCACCATGCGGCCGTCCTTGGGGTCGATGCCGAACTGGACGTTGGAACCGCCGGTGTCGACGCCGATCTCGCGCAGCACGGCGATGGAGGCATCGCGCATGCGCTGGTATTCCTTGTCGGTGAGGGTCTGCGCCGGGGCCACGGTGATCGAGTCGCCGGTGTGTATGCCCATCGGATCCACGTTCTCGATGGAGCAGACGATGATGCAGTTGTCCTGGCAGTCCCGCACCACCTCCATCTCGTATTCCTTCCAGCCGGGCACGCACTCCTCGATCAACAACTCGCGGGTGGGCGAGGCATCCAGGCCGCGCTGGCAGATCTCGGTGTACTCCTCGCGGTTGTAGGCGATGCCGCCACCGGAGCCGCCGAGGGTGAAGGAAGGCCGGATGATGGTGGGAAAGCCGATGGTCTCGAGGACCTGGTAGGCCTCGTCCATGCTGTGGGCAAGATCGCCGCGCACCGTCTCCAGGCCGATGGCGGCCATCGCGTCCTTGAACTTCTCGCGGTCCTCGGCCTTGTCGATGGCCTCGCGCGAGGCGCCGATCATCTCCACGCCGAACTCCTCCAGCACGCCGTGGCGGGCCAGGTCGAGGGCGCAGTTCAACGCGGTCTGGCCGCCCATGGTGGGCAGCACGGCATCGGGGCGCTCACGCTCGATCACCTTGCGCACCGCGCGCCAGTGGATCGGCTCGATGTAGGTGGCGTCGGCGAACTCCGGGTCGGTCATGATGGTGGCCGGGTTGGAGTTCACCAGGATGACGCGGTAGCCCTCCTCGCGAAGCGCCTTGCAGGCCTGGGCCCCGGAGTAGTCGAACTCGCAGGCCTGGCCGATGATGATCGGCCCGGCGCCGATGAGGAGAATGCTCGACAGGTCAGTACGCTTGGGCATGTTGGCTGGGCGGACGGTGATTCGTGGTCAGGGAGGTCGGTGTGGGGGCCGCTGGACACGGGCGGTTCACGCCGAGTGTCGCTCCATCAGCGTGATGAAGCGGTCGAACAACGGCTGGATGTCGTGCGGTCCGGGGCTGGCCTCGGGATGCCCCTGGAAGGAGAACGCCGGTCGTTCGGTGCAAGCCAGGCCCTGGATGGTGCCGTCGAACAGGGAGCGGTGGGTCACCCGCAGCGAGTCCGGCAGGCCCTCCTCGGAGACCGAGAAGCCGTGGTTCTGGCTGGTGATGTAGACGCGGCCATCGTCGAGGTCCTGCACCGGGTGGTTGGCGCCGTGGTGGCCGAACTTCATCTTCCCGGTGCGGCCGCCGGCGGCCAGCGCCAGCAACTGGTGCCCCAGGCAGATGCCGAACACGGGCACCCCGGCTTCGAGCACCTCGGTGATGGCGGCGATGGCATAGTCGCAGGGCTCCGGGTCACCGGGGCCGTTGGAGAGGAAGACGCCGTGCGGCTTGCGTGCCAGCACCTCGGCGGCGGGGGTGGTGGCGGGAACCACGTGCACCTGGCAGCCACGATCGGCCAGGAGGCGCAGGATGTTGTGCTTGACGCCGAAGTCGTAGGCGACCACGGAGAAGCGCGCGGACGGCGCGGCGCGATGGCCCTCGCCCAGTGCCCAGCTACCCTCGCTCCAGTCATAGGCGGCATCCACCGTGACCTCGCGGGCGAGATCCATGCCGGCCAGTCCCGGGAAGGCCCGCGCCGCGGCCAGCGCGGCGGCCTCGTCGGGCTCGGCGCCGGCGACGATGCAGCCACCCATGGCACCGCGTTCGCGGATGCGGCGGGTCAGCGCGCGGGTGTCGATGTCGCTGATCGAGACCTTGCCGTGATCACGCAGGTAGCTGGACAGGTCCTTCTCGGCGCGGAAATTGCTGACCACCGCGGGCAGATCGCGGATGATCAGCCCGGCGCAGAACAATTGCCGCGACTCCTCGTCCTCGGCGGTGACACCGGTGTTGCCGACGTGGGGATAGGTCAGCGTGACCAGTTGGCGGGCATAGCTCGGGTCGGTGAGGATTTCCTGGTAGCCGGTCATGGCGGTGTTGAACACGACCTCACCCACCGACATGCCGTCGACGCCGATGGACCGGCCGCGATACACCGTGCCGTCCTCGAGCACCAACAAGGCAGGATGTGACAAGACGATCTCCGGGTCTGGACTCAAAAAAAGGGAGAAACCCGGCCGGTTTCCCCCTCGATCATGAAACGGTTTGCGCTGTTTCGACACCCATTACGGGGTGCCGATTCTACCCGCTTTCGGCCTTCCGTTTCAATTTGCGGCGCGTCCTACGCATCCGCCAGGCCGAGCACGTCCTGCATGTCGTACAGCCCCGGCGCCTGGCCCGCCACCCAGCGCGCGGCACGCAGGGCGCCGCCGGCGAAAATCGCCCGGCTGGCGGCCTTGTGGGTGATCTCCACCCGCTCGCCCTCGTCCACGAACAGCACCGTGTGCTCGCCGATGATGTCGCCGCCGCGCAGCGTGGCGAAGCCGATGGTGCCCTCGCGGCGCGGCCCGACCTGGCCATGACGGGTGAATACGCCCACCTCGTCGAGGTCCTCGCCCCAGGCATCGGCCACCGCCCGGCCCATGGCCAGCGCGGTGCCCGAGGGGGCGTCGACCTTGTGACGGTGGTGGGCCTCGACCACTTCCACGTCCACCCGCTGTCCGAGGGTGCGGGCGGCGATCTGCAGCAGTTTCAGGGTCAGGTTGACGCCGACGCTCATGTTGGCGGCAAACACGATGGGCACCCGCGCGGCGGCGGCGGCCACCGCCTCGCGGTCGGCGGCGTCCAGCCCGGTGGTGCCGATGACCATGGCGCGGCCGGCATCGGCGCAGTGGCGGGCATGGTCGACGGTGGCGGCGGGATTGGAGAACTCGATCAGCACGTCGAAGTCCACCGCGCCCATCTCGTCGCGCACCGGCACCGAGATGGCGCCGACCCCGGCCAGTTGCCCGGCATCGCTGCCGATCACGTCGCTGCCGGCGCGTTCGAAGGCATGCACCACGCGCAGGTCGCGTTCCCCCTGGCAGGCGGCGATGATGGCCCGGCCCATGCGGCCGGCGGCGCCGGCGATGGCGAGATCGGTCATGTTGGTTGCTCCTCGGCGGGAAGGTGGTTGGCCGGGATACCCGGCGTCAGGCGGATTCTACCGCCTCGACCGGGTCCGGCCCATCGTGGCCGCAGGCGCGTTCCACGCGGCAGATGCGCAGGGTGTAGTCGGCATACCACTGTTCGCGACCACGGCGGCGGGCATCGACGTGCTCGGGGTGGTCGCGCCAGGCGCGGATGGCGGCGAGGTCGCGCCAGTAGGACACGGTGATGCCGAGATCCTCGCGGGCGCTCTCCACGCCGAGAAAGCCATCCTGGCGTGCCGCCAGCTCGAGCATGCGGGCGGCGGTTTCGGCGTAGCCGTCAACCTCGACGCCGAGCACCGAGGTGAAGATGACGGCGTAATACGGCGGCGCCGGGGTGGCCGCCGGGGCGATCAACCCTCGTCCAGCGCCGCGTCCAGCGCCGGCACCGCCTCGAACAGGTCGGCCACCCAGCCATAGTCGGCGACCTGGAAGATCGGCGCCTCCTCGTCCTTGTTGATGGCGACGATGACCTTGGAGTCCTTCATCCCGGCGAGGTGCTGGATGGCGCCGGAGATGCCCACCGCGATGTACAGGTTGGGCGCCACCACCTTGCCGGTCTGCCCGACCTGGTAGTCGTTGGGCACGTAGCCGGCATCCACCGCCGCCCGCGAGGCGCCCACCGCGGCGCCGAGCTTGTCGGCGATCTTCTCCAGCAGGTGGAAATTGTCGCCGCTCTGCATGCCGCGACCACCGGAGATGATGATGTCGGCACTGGTCAGTTCGGGGCGCTCGGAAGCGCTCATCTCGGCGCCGTCAAATGCCGTCAGGCCGCTGTCGCCGGTGGCTTCCACCACGACCACCTCGGCGGAGCCGCCGCTGTCCGCCACCGCCTCGAAGCCGGTGGCGCGCACGGTCACCAGCTTGATGGCGTCGTTGGACTTCACCGTGGCCATGGCATTGCCGGCATAGATCGGGCGCACGAAGGTATCGGCGGATTCCACCGCGCTGATGTCGGAGACCTGCTGCACGTCGAGCAGGGCCGCCGCCCGCGGCAGCACGTTCTTGCCGAAGGTGGTGGCCGGGGCCAGCACGTGGCCGTAGTCGGCGGCCAGCTTGACGATCAGCGGCGCCACGTTCTCGGCCAGGAAGGCGCCGTACTCGTCGCCGTCGGCATGCAGCACGCGGCGAACGCCGGCGGCGCCGGCGGCGGCGCTGGCAACACCGCCGCAGTCCTTGCCCACCACCAGCAGGTCGATGTCGCCGCCGATCTGCGCGGCCGCGGCCAGGGTGTTGTAGGTCGCCGGCTTGATCTCGGCATTGTCGTGTTCGGCGAGTACCAGGATGGCCATCAGATCACCTTTGCTTCGTTGCGGAGTTTGTCGACCAGCTCGCTGGCACTGGACACCTTGACACCGGCCTTGCGCGCCGGCGGCTCGACCACCTTGAGCACTTCCGTGCGCCGCGACACGTCGACACCGAGATCCTCGGGGGCATACTTGTCCACCGGCTTCTTCTTCGCCTTCATGATGTTGGGCAACGAGGCGTAGCGCGGCTCGTTCAGGCGCAGGTCCACGGTGATCACCGCCGGCCTGCCGGTGACCACTGCCTCGAGGCCGCCATCGACCTCGCGGGTGACGCGGAAGCCGTCGTCACGCACCTCGATGCGCGAGGCGAAGGTGGCCACCGGCCAGCCCAGGAGCGCGGCCAGCATCTGCCCGGTCTGGTTGTTGTCGCCATCGATGGCCTGCTTGCCGAGCAGCACCAGGCCGGGCTCCTCGCGTTCGCACACCGCCTTCAGCAGCTTGGCCACCGCCAGCGGCTCGACCTCGCCGTCGCACTCGACGTGGATGCCGCGGTCGGCGCCCATGGCCAACCCGGTGCGCAGGGTTTCCTGGGCCTGGGTGACACCGGCACTGACCACGATGACTTCCTCGGCATGCCCGGCTTCCTTGATGCGCAGCGCCTCTTCCACGGCGATCTCGCAGAAGGGGTTCATGGCCATCTTGATGTTGGCGAGTTCCACGCCGGACGAGTCCGACTTGACCCGCACCTTGACGTTGGCGTCGATCACGCGTTTGACCGGCACGAGAATTTTCATGGGCGATGTACTCTGTTTGCAGGCGGCAGGCATTGCCGCGATCGCGGGGATGAACGGTTCCGCGGGGGGCCGTCGTGCCTCGTTGGCGAGGCATCGACACCGCTCGACGCGGCCCGGGGCCGGATGGCTTTTTACCGCAGTTGCCGGCGAATTTCAAAGGCGCCGGCCGACGAGCCGTTGCGTCGGCGAAGTGTATGCGCGGCCGGCGCCGCGGCACGCCACCGACGACGACGCCGATTTTCCGATTTACGCCCCCGCACCGGCGCCCGTTGACGCCAGTGACAATGTCCATGTCGCACGCCAGTCAGATAAAAGCCCGCCTATCGCGAATGATTGCCGCAGTTTCCCCGGACGAGATCCAGCACATGGCAGAACCCCGAGGCCGCCGGCGTGGCGGCGGACGCGACGCGCGGCGCGCAACCCGCGAGCACCCCACCGTCGCCAGCCCCGCCTACATCCGCCGCGCGGCGCCGCCCTACCAGATGGCGCCGGAGGAAGTCCTCGTCACCGTCGAGCACAACGCCGAGACCATCCTCGAGGAAATCGGCATCGACTTCCACGACGACCCCGAGTCGCTGGTCATGTTCCGGCAGGCCGGCGCCGAGGTGGACGGCGACCGGGTGCGCTTCCCGCGCGGCATGTGCCGGGAAATCCTCGCCAGCGCACCGCGCGAGTTCACCCAGCACGCCCGCAACCCCGAGCGCAGCGTGGTCATCGGCGGCGACAACACCGTGCTGGTGCCGGCCTATGGCTCACCGTTCATCCGCAGCATCGACGAAGGCCGTCGCTACGCCAACATCGAGGACTTCCGCAACTTCTGCCGCCTGGCCTACCTGTCGCCGAGCCTGCACCACAACGGCGGCACGCTGTGCGAGCCGGTGGACCTGCCGGTGAACAAGCGTCACCTGGAGATGGTCTACAGCCACATTCGCTACAGCGACAAGGCCTTCATGGGTTCGGTGACCGCGCCGGAGCGGGCCGAGGACTCGGTGAAGCTGGCCGAGATCGTGTTCGGCGAAGCATTCGTCGATGACCACTGCGTGCTGATCAACCTGATCAACGCCAACTCGCCGATGACCTTCGACGGCACCATGCTCGGTGCCGCGCGTGTCTATGCCCGCCACAACCAGGCCACGGTGATCTCGCCCTTCATCCTCGCCGGCGCCATGTCGCCGGTGACCGTGATGGGCACCTGCGCACAGATCCTCGCCGAGGCCCTGGCCGGCATGGCCTTCACCCAGCTGGTGCGGCCGGGAGCGCCGGTGGTGTTCGGCACCTTCGCCAGCTCCATCTCCATGCAGTCCGGCGCACCGACCTTCGGCTCGCCGGAACCGGCGCTGGTGCTGAACATCTGCGCCGCGCTGTCGCGCCGCCTGGGCATCCCGTTCCGCTCCGGCGGCGGACTGTGCGCGTCGAAGATCGCCGATGCCCAGGCCGCCTACGAATCCGCCAACACCTTGCTGTCGGCGGCCATGGCCGGGGTCAACTTCATGCTGCATACCGCCGGCTGGTTGGAAGGCGGGCTGTCCATGGGCTACGAGAAGTTCGTCATGGATGCCGACCAGGCCGGCATGCTCGGGGTGCTGCTGTCGGGCATCGACACCAGCGACAACGGCCAGGCCATGGATGCCATCCGCGAGGTCGGCCCGGGCAAGCACTTCCTTGGCTGCGCCCATACCCTGGCCAACTTCGAGAGCGCCTTCTACCGCTCCTCCATTGCCGACAACAACAGCTACGAGCAGTGGAGCAGCGACGGCGGTCTCGACGCCAGTCAGCGCGCCAACGCGCTGTGGAAGAAGATGCTGCGCGAGTACCGCGAACCGGGCATCGACCCGGGCATGGACGAGGCCCTGCGCGCCTACATCGAGCAACGCAACGCGGCCATGCCCGACGCCAACGTCTGAACTCGCGGACCGGCCACCCGGCGTGGCCGGGCGCCCTACTCCACCGTCGCCATCAACTCGCGGGCGCGGGGCTCGCCGGCATCGGCGGCGGTCTGCACCCAGTACAGGCCGGCGCCGCGATCGGCGGCCAGGCCGCGCCCCTCCAGGTACATGCGGCCGAGGTTGAACTGGGCCTTGCGATGGCCCTTCTGCGCCGCCTTCTGGTACCAGTAGGCGGCCTCGGCATAGTCCTGCACCACGCCCCAGCCGGATTCGAGCATGAAGGCGATGCCGTACTGGGCACGCGCCATGCCGTCCTCGGCCAGCGGCGCCCAGATCTCGATGGTGCGGGCATAGTCCTGGCGGATGAAGGCCTTCTGCCCCTCGAAGAAGGCATGTCGCTGGGCCAGCGTGCCGCGCCCCTCGGTGAGCCGCGCCTGCGCCTCGTCGGTGTCCTCCATCTCGCTGCCCGGCAGGGTGGCCTGCAGCGTGGCAATGGCCTCGGCCGCGTCCTCGATGCCCGCGTTCTGCGCCCGTTGCAGCCACTCCAGCGCGGCGGCGGTGTTCTCGCTGGCGCCGGCCTCGCCGGACAGCAGCCGGCCCAGCCGGTAGGCGGCCATGGCATGGTCCTGTCGGGCGGCGCTGGACAGCCAGAACACGGCGCCGTCGAGATCCGCCGGCTCGGCGGAAAGTCGGACCAGGCCGAACTGGTACTGCGCGGGCGCGTAGCCGGCCGCCGCCGCCGCCGACAGCAACCCGGCCGCGCGGGCCGGCTCGCGCGGCACGCCCAGCCCCTGCTGGTAGAGCATGGCCAGGTTGAAGCGGGCCACCGGGTCACCCTGCTCGGCCAGCGCCCCCCAGGCCTGGCGGGCGCGGGCATAGTCACCGGCCAGGTAGGCTTCCACCGCCGGCGACGTGCTGGCCGGGGCGGGCGTGGCCGCAGCGCCAAGCGCCAGCGCAAGCAGGGGCAGGAGCGGCCGCGCCCGGCGCAGGGGACGCCTCAATGCCGTGTCGCCGCCACGACCGACGCGCCGTCAGAGCGCGTCATCGCCGGTTTCCCCGGTGCGGATGCGGTAGGCTTCGACGCAGTCGTAGACGAAGATCTTGCCGTCGCCGATCTTCTCCGTGCGCGCGCCTTCGATGATGGCCTCGACCACCCGCTCGACGATGCCGTCGTCCACCACCACCTCGAGCTTGACCTTGGGCACGAAGTCGACCACGTACTCGGCGCCGCGGTACAACTCGGTATGACCTTTCTGCCGACCGAAGCCCTTGACCTCGGACACGGTCATGCCCTTCACGCCGACGTTGGCCAGTGCGTCGCGAACATCGTCCAGCTTGAAGGGCTTGACGATCGCTGTAACGAGTTTCATAGATGACTCCGGTGGTTACTCCGTGAACGGGCGGCCGCTGGCGCGGGGCGGGAACGAATGGCGGCCCGGTGCCGCTAAACTCGTCATTTTCCAAACCCCTGTCAAGGGCACCGCCCGGTTCAGCGTGCGAACGGGTCGCGCAGCCCGATGATGCGTCGGGCAGCGGCAGCGTCGGCGACGCTGGCGCCCATGTTGGAAACGATGCTCGCGGCGCGTTCCACCAGCTGGGCGTTGGTGGCCAGCACGCCCCGGGACAGGTAGAGGTTGTCTTCCAGGCCCACGCGCACGTGGCCGCCGAGCAGGGCCGACTGCGCCACCCAGGGCATCTGCTGGCGGGAAATGGCGAAGCTGGTCCAGAAGGCATTGTCCGGCAGCATCGGCAGCAGGCTCATCAAGAGCGACGGCTCGGCCGGCATGCCCCAGGGGATGCCGAAGCAGAACTGCCACATGGCGGTCTCGTCGATGATGCCTTCCTTGAGCAGTTGCAGGGTGAACCAGAAATTGCCGGTGTCGAAGATTTCCAGCTCCGGCTTGACGCCGAGCTCGCGTATGCGGCGGGCACCGCTGCGCAGCTGGGCCGGAGTGCCGACGTAGATGGTGTTGCCGTCGCCGAAGTTCAGCGAGCCGCAGTCGATGGTGCAGATCTCCGGCAACAGCGCCTCGACGTGGGCCAGCCGCTCGATGGGTCCGACCAGGTCGGTGCCCGGCCCGAGGTTCGCAGGATCGTCGTCGGGGCCGATCTCCACGTCGCCGCCCATGCCGGCGGTGAGATTGACCACCACGTCGACGTCGGCGTCGCGAATGCGCTCCATCACCTCGGCGTACAGCGCCACCTCGCGGGAGCCGGCGCCGGTCTTGGGATCGCGCACGTGGCAGTGCACCACCGCGGCACCGGCGCGGGCTGCGTCCAGCGCCGATTCGGCGATCTGTTTCGGCGTCACCGGAACGTCCGGGTGTCGGCCGAGGGTGTCGCCGGCGCCGGTCACGGCGCAGGTAATGACGACTTCCGGGGTCATGTCCATGCCAGGGTTCTCCGCGTAGACGGGTGGGTGACAGTCACGGGCAGGCCGACTATAGACAAGAACGCGACCCCGCGACAGGGGCAGGCCCGGCGCCGCGCCGCGCGGTCAGCGCAGCGGCAGCGCGCGCAGGTAGTCGGCGGCCTGGTGGGCATTCACCGTGGCCTGGCGCACCAGGTCGTCGAAGTGGCGGATCAGGATGGTGACGGTCTCGCGGGTATTGAAGGCGAAGTACATCTGGCCGACGTAGAGCACCGCGCGGCGGTTGCCGAACAGGGTGTAGGGGGCGGCGTAGCGGCGCAGGCCGTCGAACAGGTACAGCCGCAGGCTCGGGTACAGTTCCTCGACCACGTCGACGATCTGCTGCCTCTGCGCGCGGCGGTCGGCCAGTGCCAGGCCCTTCCACAGCGAGTGGCCGGTGAGAAAGTCGGACAGGGTCTGCAACGACATGCAGATCTCCATGTCGTTCTCGGTGGTGCGGCCGAAGCGCAGTTGCTGGCGGGTCTCCTGCAATGCCCGGTCCACCGGCCGTTCCGCCATGGCGCCGAACTCGTGCTGCAGCACCGCCTCGGTCTTGAAGATGTCCGGCAGGTTGGCGGGCACGTAGCGGATCTTCAGCCCCGCCGCCTCCTCGTACCAACGTGCCAGGTTGGCATCCGCCGGGCTGGGTTCGTGGGGCGCCACCTCCAGCGACTGGCGCAGGATCTCGGCGCCGAAGCGGCTGTCGGAACTCAGCCCGAGCAGGTAGTCGGTGGACACCTGCAATACCGTCGCCAGGGCGGCCACGGTGTCGGCCCGCGGCATGCGCAGGTTGTCCGCCGACAGCAGCTGCGACAGGGTCGAGCGGTCGACCCCGGCGGCACGGGCCAGCGCGGACTGGTTGCAGCCACGAATGCCCATGGACTCCACCAGGCGGCTGCGAAACACCGCGACGATTGCCCGCTTGCCCATGCTGGGACACCCACGATCAGGTTTACATGCTACGTATCGTGATTATACGAAACATTCTTGTGTTCATGCATACCAGAAAAACGTCGCCGGCCCGCCCCGGCCTGCCTATGATCTGCGGCCATCGTCCACGGCGGCGATGGCCGACACATGCGGGGGAACCATGGCGCGATCCGGTGCAATGCGAAACGCCAGCACGGCGGGGGAATGCCTCACCGCGGCGCTGATCGTCGCCACCATCGCGGCATTGCTGCTGTTGACCGCCTGCTGGCGGGAACTGTCCTGGCCGCTGCGCACCGCGGCCGCCGCCTACCTGCTGACCCTGTACGGCTCCCTGCAGCACGAGGTCATCCACGGTCACCCGACACCCAGCCGGCGATTCAACCATGCGCTGGTCTGGCTGCCCTTCAGCCTGTGGCTGCCGCTGCCCGTCTATGCCGAGAGTCACCGCGCCCACCACCGTGCAGAGCTCACCCGGCCGGGTGCCGACCCGGAATCGTGGTACGTGGACGCGGCACGCTGGCAACGTGTGCACGGTGTGCAACGATGGCTGTTGATGGCCAACCAGTGTCTTGCCGGACGCCTGCTGCTTGGCCCCTGGATTGCCGCCGCCAGGCTGTGGTCGACGTTGCTGCCCGACGCCGTCAACAATGCCCGCAGCAGCCGCATCGTGTTCGCCCATGCCGCCGGCGTCGGCATGCTGCTCGCCTGGACCACGCTGGCCTGCGACATGCCCGTGACCACCTACCTGCTGGGCTTTGCCTGGCCCGGCGCCGCGCTGTCCATGCTGCGCGCCTTCGCCGAGCACCGTCATCACCACGATGCCGCCGCCCGCACCGCCATCGTGCGCGCCGGCTGGGGGCTGCGGCTGGCCTTTTTGAACAACAACTACCACTACGTGCACCATGCCCGGCCGGGGCTCGCCTGGTACCGCATCCCGTCGGCCTGGCGGGCCGACGCGGCACGCATCGAGGCCGAGAACCAGGGCTTCAGCTTCGACGGCTACGGCGACATCGCCCGTCGCTACCTGCTGCGTCCGTGGACCTCGCCGGCCTACCCCGGCTGACCGCTTGCGGCTAGCCGGCCGCGGCCAGCAGCGAGGCGTTGCCGCCGGCGGCGGTGGTGTCCACGCACAGGTGACGTTCGAGCACGAAGGGGTCGGCGCCGGCCCCGCTCACCAGCGGCAGGAGCGGCCCGTTGCGGCCGGCCAGCGCCCGTCGCAGGCGGCGCAACGTGCCCTCGTCGGCCTGGCTGGCGACCACGTCGAACCCGTGCAGGGTGGCCAGTGCCTCGGCATCGAGCATGCCGTCCACCGACTCCCCGGGCACCGCGGCGGCATCGATGCCCGGCGCCACCGCCACCACCGTGCAGCCCCGGGCCGACGCCTGCCGCGCCTGCGCCAGCGCCGCGGCGGCATCCGGGCCGAGGCACAGCACCACGCCGCGCGGGTGCAGGGACAGGCGGTTGGACTCGCCGGTGGGCCCGGGCAGGTCCTCCACCGCCAGCACCGGCTCGGTGGACGGTCGCGCAGCCGCGGCGCGGTCGATGGCCGCCTGCACCTGGCGCGGCGTTGCCGAGGCGCCGCCGTGCGGCGACGGCACCTCGACGGCGTCCTCGGGGGCGGCCTGGAAGCGCGCCAGGTAGTGCGGCCCCCCGGCCTTC
>CAYGJZ010000039.1:0-18212 GCA_964350265.1 uncultured Gammaproteobacteria bacterium | reverse complement strand
GGCGTCCTCGGGGGCGGCCTGGAAGCGCGCCAGGTAGTGCGGCCCCCCGGCCTTCGGGCCGGTACCCGACAGCCCCTCGCCGCCGAAGGGCTGCGAGCCGACCACGGCACCGATCTGGTTGCGGTTGACGTAGATGTTGCCCACCCGGATGCGCTCCACCACCTGCTGCACGCGGTCGTCGATGCGGGTGTGCAGGCCGAAGGTCAGGCCGTAGCCGCTGGCGTTGATGTCGTCCACCACCTGGTCGATCCGGTCGGCCTCGAAGGTGGCCACGTGCAGCACCGGACCGAAGATCTCCTCGTCGAGATCGCCGATGCCGTCCACCCGCAGCACCGCCGGGCCGACGAAGGTGCCCCGCTCCGGCACGGCGAGGCGCTTGAGCAGCCGGCCGCGCTCGGCATAGGCATCGACGTGCCGCTGGATGCGCTGCCTGGCCTTGTCCTCGATCACCGGGCCGATGTCGGTGGCGAGCAGCCACGGGTCGCCCAGCGCCAGCTCGTCCATGGCACCGAACAGCATTTCCATGAACCGCGCCTCGATGTCCCGTTGCAGGTAGAGCACGCGCAGTGCGGAGCAACGCTGGCCGGCGCTCTGGAAGGCCGAGGCAACCACGTCGCGGATGACCTGTTCGGGCAGCGCGGTGGAGTCCACGATCATGGCGTTCAGGCCACCGGTCTCGGCGATCAGCGGCGCCCGCGGCGCGGCATGCTCGGCCAGGGAGCGGTGGATATGCCGGGCAGTGGCGGTGGAACCGGTGAAGCACAGTCCGTCGATGCGCGGGTCGGCGGCGAGACGGGCGCCGACCCCGGCGCCGTCGCCGGGCAGCAGTTGCAGGACGTCTTCGGGAATCCCGGCCTGGTGCAGCATCGACACCGCCCGCGCCGCGATCAGCGGCGTCTGTTCGGCCGGCTTGGCCACCACCGCGTTGCCGGCGGCGAGGGCGGCGGCCACCTGGCCGGTGAAGATGGCCAGCGGGAAGTTCCAGGGCGAGATGCAGGCGAACACCCCGCGGCCCTGCCCCTCGGCCCGCCGTTCGGCCTCGGCCGCGTAGAAGCGCAGGAAGTCCACCGCCTCGCGCACTTCGCCGACGCCGTCGAGCCAGGTCTTGCCGGCCTCCCGCGCCGCCAGTGCCAGCCATTCGCCGATGGCGTCCTCGTAGCGATCGGCGGCCCGGCGCAGGCAGTCGGCGCGTTCCCGGGGGGTGCGTGCCGACCAGGCCGGGGCGGCCTGCCGCGCTCTCGCCAGCGCGGCATCGACGTCCTCCGGCGTGGCCATGACCACCTCGCCGACCACGTCGTCGGGGTCGGCGGGATTGTGCACCGTCACCACCGCCCCGGCGGCCGCGCCCGGGGAGGACGGCGCTGCCCGCCAGCGGTGCTGCCGCCACGGTGCCCGCGCCCGTTCCAGGTTGTCCAGGTCCAGCGGGTCGGCGAGGTCGTAGCCGCGGGAATTCCGCCGCCCGGCGCCGAACAGCGCCGCCGGCCGGGCGATGCCCGGGTTGGCGACATCCTCGCCCAGCGCCTCCACCGCGGCCACCGGGTCGGCGGCAATTTCCCGCGCACTGACCGCGGTGTCCACCACCTGGTTGACGAAGGAGCTGTTGGCGCCGTTCTCCAGCAGCCGGCGAACCAGGTAGGCGAGCAGGTCGCGGTGCGCACCGACCGGTGCATAGATCCGGCAGCGCGTGCCCTCGCTGCGCAGCACGTGGTCGTGCAATGCCTCGCCCATGCCGTGCAGGCGCTGGAACTCGAAGCAGTCGCGGTCGCCGGCCATGTGCAGTACCGCGGCCACGGTATGCGCATTGTGGGTGGCGAACTGCGGGTAGATGCGGTCGGTCATGGTGAGCAGCTTGCGCGCACAGGCCAGGTAGGACACGTCGGTGGCGGCCTTGCGGGTGAACACCGGGAAGCCGTCCAGCCCGAGCACCTGGGCGCGCTTGATCTCGGTATCCCAGTAGGCGCCCTTGACCAGGCGCACCATGATGCGGCGGTCGAGGCGCGTGGCCAGCGCATGCAGGTAGTCGAGCACGTGGCTGGCGCGCTGGCCATAGGCCTGCACCACCACGCCGAAGCCGTCCCAGCCCTTCAGTGCCGGGTCGGCGAGAATCGACTGGATCACGTCCAGCGACAGGTCGAGGCGGTCGGCTTCCTCGGCGTCGATGTTGAAGCCCATGCCGGCCGACTTGGCGAGCAAGGCCAGCGAGCGGGCCCGCGCGGCCAGTTCGCCGAGGACGCGTTCGCGCTGCGCCCACTCGTAGCGCGGATGCAGGGCGGCGAGCTTCACCGAGATGCCGGGGTTGGCGCGGATGTCCGCGGAGGTGCACGACGGCGCCAGCGCGGTGATGGCATCGGAGTAGGACAGGTGGTAGCGGCGCGCGTCGGCATCGGTGCGCGCCGCTTCGCCGAGCATGTCGTAGGAATAGGTATAGCCCTGGCCGACCCGCTCCTCGCCCCGCTCCACCGCTTCGCCGATGGT
This sequence comes from uncultured Gammaproteobacteria bacterium, assembly GCA_964350265.1. GTDB lineage: Bacteria > Pseudomonadota > Gammaproteobacteria > Arenicellales > CAJQKF01 > BQJD01. The sequence goes on along the minus strand of CAYGJZ010000039.1, from coordinate 15,737 downwards.
TCGGCCAAGCACGAACTGGCGGCCCAGTTCCTTCATCGCCTGGCCCACCGCGGTGCGGATCACCGGCTCGCCCAGGCGACGCACCGCGCCGCGCAGGGTGCCGATCAGGCCCTCCTCGCCATCGCTGAGCATCTTGCCGGTGAGCAGCAGCGCCCAGGTGGAGGCATTGACCAGCGAGGAACTGGAGCGACCCAGGTGGCGGCCCCAGTCCGAGGGGGCGATCTTGTCGTCGATCAGGGCGTCGATGGTTTCCGCGTCCGGCACCCGCAGCAGGGCCTCGGCCAGGCACATCAGTGCCACCCCTTCGCGCGTGGACAGGCCGTACTCGGCGAGAAAGGCCTCCATCAGGCCGGTGTCGTCGGCGGCACGCACCGCCTCGACCAGCGCCGCGGCACGGTCGACGACCTCGCGGCGGGCATCGGCATCGAGGCCGGTCTCGCGCACCAGCGCGGCCAGCACCCCGGCCTCCCCGGCCAGGCAGTGGGCGCGGACCTGGTCGCGAAGGGCTTGCAGACGATCATCGCTGGACATGGCGGACTCCGGCTTGGGTCGGTAGAAGACGGGCCTCATCGTAGCAAACGCCGACTTGGAAGATTCCCCGGAATCGCGCAAGATCGGGGGATATTTCACCGAACATCAAGACAAAACCGCGAATGACCACCGAGATATCGCCCGCCAACAGCGAATTGGACCGACTGGACCGGAAAATCCTCGCCGTACTCGCGGTGGATGGACGCATCACCGTCACCGAACTGGCCCAGCGGGTCGGGCTGTCGGCCAGCCCCTGCCAGGTACGCATGCGCCGGCTGGAGCAGCAGGGCTACATCCTCGGCTACCGCGCGGTGATCGACCCGGTGAAGCTCGACCAGGGCCACGTGGCCTTCGTCGAGGTGAAGCTGCACGACACCACCGCCCGCGCACTGGACGCCTTCAACCGGGCCGTGGCCGACATTGCCGCCATCGAGCAGTGCCACATGATTGCCGGCGGATTCGACTACCTGCTCAAGGTGCGCAGCCGCGACATCAGCACCTACCGCGAGCTGTTGGCCGAAACCCTGTCCAGCCTGCCCCACGTCGCCCACACCAGCACCTACGTGTCCATGCAGGCCGTCAAGGACGGAGCCTCGTAGGACACGCCGGACCGGGCGCGTGGCTGTTACACTGGCCGCCGGTCCAACCCCGGTGCATCGGCATGGGCATGCGCAGGCGGCCGGCAGGCAACGGTCAGGTTATGGAGAGCAGGATCAGGATGACCAGGACGGCGGCGACGAAGGCCAGGCCGAGCTTGCTCCAGGGGGACAGGCTGTCCCAGATGCGAAAGAAATTCATGGCCCCTCCCCCGCGCCACGTCCGCCCGGGCGGGCCGGCCTTGCGCGCGGGTCGTTGTTGTACTGCCCCGGCATCGCCATCCACTGCACGGCGAAACCTGGGGATTTTCCGAACCCGGAACCGCCACCATAGCAGTTGGCCGGCACCAGTCAAGATGTCGCGCCACGCCTGGCCAGGAGTTTCCCGCACGCGGACGCCACCGGCATGACAACGCCCCGGGTCAGCCTGCCCATGTACGCCCTGGCCGCCCTCGCCGACGACCACCGCGCGCTGTGGCAGGGACTTCGCCGCCGCCTCGCGGCGGCCGGCGTCTCGCCGCTGCCCGAACATCTCGAGGCAGGCGCCGGCGAGGATGCCTGGACGGACCCCGGCCTGCTGCTGTCGCAGACCTGCGGCTACCCGCTGGTCACGCGCCTGCGTGGGCGGGTGCGCGTGGTGGCGACACCCTGCCATGCCGCCGCCGGCTGCGCCGGGCCACGCTACCGTTCCTGGATCATTGCCCGCGACGGCGACCGGGGTGAGGACCTGGCCTCGTTCCGGCAACGGCGGGCGGCGATCAACGGTCGTGACTCCCTCAGCGGCTACCATGCCCTGGCGATGATGCTGCCCGGTGGACAGACGCCGGACCAGTTCTTTTCCCAGGTGCGCTGCTGCGCGGCCCACCGCGGCAGCATTGCCAGCGTGCGCGGCGGCGAGGCCGACGTCGCCGCCATCGACTGCGTCACCTGGGCGCTGCTCGCCGCCTACCATCCCGAGGAACTGCGCGGCCTGCGCATCGTCGACCGCGGTCCGCTGCTGCCGGCCCTGCCCCTGGTGACCTCCATCGACACCGCCGACACGGTGCTCGACCTGCTGCGCCGGGCGCTGGTGGACACCGTGGCCGACCCGAGCTTCGCCCGTCACCGCGCCCGCCTGCGGCTGGTCGGCGTCGTGCCCACCGACGAAACGTTCTACGCCGACATCGCGGCCCGGCTGCACCCGAACGGCGCGGACGCATGAAGCGGGCGGCGGCACCACGGCGGGCACTGCTCGGGGAGATCCGCCGCCAGGTCCGCCTCGGCGCCCGCTACCACGGTCGCGATGCGCTGCGGCCTGCCACCCTGGCGGCGATGGCGGCGGTGGACCGTGCGCTGTTCGTCGAGGACGTCGACCGGGCCGCCGCCTATGACGACCGCCCGTTGCGCATCGGCCTGGGCCAGACCATTTCGCAGCCGTCGCTGGTGGCCCTGATGACCGACCTGCTGGACCTGCCACCACGTGCCCGCGTGCTGGAGATCGGCACCGGCTCCGGCTACCAGGCGGCGATCCTGTCCCGGCTCGCGGATACCGTGCACAGTGTCGAGATCGTCGAGGCCCTCGCGCTGCGTGCCCGCCAGCGGCTGGCCGTGCTCGGCTGCGACAACGTGGAGGTACACCTCGGCGACGGCTGCGCGGGCTGGCCGGCAGCGGCGCCCTACCACGCCATCATCGTCACCGCCGCCGCGTCCGCGCTGCCTCCATCGCTGGCCGGGCAACTGGTCGACGATGGCGTGCTGCTGGCACCACTGGCAGACCCGCACGGCCAGCAATGGCTGCGACGGCTGGTACGCGCCGCCGAAGGCATCACCCTCGACCAGGCCCTGCTGCCGGTGACCTTCGTGCCGCTGCGGGATGCGCGGGACTGATCCGCGTGCGCGGTCAGGTCGCGCCCGTTTCGAAGCTCGCCTCGCGCGCGCGCACGGCGGCACTGACCAACTCGTTGGCCGGCGCCGACAGGCCAAGCCGGGCCGACACCACCGGCACCATGCCGTTGATGGCATCGATCTCGGACACCCGGCGGGCGATGTGGTCGAGCAGCATGGACGGTCGCGCGGCCGGCATGCGCGCACCGAAGTCGCGCACGTAGGCCACCGGATCGTCGAAGCGGATGGCGACGCCAAGGGCGCGACCGGCGGCATAGGCCTCGCGGGCGCAACTCGCCGACACGTGCCAGGCAGCGGGATCGGCCAGCACTTCACCCATGGTGCGCTGGAACAGGGTGCATGGCGCAGAGAAGGCAACGTTGCAGATGAACTTCTCCCATACCAGTTGCTCGATGTCCTCGAAGCCGGCGGCGTTGAACCCGGCCTGCGCCCACAGCGCGGTCAACCTCGACAGCCGCTCGCTGGCGCCGCCGTTCAACTCACCGAGCCGGATCATCTTCATGCTGTTGTGATGGGCATGACCCGGACCCACCACGGAAGCACCGAAGGCCTCGGCCACGCCGAGCAGCACGCGACCGGGGTCGACGTGCTCGCGAATGCGTTCGCCGGCGCCGAGACCGTTCTGGATGGTGATCACCGCGGTATCGTCGCCGAGCAGGGGTGCGATGGAGGCGGCCGCCGAGGCGACGCCGTCGGCCTTGGTCGCGATCACCACCAGGTCGCAACGACCGGCGTTGGCGGCAACGGTGTCGGCGTGGATGCCGGCCACCACGCGGTTGCCGCTGACCCCGTCCAGGCGCAGGCCATGTCGGCGGATGGCCTCGACATGTTCGCACCAGGTATCGATGGCCCAGACCTCGTGGCCGGCTTCCCGGAACAACGCCGCGTACACCGAGCCCATGGCACCACAGCCAACGATTGCGATCTTCAACATGCACCTCCTGGATGGGGCGTTCGTCGCCCGCAACGGCCCGGGGCATGCTGCAACGCAGCAGAACGTTGCGCGCGCCGGTGTTCGTATGTACGGCGGAAAGCCAAATTGATCGAGCGTTCACGGAACGTCTCGACGTGGGTCGCGTCATTGTACTGGAGGACGGAACCAACGCAGAAATCGTCGACGACATGACAATGCGAAGACAGGCCGCGACGGCGCAAGGTTTCAAATTCACCGGAAATCAAGTAGCCTTTCCCTCTCGTCCTGCCGGGACGATCACCGTACATCGACGCACCAGGGGGCCACCGACCAACGCGAGCCATTGTGACCAAGGACACGCGATGCGCGACGACCCCGGTTTTGCTCGCATCATCGCGCCCGGTGCGGTTCGCAACCGCGCCTGCATGCCAACTCACCAGACAGACAACCATACGAACACCGGTTCGTTCCGCGTGCCGGCGTGAGCAGCAGCAATGAAGATCGAGGATCAGCGATGAAACCAGCCAATCCACTGCCACCTTGCACGGGCACCACGCCCCGGTAAGTGGCTCGATCCACGCACAGCCCGCGCTGTTCCGTGACCGTCTCTTTCCGTCATCCCCGTCCCTGCCTGCCCGGCTGTACCCGTACGGTCCGCCCACGCCGTGGCGAAGCCGTACCGCACCCCGTCCACTCCGCAACCTGAACAGGAGAACCGTTCCATGAGCCAACCCGTCAAGCTGGACCGCAAGGTCCATCCCGTGGTCCACGACCTGGTCCGCGACCTGGAAAAGGGCAACATCAGCCGTCGCGGCTTCCTGCGCATGAGCACCTTGCTCGGCCTGTCCGCGGCCTCCGCCTACACCATCATCGGCCAGGTGACCGGCCGTCACGTGATGCCCACCGCCCACGCCCAGGAAGGCAAGAAAGGCGGCGTGCTGCGCGTATCCATGGAAGTCCAGGAGATGACCGACCCGGCGCTGTTCGACTGGACGCAGAAGTCCAACGTCGCCCGCCAGATCGCCGAGTACCTGACCTGCGTAGGCCCGGACAACGTCACCCGCCCCTACCTCGCCGAGAGCTGGCAGGCCTCCGACGATCTCACCGAGTGGACCTTGAACCTGCGCAAGGGCGTGAAGTGGCACAACGGTGACGACTTCACCGCCGAAGACGTGGCCTTCAACTTCAACCGCTGGCTGGACCCGGCCACCGGCTCGTCCAACATCGGCCTGTTCGCGGCCATGGTGGAGGACTACGACACCGGCGAGAAGGACGACCAGGGCAATGCGAAGATGTCCAAGCGCGCCATCGACGGCGCGGTGGAGATCGTCGACCAGCACACCATCAAGCTGCGCACCAAGACGCCGCAGCTGTCGATCCCGGAAAACATGTTCAACTACCCCACCGCGATCATGCACCGGGACTTCGAGAAGATGGGTTCGGACTTCTCCGCGAACCCCATCGGCACCGGTCCCTACACGCTGACCGAGTTCACGGTGGGCTCCACCGCCAAGCTGAAGCGTGTCGACCAGCCTTACTGGGGGGAAGGCATCGACCAGCCCCATATCGGCGGCCCGATCTACCTCGACGAGATTCACTACTACGATCACGGTTCGGCTTCCGCCGCGCGCCTGGCGGCCTATGCCTCGGGCCAGGTGGACTCCATCTACGAGTTCGACATCGCCTCGCTGCAGATGGCCGAGAGCCTGCCGGAGACCACCATCTATGCCGCCGACACCGCGCAGACCCCCTGCCTGCGCATGCGCGTGACCGAGAAGCCCTTCGACGATGTCCGCGTGCGCCAGGCCATCCAGGCCTGTGCCAACGTCGACGAGTACCCGCAACTGGTGTTTGGTGGCCGTGGCAACTATGCCGAACACCACCACGTCGCCCAGATCCACCCGGAGTACTTCGAACTGCCGAAGCCGCAGCAGGACATCGAGAAGGCCAAGCGCCTGCTGGCCGAGGCCGGCTACGAGAACGGGCTCGATCTTTCCATCGACGTCGGCAACACCTCCGGGCCCTGGCAGCAGCAGTGCTGCGAGATCCTCAAGGAACAGGCGGCCAAGGCCGGCATCAACCTCAGCCTGAACGTGATGCCGGCATCGAAGTACTGGGAGGTCTGGGACAAGACGCCCTTCGGCCTGACCGAGTGGACCCATCGCCCCCTCGGCACCATGGTGCTGAGCCTGGGCTACCGCAGCGGCGTGCCGTGGAACGAGAGCGCCTATGCCAACCCGAAGTTCGACGAGACGCTCAACGAGGCCGAGGCCATCGTCGATCCGGAGGAACGCTCGAAGAAGATGGAAGTGGTCGAGCGCATCCTGCAGGACGACGCGGTGATGGTGCAGCCGGTGTGGGTATCAAAGCTGTTCGTGGCCCGCAACACGGTGAAGAACATGAACGCCCATCCCACCCAGTACCACCTGTTTCACAAGGTCTGGCTGGATACCTAGGCAGCCGCCGTTCGTTCCGCGACCGGTCGGGCCGCCCGGCCGGTCGCGGCATGAGCAGGCAGATGGCGACGCAGCGGAGGCGTCGCCGGCCGGAGCAACCAACCCGGGGATTACAAGGCAATGCTCGTCCTGACACTGAAACGGCTGGCTTCGATGGTGCTCATCATGCTGGTCGTGTCCTTCATTCTCTTCGCCCTGTTCGAGTCCGACAAGCTGGAGGTGGCCGGCAAGGTGCTCGGCCCCTACTCGTCGCAGGAACAGCGGGAAATCTGGCTGGAGAAGAACGGCTACAACGAACCGTTCCTGGAACGCTATGCCACCTGGGTGCTGAACGCCCTGCGCGGCGACTTCGGCGAGTCCATCCAGCTCAAGGTGCCGGTGTCCGAGGTGCTCGGATCGCGGCTGGCCAACACCGGCATCCTGGCGCTTTGCCTGTTCGCCCTGATGGTGCCGCTGGCATTGACCATGGGCATCTTCGCCGGCATGAAGGAGGGCTCGTTCCGCGACCGGGCCATCTCCATCACCTCGGTGGTGACCACCTCGATACCGGAGTTCGCCTCCGCCACCCTGCTCACCGCGGTGTTCGTGTTCTCCCTTGGCTGGCTGCCAGGCACCTCGTCGATGTCCGGCGGCTTCGACTGGAAGCAACTGGTGCTGCCAGTGGCGGTGCTGCTGCTCTACGACATCGGCTACGTGGCACGCATGACCCGCGCCTCGATGGCCGAGGTGATGACCTCGCAGTACATCCGCACCGCCATCCTGAAGGGCATCCCCTACAAGCGGGTGGTACTCAAGCATGCCCTGCGCAACGCGCTGATCGCACCGTTCACGGTGATCATGCTGCAGCTCAACTGGCTGCTGTCCGGCGTCATCGTGGTGGAGGTTTTCTTCGCCTACAAGGGCTTTGGCTCGCTGCTCTACGAGGCGGCGCTGTTCGGTGACATCTACGTCATCGAGGCCTGCACCCTGGTGGCGGTGTTCGTCGCCGTGTTCTCCCAGTTCATTTCGGATATCGGCTACACCCTGCTGAATCCACGCATCCGCTTCTAGGGGGTCGCCGACATGTCCGACATCACCTCCGCCACACCGCGCCCGCCCTCCGCCCTGCAACGTGCCTTCCGCAGCCTCGGCCTGCTGCGCGAATCCCCGGTGGGCATGGTCGGCGCCGCGCTGGTCCTGTTCTGGGTGGCCATGGCCATCCTCGCACCGCTGCTGCCGCTGTACGACCCGTTGCAGCCCATCGCCCCGTTCCAGGCCATCGGCGCCACGGCGCCCGACGGCGGCACCTTCTGGCTGGGCACCGACCACAAGGGTCGTGACATCCTCTCGCGGGTCATCTGGGGGTCGCAGCGCGTGCTCATCTGGGCCACGCTGTCCACCGTGGTCGCCTACCTGGTCGGCATGCTGATGGGTTGCATGGCCGGCTATCTCGGCGGCTGGTGGGACGAGATCATCTCCTTCCTCGCCAACGTGCTGCTGTCCTTCCCGGTGATGATCCTGTTCGTCATCATCATCACCATCCTCGGCGCCTCGGGCATCAACATCGTCATCGCCGTGACCTTCGCCTCGGCACCGGGCATCATGCGTATCGTGCGCGGGCTGATCCTCGACCTGCGCACCCGCGACTACGTCTTCGCCGCGCAGACCCGGGGCGAGTCGGCGTGGTTCATCATGCTGGTGGAACTGCTGCCCAATGCGCGCGGACCGTTGATCGTCGATGCCTGCCTGCGCCTGGGCTATACCGTGGTCGCCATCGCCACCCTCGGCTTCCTCGGTCTCGGCCTGCCGCCGCCAGAGCCGGACTGGGGCCTGATGATCAAGGAGGCGGTGCCGCTGGGCAGCTTCGCCGGACATGCCATGGTGGTGCCGGCAGTGGCCCTGTCCTCGCTGATCCTCGGCTTCAACCTGCTCGCCGACGGACTGCGCGAGATTTCGCTGCGCGACTGAACGAACTGGAGAACCTGCCATGACGGAACGATCACCCGTACTCGAGTGCAAGGGCCTGTCGATTTCCTACTACACCCGTGCCGGGGAAATTCCCGCGGTGGTCGACTTCGACCTGACCGTCTACCCCGGTGAAACCATCGGCCTGGTCGGCGAGTCCGGCTGCGGCAAGTCCACCGTGGCGATGGCGGTGATGCAGCATCTCGGTACCAACGGCGGCATCACCGGCGGCGAGATCCTGTTCAAGGGTCGCGACATGACCCAGATGGGCAGCGACGAACTGCGCCAGTTGCGCGGCTCGGAGATCGCCATGATCTACCAGGAGCCGTTCGCCTCGCTGAACCCCTCGATGCGCTGTGGCGAGCAGCTCATGGAAGTGCCGCTGTTCCACGAGGACATCACCGAGAAAGAGGCCCGCGAGCGCGCCCGGCAGATGCTGGTGGACGTCAAGCTGCCCGACCCGGACCGGGTCATGAACGCCTATCCGCACCAGCTTTCCGGCGGCCAGCAGCAGCGCGTGGTGATTGCCATGGGCCTGTTGTCCAATCCCTCGTTGCTGCTGCTCGACGAGCCGACCACGGCGCTGGACGTCACCGTCGAGGCGGGCATCGTCAAGCTCATCGCCGACATCAGCCGCAAGTTCAACACCGCGCAGATCTACATCTCCCACAACCTCGGCCTGATCCTGGAGACCTGCGACCGCGTCTTCGTCATGTACTCCGGCGAAGTGGTCGAGGAAGGCACCATCGATTCGCTGTTCACCTGGCCACGCCACCCGTATACCCACGGCCTGTTCGGCTGCATCCCCCTGCCCACCGCGGACAAGAACGCGGCGCCGCTGAAGCCGATCAAGGGCCAGCTTCCCCTGCCCCACGAACGCCCGTCCGGCTGCTACTTCCACCCGCGCTGCGACCATGCCGTGACCGGCCGCTGCGACCAGCAGCACGTGGCCATGGAACAGGTCACCGGCAGCGCCGAGGATCATCGCGTGCGTTGCCTGCGCTGGTCGGAGATCGACCATGCTGCCGAGGCGCCGGGGGGCGAGGCCAAGGACGCCATCGAACCCGGCGAGGTGGTGCTGGAAGTCGATGCGATGAAGAAGTACTACGAGGTGCGCGATCGCTCCTTGAAGGCCATCCTGACCGGTCGCACCACGCGCTACGTCAAGGCCAACGAGTCGTTGAACTTCAAGGCCCGCAAGGGCGAGACGGTGGCCATCGTCGGCGAGTCCGGCTGCGGCAAGTCCACCTTCGCCAAGGTGCTGATGGGACTGGAGACCGGCACCGATGGCGCCATCAAGGTCGGTGACGTGGACCTGTCGGAACTGGGCATCCGCGACCGCAGCCCGGAGCAGATCTCCGCCCTGCAGATGGTGTTCCAGAACCCCTTCGACACGCTCAATCCCAGCCACTCGGTGGGCAGCCAGATCGGTCGCGTGATCCGCCGCTTCGGCGGCGTCACCGACGACGACGAGATCCGCGAACGGGTCTTCGAACTGCTCGACATCGTCAAGCTGCCCCGGGATTTCTACTACCGCCGGCCGCGGCAGCTTTCCGGTGGCCAGAAGCAGCGCGTCGGCATTGCCCGCGCCTTCGCCGGCAACCCGGCCATGGTCATTGCCGACGAGCCGGTGTCGGCACTGGACGTGTCGGTGGCGGCGGCGGTCACCGAGCTGTTGACCGACATCCAGCGGGAGAACCAGACCACCTTGCTGTTCATCAGCCACGACCTGTCGGTGGTGCGCTACCTGTCCGACGCCATCGTGGTCATGTACCTTGGCTGGATCATGGAACGCGGCACCACCGAGCAGATCTTCAACCCGCCCTACAATCCCTATACCGAGGCACTGCTGTCGGCGGTGCCCATTGCCGACCCGGAGGTGGAGAAGCGCGAGATCGTGCTGGAGGGCAACCTGCCGAGCGTGATGAATCCACCCAAGGGCTGTCCGTTCAGCACCCGCTGTCCTCGCCGGATCGGCGAGATCTGCGACAACGAACAGCCGCCGGAACAGGTGGCCGCGCCGGGACACGTGATCACCTGCCATATTCCCCTCGACGAGCTGCGCGCGGTGGAACCGGTGATCCACGTGCCCAGCCAAGCCGAGCGCCAGGAAGCGGGCGCACCAGACGCCCCGTCCACCGAGTGATGGCGATCGACCGGTCGCCGAACGGGAGCTAGCGCCGGCCGGAGCCACCGGTGAGCGACACGCTGGCCAACATCGCCTGCGAAATGCCCGAGGTGCTGCACCCGGTATGCCAGGCCAGCCTGGAGCGATTCGCCGCCGGCCTGTCCTCGGTACATGCGCCGGCCTATACCTGCAACATGGTGGACTCCGCCCTGCTGCCGCTGGTGGAGTGCCTGCTCGACACCTATGCCTTCGGCGTGCTGCTGGTGCCGTTCACCTTCTGACCGGCGCAGCCGGACCGCGGCCCCGGCGGTCGAACCCGTTCGTTTAGAGCAGGGCCAGCACCACTGCCACTGCCAGCGGCGCCAGCGCGGTGGACGCGGCCACCGTGGTCGTCACCACCGCGGACACCTGGCGATGCTCGGCCAGCAGCACGGCCAGGATCACGCCCACCGGCACGCAGGCATTCACCACCAGGAAGTCCCGCACCGGCGCCTCGGCGGCGAGGAACAGGAAGCTGGCGGCGGTCAGCAGCGGCGCCGCCAGCAACCGCAGCAGGACCACCGTGCCGACCGTGGCCACGTTGGGCACCCGCGGCACCGTGGCCACCTGCGCGCCCAGGGTCAGCAGTGCCAGCGGCGTCAGGCCGGCGGCGAGCACGCCCAGCGGCGCCGTCACCACCTGCGGCAACTCGATGCCCGCGGACTTGATCGCCACCCCGGCCATCACCGCCGGCAGCAGCGGGGTGCGAAAGGCCGAGACCAGCGACGCCCCGAGACCCAGGCGACCGGCTGGCAGCAGCAGCGGCACCAGCACCACGATGAGGATGGAGTGGATGCTGGTGATCACGCTCTGGTGAAACAGGAAGGCATCGCCGAAGGCCAGTTGCACCAGCGGGATGCCGTAGTTGCCCGAGTTCGGGAAGGCCACCGCCAGGGCACAGGCCCGGCGCATCACCGGGTTCATCTCCACCAGCGACAGCACCGCCAGTCCAAGCAGGTAGAGCACCGCGAAGCGCACCACCGTGTAGACCGAGACGAAGCTCACCGCCGACATCGGCGCCGGGTCGGACACCAGGAAGTAGACGAAGGCACCGGGCGCGACGATATTGATGAGCAGCCGGCCAAGCACCCTGGGATCGACGTCGAAGCGCCGTGCACCGAGGTAGCCGAGAGCGATCACCGCCATCAGCGGTACGGTAATGGTGGTCAACACCGAGAAAAACATGGCTTCAGCTCCGGCCCGGTGGTGTTACGCGGTTGCCGTGCCGGCACGCCCCGCCTTCCAAGCACATCGGATTGTTGGTATCTTGCAGGCTCGTCATCGTCAAACCTCGCCGCCGGATATTCTACGTCATGGGCAATACCGAACCGGTCATTCACTGGGCGGGCGCCGGGTTGTCCTCGGTGCCCGGCATTCGCCGCCTGGCAACGCAATCCCGCCCGCTGGTGGTATGGAACCGCACCGTGGCCAAGGCACGCGCGGCCCTGGCCGGTCTCGACCACGATGCGCGCACGGCCGCCTTCGACCGCGATGCCCTCGCCGCGGCGCTGTCCCCCGGCGACGTGCTGGTGTCCATGCTGCCCGGACACTGGCACGTGCCGCTGGCACGGTTGTGCATCGAACGCGGCGCCCACTTCGTCTCCAGTTCCTACATCGCCCCGGAGATGCGCGCCCTCGACGACGCGGCCCGCGATGCCGGCGTGGTCCTGCTCAACGAGGTGGGCCTCGACCCGGGCATCGACCACCTGATGGCCCATGACCTGGTGCGTGCCTGGCGCGAAGACGACGCCTTCGATGCCGGCGACGAAGTCAGCTTTCGATCCTACTGCGGCGGCTTTCCCGCCATCCCCAACGAGTTCCGCTACAAGTTCAGCTGGTCGCCCCAGGGCGTGCTCAAGGCGCTGGCCTCGCCGGCGCGCAGCATCCGTGATGGCGAAGCGGTGGTTACCCGTCGACCCTGGCATGCCATCGTCGACCACCCGGTGCACTTCGGCAACGGTCGAACGGAGACCTTCGAGGCCTACCCCAACCGCGACTCGCTGCCCTTCATGACCGACTACGGCTTCGACCCGGACTGGACGGTCCGCGAATTCGTGCGCGGCACCCTGCGCCTGACCGGCTGGTCGCAGGCCTGGTCGGGCATCTTCTCCACCATTGAATCCCTCGACGACGCCGTCCGCGACCAGCGCATCGCCGAGATGAGCGAGGACCTGTGGAACCGTCACGCCTACGACGCCGGCGAAGCGGACCGGGTGGTCCTGAGCGTCGAGCTGCAGGCCAGCCGTGGCGACCGGGTACGCTGGCACCAGGCCCGCGTCATCGACGCGGTGGGCAATGCCCAGGGCAGCGCCATGGCACGACTGGTCTCCAACACCGTGGCGCTGGCCGTGGAGGCGGTGGCCGACGGTGAACTGCCCGCCGGCGTCCAGGCAGCACCGTCGGATCCACAACTGGTGCGGCGCTGGTTCGACGCCCACCGTGAAAACGGCGACGGCGTGGTCGACATCACCGACCCCGCCGGCCATGGCTAGCGCCCTGCGCGGCGTGCTGTTCGACAAGGACGGCACGCTGGTGGACTTCAATGCCAGTTGGCAGCCGGCCTACCGGCTGGCTGCCGAGCGTCTTGCCCGTCTCGCCGACGATCCGGGGCTGGCCGCCCGGCTGATGGACGATGGCGGCTGGGACGCCGAGCGCGGCCACTGGCGTCCCGGCTCGCTGCTGACCAGCGCCAGCAACGCGGAGATCATCGACCACTGGCTGGCGCAAAGCCCGCTGACCCGTCGCGACGAAGTCGAGCGCATGATCCTCGACACCTTTCACCAGGCCGCCCTCGACGGCACCGTGGCGGTGCAGGGCATCGGCGAACTGTTCGCGGAGCTCGCCGGCCACGGATACCACCTCGGCGTCGCCACCATGGACGACGAGCGAACCGCCCGCACCACGCTGTCGGCGCTTGGGCTGGACCCCTACACCGAGTTCGTCTGCGGCGCCGACAGCGGCCACGGCATCAAGCCGCAGGCCGGCATGTTCCACGCCTTCTGCCACGCGGTGTCGCTGTCGCCGGACGAAGTGGTGATGGTCGGCGACAGCCCGCACGACCTCAACATGGGGCGCGCGGCCGGCGCCGGGCTGGTGGTGGGCGTGTTGACCGGTGCCCACGTGGCCGCCGACCTGGCGCCCATCGCCGACCTGGTGCTGGCCGATGCCACCGGGCTGCGCGAGGTGCTGCAGCGCGATCGGGCCCTCGCCATGGAGGCCACGTGACCGTCCACCTGACTGGCCGCGTAGCGCTGCGCCTGTGGCTGCTGGTGCTGTGCACCGCCCTGCCCGGCACTGCCCTCGCCCGCGACGCCGAGCATTGCAGCCAGGTGCGCCTGGGCACCGTCGGCTGGCTGGACGCCGGCGCCGCGGTGTGGATTGCCTCGGCCCTGCTGCACGGCCTGGGCTACGAGCCCGGTGTGCAGAAGCTGTCCGAGGCAACCATCTTCGCCAGCATGAAGAACGGCGACCTCGACGCCACGCTGGAAATCATGGTGCCGACCATGGGCGATGCGCTCAAGCCCTACATGCTCGACAACTCGGTGGAACTGGTGAACCAGAACCTCGCCGGCACCAAGTACACGCTGGCGGTGAACCGGCATGCCAGGGCGCTGGGCATCACCCGCTTCGACCAGTTGCACGAGCATGCCGATGCCCTCTCGCGCCGAATCCACGGCGTCGAACCGGGCGCCGACGGCAACCTGCTGATACACGGCATGATCAACGAGGACCGCTACGGCCTCGGCGGCTTTCACCTGGTGGAATCCTCGGAAGGGGAGCTGGTGCAGGCCATCGCCGCCGCCAACCAGGAAGGCAGGCCGATGGTCTTCCTCGCCTTCGAGCCGCACCCGATGAACGTGCGCTTCGACCTCACCTACCTGGCCGGTGGCGAGGCGGTGTTCGGCCCGGCCTTCGGCGGTGCCGATGTCTATACCGGCATCCGCCCGGCCCTGCTCACCGAGTGCCCCAACCTGGCGCGACTGTTGACCCGGCTGACCTTCACCCTGCCGATGATCAACGAGGTGATGACCGCCATCCTCGAGTTCAATGCCCGGCCGCTGGTGGCGGCGGTGGCCTGGATGCGTCAGCAGCCGGTGGTGCTCGACGCCTGGCTGGACGGTGTCGATGCCCTGGACGGCGGCAACGGCCGCGCCACCGTGCGCGCCTTCATCGGCCTACCCTAGCCGCCGGCGCTACGCCCGCCCTTCCTCGTACTTCTTCAACAGCACCCCGGCGTCGCCGCAGCAGCTGGCACTGCAGCGCTTCACCGCGCTGACCACCGCCGGGTCATCGTCGAGGTAGCTGGCCACCGGCAGGTTCTCGCCGGCGCAGTCGCAGCCCTGGTCGGCGTAGACATGAACACGGGACAGGCCCGCCGCGCGTGCCACCGCCTGGGCCTCGTCGAGCACCGCCACCGGCGTCGGCGGCAGGTGGGAAAGCTGGTAGGCGGGAAAGAACCGGGTCAGGTGCCAGGGACTGTCGGCGCCCAGGTGATCACGAATCCAGCTCGCCGTGCGCTGCACGTTGTCCATGTCGTCGTTGCGGCCGGGAATGATGTTGGTGCGGGTTTCCACGTGCATGCCGATGCGTTGGGCATGCACCAGCGCCTCCAGCACGTCCTCCACCTTCGCCTTGCCGCAGATTTCGCGGTAGAAGTCATCGTCCATGCTCTTGATGTCCGAGCACAGCACGTCCACCGACCCGGCCAGTTCGTCCAGGGCCTGCGGGGTGACGAAGCTGTTGCTGACATAGACCGTGTACAGGCCCTTCGCATGGGCCGCGGCACACACGTCGAGCACGTACTCCATCCAGATGACCGGTTCGGAGTAGGTAAAGGCGATGCCCTGGCACTGGTGCCGCAAGGCTGCCTCGACGATGGCCTCCGGATGCACCCACGGCTGCCGCGACTGGCCACGCGCCAGCTTGTCCAGCTCGGCCTCGCCCCAGGAGATCTCCAGGTTGTGACAGCCGGTACAGCGGAAACTGCATCCGTATCCGCCCACCGACATCACCTGCGTACCGGGCCGGTAGTAGCGCACCGGCTTGTCCTCGATGGCGCCGATGTCGATGCTGGATACGATGCCGTAGCTGACGTTGTAGAGCACACCGTCGCGGTTGACGTGGGCCTGGCAGAAGCCGCGTTGGCCGTGGCGCAGGCGACAACGCCAGGGGCACAGGTGGCAGCGGGTGGTGCCGTCGGGCAGTGGTTCCTGCAACCGGGTGGGCACCAGGCGGTAGTCTCGTGG
>CAYGJZ010000038.1:0-39378 GCA_964350265.1 uncultured Gammaproteobacteria bacterium | reverse complement strand
ACCATGCAATGGCAATTCTGGATCGATCGCGGCGGCACCTTCACCGACATCGTCGCGCTGGCACCGGGCGGTGAAGTGGTGACCCACAAGCTGCTGTCGGAGAATCCGCGCCAGTACGACGATGCCGCCATCCACGGCATTCGCGAGCTGCTCGGCATCGGTGCCGGCGACGCGGTGCCCGAAGCGCGCATCGCGGCAGTCAAGATGGGCACCACCGTGGCCACCAACGCGCTGCTCGAACGACGCGGCGAGCCGGTGGTGCTGGTGACCACCGCCGGCTTCGGCGATGCCCTGCGCATCGGCTACCAGAACCGGCCGAAGCTGTTTGCCCTCGACATCGAGCGCGAGGAAATGCTCTACACCCGCGTGGTCGAGGCCAACGAGCGCGTGGCAGCCGACGGCGAGGTGGTCGCCGAGCTCGACGAGGCAACACTGGCCCGCGACTTGCAAGCCGCCTTCGACGACGGCCTGCGCGCCGCTGCCATCGTCTTCATGCACGGTTACCGCTACCCCGACCACGAGCATCGCGCCGCGGCGCTGGCCCGTGACATCGGCTTTACCCAGGTCTCCACCAGCCACGACACCATTGCCCTGATGAAGCTGGTCAGCCGCGGCGACACCACGGTGGTGGATGCCTACCTGTCGCCGGTGCTGCGTCGCTACGTCGACCGGGTGCGGTCGGACCTCGGCCAGGTGCCGCTGATGTTCATGCAGTCCAACGGCGGTCTTACCGACGCGGGCCTGTTCATGGGCAAGAATGCCATCCTCTCCGGGCCGGCCGGCGGCGTGGTCGGCATGGCGAAGACCGGACACGCGGCGGGCATGGAGCGGCTGATCGGCTTCGACATGGGCGGCACCTCCACCGATGTCTGCCACTATGCCGGGGAGTACGAGCGCACCGGCGAAACCGAGGTGGCCGGGGTGCGACTGCGCGCGCCGATGATGCACATTCACACCGTGGCCGCCGGCGGCGGTTCGGTGCTGCACTTCGACGGCGCACGCTTCCGCGTCGGCCCGGACTCGGCCGGCGCCGATCCCGGCCCGGCCTGCTATCGCAACGGCGGACCGCTGACCATCACCGACTGCAACGTCATGCTCGGCAAGCTGCAGGGAGAGTTCTTCCCGTCGGTGTTCGGCGAGGGCGGCGACCAGCCACTGGACGTGGACGAGGTGCACCGTCGCTTCCAGGCCCTGGCGAGGAAGGTGTCGGAACAGACGGGTACCGTGCAGACCGCCGAGCAGGTGGCCGAGGGCTTCCTCGCCATCGCCGTGGAGAACATGGCCGGGGCGATCAAGAAGATCTCCGTGCAACGCGGCTACGCGGTATCGCGCTACACCCTGTGCAGCTTCGGCGGCGCCGGTGGACAGCATGCCTGCCTGGTGGCCGACGCGCTCGGCATCTCGCGCATCCTGCTGCATCCCCACGCCGGGGTACTGTCGGCGCTGGGCATCGGCCTGGCCGATCACCGCACCATCGCCGAGCGTGCGGTGGAGCGGGAACTCGACGAACAACGGGTGGCGGAACTCGACCGCCATTTCGCCGCCCTCGACGAGGAAACCACCGAGCACCTGCTGCGCGAGGGCGTCGATGCCGACAGCATCGAGTGCCTGCACACGGTGATGCTGCGCTATGCCGGCTCCGACAGTGCCATCGAGGTGGCCCATGGCAGCCATGCCGAGCTGGTGCGCGGCTTCGAGGACATCCACCGCCAACGCTTCGGCTTCGTCGACCCGGACAAGGCGCTGCTGGTGGAGTCGGTCAAGACCGAGGGCGTCTCGCGCACCGATACCCGCCTCTCCCTGCGCGCGGTGGACCGGCCCACGCGCAGCCAGGCGCTGGACCGGCGGCCGGTGGTGATGGACAACGTTCGTCGCGACACCCCCTTCTACCACCGTGACGGGCTTGCCGTGGGCGAGGCCATCGACGGCCCGGCGGTGATCATCGAGGACACCGGCACGGTGGTGGTGGAACCGCACTGGCGTGCCTGCCTGGGCGCCGACGCCAACCTGGTGCTGGAACGGGTTTCCGAGCGCGAGCAGCGCCGCGCCGTGGGCACCACCGTGGACCCGGTGATGCTGGAGATCTTCAACAACCTGTTCATGAACATCGCCGAGCAGATGGGCCTGGTGCTGGCCAACACCGCCTCGTCGGTGAACATCAAGGAGCGGCTGGACTTCTCCTGCGCCATCTTCGATGCCGACGGCGAACTGATTGCCAATGCCCCGCACATGCCCGTGCACCTGGGCTCGATGAGCGAGAGCATCAAGACGGTGATCCGCGAGAACCGCGGCGACATGCACGACGGCGATGCCTTTGCCCTCAACGCGCCGTACAACGGCGGCACCCACCTGCCCGATGTCACCATCATCCGGCCGGTGTTCCTCGGCGGTGACGCACCGGCCTTCTACGTGGCGTCCCGCGGCCACCATGCCGACATCGGCGGCATCACCCCCGGCTCGATGCCGCCTTCTTCCACCAGCGTGGAGGAAGAAGGCATCCTGCTCGACAACCTGCGCATCCTCTCGCGCGGCACCTTCCAGGAGCAGGCAGTGCGCCAGGTGCTGGCCGACTCGCCGTGGCCGGCGCGCAACCCGGACACCAACCTGGCCGACTTCAAGGCCCAGGTGGCGGCCTGCGAGAAGGGTGCCAGCGAGCTGGCGCGCATGGTCGACGAGTTCGGCATCGAGGTGGTCAATGCCTACATGCGCCACGTGCAGGACAATGCCGAGGAATGCGTGCGACGGGTGCTGCACCGCCTCGGCAACGGCCATTTCCGCTACCAGACCGACGACGGCCACGCGGTGGAAGTGGACATCCGGGTGGACAACGAACGACGCGAGGCGGTGATCGACTTCACCGGCACCAGCGCCCAGCATCCGGGCAACTACAACGCCCCGGCGGCGGTCACCGTGGCCGCGGTGCTGTACGTCTTCCGCTGCCTGGTGGACGACGACATTCCGCTCAACGCCGGCTGCCTGAAGCCGTTGCGCATCATCAACCCCGAGGGCACCATGGTGCACCCCCGCTACCCCGCGGCGGTGGTGGCCGGCAACGTGGAGACCTCCCAGGTCATCGTCGACACGCTGCTCGGCGCCCTCGGCGTGGCCGCGGCCAGCCAGGGCACGATGAACAACTTCACCTTCGGCAATGCCCGCTACCAGTACTACGAAACGCTGTGCGGCGGTGCCGGCGCCACTCCCCGGGCCGACGGCGCCTCGGCGGTACACACCCACATGACCAACTCCCGGCTGACCGACCCGGAGGTGCTCGAATGGCGCTTCCCGGTGCGCCTGGAATCCTTTGCCATTCGTGCCGGCTCCGGCGGTGGCGGTGCCCACCGCGGCGGCGACGGCGCGGTGCGTCGACTGCGCTTCCTCGAGGACATGACCGCCAACATCCTGGCCGGTCATCGCCGCGTCCCGCCCTATGGCATGGCCGGTGGAGAACCCGGGGCGACCGGCGCCAACCGGGTGGAACATGGCGACGGCAGCGTCACCAGACTCGGCCACAGCGACACGGTGGAAGTCCGCGCCGGCGATGTCTTCGTCATCGAGACCCCCGGCGGCGGCGGCTACGGCGAGGCCTGAGCACCGCCGGCCAGGGCGGCGGTCAGCGCCAGCAGGGAGGCGGCGTCCAGGCAGGCGACGTCGATGCCGCCCTCGCGGCCGCGGATGTCGATGGTGGCCAGCGGCGGCGCATCGACGCGGCCGGCCAGGTGGGCCAGGGCCTCCGCCGAGACGATGACGTCGCAGCCGTGGATCTTGGTGGCGGACTCCAGCCGCGCGGCGATGTTGATGTTGTCGCCGATGGCGGTCAGCAGCGGCGCCGACGGTGGCCCCATGCGACCGACGATGGCGCTGCCCGCGTGGATGCCGATGCCCATGCGCAGGACCAGGTTGAACTCCCGTGACAGGCGCAGGTTGAGCTGCTCCAGGCGGCGGAACATGTCGGCGGCGCCGCGCAGGGCCTCGCGCACGGCGGCGGCGGGGTCGGCGTGGCGCAGCCCGTACAGCGCCATCAGGCCGTCCCCGGAAAACTGCGCATAGTGCCCACCGCTGCCGGCCAGCGAGCCTGACAACTCGCTGAAGAACTGGTTGAGAATGAAGACCACGTCGTAGGGCAGGATGCGCTCGCCCATGCGGGTGGACTCGCGCATGTCGACGAACATGCACACCACCTCGCGCTCGGTGCCCTGCACCCCGCCAATGGCCAGTGACCGTGCCGTGGCCATGCCCGGCGCCACCAAAGGGGTGATGGCGACGTCCACCTGGGGGCGGGCCTGGCAGGCCAGGCGCACGGTTTCGTCGGCGCCGATGCGCGACAGCGCGGCGCGCTCCAGCGCCGCCGGCTCGGGCAGGTATTCGCGTCCCACGCCCACCCGCACCCGGCAGGTGGTGCAGCGTGCGCGGCCGCCGCACACCGAGGTGTGCGGGATGCCGGCCTCGCGCAGGGCCTCGAGCAGGGTCTGGCCGCGACGCGCCAGCACGGTGCGACCGCTGGCATGGTTGATGCGCACCTCGCCACGGCGCCTGTGCCAGGCGGCGCGCAGCGCACGCGCGCCGAACACCGCCGCCAACAGGGCCGCCATGACCAGCAGCACCGGTCCTTCCAGGGACGACAGGAAGCGGCGGGTGCCGGCATCCATGGCCTGGTAGTTGGCGAACACCTCCGCCATCATGGCGCGGTCGGTTAGCCACTCGGCGGCGGTGAGGGTCGCCGCCAGGATGCCGGCCTCGGCCATCAGCGGGATGGCCACGGCCAGCACCACCCAGGCCGGGAAGGTGCGACGGTACCAGTGCTTCAGGCGCAGGTAGTAGTGCAGGCCGATCACCAGGTGCACCCACACCACCAGCACCAGCAGCGGCAGTTGCACCGCCTGGCGTGGCTTGCCGGCGATGATGGTGAGCATGTAGGGGTAGTCCGGCTCGAAGCCGCCCAGCTCCGCCGATACCCGGGTGCCGATGACGTGGGCGGCGATGAGCGGGGCGATGGACAGGCCGAAGACGATCTGCAGCCACTCCCAGGCCGGCATGCGCAGGCTGCGGCGACGGTACAGGCGCAGCAATGCCAGCGCAAAGTGCGTCCACAGGCTGCCGTGCAGCAGCAACATCGGCAGCGGGTGGTCGAACAGCGGCGAGACGAAGGCGCGCCAGGCCTCCATGGCCTCGATGCCGACGATGCCGAGGGCATGGTTGAGCAGGTGCTGCACCACGTAGACTGCCAGCACCAGGCCGGTGACGAGGCGCAGTTGCCGCTCCCAACGATACATGCCGCTCTCCCGAGGAGGCGAACCGTCCGGGGACGGCCGCGTGGTACCATGTCGCCGACGCCAACGGCGCCCGCCGCGCCTATTCTACGACAGCCATCCACGGTACCGGTTCATGACGAGTTTCGAGGACAAGGCCAGGCGCCTCGCCGAGGCGGTGCGCCATGCCGACGAAGGCGTGCGGCTGGCCAAGGACACCTCCAACCTGTTCCGGGATCGCAAGTCCGGCGGCGGCCGCGCCCTCGACGTCGCCTCGTTCACCGAGGTCATCGCCGTCGACCGCGCCAGCGGCGTGGTCGAGGTCGAGGGCATGACCCCCTACGAGAAGCTCACCGACGCCTGCCTCGCCGAAGGCTGCATGCCGCTGGTGGTGCCGCAGTTGAAGTCGATCACCATCGGCGGCGCGGTCTCCGGCATCGGCATCGAGTCCAGTTCCTTCCGCTACGGCCTGCCGCACGAGTCGGTGCTGTCCCTGGACGTGCTGCTGCCCGGCGGCGACATCGTCCACTGTACCCCCGACAACGAGCATGCCGACCTGTTCTTCGGCATGCCCAATTCCTACGGCACCCTCGGCTACGTGCTGCGCCTGACCGCCCGCACCCGGCCGGTGCAACCCTATGTCGCCCTCAGCCACCGCTGCTTCGATGATTTCGAGGCCTACTTCCAGGCGGTGGCACAGGCCTGTGCCGGGGACGCCGACTTCATCGACGGCACCATCTTCCGCCCCGGCGAGATGTACCTGACCAGCGGCCGCTTCGTCGAGCAGGCGCCGTACACCAGCGACTACACCTGGCTGAAGATCTACTACCGCTCCATCCGCGAACGACGCGAGGACTACCTGAAGGTCCGCGACTACATCTGGCGCTGGGACACCGACTGGTTCTGGTGCTCGAAGAACCTGTACGTGCAGAACCTGCCCGCGCGGCTGCTGCTCGGCCGCAAGCGATTGAATTCCATCAGCTACCAGAAGGTGATGCGCTGGAATACCCGGGTCGGACTGACCGCGCGGCTCAACCGGTTGATCGACCGCCGCACCGAGAGCGTCATCCAGGACGTCGACCTGCCCATCGAGAACGCTGCCGAGTTCGCCCGCTTCTTCCTGCGCGAGATCGGCATACGCCCGGTGTGGATGTGCCCGATCGGCGGGCATGACCCGGCGCGCCGCTACCCGCTCTACCCGCTTCGCGGCGAGGGGCTGTACATCAACTTCGGCTTCTGGGACGTGGTCGCCAACCCGGACAAGCACCCGCCCGGCCATTTCAACCGCCTGGTGGAGAACAAGGTCGCCGAGCTCGGCGGGGTCAAGTCGCTGTATTCAGAGGCCTGCTACGACGAGGAGACCTTCTGGTCGCTCTACGACGGCGACGCCTACTTCGCCCTGAAGCGCAAGTACGATCCCGGCGGGCGGGCGCGCAATCTCTACGAGAAGTGCGTGCAGAAGCTGTAGCGCCGCCGTTGCCGGGGCGGCCTTGATTTTCGCCGCCGGCAACCCCAACTACCGCCTTCCCGCCCGCCCCGAGACCAAGAACCGCTGCATGCGAACTGCCCTGGAAATCAAGGGTCTTGCGAAGACCTATGCCAACGGCCTGACGGCGCTGGCCGGCATCGACCTTTGCGTCGCCGATGGCGACTTCTTCGCCCTGCTCGGCCCGAACGGCGCCGGCAAGTCCACCGCCATCGGCATCATCTGCTCCCTGGTCAACAAGTCCGCCGGCACGGTGCGTGTCTACGGCAACGACATCGACACCGATTTCAGCGCCGCCAAGGCCTGTCTCGGCGTGGTCCCGCAGGAGTTCAACTTCAGCATCTTCGAAACCCCGCTGCAGGTGGTGACCAACCAGGCCGGCTACTACGGCATCGACCGTGCCCTGGCCAGGAAACGGGCGCAGAAGTACCTGACCCAGCTCGGCCTGTGGGAGAAGCGCAACGACCAGTGCCGGATGCTGTCCGGCGGCATGAAGCGCCGGCTGATGATTGCCCGCGCCCTGGTGCACGAGCCGCGCCTGCTGATCCTCGACGAACCCACCGCCGGGGTCGACATCGAGATCCGCCATTCCATGTGGTCGTTCCTGCGCCGCATCAACGCCGAGGGCACCACCATCATCCTCACCACCCACTACCTGGAGGAGGCGGAGTCGCTGTGCCGCAACATCGGCATCATCGACCACGGCCGGCTGATCGAGAACACCTCCATGAAGCAGTTGCTGCGCAAGCTGCACCGCGAAACCTTCATCCTCGACACCGCCGAGCCGCTCGCCCAGGTGCCCGGCTCGCTGACCGGTGTACGCCGGGTCGACGACACCACGCTGGAGGCCGACATCGAGCGCGGCGACGACCTCGGCGCGCTGTTCACCCGGCTCAATGCGGAGGGCATCGTCGTCACCAGCATGCGCAACAAGTCCAACCGGCTGGAGCAGCTGTTCATCGACCTGGTCAACGACGGCCGGGAGGCTCGCCAGTGAAACGCCTGGAACTGTACGTCGCCCTGAAGACGCTGCTGATCAAGGAAACCACCCGCTTCCTGCGCATCTGGCAGCAAACGGTGCTGCCACCGGTGATCACCACCTCGCTGTACTTCGTCATCTTCGGCAACCTGATCGGGCCGCGCATCGGCGAGATGGAAGGCTTCGACTACATGGACTTCATCGTCCCCGGGCTGATCCTGATGGCGGTGATCACCAACAGCTATGCCAACGTCGCCTCGTCGTTCTACAGCGCCAAGTTCCAGCACTCCATCGAGGAAATCCTCGTCTCGCCGACGCCGTCGTGGCTGATCCTTGCCGGCTACGTCGGTGGCGGCGTCGCCCGCGGCATCCTGGTCGGGTTGTCGGTGACCGTGGTATCGCTGTTCTTCTCCGACCTGTCGGTGTACAACGGCTTCGTGCTGGCCACGGTGGTGCTGCTGACCGCCATCCTGTTCGCGCTGGCCGGATTCACCAACGGCATGCTGGCCAGGAGCTTCGACGACGTCTCCATCGTGCCGACCTTCGTGCTCACCCCGCTGACCTATCTCGGCGGCATCTTCTACTCGGTGAACATGCTGCCGGACTTCTGGCAGGCGGTCTCCCATGCCAACCCGATCCTGTACATGATCAACGCCTTCCGCTTCGGCTTCCTCGGCATCAGCGACATTCCGCTGGGCTGGTCCTACGTCATCATCGCCGGCTTCATCGCGGCACTGGCCGGCATCAACCTGGCCATGCTCACGCGCGGCCACGGCATTCGCAGCTGAAGCCGATGAACCTTGCCCTGTACGTCACCCCGCTGTGCGGCTACTGCCTGATGGTCCGCCGCGCCATCGACCGCCTCGGCCTCGACGTGGAGGTGCGCAACGTCTCGCGGCATGCGCCCTGGCGCGAGGAACTGTTCGCCGCCCGCGGGCGCGGCACGGTACCGGTGCTGCGCATCGACAACGACGGCGACGTGGAGTGGATGGGCGAATCCCGGGACATCATCCGCTACCTGGAATCGCTGGCCGCGGCCTGAGCCCCGGCCGCGCCGCCGGACTCAGGCGTCGGCGCGGTAGGCGGCCCGGGAGCGACCGGCGCCGTCACGGTGATAGGGCACCCAGGCAAGCGCCGTGACCTGGATGGTGATGTCCATGGCACGGGCACGCACCGATACCTCCTCCAGTTCCGCGTGGGCGGCATCGAAGCGCTGGTCGAGCTTGGCGACGTCCGCCTCGAACTCGCGGTTCAGCGTCTCGATATCCTCCTGCACCTGGGTCATCAGCGCCTCGGCGCGCTCGACGTCGGCGGACTCCTTGCTCATGCGACCGGCCTTGCGGATGGCGCTGCCGACACTGCTGGCCGAGGTCTTCGACAACCGCTTGCGGCCAAGGAAGGCGCCGAGGATGGCGGTACCCACCGAGATGGCGGTGTCGAGCTTGCTCTGGCTGGCCTGTTCCTCCTGGGTCTCCACCTTCTGCCCGGCGCGCTGCAGCCGCTTCTCCAGCGTGGACAGCTTCGATTCGTAGCGCTTGCGCAGCTTGCCCACCGCGATGTCGCGCTCCTCGTTGGCGGCCAGTTGCAGCCGGGCACGGAAGTCGCCCTCCTCCTCGCCGGGGCTGGAGACCATCTTGAAGGCCTTGCAGCGGTAGAGCACCTGCGGGCACTCGGTGCGAATCCAGCGCTTGAAGGCCTTCTCCCAGTCGCCGTAGCTGGCCGCCTTGCCGGCCACCACCGGCAGCTCGCCGTAGACGGCACCTTCCTCGCCGCGGTCGACCAGGCGATCGACGCCGAGCGGCAGCCGTTCCGCGCCGCCCCAGTCGATGCCGCCGGGGCCGTCGTCGATCTCCGCCAGGCACAGGAAGTCGCGCTGGTTGTCCACGCCGTAGCGGGCATTGTGGTAGTGCACGCTGGCCGCCCCCACCAGTTGCGGGTGGTAGTAGACGGTGCCGTCCGCCGGCGGCTCGGCAACCAGCGGCAGGTAGTAGGACGACACCTTCGGCGGCAGTACCGGCGGCGCGTCGTGGTCGGCGCCGGCGTTCTCCGGGGCAGCCGTCGACGACGCTGGATCTGCCGAGGCCGCCTCCGCGCGGGGCCCCATCAACTGCTTGATCTGGTCGCGGGTGAACGGCCCGGCCAGGTAGGACATGACCCAGCGGGTGGCGAACACCACCGGCGCGTTCTCGTGTACGTTGTGCAGCAGGAAGCGGCGCTTGCCGAGGCCGGCGAGCACCCGTTCCATGCGACCGCGATCGAACTCGCCGCCGCCGGCGGCGCCCTCCAGGCCCTCCATCACCCGCGCCTTGTCGCGCTCGGTCTGCAGCCGGCCGATGAACCACGTGCCGGTGTTGGACAGGCCCTTGTAGTCCAGGTCCACCGGGTTCTGGGTGGCCAGCACCAGGCCGAGACCGAAGGCGCGGGCCTGCTTGAGCAGGGTCAGCAGCATGACCTTCGACGGCGGGTTGGCGGTGGGCGGCATGTAGCCGAAGATCTCGTCCATGTAGAGGATGGCGCGCAGGCTGCCGGTGCCACTTTGCCGACGCATCCAGCCGAGCAGCTCGGCCAGCAGCATGGTGACGAAGAACATGCGCTCGGCGTCGGACAGGTGGGCAATGGAGAGGATGGACAGACGCGGCTTGCCTTCGCGGGTGAACAGCAGCCGGCCGGCGTCCAGCGCCTCGCCCTCCATCCACACGCCGAAGCCCGGCGCCGCCAGCAGGTTGTTCAGCCGCATGGCCAGCTCGAAGCGGTCCTTGGGCGGGTAGAAGGCATCCAGGTCGACCACCCCGACCCGCTGCATCGGCGGGCTCTGGATGGCACCGATGAGGGCGGCGATGTCGAGGCCGCGGCCGGCATCCCAGCTATGCTTGAGGATGTTCGACAGCAGGATGTGCTCGCGGCTGGTCAACGGGTCGGCATCGATGTCCAGCAGCACCAGGATGCTGGTGGCGGTGGAGGCGATGCGCTCGCGGTAGAGATCGGTGTCCTCGCGCAGGGACTCGTCCGGCGCGGCGAAGGAGCGCAGCACCGACACCGGGATGCCGGCATTGCTGCCGGGGGTGTAGATGGCCATGTCCACGCTCTCGCGCAGGCGGGCGATGCGCGCCTTGTCCTGGCCCCACTCGCCGAGTCCCTTCTCCCAGGCGCGTGCCTGGTCGGCGGCGTACTGCTCCACGGTCATGCCGCGGTTGGCCGCTTCCCGCGCATTCACCCACGGCGCGAAGTCGGCCGGCGCCAGGTCGGGAAAACTGAGCAGGCAGTTGCCAAGATCACCCTTCGGGTCGATGGCGATCACCGGCACCTTGTCGATGGCGGCTTCCTCGAGCATGGCCACGCCAAGACCGGTCTTGCCGCTGCCGGTCATGCCGATGATCACCGCGTGGGTGGTCAGGTCCTTGGAATCGTAGAGGACCAGCTCGTCGTTCTGGCGCCCGGCCGCCATGTCGAAGGTCTTGCCGAGATAGAATGCGCCGAGTTTCTCGTAGTCGTTCAAGGGCCGCTCCCCGCGCTGGTGGCTTCTTGTTCGGATCCTCGCCATTCTACCCGCGACGGCGTGCACGACGCACATGCCCGGCCCGCGTGTGCCGCCTGGTCAACGAAAACGGCCCGCCGCACCATGGCACGACGGGCCGCAACACTGGCCATGCGCCCCGCGGGGCGCGCTCGCTACATGCCGAGCTTGGTCACGGCCTCGACCAGCGGCGCGGTGCCCTCGCTGGACACCGTGCCCTCCACCAGGATGGCGCGTGGCCCGGGTACCCGGCCGCCGTAGTACTCCGAGTTCCAGCCCTTGCGATAGTCGATGTGGCCGCCGGACAGGGCGACGCCGGCGAACAGTCCCTCGCTCATGGTGTAGGAGATGACATCGGCCTCGTCCTTGATCGACTGGCTGGTGCCGCCACCGATGGGGCCGGCGGCAACGCCGATGCCGGCGCCGAGGTTGACCTTCTCCTCGAGCACCGCGTTGACCCCCTTGTCGGTCATCAGCAGCAGCATCACCGCGGCCTGGCTGCCGCCGGCCTGCAGGCCGACGCTGCCTTCCTTGTAGCGGTAGAAAGCCGGCTGGCTCCACTGCTCGCCGTTGCGCAGCAGCACCACGCCGCGCCCGGCGGAGCCGGCAATGACGAAGCCCAGGGTGGTGATCTTCGGCGAGATGAACACGCCCTTGGCGGATTTCATCAGCTCGCGCAGCGGCTCCATCTTCGGTGCATTGGTGAAGTCGGTGACCACCTGGGTGGCTTCGCCGATCAGCGCCTGCAGGGACTCCTGGGTTTCGTCGTCGGCATGCGCCGCGCCGGGCAGGCTCATGGCGGTGGCGAGCGCCACGGTCGCCAGCAGGCGACGCGGCAGGCGTACTGCGTGATGCATGGTCTTGGTTCTCCGGGTACGGTTGCCCCGTACGGGGCGGGAAGGACGGATCACGACGGCGCCGGCGCAAGCCGCCGCGCGATGGCGCAGCGTAGCACGATGCGCGGGGCAGAACGGTGACCATCTCGGCCTACGACCACAGGTCGGTGGACAGGTACCGTTCGCCGGTGTCCGGCAGCAGGGCGAGGAAAGTGCCGCCGGCGGCATCTGCGCGGGCCGCCACCTCGAGCATGCCGGCCACGGCGGCGCCGCAGGAAATGCCGGCGAAGATGCCCTCCTCGCGGGCCAGCTTGCGGGCCGCCGCGTAGGCCTGCTCGGTGCTGACGGCGACGATCTCGTCGTAGGCCGAGGTATCCAGCGTGTCGGGGATGAATCCCGGCGCGGTGCCCATGATCTTGTGCTTGCAGGCAATGCCGCGGGAGAGGATGGGCGAGTCGGCCGGCTCGGTGGCGATGACCCGCAGGCCGGGAATGCGCGGCTTCAGGAAGCGGGACAGGCCGCTGATGGTGCCGCCGGTTCCGGTGGTGCAGACGATGCCGTGCAGGGCGCTGCCGAAGTCGGCGAAGATCTCGTCCGCGGTGCGTTCGTGGGCGGCGGGGTTGGCCGGGTTGAAGTGCTGGCCGACGAAGAACCAGCCATGCTCGTCGGCCAGGCGCCTGGCCTCCTCGATGGCACCGACGGTGCCCTTGTGCGCCGGCGTCAGCACCAGCTCGCCGCCGTAGGCGGTGAGGATGCGCTTGCGCTCCTCGCTCATGTCCTCGGCCATGACGAAGACGCCGCGGTAGCCTCGCGCCGCGGCCACCATGGCCAGGCCAATGCCGGTGTTGCCCGAGGTCGGCTCGATGATGGTGTCGCCGGGCCGGATCACGCCGCGCCGCTCGGCGTCGATGATCATCTCCAGGGCCGGACGGTCCTTCACCGAGCCGCCGGGATTGAAGCTCTCCAGCTTGACCCACAGCGCCTCGGCGCGATGCCCGGCGAAACGGTGCAGACGGACCACCGGCGTGTTGCCGATGGTGTCGAGGATGCTTTCGTACTTCACGGGACGGCAACCCCTCCTGGTGACGGCGCGGGGCCGTGGTGGACGGCTCGGTCAGCGGTCAGTATGGCACACGGTGCGCCCGCCCGGGGCGTGGTGCAGGCTGGCGCGGGGCACCGCGATGTCGAAGAAGGCCGATTCCGCCAGGCCGCGCGCGCGCAACAGGATCCAGCGGATCGGGCCACCGTGGCTGACCACGAGCACCGGGCCGGGCATGACCCGCAGTCGCCCATGGGCGGCATCCACCCGCTCGACGAAGTCGGCAAAGCCCTCCCCGCCCGGCGGCGGGTTGGCCGCCGGATCGCGCCAGAAGGCCGCCAGTGCCCGCGGCGAGCGTTGCTGCAGCTCGGCGGCGGTGCAGCCCTCCCAGTGGCCGAAGTCGAGTTCGCGCAGGTCGTCGTCCACGACCAGTGGCAGCCGGCGACGCGCGGCGACGTCGCGGGCGAAGGTGGCGCAGCGGCGCAGCGGCGAGGTGACCACCCGCGCGGGCGGCGGCAGCGCGGCCAGCGCCCGCTGCATGTCCTGGTAGCCGCGTTGAGCGAGGGCATCGTCGGTGCGGCCGCGAAAGCCCTCGCCACCGACGGTGTCGCCGTGGCGCAGCAGCCACAAGCCGTCGTCAGCCACGCACCTGCCCGGACACCGACGCCTCGTCGAAGGTGGCCATGCCGTCGTGCAGGGCACAGGCCATGCGCAGCAGGGGCAGGGCCACCGCCGCACCGCTGCCCTCGCCCAGGCGCATGCCAAGATCGAGCAGCGGCTCGCAGCCCAGCGCCTCGATGACGCGGGCGTGGCCGGGCTCGGCGGAGCGGTGGGCGAGGATCAGCCAGGCGGCCAGGTCCGGCCGCAGGCGCAGCGCCGCCAGCGCGGCCACCGAGCTGATGAAGCCGTCCACCAGCACCGGGATGCCGCGCTGTGCGCAGCGCACGAAGGCGCCGGCCAGGGCGGCGATCTCCAGTCCGCCGACACAGCGCAGGGCGCCGGCGGCATCCGCGAGCCCGCTTCGGTTGGCGTGAAGGGCGGCGGCGATCACCCCGGCCTTGCGGCGCACGCCGTCGTTGTCGAGGCCGGTACCCGGACCGGCCAGGTCGGCGGCATCGGCGTCGAGCAGCGCGCAGGCCAGCGCGCTGGCCGCGGTGGTGTTGGCAATGCCCATGTCGCCACCGATGAACAGGTCGGCGCCGTCGGCGCAGGCGCGTTCCACCGCCGCGCGGCCCACGGCCAGGGCGGCAGCCAACGTCGCCTCGTCCATGGCCGGGCCCTGGACGAAGTTGGCGGTGCCGTCGGCCAGCCGTGCATCGATCACCCCCGGCAGGGCCTCGATGGCGCTGGCCGTACCCACGTTGACCACTTCCAGGCGGGCTTCGAGCAGCGCCGCCAGTACCGAGATGGCGGCACCGCCCCGGGAGAAATTGCGCACCATCTCGGCGGTCACCGACTGCGGGAAGGCCGAGACCCCCTCGGCGGCAACGCCGTGGTCGGCGGCGAACACGGTGATGGCCGGCCGCGCCAGGCGCGGCCGATCTCGGCCCTGCATGGCGCACAGCCGCAGGGCCAGTTGTTCGAGCATGCCGAGAGACCCCGGCGGCTTGGTCAGCCGCAGCTGGCGGGCCTCGCCACGGGCCAGGGCATCCAGGTCGAGGGCGGCGGCATCCTCCTCCAGCCAGGTGGTAGCGGTCACTGCCCGTCGACCTGCGGTGCGGATGCGTGGGGCGGTCCCTTGAGCACCACCGGCAAGCCGGCGGCGACCAGGCTGACACGGTCGCAGAGCCGCCCGAGGCGCTGGTTGAGCAGGCCCGCCTGGTCGCAGAAACGTCGCGCCAGGGCATTGGCCGGCATCACCCCGAAGCCGGTTTCGTTGGCGATCAGCACCACGTCGGCGCGAAGTGCCGGCAGGCAGGCAAGCAGGGCATCGGTCTCACGGTGCAGCAGGTCCTCGTCGTCGGCTCCCAGCAGGTTGGTCAGCCACAGGGTCAGGCAGTCCACCAGCAGGCAGCGATGCGGCCGGTCGTGGCTGGACAGCACCCGGGCCAGGTGCAGGGGTTCCTCCACCACCCGCCAGTCCGGGCAGCGTTCCCGGCGGTGCCGCTCGATGCGCTCGCGCATCTCCTCGTCACCGGCGGTGGCGGTGGCGATGAACACCACCTCGCGCCCGCTGCATTGTGCCACGCGGGCGCCGAGTGCGCTCTTGCCGGACTTCACGCCACCGACGACGAGGTCCTTCACCGCCTACCTCACCGCGGGGCCTGCCCCGGGCGCCAGCGCAGGGTCAGGTAGGCGCTGCGTTCGCTCTGGTTGAAGTACGATGCCGTCTCGTAGGCCTCGTCGAAGAGGTTGACGATGTTCAACTGCAGCAGCCAGTCGGCGCCGAAGTACCAGCCGCCGCGCAGGTCCACCGTGGCATAACTGTCGATCTCGCGGTTGTTGGCCAGGTCGTCGTACTTGCGTCCCTCGGCGATCAGCGTGCCGCCGACGGTGAAGCGCCCGTAGTCGCGGTCGACATCCAGGCGGAAGCTCTGCTCGGCGCGGCGCGGCAACTGGTTGCCGGCAAGGCCGTCGGACCGGTTCTCCGGGTCGAGCAGGGTCAGCGCGGCATTCACCTGCCAGTTGGCGATGACCTCGGCATAGGTCAGCTCGAGGCCGCGGATCCGCGCCTGGTCGATGTTCACCGGGGCAAAGGTGTTCGGGTCGGTACCGATCAGGTCGTCGATGTCGGTCTGGAACAGGTAGGCGGCGAAACGGCCACTGGCGCTGACCACGCCGAGCTCGACGCTGTCGGACTCCTCCGGGGAGAGATCGGCGTTGCCGAAGCCGGGGAAGTACAGCTCGTTGAAGCTCGGCGCCTTGAAGGCGGTGCCGTAGGAGGCGGTCAGGCGGGTGCCGCCGTCGAGCCGGTGGCCAACGGTGATGCCGCCGGTGGTCTGGTTGCCGAACTGCTCGTTGTCGTCCTGGCGCAGGCCGAGCTGCACCTGCTGGTTGCCGAACTCGCCCTGGTACTGCAGGAACAGGCCGACGTTGTCGCGGCGGGCTTCGGTGAAGACCAGGTCGCTTTCCACGCGGTCGTCGATGTAGTCGATGCCGCCGGTGAACACGTGCCTGTCGCCGAGGTAGTGATCCACCTGCAGGCCGGCGCTGTCGCGTACCGTGTCGAAGCGACTGGCAAAGGCGCCGTCGAGCAGGTTGGTGGAACGATCCTCGGAGCGACCAACGTTGATGCGAAGATCGGTGCTGTCGCCGGCATCCAGGCGCAGGCTGGCGCCGAACACCTCCTGCTCGGTCTCGGTCTCGTTCTGGAAGTCGCCGTCGAACTCGGTTTCGTTGTCCGAGTTCAGGTAGTGGACATCGATCTCGGCACCGCTGCCGAAGCGGTAGCCGGCACGCAGCGAACCGGAGACGTTGTCGTAGCTGTCGTCATCGGGCTCGATGTTGAAACAGCCGGCCACGTTGGGCTCGCCGCTGCAGGCATCGTAGCCGTCGGTGCTCTCGGTGGACAGGCCGACGTCGAACCAGCCGTTGTCGCCACCGCCGGACAAGCCCACCGAGCCGTCGACAGTGCCGAAGCTGCCGCCGCCCAGGGAGGCGCGCCCGGTCAGCTCGCCACCGCCACGCCGGGTGAAGATCTGGATGACGCCGCCGATGGCCTCCGAGCCGTAGAGCTGCGAGCGCGGCCCGCGCACGATCTCCACCCGCTCGACCTGCTCCAGCGGAAGGTCCTGGAACGCTGCCGTGCCGAGGGTGGCGGAGCCGACCTTGACGCCGTCGATCATCACCAGCACGTGGTCGGACTCGGTGCCGCGCAGGAAGACGTTGGTGGCCTTGCCCGGGCCACCGGCGTTGCCGACGCTGATGCCGGCGGTGCCGCGCAGGAGTTCGGGCAACGAACGCTCCTGGCGCTGTTCGATCTGCTCGCGGGTGATAACGGTGACCGGGGCCAGGGTGTCGTCCACCGTCTGCGCGGTGCGCGTGGCGGTAACGACGATGGCATCGGTGGTGGTAACGGCCAGGGCCGCCGGGGACAGCACGGCCAGCACGGCCGCGCCGGGAACAAGACGCTTGATCATGGTGACTCTCCGCGAAGCGCGCACGCCCGCACGCTCGATAACGGTCAATGGAGACTTCGCGGGAGGGGATCGGGTACGCAGGCGGCGAGCCACCACGTCGGTCGCTCCCCGCGACGTCGGCTGGTGACAACCGGCCGGTCTCCGGGCTTGCAAGGGGTGATGGTTCACCGGGGCGGCGCCTTCCCATGCCGTGTCGGCACAGTGGCATTCGCCGCCCTGTCCTCGCCTACCGTTGCGGGGGCAGCGCTGGAATTGAAGTGCTACACTTTCGGCAGACCCCGTGGGCCTTGCCGCGGAACACACTTCGCACCAGCTTCCCGTTTCACCCGGCGTTGCCACGAGGCAGCGCGGGGAACCGGTTGTCGAAGCGGCGAGACTACGCGGCGCCTTACCGGTTGTCAATTTGGCCGGCAACCGCTGCCCTTGAACCACACCAACCCCGACGGGAGCTGCCATGAGCACCGTATTCGACATTCCCCAGGTCACCGTGCCGGTGCACGGCAGCGACGACCTGTTCCCGGTCCGCCGCGTCTACTGCGTCGGCCGCAACTACGCCGCCCACGCCCGCGAGATGGGTTTCGACCCCGATCGCGACCCGCCGTTCTTCTTCTGCAAGCCGGCCGACGCGGTGCTGTACTGCGCCCCCGGCGAGACCGTGGACATGCCCTATCCGCCGGGCACCGCCAACCTGCATCACGAGATCGAGCTGGTGGTGGCGCTGGGCGCGGGCGGGCGCGACGTGTCGGTGGACAAGGCCAATGAACTGGTGTTCGGCTATGCCGTTGGCCTGGACATGACCCGCCGCGACTTGCAGGTGGCGATGCGCGACAAGGGTCGCCCGTGGGAGGCCGGCAAGGCCTTCGATGCCAGCGCGCCCATCGGCCCCATCCACCCGGTGGCGAAGACGGGCATCATCGACGCCGGCGAGATCTCGGTGTCGGTGGATGGCGAGGTCCGCCAGCACAGCAACCTGAGCCACCTGATCTGGTCCATTCCCGAGGTCATCGCCAACCTGTCGACGCTGTTCGAGCTGAAGGCCGGCGACCTGATCTACACCGGCACCCCGGAAGGCGTCGGCGCCGTGGAACGCGGCCAGGTGATGACCGGTGCCGCCGACGGTGTCGGCGAGATCCGCGTGCGCATGCGCTGAGCGCGGCGAAGGTGCTGCCTACAGGCGCTGCAGCTCGTAGAACACGGCGCGGTCGAGACGCGAGAACATCTCCTGGTAGACCCCCGGGTCGACCACCGTGTCCACCGCGGTGACGCCGCCGGCATCCACCGCCCGGGAGACGAAGCCCAGTCGTACCCGGGTGCCGCCGCGCACCGGCAGCACCGAGATCGAGGCGGACAGCTGTCGGTTGCCGCCATCGCGCGGGTCGGCGGCGAACCAGTAGCGACGCTGGCGCCGGTTCGGTGGCGACGAGGCCGAGGCCTCCAGGGTGGCGCTGACCAGGCCCAGCGCGGCATCGGCGGAGGTGATGGTGAATCCTTCGTCCTGCAGGCTGGCGATGACCGCGCGCATCACCGCGTCGCCATCGTCCACCGGGTAGTCGCGCACCTGCAACCGGCGCAGCGCCAGCGGCGAGGTCTCGGCATCCGCCGCCGGCAGCAGCCCGGCATCGGCCTGCTCACCAGCGCGGAAACTGCACCCGGCAAGCAGGCAGGCGAACAACGCCGGCAACAGCCACCTGCCCGCGGACACCCTCAACACCATTGCGCTGTCCGCTTCATGCGCATGCCGTCCGGCCACCGGTCGCGCCCGCGGATCGGCGTTGCGACACCTCGCCATGAGCCGGGCAGGACACTAGAACCGCGAGGACTGCCAGGCATAGTCCGACACCATGCCGGCGGCGAACCGGATGATCACCGTCAAGGTCCGCTGGCTGGAACTGCTGGCGCCGGCCTGCTTGGCATAGTCGCCGGACACGGCGCCCTCGACACTGGAGCCGCCACCGGCAACCAGGCCGCGAAAGCTCTTGCTGCTGGACTGGTAGGAACGGTCGGTGCTGACCTTGTCGTAGACCCAGGTCTCGGTGCCATCGAGGTCGCGGGTGACCAGGTTGGGGCTGCCCAGGGCGCTGACCACCGCCGACTGCGGCATGCCCTCGCGAATGCTCCGCTGCACGGTACCGAGGGTCAGTTCCTGCTCGCGGCTGGAGGCCAGGTCCTCGTGATGCCGGGAGGCCTTGATGCAGCCGGTCAGCAGCACGGCGGCGCACAGCGCGACCATGGCGGGGACAACGGGTAGTCGGTTCATGTTCGCTCCACGCAGGCTTGCCGGCGGGTAACCATCAACGGCGCAGCCGATCGCAGCGATGCCGCGCGCCCTCGCTGCCCTCGACGTGGCGGGTCAGGCAGCGGAAGACCTCCTCCGCCTGGCGCAGGTAGATCACTTCCACCGTGACACCGCTTCCCGAGGGTGGCACCAGCACGTTGGTATCGATGATGACGAAGCCGTCCTTGACCAGGTCGCCGAGGCGCTCGGAGGTCGGCTTCCAGGGATTCTCGTCGTCGCCGCGCGCATCGGCGACGGCCAGTGCGACAACCACCGCCAATGCCCCAGCCAGACCACCTGTCGCCACGGTTTCCCCCTTGCCATTCCGTCCCCGGCAAGACTAGCACGACGCCCCCGGCGCGGGTATCCTTGCCCGCCCGGACGCACCCGACCCGCACCATGTCCGCGACCCGCCACGTCATTGCCACCTTCTACCGTTTCGCCCCGTTGCCGCACTGCGCCACGCTGCGCGCGCCGTGGCTCGATGCCTGCCGGCAACGCCAGGTGCGCGGCACCATCGTGCTCGCCGAAGAAGGCATCAACGGCACCATTGCCGGCGACGCGGCGGCGGTCGACGAGGTCCTCGACATGCTGCGCGCCGAGCCCGCCCTGGCCGAGCTGTCGGCGCGTATCGACGACACCGATCGCCAGCCCTTCCAGCGCATGAAGGTCAAGCTGCGGCGGGAGATCGTCACCCTCGGCATCGACGGCATCGACCCCGCCGACGGCGGCGAGCGGGTATCTCCACGACAGTGGAACGACCTGCTCCGCCGCCCGGACGTGGTGGTGATCGATACCCGCAACGACTACGAGGTGGCCATCGGCAGCTTCGTCGGCGCACGCGATCCGGGCACGCACCGGTTCGGCGACCTGCCGGCATGGATCGACGCCCAGGCCGAACTGGCCGATCGCCCGCCGGTGGCCATGTTCTGCACCGGCGGCATTCGCTGCGAAAAGTCCACCGCGCTGCTGCGTGCACGCGGCTTCAACGAGGTCTACCAGCTCGACGGCGGGATTCTCCACTACCTGGCCGAGATCCCTGCCGGGGAAAGCCTGTGGCAGGGGGAATGCTTCGTCTTCGACGACCGCGTGTCCCTCGGCCAGGGCCTGGCCCCGGGCAGCCACCGCCTGTGCCGTGGCTGTGGCCGGCCGGTGGTTGCCGACGGCAGCCTGGAGAACTGTGCCGAGTGCCGGGACGCGGCCGCGGAGGACGGCGCCTAGCTGGCGCTGTGGCCGGCTGCCTCGACCCCGGCGATGGCGCAGGCCTCGTCCTGGTCGGAGGTGTCCCCGGAGATGCCCACCGCGCCGAGCACCACGCTGCCGGACTTGATCAGCACGCCGCCGGCCGCCGCCACCATGGTGCCGCCGCTGGCCGCCACCAGGGTGTTGAAGAACTCCGGCCGCTGGTCGGCCATCTCGGCCAGCTGGCGCGAAGACATCTCCAGTGCCAGCGCCCCCGATGCCTTGCCCCCGGCGACCTTCACCCGCAGCCGGGAAGCGCCGTCCTCGCGGGCGCAGGCCTTGATCTCGCCGGAGTGATCGAGCACCACCACGGTGAGCGGCTTCAAGTCGAGCTCGCGGCCCTTGGCCAGGGCGGAGACGATGATGGTATTGGCGTCTTTGAGGGTGAGCATGTCAGTTGGATCCCGTCGTTGGTAAAAATTGCGGGCGTGATCCTACCCGCTGGCGGTGGCTTCGCCAAGCCGGCCCGCCGTTCGCCCGGGGAGGTCCGCACCGACTACCAGCCGCCGCCGCCTCCACCCCCGCCGCCACCGCCGGACGAGCCGCCGCCGCCACTGCCGGACGACGAGCCCGGCGCGGTGGAGGCGCTGGCAATGGCGCTGCCCAGCGAGCCGCTCATGGCCTGGCCGAAGCCGCCGAGATTGCCGCTGGAAAAGCGCCGACCGCTGTACCAGCGCGGACGGTAGGGCTGGCCGGATGCCTGCAACTGGTCGAACACCCCGGTAAAGCGTTCGCTCCAGGCATTCTCCACGTCCAGCGCCATGGCATGGGGCAGCAGCCGCTCGAACAGTTCCGGGGTTTCCCGCGGCGCCTCGGCCAGCTCGATCTCGTCGCCCTCGGCCACCGACAGGTACTGGCGGAAACCCTCGACCACGTCGAGCAGGTCGCGGCCGGCCCGGGTCGGCGCCTTCAACCACTGGTAGAACAGGCCGTTGATCACGATGACCACCACGAGCACGAGGGTAATGACCGGCGAGCCAGCCAGGAACAGGTAGCCGATGGCGATGAGCTCCCCGGCCACGAAGGGCAGTGCGAACAACGAGGCGAAGATCGCCCGTACCCACTCCAGCACGGTGCTGGCGCCCTTCCAGGACGACCAGGCATTGCGCAGCAGGAAGGCCACGCCGACGCTCCAGAAGGACAGCCAGGCGGTGAGGAACAACGACACGTAGCGACGTTCGTCGGGCACGGTGAAGGCGGCCAGCAGCACGGTCAGCAACGAGATGGCAATGCCCGGCACCAGCCAGCCGCGGTTGGTGCGGAAGTAGATGCGGTTGTAGTCCCGCGCCAGCGAGTTCTCGTGCGCCTTCAGCGCGGCGCGGACGCGGGAGTGGTTCCTGCGCTCCAGCACCACCGACTGGCCGTCGGCGGTGGCCGACGAAGCCGAGCCGGATGACCGGGCAGACGCCTTGGCATCGGCAATGCCCTGTTGCAGCATGCGCAGCAGCATGCGCGGCACCATGCCGGCCTTCTCCGCCTTCGCGGGCAGTTGTTCGAGCAGCGTTTCCAGCGGCTCCACCACCGGCGCCTTCGGCCGGGTGGAGAGGAACAGGGCCGAGACCAGCGCCCGCTCACCGGGGGCAACCCCGGCGAGCGGCTTGTCGGTGCGTCGCACGGTGAACTTGCCGCCGTTCTCGTCCAGCCGCACGACGCCCTGCACGGCGAGGTTGACCAGCGCGGTGGCGAAGGTCTTGTGGTCGTAGCCCATGCCGACGATGTAGCGCATCGAGGCCGGCGAGTAGCCCGCCGGCGGCTGGTAGCGGGGATACACCGCGCCTCCCTGCGGGTCGCGACCATGACGATGCCAGGCCACCAGGTAGAAGGCCAGGAGTGCCAGTATGCCAAGCACGCCGATCAGCGCGGCGGCATTGTCGCGCAGCATCCAGCCGACCTCGCGCACCACCCCCGGCGGTTCGACGTACCCCTTCGGCCAGGTCGCCACCACCGTCAGCCCCTCCCCCGGCGCCAGCTCGCGGGTGGCCTGGAAGCGGGCCACGCCGTCGGCGTCCACGGCGGCGGTGTAGTCCGCGCCGGTGGCCCCCGCCACGCCGGTATAGGCTTCCACCGCGATGGACGCGGCGGGCGGTCCGGGCAGGCGCACGCTGGCCCGCGCCTTGACGATGGGAAAGGCCCAGTCGTTGCCGGTGACGTTCCAGTACAGTTCGTCGTGCTGGTCGAAGAAGCCCAGCTGGCGGTTGCTGCGATAGGTCAGCTCGTAGGTATGGATGCCGGATCGCAGCAGCCGGTCCGGGTGACCGATGCGTACCCGCACGCCGTTGCCCAGGCCCTCGGTGGCGTAGTCTTCGTCCTCGCCGTTGCGACGCACCGTGAGCACGTCGAAGCCGACCCGGTAGCGGTTGCCGAGCCGATCGCGGTAGTCGGTGGGAAAGTCGCGGAAGATGCCCCGCCGGATCTGCCTGCCCTCGACCCGCACGCGCAGGGTCTCGGTCACCGTCATCGTGGCATCGGCGGCGACCTCGATCTCGCTGTGCCAGTCGATGATTTCCTCGCGCGCCTCGGCGAAGGGGATCACCAGCAACCAAAGCAGCAGGAAAAGGCGCATCATGGGCCGGGGTCGAAGTAGTCCGCCGGACGAAAGCGGAAGCTGCGCGCCAGCAGGGTGTCGGGGAAGGTGTCGATGCGGGTGTTGAGCATGCGCACCGCGCCATTGTAGTAGCGACGCGCATGCTGCAGGTGATCCTCCACCGAGGAAATTGCCTGCTGCAGTTCCAGGAAGCCGCGATCGGCCTTCAGCTCGGGATAGGACTCGGCCAGCGCCACCAGCCGCTGCACGCCGCCATCGAGCGCGCCTTCCCGGGTGGCACGCTCACCCACCGCCACGCTGCGCATGGCCTGCTCGCGCAACTCGGTGACGGTGCGCAGCGCCGCCTGCTCGTAGGCGGCATAGCGACGCACCGCCTCCACCAGCTTCGGCACCAGGTCGTGGCGGCGCTTCAACTGCACGTCGATGTCGCTCCAGGCGGCCAGTACCCGGTTGCGGTCGCTGACCAGGCGGTTGTACAGGCGCACCGCCCACAACGCGGCCGCCACCGCCAGCACAAGCGGCAGCCAGAACGTCATCAACGCACGGCGCCGGCGGGCGGCAAACGATGGTGGCCGTCGGCGAAGACGGCCGGCGGAGACAAACGCTGGGCGATCGGCATGGCAGCGAACACGGGCACCGTCGGGGTTCAAGGATGCGGCGCACCGGCCGCGGCCCGCCGACCGCGATTGTATGCCGTTTCCCCGTGCCGATCATCCCGCCGCGCCGCCGGCGGCGCGGCTACTCGTCGCCGAGACGGAAGATCAAGGTCGCGGTGTACTCGTTGCGGTCCCTGCTGTCCTCGACGTCGTGGGCATGCTTGGTCCGTACCAGCCACAACCCGGGATCGGCCATCTCCACCCGGGCCACGCCATCGGCACCGGTCTCGGTACGTACCACGTAGCCGTGTTCCTCGCTGCTGTAGCCGTCATAGGTGGCCTGCACACGGGTGCTGACCGGCTCGCCGTTGAACAGCACCTTCACCTCGAGCGTGTCTCCCGGTCGCAGCGTCCCGGGGTTGACCATCGGCACGATCTCCAGCGGTGCGCCCAATGCGAGTTCGAACGCCTCGCCGGTATCGGCGAGGTTCACGATGACCTTGGAAAACGTCTGCATGGTGAGCATGCCGGGTTCCCCCTCGCCCATGTCTCCACCGTCTCTTGCCCGCCTTGGCCGGGAGCGGGTGCTGTAGCCGTACAGCAGGAAGGGCGACGCGGTAGGTGCCTCGACGCTGGCGGTGTACTGCATGGCATCCTCGTCGGCGGCCACGGCCACCGACTGCTTGCCGCCGTCGGTGACCACCGTCAACGTGGTGGTTTCCGGCGGCATGCGGTGCGGAATGATGTACCGCTCGGTCAACAGGATGGAAACCGGCACGACTTCGCCTTCGCCGGCCCGGGTCTTGCCGGGCTTCACCACCAGTTCGTGGGACAGCACCGGGGACGCGGCCAGCAGGGCGGCGACCGTGGCAACGGCTTGCAGTGATTTTCTCAAGGGAATGTACTCCAGTAGACAAGGACCAGGGGAAGCGTCGCGACGAGGTTCGCGCCGAGCAAGAATTTCAGGTGACGGGTGGCATAGGTCAGGCAAAGCGCCAGGGCGATGGCGGCAATGGTCAGGCAGCCGAACCAGGCGGTCAGCCCGAAGGCGGTGGCCCAGCGGGCCACGCAGGGAACGATGGACGCGGTGAGCAGCAGCACGCCGGCCAGCCAGGCCAGGCCACGGCTGGCGGGAGATGGAGATGTCGATGTCCCGGTGACCTGCCGATAGTGTCGGGGCATGCTGGTGCACAGGGCGCCGAAGCCGCCGAAGGCCAGCACCAGGGTCAGCGGCACGGTCATTGCCGCGCCTCCGCCGCCGCACCCGCCAGCGACGCCTGCGCCGCGACCCGGTCACGACGCCGAACGCCCCGTGCAGGGGTACGCTGTACGCGGTAGGCGCAGTAGCCAAGCGCGGCGCCGCTGGCCAGCGCCACCAGGTCGAAACCGGCCAGCAGGTAGTCTCCGCGGGCGAGACTGTCCGGCAGGGAAGACGGCGAGGTTGCCGCGTTGAGCACGGGCAGCGCTCCGATGGCGAACGCGGCCAGCGCCAGTTGTTCCACCCATGCCTGGCGCGGCGTGCGCAGGAAGGCATGCACGATGCAGACCAGCCAGGCGGCGAAGAACAGGCGCACCTCCCATTCGCTGCGCAGGGCGATCTCCACCGGCAGCAATCGATTGGCCCAGAAATACGCGCCCACCGCCACGAACAGCCCGGCGATCCCGGACACGTTGAGCGCCATCACCAGGCGCTGGCCGAAGGTTGGTGGCGCATTCTTCACACGCTTCTTCACCCACAGCACCAGGCCTGTGCCCACCATCACCGTGCCGACCACGCCGGCGACGAAGAACAGCCAGCGCAGCGTGGTGCCCGCGAAGCGCGCGCGGTGCAGCGTGCCGAAGGCATTGAACGTGTCCTGGGCAGCCGACTGGTCCGGGACGCCCCGTTCCGCCGTCGGCAACCCCGTGCGTCCGTCGTAGAACCGCCGTTCCACGCCGATGCTGCCGCTGCCGCTGGCGGCAACCAGCGCACGGTTGGTCTTCGGCGCCACTTCCACCGACAGGTTCGAACGCCCGGGGTGGTGCACCGTGACGCGGCCTGGCGGCATGCCCCAGTGCGACTCGGCATCGGCCATGATGGCAGCAAGGACCGCCACCGTCGGTGCCTGCCCGGTCCACGTGGATTCCACCTGCTCTGGCGCGGAACGGTCGCGGCTGCCGCGGACGTCGCCGGCATTCCACGGGATCAGCGTGGACGCCAGCAGCAGCAGGCCCGAATAGGTGATCATCAGGTGAAAGGGCAGTGCCAGCACCGAGGACGCGGTGTGCGCATCGAGCCAGGATCGCTGTCCCTTGCCGGGGCGGAAGGTGAAGAAATCGGCGAAGATCCGCTTGTGCAGGATGATGCCACCGATGATGGAGACGAACATCAACATGGTGGCGATGCCCACGATCCACCGTGCCGGATCCCGCGGCATGGCATACAGCTCGAAGTGAAAGCGGTAGAGAAAGTTGCCGCCGGCGGTTTCGCGCGGATGCAGCACCGCGCCGCTGGCGGGATCGATCTCTTCGCGCAGCCCCGGATCATTGCTGCCGCCGGTGGTGACCAGGCCGATGGTGCGTCGACGTTCGTCCGGCAGGGACAACTGCCAGCGCTCGGCATCCGGCGCCGCCGATCGCAGGCGCGACAGGGCATGGGCAACGCCGTGTTCGCCCGGCATCGCCACGTGCAGCTCCGGCTGCATCCAGTAGGTCACCTCGGACCGGAAATAGGCGATGGTGCCGGTGACGAAGATGGCAAACAGCAGCCAGCCGAGCAGCAGGCCACTCCAGGTATGCAGCCAGGCCATGGACTGGCGAATGCCTCCCTTCATGCGCTGGCTCCCGCGACCGCCATCCACGACAATCCACCCAGCAGCGAGGTGCCGAGAATGGCGACGGCAACGCGCATCGTGCCAGTGGCAGCGAACACCCAGACCACCACCGCCGCGTGGACCAGGAAGAAGACCATGTTCGAGGTGATTGCCGCCGCCCGGGGATCGGCACCGAGCAGGTACTCGATCCACAACCCGGCGACGGCCGCGA
Source organism: uncultured Gammaproteobacteria bacterium (assembly GCA_964350265.1). GTDB lineage: Bacteria > Pseudomonadota > Gammaproteobacteria > Arenicellales > CAJQKF01 > BQJD01. Next base: position 12,517 of record CAYGJZ010000038.1, on the reverse strand, counting down.
ACAGGTAGCCGCCCGCCGTCGCCAGCAGCACGCGCACCAGCACGCCGAACCGGCGGACGGGTACTTCCCGACGCCCTCCTGCCACTAGAACGTCGCCGCCAGGTTGAGCCACAGGCGTCGACCGTCTTCGGGATACTGGTACAGGTCGGAGTCATCCGCCAGCGACGGGTCGTAACGCACCTCGTCCGTGACGTTGTAGAGCACCGCCCCCAGGGTGAAGGTCTCGTTGACCCGCCAGCTTGCACCGACGTCGAAGGTGGTCAACGACTTCGGCTGGTTGCGCACGCTGTTGCCCTGGCCGAAGCTGACGTTGGTCAACTCGCTCTCGTAGGCCCCGCGCACGAAGGCGGAGAACGCAGGCCGCGGTGTCCAGGTCACGGTCACGTTTGCCGCATGCTCCGGCACGCCGGCCAGGGGCTGGTCCTGGAGCCCTTCGAAACCACCGGGCCGGAAGGGAATCGATTCCCCGTTCGGCGCGGTGACCGACAGGTCCCCGGCGGAGATCTTCGAGTCCGACCAGGTATAGCCACCGGTCACCTGCAACGACTCGGAGGCATCCCATGCGCCGTCGAGTTCCAGGCCGCGAACCGTTGCGCCGGGCAGGTTGAGCCAGGTACCCCAGGCCGGGCAGGCGGTGGTGGTCGGGTCGGTCAGGGTGCAGTCGCTGCGCGAGGGCACGCGGCGACCGTTGGCATAGTAGAACTCGTACGATGCGGTGTTGATGATCTTGTTCTGGAAGTCGTTGTAGAACAGCGTCGCGCTGCCGCGGAAGGTACTGCGGTTGTCGAAGTAGAAACCGATTTCATAGCTGGTGCTCTCTTCCGGCTCGAGGTCGGGATTGCCGAAGGCAAGGATCCTGCCACGCTGCTGCGGCGCGCCGGTGCCCGGCTCGATCTCGCGGATCTCCGGCGCCTTGAAGCCGGTGCCGACACCACCCTTGATGGTCCACGCCGCGCTCTGGTGCCAGACGGCATACAGGCGCGGGCTGAGGTTGTTGCCATAGACCTCGTGGTCGGTCAGTCGAAGACCGCCGGTGATGGTCAGGTCGTCGGCCACGCTCCATTCATCCTCGGCGTAGTAGGCGCTCTGCGACACCTTGCGCCTGCCCCACTCGCTGTCCGGGTCGGACAGGTCCTTGAAATCGCTCTTGTCCGACTCGGTCTCCGTGAACTGGTAGCCGAGGGTGAAGATGTGCTCGTCCCGGTAGCCGGTGTAGCGGGCATCGAACACGGTGTTGGTGGCATTGGTGGGAACCGGGTTGTCCACCAGTGCCGAGGTACGCTCGGTGGTCTCCTGGTACAGCTGTACCCGCGAGGTGCCGTCCTGGTAGCGACCGTTGTGTTCCAGCGCCCAGCTGTCGCGATCGTATCGGCGGGATGCCTGTTCTCCGTCGCCGCTCTTTTCCGCCGAACGCGAGTAGTCCTGGCGGGCCGCGCCGAGTTCGAGCATGATGTCGTGGTCCTCGTTCGGCGTGAACCACAGTCGACCGGTGAGGTTGGTCTTCTCCGATTCCTGCACGCCTTCAAGGACGTCGTCCTCGTCGCGATTCTTCTGGTAGCCCCAGACCTGCAGACCGACACGGTCGGAGACCACCGGCCCGGCCAGGTAGACGTCGGCCTGGTCCTGGTCGCCGATCCCGGAACGATCCTGCAGCATCTGCGACAGGCGCACCGAACCCTGCCAGTCTTCGGCCACCCGGCGGGTGATGACGTTGACCACGCCGCCGACGGCATCGGCACCGTACAGCGACGACATCGGGCCACGCACCACCTCGATGCGCTCGATGGCCTCCACCGGCGGCACCCAGTTGCTGTCGATGTCACCACCGCCACCGCGCGGGTTGGCCTCGCTGGAATTCATGCGACGACCGTCGACCAGCACCAGGGTCTGGCCACGCTCCATGCCACGCAGGGACAGGCCGCTGTCCTCGCCGTCGGTGCCACCGATGATATGCACGCCGGGCACGGTCTCGATGGCGTCGTGCAGCGACTTGAACTGCTTGTTCTCGATTTCCTCGCGGGTGATGATGCTGATGCTCGCCGGGGCGTCCCGCAGTTCCTGCTCGAAGCCCGAGGCCGTCACCACCATCGGCTCGAGGCGTGCTCCGCCGCTGCCCGTGGATGACTCCATCGCCGGGAAGACCCGGAACTGGTTCTCGCCAACCAGCTCGAACAACAGGCCGCTGCCGGACAGCATGCGGGTCAAGGCATCGACGAGGGTCAGCGAGCCGGCAACGGCCGTGCTGCGCATGCCCGCCACCTTCGACGGATCGAACAGGACCTGGCTGCCGGCCTGGTCGGCGAACAGCAGCAAGGCGCCGTTCATGTCCTGGGCGGGAATGTCGAGGGTCACCGACTGCCCGGCACCGGATGCGACGGACGATGCCGTGGACTGGGCAATGGCCGCGCCGCTGAAACCGCCCGCCATCGAGGCGAGCACCATGGCGATGGCGACACGGCAGCGCGTCGGTCGGAAGCGGGGCATCGTGCCCGCGGCGTCGTGGATAGGCATGGTTCGTCCTTCCTGCTGTTCGTTGAAACGGTCTACATGCAAATGCGTTTTATTTGCATGTACGTCTATGACGAACGAAGAACCAAAACCCGGTAAAACTTTCTTCCACGGGCTCGGACAGGCGGCGAAACCCAACCGGCCTCAGTCCGGCGCACGGTGCTGCCCTGGGCGCAGGGCAGTCGCGTGCAAACGCCCTAGTACAAAACGGTGACCAGTGGCGTGTGCACCACGCGGATACCCAGTTCACGCTGCAGCGCCTCAAGCGCGGCAGCGGTGTTGCGCGCATCGAAGATACCGCTGACCGTGTGCGTGGCCAGCGCCGGGTTGGCCAGCACGATGCGACCACGGTGATGGCGGTCCAGGCGGGCGATCACCTCGTCCAGGGGCAGGCGATCGAAGACCAGTCGCTGCTGCTGCCAGGCCAGTATCCGCTCGATGTCCACCTCGTGCGCCTCGCCGATGGCGGTGGCGCTGTAGCGGAGCGCGCGACCATGATCCAGCCTCGTGTCTGCCCCGCCGGGATCGGCATCGAGACGGATGGCAACGGCATGCTCGACCACCGCGACATCGACCGTACCCGGCAGGCGGTCGACGACGAAGGCCGTGCCAAGCGCTTCCACCGTGCCGCCGCCAGCCACCACCTGGAAGGGTCGAGACCGGCCTTCGGCGTCGCTGGCGACGTCGAACAGGGCAACACCCTCGAGCAGTTCCAGGCGCCGACTGTGGTCGCCGAACCGAACCTTGACCGCGCTCGACGGGCCAAGCTCCAGGCGACTGCCATCGGCGAGCTCGATGCTGCGCAGCTCCCCCGGCCCGGTTCGGTAGTCGGCCGCCCAGCCGATCCACGGCTGCGCCAGCCAGGTGAGGGCGACCGCCAGCAGGAGTCCGGCCGCGGCCAGGGAACGGGTGGCCAGCACAGCGAAACGTCGACGCGCTGGACGACCATGCCGACGCCGACTCGCGGCTGCGTCCACGGCGGCCGGCCCGTCGCGCAGCGCGTCCATGATGGACAATGCCTCGCGCGCCTCGTCGAAGGCAGCCGGATGGCGCGGATCGGTGGCCAGCCAACGGTCGAATGCCTGCTGCTCCTCGGGCTTCAGCGGGCCATCGAGCTGACGCACCAGCCAGCGCGCGGCGGCGGCATCCACCTGTTCTGCGTATTCTTCCCGTGTATTCATCCGGCAGCTTCGCTACGACGTCACCAGCCTAGACGAACAACCGACCCCAACCCGGTAAAGGAAATGTCTGCCCACGCTCAGCGCCGCCGGCTCATCACGTGGGCTATGGCCCGGGCGAGGTGCTTCTGCACGGAACTGTCGGAGATCCCCAGGATGCGCGCCGCCTCGGGGTAGGTGCGACCCTCTACCCGGGTCAGCAGGAACACCTGGCGGGTACGCTCCGGCAGCTCGGCGAGGGCCGCGCGAACCTGTTCCAGCTCCCGACGCATGGTCAAACCGTGATCACTGTCCGGTCGATGTTCGGGAAGGTCCAGCCACTGATCGTCCTCGGCCAGTTGCACCGGGTTGCGCTGGCTGCGCCGGACATGGTCGATGGCCAGGTTGCGGGCGGTGCGAAACAGGTAGGAACGCGCATGGGTAACCGCCAGGCCACCGGGCCGCTGCTGCTGCTCGGCCAGGCGCAGGAAGGCGTCCTGGGCAATGTCGGCGGCGGCATCGGCATCGCGCAGCTTGTTGGCCAGGTAGCCGGTGAGCTCTCGCCGGTAGGCAAGGAACAATTGCTTGATGTCATTGCTCACCGTGATGCCGGCCGCGCGGGTTGCAGAATCCGCGACTGTAACAAGATCAAGAATCATTCGCAATTAGAACGAATGCCCGCAGCGCCCTCCCCGGCGATCCAGGCAGGGCCGGCCGACCACCCGGGTCTTTCCGCTACGGCCCCACCGAGCGTGGCGGCGTGCCGTCGGAGATGACGGCATCGGCCTCGAACTCCACCAGCCACTCCGGGTTCACGAAACGGCTCACCTGCATGATGGTGTCCACCGGCCGGATGTCCTTGAAGTACTCCGCGCGCACCTCGATCACCGCCTTGAAGTGCTCGATGTCGGTGAGCAGCACCCGCGTGCGGACCACGTCTTCGAGCCCGGCGCCGGCGTTCTCCAGCGCCTCGCGGATGATTTCCAGGCAGCGCCTGGCCTGCGCCGCGGGATCGCCGATGCCCACCGTCCTGCCTTCGGCATCCACCGGCGCGGTACCCCCGACGCTGACCCAGGGACCGACGCGGACGGCGCGGGAAAACCCGACCACCGCCTCCATCGGGTTGCCGTTGGATACGAGAACTCGTTTCATCGTGGCATGACCCTCGTCAACGAACGCTCACAGGCCAGGCAGCAAGGGGCTTGGTTGCCTAGATCGGCGGACACGGCGTGCCGTTGGGAACGCAGGCGGTGGTCGTGGAAAGCACGGTGCACGTGCCACCGAGAACCGCGCTGAACTCCACCGGACCGACGAAGCCCTCGCAACGGCTTGGCGAGGTGGCGCTGTCCACGGCACCGGTGACGGTGTAGCCGTTGACGTTGTAGATGGTGAACGACGTCCCGGACAGGCTTCCCGACTCGGTATCGGAAACGCCGTTGTTCAACGTCACCGTGACCGTGACCGACGTACCCACAACGGACAGTTCGATGCAGCCGCCGACGAGACCGGGCTGGACGCCGTTCCCGGCGAAGGCCGGACTCATGAACAGGTCCAGCAGGCTGGCATTGGGATTGGTGCCGATCTGGCCGCTGATGGACGACGGGGTGGTCTGCGCATGCACCGGGAGGACCACGGCCTCGATCACCGGGGTTTTCCAGTGCAGGCTGGCGACCACGCCGGTTCCCGATGCCACGGAACCCGCCGCCAGGATTTTCTTCACCGCGGCACGACGGCGCTCGACGTCGGACTCGTCGTTCCCGGCAGGTTTCCCGGGTACTGGCTTCTCGCCGTCCATTCACTCCCCCCGAATATCGTTGATCTTCTGCGCAGGCTAAAATACTGGAAGCGGCGACGCATCGTCAATGACCGCGCGCGCAGGATACCCCGTGGGCGCACCGACAACGGCGACGAATCGGCACGTGCTTCCTGCAACCCAGCGACGAGGCCAAACCCGTGACTGACACGGTCGAACAGCGCATGCTGCTGGTCGCCAACTCCGGTGATGATTTCGTTCCGGACCTGCTGCGGCAACTGGGCATTTCCAGCCGGTATTCGAAGCTGCGGGTGGACACCTGCGACCTGGATGGGTGCACGGATCTGCCCTGCCTCGACCAGTATGCATCGGTGCTGCTGGTCAGCCAGCCGGATGCTGCGTTGCTTCGTCGCAGCCACTCGGCACTGACCGATTTCGTCGAGTCCGGCGGCGGGCTGACGCTGTTGCTGCCCCCGGCCCTTGCCCCGCTGCAGACGCTGGCGGGATTCCGCTCGGTGACCCAACCCGCGGCGCCCGGCGACGATCAGCCACGAACCCTTCGCTTCACCAGTGAACGATTCCCCGGCCTGCGCGACGTTTCCATCTCCCTGCACGACGTGGAGGATACGTGCCTGTACACCCTGGCAGCATCCGGAGACATCCACGTGGACGCCTGCTTCGACGACGGCGCGCCGGCGATCTGGCGTCGCCGGCAGGGACGGGGAGAAGTCGGCACCTGGGCCTTCCTGCCCATGGGACGACACTGGGGCCGAGCGCTGCTGCTGCACTTCGTGGTACAGACGCAGCGAATCGGCGTCAAGGGCATTGCCAACGCGGCGATGTTCCAGGTGGACGACTACCCGGCACCGCCGACCGAGGCCGAGGTACCGCTCGGCGGGCAAGCCACCGCGCCTTGGCCGCACTTCCTCGCGCGGCACTGGCTGCCCGAGCTGCGTCGCCTGGCCGAGCGTTTCGGTGTCGTCTACTCCTTTGCACTGGTCTACAGCTACAACCAGCGCACCCATCCGCCGTTTGACTTTGACGATGACGAACCGGTGCTGCCCGCTGCGCCGGATGAACGGGACGCAGGCAACCCGTTCGCGCCCCTGGAGTCCATGGGCGAAGTGGGCTTCCACGGCTACAACCATGTGCCGCTGCGCACCAGGTACTGGGACTCCGCCGCCAACATGGGTGCGGCGTTGCGCGCCAGCATGCATCGCTGGCAGGAGACCGGCCACTCCCGCCTGCCCGTCTCCTACGTACCGCCGATGAACGAGTACGACGAAACAGGCATCCAGGCCCTGGCCGAGGCCTGCCCGGGCATCGTCGCCCTGTGCGGCAATTTCTGGGGATCCCGGGAGAACGGTGGTGGCCGGGAGTTCGAGCCCGAGCCGTGGCATCCCGACTGGTTCTGCCTGCCCAGGGTTACCAGCGGCCATGCCCTGGACGACGTCACCCGCTGGGGCATGCTGTCCAGCCTCTACGAGCTCGGTGCGTGGACACACTTCATCCACCCGGACGACATCCTCGACGTTCCCCGACAGCACGCAGCGTCCGCCTATTGCCGGAATCCCGGGGCACGGCCCTGGGCCGGCCCCGACGGCCTGGCCGGGCAGTTGTCGCAACTGCTCCTGCTCGCCAGGGAGTCCCATCCATGGTTGCAGTTCGTCACCGCCGAGGAGGCCGCGTCGAGGATCTCGTCGCACCTCGACAACAGCCTCCGGTTCCTGTTCGAGGGTGACGACGTGGTGATCGATTCGGCGCGCACCAGCCACGTGGTCGTGTTCGCACGCGGAAACGACGTCGGCATCCGCGCACTGCCCAGGTCCGCGCGGCTGCTCGACGCGTCGATGCGGCAGGGCCAGTCCGTGTTCACCCTCCTCGTCCAGCCCGGTCGCACCCGGCTGGCCCTGTCCCGTTGACCCGCTACGCCGGGCACACGCCCCTGGTGGCCCGGGTGGCCCTGGTGGCCGATGCCCCCGACTGGGTGTTTGCCCGTCTCGCCGGACGCGTGGCCGCGGCCATCGGCGGGCAAGCGGAGGTCACCATCCTGTTCAGCCGCGACCTCGCGCAGCCGGACGACATGGCCAGAACGCTGTTCGACGTCGATCCGCCCTACACGCTGGTGCATTTCTTCTGGCGACACGCTCTCGCCGACCTGTTCCATCCGCGCACCTGGGCCCGTCTCGTGCTGCGGCTGGACGACGATGCCGTGCACAGGATCCAGGACCGGATCGCGGCCACGCGAAAGACGACCTGGGTCTGCGATCACCTGTTCCTCGGCGACGAACTTGCCGCCCTGTGGAATCGGCGCACGCTGCGCTTCGCCAGCCGCTACGGCGTATCCTCGCGCATGCTCGGTGATCGGTATGCCGCGATCATGCCCGGGCAGTCCGCCCACGCGCTGCAGGACGGCGTCGACCTCGCCCGGTTCCGCCCCCGCGACGACCCGCCTCGCACCAGCCCCGGGCGGCCAATGCTGGTGGGCTGGGCGGGCAACAGCGCCTGGGGTGGCGAAAACGCCGATCACAAGGGCCTGCACGGCATCATCCGGCCCGCGGTGGCACGACTCGCCCGGGAGAACCTCGCCCGGGCCCGCTTCCGTGACAGCGCGCAGGAGGCGAAGCCCTTCGACGAGATGCCCGGCTACTATCGATCCCTGGACATCTTCACCTGTGCCTCCATCGACGAGGGCACCCCGAACACCCTGCTCGAAGCCATGGCCTGCGCACTGCCGGTGGTGACCACGCGGGTCGGCATCGTGGACGAAGTCTTCGGTCCGTTGCAGCGGGCATTCATCGTCGAACCGCGCAGCGTCGCCGGGTTCGAACAGGCCCTGCGACGTCTCGCTGCCGACGAAGACCTGCGCAGGCGTATCGGCCAGGAGAACCTGGAACGGGTTCAATCCTGGGACTGGAGCCGACGCATCGAGAACTGGCGCACGTTTCTCGCCGATGCACTGGCCGCCCCGGTATCGCCGTGCCTGTGCCGGGCACAACGCCTGGCACTCGACGACGCCATCGCCATCGCCAGGAACGCCGTCTCCGGCGCGGCGGGCAGTCCGGCATGACGCGGCAGCGCAGGCGGGACGCGGCGGCGCCGACCGCCCACCGCATCTGCCTGGCCATGGTGCTGCGCGACGACGCGTCCACGCTGCCGGCCTGCCTGCGTTCCGTCCGCCGGTTCGTGTCTTCCTACCTGGTCTTCGACTGCGGTTCCACCGACGGCAGCGGGCGGATGGTGACGCGCACCCTGGATGGCCTGCCAGGCTCGGTCGTCGGGCACGACGTGCAGGATGTCCAGGCAACCCTGGCGGAGATCTACCGGCTGGCGTCGCGGGACGCGACCCACGTGCTGTTCCTCGACGCGCACGAGGTGCTCGCCTGCGCCGGCGAACCGGGACAGCACCTCGACGATGACATCGTCTTCCTCGAAGTGGAGCACGGTCTTTGTTCCTTCCTGGAACCCAGGCTGCTTCGCTCGGGACACGGGCAACTGATCTGCGATCCGTTCCGATGCGAACAGGACATCGACCCGCGCCTGTCCTCGTCCACCGCCCGCCACGCCAGGCTGTTCCACCAGGTCTCCCCGGCCACGAGCACCCCGACGTTCCTGCAGACCGGCCGGCAACGGGAAATCGACGAGTGCCCGCGGTCCCGTCGCAACGCCGTCGACGGCCTGCTGCTGGCCGTTGCCGGTTCCCGTCGCGGCGACCTGGCCGCTGCCCGGGCTCACCTGCACGAGGGGCTCGCCAGCCACCCGTCGCCCGCGCTCGAGTGGCTGCTTCGATACCTGCTGGCCAGGGCCCTGCTCGATGACAACGACCACGGCGCCGCGATGACCCAGTTGGCGCTGTGCTGCGAGCTCGACCCGGACCGCGTGGAAGCGCTGTACCAGCTCGCCAAGCTCAAGCGTGCCTGCGCCGAGACAGACACCGCCATCGCGCTGGCGCGCCTCGCCCTGGAGCCGACCCTGCCGCCGACCCGGCACTACTTCGAGCGACGGGTGTACGAACACGATCGCTACGCTTTCTACATCGACGTGATGGAATGCCACCGGCGGCACGCGGACCTCCTGCGCGACTGCGACGAACTGCTCGCCGATGACACGGTGGGCCTGGCTGCCCGGGACATGCTGCGCCATGCCCGGCAGCGTCAGGCAAAGGCGCTGACACGGGTTGCGACGGATGGTGAGCCCGGTGCGGCTCGACCGCTGCTGACCATCGGCATGGCCACCTTCGACGACTACGATGGCGTGTACTTCACGCTGACCTCCCTGCGCCTGCACCACCCGGCATGCCTCGACGACACGGAGTTCCTGGTTGTCGACAACCACCCGGAGGGGCCGTCGGGATCTTCGGTGCGCGCACTGTGCGAGACGCTTGGCGTGCGCTACCTGCCGGTCTCCGACTACCGCTCGACGGCGGTACGCGACACGCTGTTCCGACATGCCAGTGGCGACTTCGTGCTCTGCCTGGACTGCCACGTGCTGCTGCTTCCCGGCGCCATCGACGGACTGCTGGCCTACCTCCGTAGCCACCGCCGCTGCGCCGACCTGTTGCAGGGGCCGCTGGTCAACGACACCGGCGAGCGGCAGTTCAGCCACCTGGCGGCGGAATGGCGGGACGGCCTGTTCGGACGCTGGGCGGAAACCGGCGGCCTTGCCGTCGATTCGCCGCCCTTCGAGATCGAGATGCAGGGTCTTGGCCTGTTCTGCTGCCAACGCCAGGCATGGCCCGGGCTCAACCCGCGGTTTGCCGGGTTCGGTGGCGAGGAGGGCTACCTGCACGAAAAGTTCCGCCGCAACGGCGCCAGGGTGCTTTGCCTGCCCTTCCTGCGCTGGGCGCACCGCTTCGGGCGCCCACTGGGTGTGCCGTACCCGCTGGACTGGGCGGCGAGAATCCGCAACTACCTGGTGGGGTTCGACGAACTGCGCTGGGACACCGAGAACCTGGCACGGCACTTCTCCGAGACGGTGGGCTTCGGCGTCATGTCCGCGGCCTGGACACGCTTCCAGGTGGAGCGCGAAACATCGTTCTACCGCCTGGATGCCATCTACTGGCTGGACCACGGCGCCACGCCCCCGATCCGGCAGGAGATGGAACGACGGTTCGAGCAACTGGGGTTCGCCCACCGCGTGCGCAGGGTCGCCTGCGCCGCGGGGGCCGACCGGTTCGAACAGGCGCAACAGGTGTTCCAGCTGCTCGACCGTGCCGTTGCCCACGGCTACCGCGAAGTGCTGGTGATCCAGCACCAGGCACTGCTTGCCATCGACCTGGAGCGCTCGCTCCGCCGACTGCTGCATCGACTGGACGAAGGACCGTGGTCGCTGTGCCTGCTCGACGATGACCACGGCGAGGGAGCCAGCCACGACAACCCCACCTTGCGCACCCTTGACCGGGTAGCGGATGCCGACGTCGCCGACCTGTTGACCGGCTCCTCGGCCTGGCTCGCTCGTGCCGCGGGCGTGGCATCGGCCCTGCCGGCCTGGCGGGAGGGACTGGTCCGCTCCACGATGGTGCCAACGGCCGAGCAGGCGCGGGCCCTGCCGAGCGCGAAGACTGCCATCGTCCACGCGGCCTCGCCGCCACTGGCCATTCATCGCCACCGCCTGCAGGAAGAGAAACGACCGGCGCGCTTCTGCTCCGTGGACGGGATCTGACCCGGCCCGGTGCCTACCAGCGGAGCTGGCCGGACTGCCTGAACACGCCTTCGAAGAAGTTCTCCACGGCCTCCAGCACGGCAGCGTCGTCGCCGCTCAAGCCCAGGTAGCCGAGGGCCGCCATGTTCACCGCCACGGTAAACCAGAACACCGACTGGAAGGAGCGCTTGGAGGACTTGTGACGCAACAGCCGCTGCGCGGCCAGCGCGCCGGGCCAGCCACCGAGCAGGGAAAGAGCGTGCAGGCTGGACTCCGGCGTGCGCCAGTGCCCCCGGCGTGCCGCGGACTTGTCCAGGCCATAGACGAGGAAGGTGAGCAGGCTGATCGCCACGTACCAGCCGGGCAACAGCGTGGGCAGGCGCTGGAACAGCGTGGCGATGACCACCGCGGACAGCAACAGCAACGCGACCGCCACGCCGACGTTGCCGCGCCGCTCGCGCCTGGCCGGCCGCCGGGCGCGTCCGCGGCGCCCGGCCAGGCGCACGTTCTCCGCCCTCGGCTTGCCCTCTTCTCCGCGCACCAGGTCGAAGGTCACGCTGTCGCCGGCCTCGGGCCGCCGGGCGCCCGACGGCAGCGCGGTGACGTGCAGGAAGACGTGCTGGTTGCTGTCGGGGCGCGCGATGAAGCCAAAGCCGCGCTCGTCGTCCCAGCGGGTGATGGTACCGCGTGATCGCATGCGCTTCCCTCCCCGAAAAGTGCTTGTCGTTCTTCTTCTGCCGCGGCCGGCCTGCCCGGGCGAGGTGGTGGCCGGGCGTCGGCGCGGCGATGCGGCCGCGTTGCTCCCGCCCATCGTGGTCGGGGCTATTCTACCGCCTCGGGGGCGGCGAAGGCCTTGCTGTAGAAGCCTGAAGGATCAAAGCAGCACACCCGCTTCTTGCCGCTGGCCAGCATGTCGCAGGCATCGTGAATGCGCTTGGCGCGGGTCTTCGCCTGCTTCGCGGACTCGATCCAGTGAATCCAGTCCAGCCGGGCCCGCGTGGTGGTGGCCTGCCAGGTCTCGCGCGCCACCGGCGATGCCGACAGCGCCTCGGCCAGGTCCTCCGGCACGTCGGGCTCAGGCTCGCTGGCCACCGCCTGTAGTTCGCAGTCCACCGGCTCGCCGTAGGTCGCACCCGATGCCTTGCGCAGTGTTTCATCGACACGCAACCAGTGGCTCTTGTTGCCATCAGGCTCCAGCAGGGCGACGAAGGGCGTGCCGTTGAGGCGCCCTTCCACGCTGGTGCGACCACGCCGGGGCAGCTTTGCACTGGCCTCGCCGGGCAGCACGACGAAGCCCCAGGGCGCGGCGGCCGCGTGCTTCGCCTGCTGCAGGCGGGCCTGGAACCGGGATCGGGATTCTTGCTGGCTCATGCTCCTGCCACCGGGAAACGGGTTGCTCGCCGGGTCGCGTTCTGCGCCGGAGAAGTTGAACGCCGGAAAGTGTGCCGACCGTGGTGGC
>CAYGJZ010000037.1:34065-39890 GCA_964350265.1 uncultured Gammaproteobacteria bacterium | reverse complement strand
CCTACTCGCTGGTCTTGGTCAGCGTGCTGTAGTCGGAAAGCAGGCCGTCGGATTCCTTGATCGACTTCGCGGTCTTGTGCGGGCCCATCCAGAAGGCGAAGTCTTCGCGGTACTCCGCTTCGTAACTGGATACCTGCGGCGGGATCACCACTTCGCCGGTGCGGCGATCGATGGCGGCCAGCTCCATGGCCGTCTTTGCGCGCAGAATCTCGGCATTGGTCACCAGCCAGTCCTCGCGGGAGCGAATGGTGCCGAAGACGTCCACGGTGACGTAGACATCGACGTCGGCGAATTCCGGCGGCACCACGATGACGCCTTTCAACACCAGGTACTTCTGGATAATGGCGGAAAGGAACTGGGTGTCGCGGGCTACCACGACCTGCGAGGTGCTGTAACCGCCAATGCCGCTGTAGCCGATACCCACCTCGGCGTTGAATCCCTCGTCCCGGGTCTGGGTGGTTCGCCGGCTGGCTTCCGGCGCCACCACCTCGGCACGGGTCTCGGTGCGGCTGGTGGAATCCGACTGGCTGTTGGAGGACACCGACGAACTGCTGGTGGTGGAGGAGGTGGAACTGCCGGTGGCCGAGGTGCTGGAGCTGGAGCCGCCAGCCGAAGTGCTGGCATCGTCGCTGGTGGCATTGCTGGTCACCGAGGAACTGCCGGAGCGGCTGGCGGTGCCGGTGCGGGTGCCGGTGCTGCTGTTGCTCAGGGCATAGGTGTCGAGCAACGAGAAGTCGGCCTGTTCCTCGATCACCGGGCTGTGCACGGCTTCGCCGCGCAGCAGTGCCGACAGCGACATGCGTCCGCCGATCAGGTTGCCGGTGCCGACGTCACCGATGGAGGTCAGGTAGATCGCGGCGCGTCGGCCGACGATGGCGGAAACGTCGAAGTCCTTGGCCGCCGCGCGGGCGGTGCCCGACACCAGTTCCTGCTCGATGGCGAAGCGCTTGCCGCCACCATGGCTGGGGATGCCGGTCAAGGTTCCGCAGCCGGACACCAGCACGGCCGCACCCACGCACAACGCGGCTGCCCGCGCCATTTTGACATTCTTCACCCGGTTTTCTCCGTCGCGAGGTTGTTGCTATCGTCTGCGCGCGGAATGCCGGGAATTCGAATGACACGAAGGCATCGAAGAAGGCATCGCCACCCGCCACCTGATTCGAACGTTGTTGCTTTTTTTGTCCGTCGCTAGGGTAGCCCAAAACGTTGATACCGTCTACGTTTGCTTACTCTGTGCTGTCTGCTCGTTACCCGTTGCGACGGTGACGACGGCGTGCTCGCGTTCGCTGTGCGCACGGCGCAGTTCTTCCCGCGCCTGGCGCAGGATGGCCACCGCGGACCACAGGAACAGGCTGGCCATGATGCCGGCCACGACCAGGTCGGGCAGGGCCGACCCGCTGCTCCACACCCCGGTGGCGGCAAGCATCACGGCAACGTTGCCAATGGCGTCGTTGCGGCTGCACAGCCACACCGATCGCACGTTGGCATCCCCTTCACGAAAGCGCAGCAGCAGGGCCACGCAGGCCAGGTTGGCAGCGAGAGCGGCGAAGCCGACCACGCCCATGGTGGCGGCATGGGGCAGGCTGTCGGTCATCGCCTGCCAGGCGGTGGAAGCAAGGACGAAGACACCCATCAGCGCCAGGCTGGCGCCCTTGAACAGTGCCGCCCGCGCGCGCCAGGCCAGTGACCTGCCGATCACCAGCAGGGTGATGGTGTAGGTGGCGGAATCCCCGAGAAAGTCCAGTGCATCGGCCATCAGCGCCTGGGAGCCGGCAGTCATGCCTGCGGTCAGCTCCACGACGAACATCCCGGCGTTGATGGCGATGACCAGCCACAGCACCCGGCGGTAGCCCGGCGATGCGCCGTCGAAGTCGGGAGAAGGATGATGATGACAGCCAGGCATGGGCAGGGCGCCTCGTGGTCGCGGTGGTTGATGAACGGGAAGCCGTAACGTAGCATCTACAGTCACTATAGAAACAAGACGAGATTGGCATGGAAACATTAACCATTGGCAAGCTGGCCCGGGAAACCGGCTGCAAGGTCACCACCATTCGCTACTACGAGGAGATCGGCCTGATCCCGGCGCCGGCGCGTTCGGCGGGTGGAACCCGGCGCTACCATGCCGGGCACCGGGCGCGGCTGGGTTTCATTCGTCACTGCCGGGAGCTGGGTTTCGACCAGGCCGCCATCCGTGAACTGCTGGCGTTGAAGGACCAGCCGGAGCAGTCCTGTGACACCGTCACCGAGATCACCCGGCGCCGCATGCGGGACGTCGACTCGCGGATCCGACGACTGCTGTCCTTGCGGCGGGAGCTGGCGCACATGATCGACGCCTGTGATGGCGGTCGCATTGCCGAGTGCAGGCTGATCGAGGTGCTGGACGACCATACCCATGGTCACTGCCTGGACCAGGCACACGGGCACGTCGACGTTCCGGCGCATGGATCGTCGCCTGCCGGCGCCGGCAGGTGACCGGGCCGGCGCGCTGGCGTACACTGCGGCGCCCAACCCCGAACCATCCGCACAGACCGTTTCCATGCGCTACCGAGAAGGCCAGGAGCCAAGCCCCGAGTTTCCCTATGGCAAGAGCACCCACTATGCCCAGGACTTTTCCATGCTGCTGGGCATCGTGTTCGGCATCGTGCTGCTGTGGATGGGGTTTCGCAGCGGCATGATGTGGCTGAAGGTCTGGAGCGTTGGCCTGGTCGGCCTGGCGGTCTACTTCCTCGGTCAACGCTACCTGCTCTAGCGCGACGGCGGCTCAGTGGTCGGCAAGGATCCAGGCGCGCGCCGCGTCCAGGTCATCGAAGGCGAAGCGGCGCACCTCGGCGGCGACGAAGTGGCCGGCAAGGGTCTGTGCCAGATTGCCCAGCGCGGTATCGGTCACCAGCGCCACCCGTGACAGTTCGCGGTGATGGTCGCGAACGAAGCGGAAGTGACCGCGCATCGCGCCGAGGGAGTCCCAGCCGGGGAAGCCGCGGCTGCGGATGACCAGGCCGCGCAGCGCGCCGTGCTGTTCGACGAAGGGGTCGATGACGCTGGCGGCATGGCGGAAGTCGTCGGCGGTCAGCGAACCTTCCGGACGCAGCGTGGCGATGCCCGCCTGTTGGTCGAGTTCTACGTGCAGCATGTCGTGATCCTCCTTGGCAGGGCAAGGCTGGGGTTCAGCCGCCAGGCCGGTCTGCGGGCAGGCAGCGTACCGACAGCAGCGATGGCAGGATGTCCCGGCGGTACCTGGCCGGGGCGAAGGTGCGGACCAGCACCGCGTGCAGGGTAGCGCGGAACCCGGACAGGTCCAAGCCTCCGCGCTCGATGCGCAGCACGCAGTCCACCGGCGCCGGGCGGTAGGATCCGTACATGCCCAGTTGCCGCAGTTCGTCGGTTTCCTGGTCGCGCTCCAGCAGCCACTCGTCCATGGTGCCGTCGGACCAGCTTGCGGCATAGTGGCTGCCGGGACCGCCCAGCACGTGGTCGAGCATGGCGCTCCACTCGTAGGGCCGGTAGCGCCGGGCAGCGACGTTCCAGGACACCGTGTCGTCGATCACCGCGAAGGTGCTGCCCGCGGACAGGCTCTCGGACCGGGCAAAGGCCTGCATCATCGCCTCCTGCTTGATGGCGTCGCGCAGCACGCTCGCGTGGTAGCCGACATTGATCGCCAGGAACAGGGCGACGATGCCGGTGAACCAGGCAATGCGCGGCGCCGGCGGCAGCACCAGGCCCGGCGCCCAGGCGAGGATGGCCGCGCCCAGCGGCAGCAGTACCTGGTGGCGGGAGACCCAGTCGATGTATGAAGGGATCTTGCCCACCGCCAGGTAGGGAAACACGGCCAGGTAGGCGATGACGGTGCCCGCCGCGAGAACCGCGAACAAGGTGCGAGCGCTGCCGCTTCCGCGCTCGCCGCCGCCCAGGGCACGTACCGCGATCCAGGCCGGAGGCAGCATCGCGACCACCAGGGCGGTGGGTACCAGCAGGCGCAGGAACTCGAAGGCCATGCCGTCCACCGCGGCATACCAGTGGCCGAGATCGTGGCGGAAGCGGTTGTAGCCCTCGAAGGCACCGCTGGCCGGGAACAGCCAGGTCTTCCCGGCCCAGGCGATCAGCGGGGCGGCGAACCAGGGTGCATGGGCAAGCCACGCACCGATGTTCCGATGCTGGATTTCCTCGCGCAGCAGCCAGGCCAGGTGCGCCGCGGGCAGGGCGAAGAACACCAGCAACGAGGGCATCATCACGCAGGCGACGATGATTGCCAGCATCGAGGCCAGGCGGGCCGGCAGGGTTTGCGGCCAGCGGCGCACGGCCAGGTACCAGCCGGCATGGAACAAGGCCACGGCAAGGCTGTAGGTGACCGTGATCAGCGTCACCCGGGACCAGAAGAACGGTGCCAGCAGGTAGAGCAGCGTGAGCAGGGCGCGATCCGCCCGGGTCAGCCCGTCGACCCGGCCGAGCACGCCGTGCAGGCAGCAGCCGGCGCACAGGTGGGCGAGGAACACGATCAGCCGGTAGCCGCCGGCGCCGGGGCCGCCCAGCAATGCCGCGTGCATGGCGCCGAGCCATGGCGAACCCTGCTGGGCATACATGTCCACCAGCGCTTGCGGGCTGACATTGACCAGCATCCAGTCATCCCAGAACAGGCTCGGGCCGAGCCCGAAGAGGGCGCCGTGGGCGACCGCGTAGGCAACGATGATCACCAGCCAGGCGACGGCATCTTGGCGGCGGGTGCCCGGGGATACGACAGGCATGGGCATGGGGTCCGGCGGCGGGGCGGCTATTGTAACGAATCGGTGCAGCCCGTACACTGGCGTCCGTGCATGTTCGACCGGCGACGCATCGCCGCCATTGGCCCGAGGGCCGACGCTCCATCCCCGTCGTACGTTGCCCGGATTCCAGCTTGCCAGCGTCCCGCCTGATCACCACCGCCGAAAACCGCCGCCGCGACCCGCGCGCATGATCTCCGTCGTCGTTCCGGTCTACCGTTCCGTGGACACCCTGGGTGAACTCCACGGGCGTCTTTGCCGGGTGCTGGAAGGGGTCGGCGAGGCCTTCGAGGTGCTGTTCGTGGAAGATGGCGGCATGCAGGACTCCTGGCGGGTGATCACGGAACTGGCGGCGCAGGACCGGCGCGTGCGCGGCATTCGCCTGAGTCGCAACTACGGCCAGCACAACGCCCTGCTGTGTGGCATCCGCCAGGCGGCGGGGGATTGCATCGTGACCATGGATGACGACCTGCAGCATCCGCCCGAGGAACTGCCGCGGATGCTGGAGCGACTGGCGCAGGGCTTCGACGTGGTCTACGGCACCCCGCGGCAGGCCCGTCATGGACTGCTTCGCAACCTTGCCACGCTGGTGACGAAGATCGCCCTGCAGGGGGCCATCGGCGACGTGCGTGCCCACGACGTCAGCGCCTTCCGGGTGTTCCGCAGCGAACTGCGCGGCGCCTTCGAGAACTATCGCAGCCCGACGGTGAACATCGACGTGCTGCTGACCTGGGGCACCTCGCGCTTCTCCGCGGTGCCGGTGCGGCACGAAGCGCGTGTCCGCGGCGAATCCGGCTACACGTTGCGCATGCTGGCGCGGCATGCCCTGAACATGATGACCGGCTTCTCGGTCATGCCGTTGCACCTGGCCAGTGTCGTCGGCTTCGCGGTGGCGATTTTCGGCGCCGGCATCCTCGCCTTCGTCCTGCTGCGCTGGCTGATCCAGGGCAGCGAGGTACCCGGCTTCGCCTTCCTGGCGTCCATCATCACCATTTTTTCCGGCGCCCAGTTGCTGGCCCTGGGGGTGATGGGCGAGTACCTGGCGCGCATGCACTTCCGCACCATGGAACG
>CAYGJZ010000037.1:28333-33965 GCA_964350265.1 uncultured Gammaproteobacteria bacterium | reverse complement strand
CTGGCGCACCACCGTCTCGGCGAATCGATGTTTCTCGAGCAACGCGGCTTTCGCTTCGTCGAGATGATGCTGACACCGAGCCTCGCGCCGTTGACCCCGGTCGACATCGACGCGGACGGCGTGACCCTGGTGGAAGCGGCAGCGGCCGAGCTGCCTGCCCTGTGCGCCATTGCCGGGCGCGCCTTTCGCCACGAGCGCTACCACGTCGATCCCCGGGTGGAGACGGCAGCCGCCGACCAGCGCTATGCCAACTGGGTCGCCGATGCCGCCAGCCATCCGCGCCAGCAGGTGCTGGCGGTGCGCGAGGGCGACCAGCCGGTGGGCGTGTTCGTGGTCGAGCACGGCGATGACGGTGACGTCTACTGGCACCTGACCGCCATCGATCCCCGCTGCCAGGGACGGGGGCTGGGCACCCGCACCTGGTCGGCCATGCTGAACCGCCACCATGCCCAGGGCGTGACCGCGGTACGCACCAGGATCTCGGCGCGCAACGTCGCCGTGCTCAACCTGTACACGAAGCTCGGCTTTCGATTCGGCAACCCGGAGATGACCTTTCACCGCTGCCTGGACGGCGGCGAGGCCGCGTGAAACCGATCCCCTTCAACCGGCCCCACGTCAGCGGCAAGGAACTGTGGTACATCGCCGAGGCCCATGGCCGTGGACAGATGGCGGGGGACGGCGAGTTCACCCGCCAGTGCCAGGAATGGCTGGAGCAGGCCACCGGCGCCCGCCGTGCCCTGCTGACCCACTCGTGCACCGCGGCCATGGAGATGATGGCCCTGCTGGCCGACATCCGGCCGGGCGACGAGGTCATCATGCCGTCCTTCACCTTCGTCTCCACCGCCAATGCCTTCGCCCTGCGCGGTGCCGTGCCGGTGTTCGTCGACGTGCGCGAGGACACCCTGAACCTGGACGAGTCGCGTCTGGCCGACGCCATCACCGAACGCAGCCGCGCCATCGTGCCGGTGCACTATGCCGGCGTCGGCTGCGCCATGGAGTCGATTCTCGCCACCGCGCGCCAGCACCGGCTGATGGTCTTCGAGGATGCCGCCCAGGGCATCTCGTCCCGCCACCGCAACCAACCGCTGGGCAGTTTCGGCGAACTGGCGGCATTGAGTTTCCACGAGACCAAGAACGTCATCTCCGGCGAGGGCGGGGCGCTGTTGATCAACGACCCGGCGATGGTGGAGCGTGCCGAGATCCTGCGCGAGAAGGGTACCAACCGCAGCCAGTTCTTCCGCGGCCAGGTGGACAAGTACACCTGGGTGGACATCGGCTCGTCCTACCTGCCCGGCGAGATCATCGCCGCCTTCCTGTGGGCGCAGTTGCAGGAGGTGGAACAGGTCACCGCGCGGCGCAGGGCCATGTGGTCGACCTACCACGACGCCTTCGCCGACGCCGAGGGGAGCGGGCGCATACGGCGTCCGGTGGTTCCGCCGGAATCCCCGGGCAACGGACACCTGTACTACCTGCTGATGCGCGACCTCGACGACCGCACCGCCTTCATCGAGCACATGGACGCGGCCGGCATCCAGTGCGTGTTCCACTACGTGCCGCTGCATTCCTCGCCGGCCGGGCGCCGGCTGGGGCGCTGTCACGGTGATCTCGGCGTGACCGAGAGCATCGCCGATCGCCTGGTGCGCCTGCCCCTGTGGCTGGGACTGGAAGAACGGCAGGGCGAGGTCATCGGCCAGGTGCAGCGCTACCTCGACGACAACCCCCGCTGACCGTCCCCGGACCCGCACCGGGTCGCCGACCCTGGAAGGTTGTCGGCGCTACTTGATCACCAGCCAGCCGGTGAAGCAGACCCACTTGAAGATCGGCACGATGTCGCGGAAGCCCACCTCGGTGAGCAGGACGCGGTTGCCATCCTCGGAGAAGGGTTCCAGCACGCCCTTCAGGCTGCGCTGCTTGTCGAGCACCTGCCTGGGCGTGAAGCCGGCGTCGATCTTGTGTTCCAGGTAGACCTGGGACAGCAGGTCCTGGAAGCGCGCATCCGGCGCGCGCACCTTCTCGAACAGGATCAGTGCGCCACCCCAGTGCAGCCGCTCGTAGAGGGTGCGCAGCAACTCGATGCGCACGCTGGGGTGAATGAACTGCAGGGTGTAGTAGCACACCGCCAGGTGCATGCGCCGGTAGTCGAAGCCGAGCGCGTTGTCGCAGACGAAGTCCACGCGCGGGTCGTCCACCTGGCCGCGGGCATGCGCCACCATCGCCGGTTGCTGGTCGATGCCCAGGTAGCGGAAGGCACGGCGCGGGTGTCGCGCCACCAGCTGGCGTGCCAGCGCCCCGGTGGCGCAGCCGATATCGTAGACCTGTGCGTCTTCCGGCAGGAAGAAGTCGCTCAGGCGCGCGATCAGGGCGTGGCCGTCGTCGTAGTAGGGCACCGAGCGGCGGATGTGCGTCTCGAAGCGATCCGGTGGCACATCGAAGTGCCAGCCCGACGGGTCGGCCTCGATGTCCGCGGCGTCGCTGTTGGCCGGCGGTGCTGAATGGTGTTCGCTGCTCATGGCAATCGGTCGGTCGACGGGGGCGGCAACCTTACCCCAGCGGGGGCTGGCCTGTCTGCCCGGCGGTGGCCGCCTCCACCACGCCGTGCAGCCAGCGGGCAAAGGCGGTTGCCGGTTCCGCGGCATCCCGGCGCACGGCCAGGAAGTAGCCGTCCCGGGCGGGCGCCGAGCCGGGGTGCAGGCGGACCAGCCGGCCGTCGTTGATGGCCGGGGCGGCCAGCAGCGAACTGGCCAGGGCGACACCGACCCCGGCGGTGGCCAGCTCGATGGCCAGCCCGTAGTTGTCCACGAACAGCGACGGCGTGATGTCCTGGTCGATGCCGGTATGCCCGGCGAAGTGGTCCCAGTCGTCGGCGGTGCCGACGGTGGCGACCAGCGGCAGCTCGACCAGCGGACGACGTGCCAGCTCGGGCGAGGCCACCACCACCAGCTCGTCGGGGAGCAGGCGGCGGGCATCGCTGCCGACCAGCGACGGCCCGCCGAAGCGGATCTCCACGTCGGCCAGCGAGGCGTGGAAGTCATCCGGCCAGATGGTGCTGACGATGCGCAGCCGGCAGCCGGGGTGGGCGGCGAGGAAGGCGGGCAGCATGGGGGTGATGAACCAGCGGCTGAAGCTCACCGAGGCGGCCACCGTGATCAGCCCGGTGCCGGCGCCGAGATCGAAGCCCCGGGTGGCCTCGGTCAGCGTGGCCAGGGCATCGGTCACGTCCGGCAGCAGGCGGCGCCCGGCATCGGTGAGCGCCAGGCCGCGGGGCTTGCGCTGGAACAGGGGCGCGCCGAGACGTTCCTCCAGCGCGCGTACCTGCTGGCTGATGGCGGATTGCGTCAGGTGCAGTTCGCGGGCGGCGGCGGTGAAGCTGAGTTGCCGCGCGGCGCTGTCGAAGGCGCGGAACCAGGCCAGCGGGGGCAGGGGACGTCGCATGGGGTGCAACCGGGGTATTAGTGTTGCTAATGGATTAGGCCGTGATTATATCGTTTGTGCCCGGAGGCGCACGGGCAGACACTCGCCGCCATGCATCACCGCGTCCGCACGCTGCCTGTCCGTTGCCTGCCTCGGCGATTCACCGCCGAAGCGGTGGCGTCGTGGGGGCGGCGCCGATGAGTCGCTGGGACGACCGGCCGCGCCGGCAGGGTCATGGCCTGGCCTGGATCGAGGCCGGCGAGGGCATGCCCCTGTTGCTGCTGCACGGTGTCGGCCTGCGGGCCGAGGCCGGCAATGCCCTGGTCGACGGACTGTGCGACCGGGCCGAGGTGCGCGCCGTGGACCTGCCCGGCCACGGTCACAGCGAGGCACTGGCCGAGCCCGCCGGACTGGCGGACTACGTGGCCCGGCTGTGCCGTTGGCTCGAACAGTGGCGGTCCCCGGTGTTCGTCGCCGGGCACTCCTTCGGCGCCATGCTGGCGCTGGCGCTGGCGACGCGTCATCCGGCCCACTGTCGCGGCGTGGTCTGCCTGAACGCGGTGGGCGAACGCACGCCGGCGGCGACACGGGCGGTGCGTGCGCGTGCGCGATCGTTGCCGACCGAGGGCGCCGCCGATCCGTCCGCCACCCTGGAACGATGGTTCGGCGAAGACCTCCACCGGGACGAGGCCCGGGCCTGTCGCCGCTGGCTCGGCAGCGGCTCCGCCGCCGGCTACCGGGCCGCCTACCGGGTGTTCGCCGGGCACGGCTGCGATGCGCTCCCGTTGGCGGGCCTGGACTGCCCGGCGCTGTTCATCACCGGCCGCCTCGACCCCAATTCCACGCCGGCCATGTCACGGGCCCTGGCCGCGGCCTGCGGCGGTCGGGCCGTCATCCTCGACGATGCCGCGCACATGGCGCCGATGACCCATGCCGGCACCGTGGTCGAGGCGCTGCGCGACTTCCTGGGCGCGGAGAGGAGTCGATGAGCGACGTGGACGGACGCGCGTTGCGCACCGCCTTTGGCAGCTATCCCACCGGGGTGACCGTGGTGACCACCCTCGATGACCACGGACGACCGGTCGGCTTTACCGCCAACTCCTTCACCTCGGTGTCCATCGACCCGCCGATGCTGCTGGTCTGTCCGGCCCGACGACTGTCCTGCTTCGATGCCTTCCGCCATGCCCGTCACTTCGCGGTCAACGTGCTGGCGGCGGACCAGCAGGCCCTGTCGCAGCACTTTGCCAGCTATCGCGGGGATCGCTTCGCCGATGTGCGCTGGCGGGGCGATGCCGCCGGCTCGCCGTGCCTGGACGACGTCGCGGCACGCTTCTCCTGCCGCACCGCGCGTTGCCTGCCCGCCGGCGATCACGTCATCCTGCTCGGCGAAGTCGAGGCGTTCTCGGCCAGCGGCGCGCCGGGACTGGGCTACGGTGCCGGCGGCTACTTCCGTCCCGGCGCCGGGACGACGGATGGCGGTATGCATCGGGTCGCCGGGGTCATCCTGGCCCACCGTGGCGAGGTACTGATGAGCCGTTCCGCCGCCGGACTGCATCCGCCGCGGCTGGCGGTAAGCACGCCCACGCGGGTGCGCCGGTCGCTGCAACGGGGACTGGCGGCACGCTCCCTTCCGGTGCACCTGGACGGCATCTACTCGCTGTTCGACGAGCCGTCCACGCATACCCGGTACCTGTACTTTCTTGGCCGCCTGCGGGACTGCTCGCCGCCACCCGGGCTGGTCGGCGTGCCCGTGCAGGCCCTGCACCAGGTGGATCATGCCTGTCCCGCCCACGCCGCGATGATGACGCGCTATGCGCGGGAAGCACCGGTGCGGGCCTTCGGGCTCTATCTCGGCGACAGCCGCGACGGCGACGTTCACCCATTCTCCGCGGGGTAATCCCATGCAGTTCTCGCTCTTCGTGCACATGGAACGATGCCATCCATCACAGACGCACCGGCAACTTCACGACGAGTGGATCGAGTTGTGCCAGATGGCCGATGACGGCGGCATGCGCGCCGTCTGGACCGGTGAACACCATGGCATGGAGTTCACCATCGCACCGAACCCGTTCCTGTCGCTGGTGGACATCGCCCACCATACCCGCCGCGTGCGCCTGGGCACGGGCACGGTGGTGGCCCCGTTCTGGCACCCGGTGCGGCTGGCCGGGGAAGCGGCGCTGGCCGACCTGCTGACCGGCGGACGCCTGGAACTGGGCGTGGC
>CAYGJZ010000037.1:0-28233 GCA_964350265.1 uncultured Gammaproteobacteria bacterium | reverse complement strand
CCCGGCCTCGCATCATGCTGCTGCACCATACCTACGTCGCCCGTGACGACGACGACCTGGCCTCGGCGCTGACCGCGCTGAACCGCTTCTTCTGCACCTTCGGCGCCTGGTTCCAGAACCAGCGACCGGTGCGCCAGGGCATGATCGAGCCGCTGTCCGCCGAAGAGATCGCCGCCAACACGACGATGTCCAGGGAGAATCTCGCCCGCGACCTGACCGTGGGTCGTGCCGATGCCGTGATCGAACGGCTGCGGCGCTACCAGGATCTTGGCTTCGACGAGTTTTCCTACTGGATCGACAGCGGCATGGACCATCGTCGCAAGCGGGAGTCGCTGGCCCGCTTCATCGACGAGGTCATGCCCGCGTTTTCCTGATGGAGGGTCCGATGACCGACATGCCCCACTACCCGATGTACCTGGATGGCCGCTTCGTCGACGACGGTGAAGGCGGCCGCAGGGTCACGATCAACCCCGCCACGGGCGAACCCTGGGCCAGCTTCGCCTGTGCCGGACCCGCCGACGTCGACGCCGCCGTGGCCGCCGCCCGTCGCGCACTGGACGATCCCGCCTGGCGTGACCTGGCAGCGACGGCGCGGGGGAAACTCCTCTACCGGCTGGCCGAGCTGGTCGAGTCGAATGCCCCGCGTCTCGGCGAACTGGAGACCGCGGACAGTGGCAAGCTGGCCGCCGAGACGGTCAGCCAGGCACGCTACGTCGGCGACTACTACCGCTACTTCGCCGGTCTCGCCGACAAGATCGAAGGCGCGGTGCTGCCCATCGACAAGCCGGACATGCACGTGTTCACCAGCCGCCTGCCGATCGGCGTGGTGGCCGCCATCGTGCCGTGGAATGCGCAGATGTTCCTCGCCGCCACCAAGCTCGGGCCGGCGCTGGCGGCGGGCTGCACGGTGGTGCTGAAGGCATCGGAAATCGCCCCCGTGCCGATGCTCGAGTTCGCGCGCCTGGTGGACGAGGCCGGCTTCCCGCCGGGTGTCGTGTCGGTGATCACCGGCGACGCCGAGCACTGCGCGGTGCCGTTGACCCGTCACGCCGATGTCGACCGCATCGCCTTTACCGGCGGACCGGACAGCGCCAGGCACGTGGTGCGCAACTCGGCCGAGAATTTCGCGGTGACGACGCTGGAGCTGGGTGGCAAGTCGCCCATGCTGGTGTTCGACGATGCCGATCTCGACGGCGCCGCCCATGCCCTGGTGGCGGGCAACTTCGGTGCCTCCGGCCAGTCCTGCGTGGCCGGCTCGCGGGCGCTGGTCGCGCGGGGCATGGTCGAGGCGGTCGCCGCCCGGGTCGAGGAGATCGCCCGCGCGATCGTGGTCGGCGACCCCATGGACGAGGCCACCCACGTCGGTCCGCTGTGCACCCTGGCCCAGGTCGAGTGCATCGAGCAGACGCTGGCACGGGCCCGCGAACAGGGCGCACGCATCCGCTTCGGCGGACAACGGCCCCGGCGGCCGGGGTACTACTTCGAGCCGACCATGGTGGCCTGCGACGACCACGCGGTGGAGACCCTGCAGGTGGAGATGTTCGGGCCGGTGATGTCGATGGTGCCCTTCGACGACGAGGACCATGCCGTGGCCATGGCCAATGCCAGCCCCTACGGCCTGGGTTCCGGGGTCTTTACCCGCGATCTCGCCCGTGCCCACCGGGTATCGCGACGCCTGCGCGCCGGCATCTGCTGGATCAATACCTACCGCGCGGTTTCTCCCATCGCTCCCTTCGGCGGCTTCAACCGCTCCGGCTACGGTCGCGAGGCGGGCATCGAGTCGGTGCTTGACTACACCCGTACCCGCACCACCTGGATCAATACCTCGTCGGCACCGATGAGCAATCCCTTCGTGATGCGCTGACGTGATGCGCCAAGGCGCGGGAGAGCGCTTCGTCAGAACAGTTCGCGGATGTACTTCTGCCGGGCCAGGCGCCAGGCCACCACCAGGAAGGCGGTCAGCGGTATGGCCAGGATCATGCCGAGGATACCGTCCAGCGCCGAGCCCCAGAAGAAGATGGCGACGATGATCACCAGCGGGTGCAGGCCGGTGCGGTCGCCCATGATGCGTGGCGTCAGCACGTAGCCCTCGATCAACTGCACCAGGCAGAACACCGCGACGACGCCGAGCAGCACGTGCAGGCCGCCGTCGACCTGGAACCAGGCCAGCGGCAGGGTCACGGCCAGGCCGAGGATGCTGCCGAGGTAGGGGATGATGTTCAAAAAGCCCAGCGTCAGTCCGAGCACGATGCCGTACTGCAGCCCGGCCAGCGAGAAGCCGATGGCGAACAGCACGCCCTGGATCAGCGCGATGATCAACTGGCCGCGGAAGAAGGACACGATCAGGGCGATGAACTCCTGCGCCAGGTAGGCCAGGTCTTCCCGCGTGCCGGCACGGAAGAAGGGCAGCACCGCGCCGGACACCTGGTCCACCTGCGGCTTGGGCATGAGCAGGAAGAAGGCCATGTACACCGGGGTGATGGCCCAGCCGAACATCGATACCAGCGCGCCCACCGCGCCGGTGCCGGCGGAGCGCAGGGCATCGAACATGGCCTGCACCAGGTTGGACATCAGCCCGCCGGGCTGTTGCAGCATCTCGCGGATGCGGATGCCGAGCGGGTGTTCGGTGAGCACCTTGGAGATGGACGGCTGGTTCTCCCGGAACCAGGCCGTCAGTCGGCGGAACCACTCGGGAAACTGGTCGACCAGGTCCGACACCTGGGAGACGATCAGCGCCCCGAACAGGATCAGCGCGCCGACCAGGGGGATGGCGATGGAGGCGAAGGTGGCCGACAGCGCCGCCGCCGGCGGCAGGTGGGCACGGTCGCGCAGCCACTCGTACCACGGCTCCACCACCAGCGCCGCCACCGCCGCCACCGCCAGCGGCAGGAAGACGTGCTCGAAGGCGTTGACGAAGCGTACCGTGACCAGCAGCAGCGCCACCACCGCGGTGACGATGATGGCCAGCGCCAGCGTGGTCAGGCCCGCGCCGACGATCTTGCGTTGCTGCGAATTCAGTTCCAGGTTCGACGACACGTTCCCTTGCTCCCTTCGTTCTGCCGCCAACAGGCGTGGAGCGGGCAGTGTACCGCAAGACCCGCGAACGGGTCTTGCGAGCTAGGAACCGCCGCCCGGACGCTTCTTGAAGAACGCGCCGTAGATGCTGCTGAACAGGGTCAGGAACCCGGCGATGATCAGGACAAAGGCAATCGGCCGGCCGGTGAAGCCGCTCCACTCGAAGTGCAGCATCTGCATGGCCTGGGCAAAGGTCTGTTCGCCGATGCCGCCGAGAATCAGCCCGAGCACGATGCCGGGCAACGAGTAGCCGGAGCGGCGCAGGAAGAAGCCGACCACGCCGGCCACGAACATGGCGATGACATCCACCGACAGGCCGCGCACGGCATAGGCACCGACGGTGGCCAGCAGCAGGATCAACGGGGCCAGGAACTGGAACGGTACCTTCAGCAGGTTGAGAATGGTGCGGGTCTCGATGAATCCGATCAGCAGGATCGACAGGTTGGCGAAGAACATGGCCGCGAACACCACCCAGACCAGGTCGGCACTGGTGATGAACACCAGCGGACCGGGATCCATGTCGTGCATCTGGAAGACGCCGACCATCATCGCGGTGAGCGCGCCACCGGGCAGGCCGAGCGCCAGCAGCGGGATCATCGCCGCACCGGTGGCGGCGTTGTTGGCGGTCTCGGAGGAGATCACGCCCTCGAGCTTGCCGGTGCCGAATTCCTCGGGCTTCTTCGACCAGCGCACGGCCTCGTTGTAGCCCATGAAGGCGGCGAGGGTGGCGCCGATGCCGGGCAGGATGCCGCAGAAGAAGCCGATGAAGATGGAGCGGATCACCGCGACCTTGTGCGCCAGCAACTCGGCGAGGCTGGGGAAGTTCACCCCGACCTTTGGCGCCTTGAATGCCCCGGTCACCTTCTTCTCGGCCTGCACGAAGATCTCTGAAACAGCGAAGAAACCGAGAATCACCGGGATGAAGTGAATGCCTGCGAGCAGGTAGGGCATGCCGAAGTCGTAGCGGGCGATGCCGCCCACCGGGTCGAGGCCGACGATGGAGATCAGCAGACCGGCGAGGATGGACAACCAGCCCTTCCAGAAGGTCTTGGCGCCCACCGAGGCGGCCACGGCCAGACCGAAGAAGACCAGGGCGAAGATCTCCGGCGGGCCGAAGGCGGATATGGCCCAGTTGGCGATGGGCGCGGTAGCCGCCATCATCACGATGGCCGATATCGTGCCGCCCAGCGCCGAGCACATCACCGCCGCGCCGACGGCCTTGCCGGCCTGGCCCTTCTGGGTCATCGGGTAGCCGTCGAAGGCGGTGGGCGCATTCTCCGGTGCGCCGGGAATGTTGAACAGGATGGCGGTGATGGCGCCGCCGTAGACGCCGGTGCAGTAGATCACCGAGAACAGCATGATGCCGTGTTCCGCCGACAGGTGCGCGGTGAACGGCAGCAGGATGGCGGCCAGGGTGAGCATGCTGACACCGGGTATGGCGCCGAACAGCATGCCGCCGATGACGCCACCAAGGAAAACCAGGATACCGACCGGGTCGCTGAAGAGCGCGACCGTTCCGCCGAGAAAATTGTTGATCAGGTCCACAGTCAAGACGTCCGGTTAGCGTTACTGGAAAATCGTGACCATGGTCGTGCCAAGGTCGTAGAAGGGGGGGATGTTCCCGGTGGGCAGGCCGACGTAGAGGATCGAGACGAACAGGATCAGCATGAAGGCATAGGTGGCCAGGGTGACCAGGAACATGCGCACGCCGCGTCGTTCCCCCATCAGGTACATGATGCCGGGGATGAACAGCGGCGCCAGCGCGTAGAAGCCGAAATCCTGCAGGCCGACGGCGAAGAACACCGGCAGTGCCAGGATGGCGCCGACATGGTTGCCGCGGGCCACGAACAGGTAGATGGCCAGCAGCACGGCGGCGGTGATGATCTTGATCGGCCCGAGGCTGGCCTTGTCGGCGGCGATCCAGTCCGGCACCAGGGTGTAGGCGATGGGCAGCGCCAGCAGGACGATGGTCCAGGTGTACCACGACGGCGTGTTGTGCTGCTGCTCGGCGGCGGACTGCTCGGCGCCGTCGTCGGTGGCGGCCGCGGACATGCCGGTGGGCTTGCCGTTGTCGCGCAGCAGGTGATTGAGCAACTGGCCGGTGGCGGCAACCACCACCAGCAGCAGGATCACGCGGGGCCAGCTCGAGGCGCCGAACTTGTAGATCTCGATGGGTTGGTCGAAGTCGAAGCTGTAGACGTACAGGAAGACGACCAGGGCAAGCCAGAGCACGTACTCGACGAGGTGGCCGGTTTTCAGGTTTCGCATGGAGACGGGCTCAACGGCAACGGGTCAGCGACTGCGGGTGCAATTCGATCAAGGCGAGCCTGAAAAAAAGCCTCGGCAGCGAAGGGCTGCCGAGGCGATGTTTTCAGGCGATGGACACGGGGTCTACTTGACCTCCAGTCCCATCTCCTTGTAGACGTCGCGATAGAGCTGGATCGTGGACGTGATCAGCTTGCGCGAACCCTCGGTATCGCGGTAGCTGTCGATCAGGTTCATGAACTTGCTCTCGTTGTACTTCTGGTAGCTCTCGGTGCAGAAGGCCTTCTGGAAGGCCCAGGTCAGCCACTCCACCCGGTCCGCCGGCGCATCCTTGTGCACGTAGAAGCCGCGGAAGCGCAGCAGCGGCTCGAAGTCCAGACCGGCCTCGGTCAGGCTGGGCACGTCGGCGAAGGCGCTCGGCTGCTCCTTCAAGATGGTGAGAATGGGCTTGAAGGTGTCCGAGTCGAGGAAGTTGCGCACGTCGCCCGGCTGCTCGAACAGGGCATCGACCTGGCCACCGGCCAGTGCGCCGTAGCGTGGCGCGCCCTTGTCGAAGGAGATCTGCTGGATCTTCATGCCGGTGGCATCGGTGATGAACTTCAGGTTCACGCGCTCCATGGAGCCTTCCTTGGAGACGTTGGCGATGGTGGCCTTGCCATCCTGCGCCTTGACCCACTCGACGAAGGAATTCCAGTCGGTGAAGCGGTCCTCGTTGGCGCGGATGTAGATCTGCGAGAAGGTGATCTGCGAGGTGACCAGCGGAATCAGGTCCTCGGCGGGATTGGGCTGGCCGGAATCCAGGGCGTGTGCACTGGCGGCGTCGTCGATGTGCTCGAGCACGCTGTATCCGTCCGCGGGCACCGCCATGTAGGCGGTCATGCCCACCGAGCCGGAACCACCGGGCTTGTGATCGCGGTTGATGGCGACACCGGTGAGCTCGGTCACCGACTCGGCCATGGCCTGGGCCACCTGGCCGGAGCCGCCGGCGGGGCCGTAGGGCACGATCATGGACAGGGCGCGCTCGGGGAAGCCGTTCGGGCCATCCATGGAGTCGGGCAGGGAATCGGTGGCGCAGGCGGCGAAGGCCACGTTGGCCGTCAGCGTCATTGCCGCCAGGCCAACAGCAGCCGAAGCGAAGTGGTTCTTCACTTTCATTGTCATCCTCCTTCAGGATTCGTGGGTGTGTGATCTAATCGTTTTGAATACCCTTCGAAAAAATATAACCCGCCGTGGAGCATCTGTCGAGCGTCCCGGCGTGGTCGGCAGGCGAACGGCGAATGACCGCGCCAAACGCCGCCGCCGGCACGGTGCAACGCTAGTTGAATGCGCGCCAGATCATGGTGCCGCCGGAGGTCAGCAGCACCGCCAGGACCAGGCGGTCGAAGTGGCGGTCGCTGATGCGCCCGCGCAGGCGCTGTCCGATGACAAGGCCAACGGACACGGGCGCGGCGGCGGCAATGGAAGCCAGCAGCAACTCGTCTCGCAGGATGCCGTAGTAGTACAGGGAGATCGTCCACGGCACCACCGCGGCGATGTACAGGAAGCTGATCGACGCCACGAAGGCGTTCTTGCCGAAGTTGCGCAGCGAGACCAGGTAGATGATCAGCATCGGCCCGAACATCGACGAGATGCCGCCGATCAGGCCGCTGGAGAGGCCGAAGCCGGCGCCGGCAAGCTTTTCCATGCGCTCGGGGATATGCAGCTTGTAGGAGGAACCCTGCAGCACGGTGAAGGCGATGACGGCAATGCCGACGATCAGCAGCAGCAGCTGTTCGTCGATCACCGCGAGGATGCGCACGCCGACCCAGGTGCCGATCAGCAGGCAGACGAAGGTCGGCCAGAAGCGACGCATGGTGGCGAGAGGCTGTCGTGCACCGGTGGCCTGCCACAGGTTGGCGATCACCACCGGCACCGCCATCAGCGCCACCGCCACCTGCGGTGGCAGCACCAGTGCCATCAGCGGTACTGTCAGTAGTGGCGTGCCAACGCCCAGTGCGCCCTTGATCAGGCCGCCGCATGCCAGTGCGAAGGCACACCAGGCGATGACCCAGGGTTCGAGTTCGGAAAACAAGGCAGACTCCGGTCAGCACGGACGGTGCCCGTGGCGGGGTGACGGTGGATGCGCGTTGAGTTTATCACCGACAAGAAAGTACACTGCCCGCGATTTTTTCAATGCCGTAAAAAAATTTTTACCCGCCAGCGGAATCCCACATGACCACGGTACGCGCACTGATCGACCAACACGCCGCCACGCGGCCGGATTCGACCTTCTTCGTTTCTCCTGAACTGTCCCGTTCGATGACCTTCGCAGCGCTCCGCGAGGCGGTGGACGGTGTCGGGGCCCGGCTCGATGCCATGGGTGTCGAGCGTGGCGCCCGCGTCGCCTTCCTGCTCAACAACGGTCTGTGGACGGTGGAGCTGTTTCTCGGCGTGATGGCCTCGGGCCGCGTGATCGTGCCGCTGAACGCGGTGGCCGGCAAGGTGCAGCTCACCCACGTGCTGTCGCACTCCGATGCCGAGGTGGTGCTGGTGGCGCCGGAATACCGCGAGCGGCTCGACGAGCTGCTCGCCGGCGTGGAGCGCGAGGTGACCATCATCGAGGTGACCGACGAGACCGGCCCGGCCTGGCCGCTGCCGCCGTCGGCCAAGGCCGACGCCCGCGCGCCGCAGTCCTCCGACCCGGCACTGCTGCTCTATACCTCCGGTTCCACCGGCCTGCCCAAGGGCGCGATCCTGAGCCATCGCGCGGTCTGCGCCGGCGGCGCCAACGTGGTCGAGGGTCACCAGCTCAGCGCCGACGACCGCGCGCTGTGCGTGCTGCCGGTCTACCACATCAACGGTGCCATGGTCACGGTGATGGCGCCGCTGGTCAGCGGCGGCAGCGTGGTCATGCCCGAGCGATTCAGCGCCAGCGCCTTCTGGTCGCTGGTGGCCGAGCATGGCTGCACCTGGGCGAGCATCGTGCCGACCATCATCAAGTACCTGCTCGACCGTGCCGGGCGCGAGCCCTACGACTTCGGCAACGATCCGAAGCTTGCCGCGTTCCGCTTCGCACGCTCGGCCTCGGCGCCCCTGGCCGCGGTGGTGCTGGAAGAATGGGAGCGGGTGTTCAAGGTGCCGATGATCGAGACCATGGGCCTGACCGAGACCGCCGCCACCATCGCCACCAACCCGATGCCGCCGCGTCCACGCAAGCCGGGCTCGGTGGGCATTGCCATGGGCAACGAGATCCGGGTGGTGGACGACGACGGCAACGAAGTGGCCGACGGCGTGGTCGGCGAGCTGGTCATTCGCGGCGACAACCTGCTCGACCATTACCACAAGAACGAGGAGGCCACCGAGGCCGCTTTCCGCGATGGCTGGTTCCGCACCGGCGATCTGGGCTACCGCGACGAGGAGGGCTACCTGTTCGTCTCCGGGCGGCTGAAGGAGCTGATCATCCGCGGCGGCGAGAACATCGCCCCGCGCGAGATCGACGACGTGCTGTACAAGCACGAGTCCATCCTCGAGGCGGCGGCGGTGGGCGTGGACGACGAGATGTACGGCCAGGAGGTGGTGGCCTGCGTGGCGGTGCGCGAAGGCTATTCGTGCACCGCCGAGGAACTGATGCGTTTCTGCGAGGACGCGGTGGGCAAGTACAAGGCGCCGAAGGTGATCTACTTCTTCGACGAGTTGCCCAAGGGTCCGTCGGGCAAGATCCTGCGCCTGAAGCTGCCGGCGATGATTCAGTCGCGAACCGCGGACAGCGTCGCCGGGTAACCGCCGTCGTAGCAGATGGCGCCGCTGTCGCGGTGCCACAGGCGAAACAGGTGGCGCTTGCGTTCGGGGTCGTCGTGGTCGACGAACTCGCTGCGGTAGTGACCGACCTCGTGGTTGTTCAGGTACTGCACGTGGCCGCGCTGGAGCGGTCCCTCGAACCAGATTTCCTCGCTCGCACAGACCTCGTCGATGGCATCGAGGGCGCCGGCCAGGGCGGCATCCATGGGTTCGCCGGCGACCTCGTAGCCCTTGCGTACCAGCGAGGAGTTGGCACGCGCGAACAGTCGGTTGCCACGCCAGCTGAAGTACGGCGCCAGGCAGACCTTGTGCGCACCCTCGGCATGCTCCTTCTGGCGGTCGAAGTACATCGGCTGGTACAGGCGTTGCAGCGACTCGGGGTAGCGCGCGGCCATGCGGTCGTGCACCGTGTACAGGCTGCAGAAGCGGCTGACGCCGCCGCTCACCGCCGGGTAGCGACACAGCAGGCCGACGTAGTCCGGCACCATGCGGGCGAAGGCATTGTCGGTGTGGAAAACCAGCTCCACCGAGGTGTGCGAGCCGCGCACGCCGTAGGAATAGGCCTGGCCGGTATCGCGCACGTCGTAGATCATCTGGCCATTCCACTTCTGCGCCACCGGCCGGCCGATGACCTGTCCCAGCAGCCAGTAGATCTCCACCATCGTCTCGATGGCCACGTCGTCCATGGGCAGGCGATCGAGCACGGCGAAGCCAACGCCGTTGTCGAGCCGTTCCTTCAGCTGGCGCATGGCCTCGATGCCGTGCACCGGGTTGACCTCGTCGATGCGTCGCTGCAGGTTGCCCACCGGGTTGGCCTCGATGAATCGGGCCAGTTCGCCGATCTCGTCCACCAGCGCCTGGCTGGCGGGAACGATCCAGTGCTCCGGTTTCACCTCGCTTGCCAGCCAGGCCCAGCGATCATCCGGCGTCATGCGCACCTGGCTGACTTCGTGGGTGCAATCGAGGTAGGGCTTGGTCATGTCGTGTTTCTCGCGGGCAGTGGTAGTGTCGGTCCATTGTATCGCGTGTCGACGGCGGCGCAATCGGCTGCGGTGTTCGTCGCCTGTCAGCCCTGGGCGGCCTGGATCATGCGGTTGGAGATCGCCAGCTTGTCGCACAGGCTGACCGCCACCAGGCGGTGAAACAGGGCGGCGAGCTCGGCGTCCGCGGCCTCGATGGCGGAGAGTTGCCGTCGCGACATCTTGTAGACCACCGCCGCTTCCTCGCACAGCACGTCGGCGGTGCGTTGCTGGTCCAGGTAGTGTGCCACCTCGCCGACCACCGCGCCGGCGGTCATCGAGCGCAGTCGCAGCACGCGGCCGTCGGCCAGGGTGATCTGCACCCGCACCCAGCCGCTGGCAACAAAGTAGATGTCGTCGGCCATCTCGCCGGCATGGATCAGTGTCTCCCCGGGAGACAGCTCGACGCGCTGCATGGCCTCCACCAGGTCGGCAACGCGCGGGTGGCCGCCGACCATGTCGGCGAGGCGGTGCCGCGGGTCATCCGCCACCTCGACGGATTCGTCGTCGGTGAGCAGGGCTTCCTCGCAGTACTCCAGCGCATGGTCGAGGTCGGCTTCCACCCGGATGCAGGGGTCGTGACCGATTGCCAGGCCGCCGCGGCGGAGCTGGCCGGTGACGTGGTCGTCGAGGTGGGTGAGGATGACGAGGAAGCGCAGCCGCCGTGCACCGTCGGCGATCTTGATGAAGCTGGCCACCGCCGCCGAGTCGATGCCGCTGACATGGCGGAAGTCGATCAGCAGGTAGGACAGCGGTGCTTGCCGGCTGGCCAGTCGGCCGCGGACGTGGTCGACAATGCGGTCGGCGGTGGCGAAGAACAGGTAGCCCTGCAGGCGAATGATGGCCACCGTGTCGCCGAGCTCCTCCAGGCGACGGCTGTCCGGCACCGACCGGTCCACCGCGCTGCGGTGGCTGGCACCGTCGCCGGCGGCGCGGATCACCGGCAGTCGCGAGTAGTTGTAGATGAACACCGCCGCCGATACCAGCACGCCGACCACCAGCCCGGTGATGAAGCCGGCCACCGCCACCACCAGGGTGATCAGCACGATGATCAGCCACTCGCTGGTCGGAAGCCGGCGATGGGTAGCCACCAGCCAGGTCGCCAGCAGGTCCAGGCCCAGGTAGAGCACCAGGCCGGCGGTGACGAATACCGGCATGTGCGAGACCAGTGGCTGGGCGAAGGCCAGACCGGCGAACAGCACGCAGGCGGTGGCCAGCCCGGCCTCGCGACCATGGGCGCCGAGCCGCCCGGCCATCACCGTCATGCCGAGCCCGGTGTAGCCGGCCGGGCCGCCGACCAGCCCGGCCACCAGGTTGGACCAGCCGCCGACCCGCAGTTCGCGGTCCGGGTCGACCTCCCGGCCGCTGGCCAGTTCCACCCCGCCGGTGTTCAGCAGCATGCCGACCAGGCTGATGGCGGCCACCGAGAGCATGCCCGGCCAGGCCGCGAGCACGTAGTCCCACTGCACCCGTCCGAGCAGGTCCGGGGTCGGCAGGGCGATGGCGGCACTGCCCTCGAGCCAGGGCAGCAGGCCGGCCTGGCGGGCGTCGGGCACGCTCCAGCCGAGGGCCGCGAGCACCACGTAGAAGCCGGCGATGGCGCCCACCAGCAGCGTCGGCGCCGCCAGCGGGCTGCGCCACAGTCGCAGCCCGGCGAGCAGGACGAGGGCGAACACCACGGTGGGTGCGACGACGGCGGTCATGCCCGCGCCGGACAGCATGGCCACGGCACGAACCGGCGACGTCTCGCCGCTGAGCACCACCAGCGCGCCTTCCACCAGCAGGTAGCCGGAGGCGGCGACGAAGCCCGCCACCACCGGGTAGGGCAACAGGCGCACGAAGCGGCCCATGCGCAGTGCGCCGGTGAGCCAGAGCACCGCGCCGGTGAGCAGGGTCGATGCACCGATGATGGCCAGCACGGTGGCGACACGGTGTTCCACCGGGCCGGGCATCCCGGCGAGCACGCTGACCACGGTGGCGGCCAGCACCGCCACCGAGCTCTCCTGGACCAGCGCGACGGCATTGCGGAAGCCGCTGCCAAGGCCCACCAGCAGGGCCAGGATCACCGCCGACAGCAGCACCGCGCCGACGCCGATGCCGAGGCCGGCGGCCAGCGGGCCGGAGAACAGCAGCGAGGCAATGGCCAGGCCGACGCCGATGTTGTCGATGCCGGCGATGGCGCCCACGGTGAGCGCCGGCAACCAGCGCCGGCCGCGGGTGGCGGTGCCGGGATCCGCGGCCACGTGCGCCGAGGCCGGTGCGGGGGGGCGAGACAACGGGCTTCCTCCTATGCGAAATTATCGTTTTTCTGGGCCATGCACGTCCGGGGCGGGGACCGCCTGCGGCTGCCCTCGGGCGGCCCGTCGCGGAGAGGATGACCCCGGTTGCCGGCCGGTGCGAGAATAGCAAACCCGTCTTCTTCGCGGCCATGTCGCGTGGCCGGTTCAAGTTGCCCGCCGCCCAACCGACTAACCGGGCGTTGTGCCAGGAACGAAGACGCAGCCATGACCAGGACACAGGGTACTTCCATGGGGCACGAATCCCCCCGTATCGACCAAGCCGCGGACAGCCCGGACCCGACCGACGAGGTGGCGGTGCTGCGCCAGCGCCTGGCCGAGGCCGAGGCCTCCCGGGCGGAACTGGCCCGTGAACTGTCGCGGCTGCGCGGCCGTGTACCCATGCTCGAGGCGCTCGGCGACATCGTCGAGGCCATCGTCATCTACGATGCCAGCGGCCGGCTGGTGGTGTGCAACGAGAATTTCCGCCAGCTCTACGGCTACACCGCCGAGGAAGCGCGGCCCGGCGTCCATTTCAGCGAGCTTGGACGCATCGACGTGGAGCGCGGCAACGTCGCCGTGGGCGACGAGTTCGGCGACGGCGAGGCCTACCTGGCGCGCAAGGCGGAGTACCGCAGGACGCTCACCGGGTCGTTCATCGTCAAGCTCAAGGATGGTCGCTGGATCAAGACCATCGACCGCCCGGTACGCGGCGGCGGCTTCGCCAGCATCCAGGTCGACATTACCGAGGTCAAGGCGCTGGAGCAGAAGATGCGCTTCATGGCCGGCCACGACGACTTGACCGGGTTGCCCAACCGTCGCCTGTTCATGGAGCAGGGCAACCTGCTGCTGTCGCGCGCCCGGCGGGATCGCGCCGCGCTGGCGATGCTGTTCCTGGACATCGACGACTTCAAGCACGTCAACGATACCCACGGCCACCGCAGCGGGGACCTGCTGCTGGCGCAACTCGCCGCCCGCCTGCGCCAAAGACTGCGTGGCGAGGACCTGCTGGCACGACTCGGCGGTGACGAGTTCCTGGCCCTGGTCGGCATGAACCGGCCGGACACGGCGACCCGGATCGCCGAGGAGCTGATCGGCGAGACACGCGAACCCTTCACGGTGGAAGACCGCACGTTGCGTGTCGGGGTGAGCGTGGGCATTGCCTACTACCCGAGCGACAGCGACGACTTCGAGCGCCTGATCAGTCTCTCCGACATCGCCCTGTACCGCGCCAAGAAGGCCGGCCGCGGCCGCTGGTGCGAGTTCCCGGCGGCGTCCTGAGTCCTTCGACGAACCTAGGTTTCGTCGTCCGGCGCGGCCAGCGCATAGCCGATGCCGGCCATGCCCAGCGACAGTGCCAGCACCAGTGCCAGCGACAGCGCAAGGGTGCGCCGTCGTTCCCTCGCCAGTTCCGCCTGCCCGGTGGCCACCAGCACCGCCCAGCGCTGTTCCTGCCATTGCAGCGGGCCGAAGGCCGCCACCATCGGCCTGCCGTTGCCATCGACGGTGTGCCGTACCCCGGACAGTCCGTCCAGCGCATCATCGACCAGGGCGGCGTCCAGGGGCGCGGCATCGGCGACGGGATGGGCGGCGCGCACCGCGCCGTCGCTGCCGAACAGGTAGCTGGTGGTGTTTGCCATGCCGCCGGCCAGCAGGCGGCCGAGCACCCGGCGGTGCACCTTGACCACCACCACGGCGACCGTCTCGCCGGCCGACAGCACCGCGGTGCCGAGATAGGCGAAGCGGCCGTTGTCCTCCTCGGCGCGGTCGAAGTCCGAGACCACGATGGCCTCCGGATTGGTTTCGATCAGCAGTTCCCGGAACACATCCGCCAGCGGCGTGGCGCCGTTGTTGCCCGAGGTCAGGCGCTCGCCGTACATGGCATCCTTGCCGACGCTGTAGACCACGTCGCCAGCGGCGGAGACCACGTACAGGTCGTCGATATCGACCACGCCGAGGTTGGCCCGGAACCACGGGTGGTGCATGCCGTGCAACTGGCTGTACCAGCTGCCGTCGCTGGCGCTGAGGAGAGCGCGCCGACGCTCCGGCGGGTTCGGGTTGTCGTGCACGTACAGGCGCCGCAGCACCCGGGTGGCGCCGTCGCCGAGTTCTTCGAAGGAGACGGTGAATTCCATCGCCACGTCGCGCAGGTAGCGACTGTCGGCCAGCAGTCGCAGTACCCGGGCGACCTGGTCGAAGTAGTTGTCCACCCGTTCCCGGTGCCGGGTCAGCGTCGCGGTCAGCCGGTGGGCGACGTCGTCGGCCTGCTGCCCGGAAAGCCGTGCGGTGGGCCACCAGGCGGCGGATGCACCCACCAGCAGGCAGGCCAGGCCGACGACCAGGGCAACACGCAGGCGGTTGTTGGGCAGCTTCATCGGTGATCCTTGTGGCGGTTACTTGCGGGTCATGATCTCGGCGCCGTCCCAGTTCGCGGGTGGCGGGGTTTCGCGGTAGTGACGGGCACGCTCGAGGAAAATGGGTGCCACCGGGTCGTTCGGCCAGCGCTCGGCGAAGCGGGCAATCTCCTCGACCAGCGCCTCCCAGTCCCGCGACAGGTACAGGGCATGCACCCGGGTCCACTCATCCACCTGGCGCAGCCGCTCGGCGTCGACAGCATGGGGTGAGTCCTTCTGCCGGGAGCCGACCAGCTCGTGCACGGGAACGGCGGCGGTGGCGCCCTTGGGCACCACGTAGTCCACCGGGCGGAACACGAAGCGTTGGCGAACCCGTTCGCGCACCGCGTCGGAGACGAGTATCTGGGTGCCGTAGACCTTGTTCAGGCCCTCGATGCGCGAACCGAGATTGACCATGGCGCCGAGCACGGTGTAGTCCATGCGGTCCACCGAGCCGACGTTGCCCACCACCGCGGTGCCCAGGTGCAGGCCGAAGCGTGTGAACATGACCGGCTCGCCCCGCGCCGCCAGCTCCTGGTCGAAGGCGCGCGAGGCTGCTGCCGCGGCCAGCGCCGCCTGGCACATCATCGCGGCATGGTCGCGCTGTTCCTCCGGTGCATTCCAGAACGCCATGATGGCGTCGCCCATGTACTTGTCGATGGTGCCGCGGTGCTCGATGATCACCCGGCCGACGTGCTCGAGGTAGTCCGAGGTCTTGGTCATCAACTCGCCGGGGTCGAGGTTCTCGGCCAGCGCGGTGAAGTTGGCGATGTCGGTGAACAGCAGGGAAATCTCCCTGCGTTCGCCACCGAGGGTGGCGCTGGCGCGCCCGGTGACCAGGTCGCGCACCAGTTGGCGGGGCATGAAGCGGCCGAAGTCGCGCAGCGACCGTTTCATCGCGTGCATGGAATCCGACAGGCGCAGCACTTCGCGCACGTGGGAGGGAATCGGCCGATCGCCCTCCAGGTCGAAGCGTCGTATGCGCCCGGTCTCCTCGGTGAGGGCGTGGATGGGGCGCGCGATCTGGCGGCCGATCAGCCAGGCCAGGGGCAGGGCGCCGAGGAACATGGCCAGCGATACCAGCAGGTTGCTGGTGCGTGCCCGCTCGCTCTCGGCGAGGAACTCCTGGCCCGGGGCGATGATGCCGAGGGTGAAGGCGGTGCCGGCCAGCGACAACCGGGTATAGCGCGCCAGCCATTCTTCCTCGCCGACCCGCGCCAGGAAGGTGCCGCCTTCGCCGCGTTGGCGGTACTGGCCATAGGTGGCGGCAAGCACGGGATCGTTCAGCTCGCTGGCCAGCGGCTGCATGGAGGAGCCGTCCGGGCGGATGCGCACCTTGTCGAGCAGGGCGTCGGGGTCGTTGCTGACCGCCACCCGACCGTTGTCGGTGAGGATGACCACGCGGCCACGCTCGCCGATCTTCAGCGCATCCAGGTCATGGGCATAGCTGTCCAGCGACATGTCGACGCCGACCACGGCACCGCCGCCGGGCAGGGCGCGGGACATGGTGGTGCCAAGCTCGTTGGTGGTGGCGAACACGTACACCGGGGTCAGCGTGGTCTCGCCGCCGAGCAGCGCATCGCGGTACCAGCGCCGCCGCCGCGGGTCGTAGCCGGTGCGGAAGCGGCGGTCCTCGCCGATCAGCACCAGGTCCTCGTCGAGGTAGTGAAAGACCTGCTGCATGGCGCCGTCGACCCGGTCGATGCTCTGCACCACGAAGGCGGCGTTGCCCGGTGCCGCGGTGGCGGCATGGATGCGCGGGTTGCCGCGGGTGGCGCGCACCAGGAAGAAGCTGCCGTCGGCATGGCCACAGAAGATGGCGGACACGGTGGGCGTGGCGCGCAGCGCCTCGACCAGGTAGGGCACGGTGGTCCAGCGCTGGGCCAGCGCCTCGCGGTTCATGCCCGGCAGGTGCACCGACAGTTCCACCAGGGTCTGCACCGGACCGAACAGGGCACGGATCTCCGAGATCGCGTGGGCGCTGACGCCGTCGAAGACCCGCTCGGCCTCGACCACCCCGGCGCTGCGGTCGCGCTGGTAGTTGAACACCACCATGGTGGTGCCGAACACCACCAGCAGGGCGGTGATGAACACGCCGACATGCACCTGCAACGGGAAGTTCCAGATGCCGGCGGGAAGCACGTGGCGACGGATTCTCAGCCCGGTCGATGGCATGGATTTCCTGGTCGTCGGCCGGACGAGGCGGCAGGGGCGGAGTAACCGGCCGGTGAAGTTCGGCTGGGCCAACTCCGTTGACCCGCGCGGGGATCGTCGTACTATACGACAGATCGACGGATCGACGGTCCTTCCGGCGTCGTTCCGGCCAACGGAAGCGGGCCAGGATACGGATTCCTGGCGGATGTTTCGTGGCAGGGTGTTCCCAGTACAAATGATAACGAGTATCATTCACACATCTGGCCGGACCGGTCTCCCACCCGGTCCCACGACGTTCTTCACACTGGAGGTTGATTCCCCATGAACCCGGAATTCCCGGCCGGGCCGCAAGCCGACGTGGTCGGTCTGCCCGCCCAGTTGCTGGCATGGATCCAGGCCGGCGGGCCGGTGGTCATGGTGCTGGCCGCAATGTCGGTCTTCGCCCTGGCCATCGTGCTGGCCAAGTTGCTGCAGTTTCGCGCCGCCCGTCTCGGCGACCGCCGCACCGCCCGCCAGGCGCTGCAGGCCTGGCTGTCCGGCGATGCGCGCAGCGCCCTGCAACTGGTGGAAAGCACGCCCAACCCGGTGGCCCAGGCACTGGCGCGCGCCATTCGCGGTCGGCGTCGTGGCCTGCCCGACGCGGTGGTGCGCGAGGAAGTGCTGCGCTACGGCGGCGATGCGCTGGAATCCCTGCGCTCGTGGTTTCGTCCGCTGGAGGTGATCTCCTCGCTGGCGCCGCTGCTCGGCCTGTTCGGCACCGTGCTGGGCATGATCGAGGCCTTCCGCCAGCTCGAGCAGGCCGGCAACCAGGTCAACCCGGCAGTGCTTTCCGGGGGCATCTGGGAGGCGCTGTTGACCACCGCGGTGGGACTGGCGGTGGCCATCCCCGTGGTGGTGCTGCTGAACTGGCTGGAACGGCGGGTGGAACGCCTGGCCCACGAGATGGACAGCGTCGTGACCCGCGTCTTTACCGAGGACCTGTCCGCCGACCCGGTGCCCGTGGCCGGGGGGACCGAGCATGCTCGCCTGCGCACCGCCACGTCTGGCCAGTAGGCTTCCCCGTCGACGCGCCTTGATCAGCCTCACGCCGCTGATCGACGTGGTCTTCATCCTGCTGATCTTCTTCATGCTGGCGTCGAGCTTCATCGACCAGCGCGCCATTGCCCTGGATGCGCCCGGTCGCGCCACCGGCAGCGCCAGCATCGACGGCAGCGTGCTGGTGGACGTGCGCGAGGACGGTCCACGGGTAGCGGGGCGTCCGGTGGCTCTGTCCGAGCTTGGCAACACGGTGGCCGAACTGCGCAAGCAGCGACCCGAGGCACGGGTCCTGGTGCGACCCGCCGCCGGCGTGCCGCTGCAGGACGCGGTGCGGGTGCTTGACCGGCTTGCCGCCGCCGGCATCGACGGCATTTCGCTGACCCGCGAGCGGCTCTGAGCGACCATGCACTTTCCCGAGCGACGTCCCCGCAACGACGAAGAGCGCGTGCTGCCGCTGATCAACGTGGTCTTCCTGCTGCTGATCTTCTTCATGCTCGCCGGCCGGTTGACCGGCAGCGACGTGTTCCCGGTGTCGCCGCCGCAGTCGGCCAGCGAAGGTGCCCCCGGGCCGCGGGAAATGCTGGTGCTGGTGGGCGAGGACGGGCGTGTGGCCATCAACGGCGACATCGTCGTCGAGGAGCAACTGCTGTCGCGCCTGGCCGCCGAAGTCGCCGCGGAAGGTGAACTGCGCGTGCAACTGAAGGGCGATGCACGGGTCGCCGCCACCCGGGTGGTGGAAGTGATGGAGCAGCTGCGCGAAGCCGGGGTGGAACGCCTGCGCCTGCTCACCGAGTCGACGGCACCATGACCGGCATCCGCTCGTGCCACTGGTGGATTGCCGTGGTGGTCGCGCTGGCGGCCCATGCCGGCCTGCTCGCCGCGGTGTTCTGGCAGGCGCCGGAATCCGGCGCGCAGAACGCCGGCCTCGGCGGTATCGAGATCTCGCTCGGTCCTGCCGGTGCCGCGCCGGGTGCCGAGGCCGCGGCGGTCACCGAGATCCAGGAGGCAACGGTCACCGAGTCTGCGGTGGTGCCGGCGAGCACCCCGGTGGAGACGCAGGTGGTCGAGGCCGTGCAGCCGGTGGTCGAAGAACCGGCGACGCCGGTGGAAACGGTGGCCGTGGCCGAGCCGGTGGAACCGGTGGAACCGGTGCAAGAAACACCGCCGGTGGAGGAACCGCAGCCGGTGGAGGTCGCGGAAACCGAGATGGCGGAAGCAGTGGCAGAACCGTTGGTCGAGGAAGTCCCGCCGACGCCACCGGAACCCCAGGCCGTCGCCGAACCCATTGTCGAACCGGTGGTTGAACCGGTGGTTGAACCGGTGGTTGAACCGGTGGTGGAAACGGTGACGCCACCGGAAGCGGAGCCGGTCGAGGTGGCGGTCAGCGAGCCGGCTGCGCCGCCGGCGAAGCCGGTGGAAGATGCGCCGCCGGAGGTGGCCGAGGCGGAACCGCTGCCGAGCCAGGCGTCGGCACCGGGTGCCGGCGGTCGATCGGGCACCCGCGATGCCGCGCAGTCGGGCAATGCCGCCGCTGCCACCGGCGGCGGACGACCCGGCGCGGTGGCCGACTACATCACCACCCTGCAACTGTGGCTGGAACAGCACAAGGAGTACCCGCGCGTGGCCCGTCGTCGCCGCCAGCAGGGCACGGCGACGTTGTACTTTGCCATCAACCGCGAGGGCACCGTGCTCGAGTAC
Source organism: uncultured Gammaproteobacteria bacterium (assembly GCA_964350265.1). Lineage (GTDB taxonomy): Bacteria > Pseudomonadota > Gammaproteobacteria > Arenicellales > CAJQKF01 > BQJD01. The sequence continues at coordinate 8,538 of CAYGJZ010000037.1, read as the reverse complement.
CAGCTACGGGCGAGTTCCGGCTACGAGGTGCTCGACCGGGAAGTGCAGGCCATGCTCGAACGTGCCCAGCCGCTGCCCTCCATGCCCGAGGACATGCGCCAGGCGCGGCTGGAGCTGGTCCTGCCGGTGCAGTTCCAGCTCCGCTGACGCCTGGCCAAAGGAAGCCACCAGTCCGGGCGGCGGGCAGCAACTCCCGGCGGTTACGGGAAGGGATTTCAGCCTGCGTTGCCGGGCGGGATTTCGCCGAGCCGCTGGTTGATCTGGCGAACCTGCGCTTCCAGGTCGGCAATGCGCGCGTCCTTTTCTTCCAGCATGCGGTACAGGGCCTTGATCGAGGCCATGTTGACGCCGTTGGCGTCCACCGCGCGGATGTGCCGGTCGCTGTCGCCGACCGCGAAGGCGGCGTGGAAGTCCTGGGCCATGGGTCCGATGTGGCGACTGGTCTCGCCGTCGCGGTAGTTCCAGTAGGTCACCGGCATGTGCGCGATCTTCTCCAGGATGGCGCGTTCGTCCACGCCGTCGATGTTCTCCTTTCGCGCACGGTCGCTCAGAATGAACTCCTCGCAGGGCATGCCCGCGCAGTCCGCCGAGAGGGGCGAGCCGCCGCTGGCAATGGGGATGACCAGCTTGTGGCCGCCCGCATTGAGCACTTCCAGGTTGCCGAAGCCGGGGCTGGTCGGGTTCTGCATGCCCTGCAGGCGCAGGCTGACGGTGGGCGAGTAGGCCATCTCCCCGCACTGGGACACCGGTCCCGCCTGGCCGCTGTAGCCGCTGGCAAAGTAGCCATCGGGCTGTTCGATGTCGAGTTGCACCACCGCCTCGAACAGGCCGGCACTGTAGCAGTTGATGGTGGGGATGGCGTGGGCGGCGGGGAACACGGCGTCGAGCAGCGGCGCGTTGCCGTCCGGCGTCGTGTTCGCTCCTTCCAGGTTGGAGAACAGCGTCCGTACCAGGAACTGCACCACGAAGCTGCCCGGGCCGCCACCGGGATTGGGTGCGGCATAGGCGCGGATGGTGTCGCCGAAGCCGCCACCCGCGTGGGCCGGCGGAACGAGATGGTCGAGCAGGTCGCCGGCAGCGTTCCGCTCGGCGACCTGGTCGTAGGGAAAGCCGCCGGGCAGATCGGTGATGGTGGCGGTGCCGGACAGTGCGCCCGCAGTAGTCTGCGCATGGGCGGGCAGGGCGACGGTCTCGATGGTCGGCCGGGCCCAGTGACTCGGCAACTGGGTCAGGGATACCGCGCCGCCGCCGAGGGCGAGGGCGCGCAGCAGCTTGCGCCTGTGGTCATGCCGTTCTTCGCTCATCGGTCACTCCTCCTCGTGTATCCGGATCCCGCGACCCGGTGGACGCCCGCGTGTCGCGGACAGAAAAAGAGAAGGGCGGCAGCGCCGCCCTTCCGTTGGTCGTTCCACGGCCCGGTTCGTCTGCGCGGGCGGTACGATGCTACTCGGGTCCGCCGAGATTGCAGGGCATGCCCATGCAGTCCGCCGACAGCCGCGAGCCGCCGCTGGCAATGGGAATCACGAACTTGGCATCCTTCGGGTTGCGCCACTCCAGGTTGCCGAAGGTCGGGTTGGTGGGATTCTGCATGCCCTGCAGTCGCAGGCTGACATTGAAAAAGAGCAGGCCCTCACCGCACTGTTCCGTCGGCGACAGCAACGGCGAGGCGGCGCTGCCGAAGTACCCGTCGCTCTGCTCGATGTTGACGGTGACGGTGGTCTGGTAGAGGGCGGCCAGGTAGCACCCGTCCGGCTGGGCATGGGCGCTGGGCACCAGCGATTCGAGCAATGGCGACGACGGCTCGCTGCCCGGATGGTTGTCGCCGAGGTCCTGTATACCTTCCGAAAGCCGTTCCAGGAAGAGCAGTTGCACGAGAAAGTTGCCGCTGCCGGGCATGGGTTCGGCATAGGCCTGGACGTTGCCGGAGCTCGGACCGAGACCGGCGTGGGCGGTGGGCAGCAGGTGGTCGAGCCACTGCTGGCCGCGCTCGCGGTGGGCGAACTGGCCGCCGTGGACGGCGTCGTCCTGGAACAGGATCGTCTGGCTGCCGGAGAGGGGGTTCATGGTGGTCTGCGCATGGGCGGGCAGCACCACCGAGTCGATGGCCGGCTTGCTCCACGTGGTGGGCAGTTGGCTCAAGGTAACGGCGCCACCGCCGAGGGTCAGTGCGCGAAGCAGCTTTCGTCGTGCGTCGGACATGGGGATCTCCGTGTTCCGTGTTCTCGTGCAACCCGGTGGCACCCACAGGTCGATGTTCATCTTGTGCTGTCGACGGGAGCGGTGCAGACGGCGAGAAGATACCCTGTGCCCCGCCCGCGACATGCACGTGCAAGGACCTGACACGTAACGAGAAAATCCCGACCAACCGAACCGTTCCCGGGGTCGGAGAATACCAAAACCGAACAGGTGTCGCCATGTACGGGCAGCGGGTCAGCGCCGCGTTGCCTGGCTGCAGCCAACGTCTCTTCGTGCATTGAACCGTGTTCGTCCTGCTGGTAGAGTTCGCGCCCTTCGCGCGTCGCACGTCCTCCAGGTCGGCGCCGATGTCTCCATGGCGGTGAAGACCGGTCTTCCGGGCGACGGCAAGCTGTGAACCCGGTCAGGTCCGGAAGGAAGCAGCCGCAGCAGCCGCGCCGGGTGCCCGGGTCAGGCCGGTCGGATCCGCCACCAGACATCCCGGCCATCGCGCACCGGGATGACCGCCCGCCGGCCGCCCTGGCAGTGTAGAATCGGATCGGATGCAGATCGCTTTTCCGAACGATGTCTTGCTTCAAGATCATTCCGTAAACCACTGTAAAGGAACGAATATGGCTTCGTTTCGAGGTCAGTTGGCCGGCCCGTCGCACCGCTTGGCGACTCCTTGCTGCGGCAACCCGGCGGGTTGCCCATGACCTACCAGGCACTGGCGCGCAAGTGGCGTCCGCGTCGCTTCGCCGACGTGGTCGGCCAGCCCCACGTGGTGGCCGCGCTGACCCATGCACTGGACAACGACCGTGTCCATCACGCCTTCCTGTTCACCGGTACCCGGGGAGTCGGCAAGACCACCCTGGCGCGGCTGTTGGCCAAGTCGCTGAACTGCGAGCTCGGCGTCGGATCCAACCCCTGCGGAGAATGCGGTGCCTGTCGCAGCGTGGAGGAGGGACGCTTCGTCGACCTGTTGGAAATCGATGCCGCCTCGAGGACCCGGGTCGACGACACCCGCGAGATTCTCGACAACGTGCAGTACGCCCCCACCATGGGCCGCTACAAGGTCTACCTGGTGGACGAGGTGCACATGCTGTCCACGCACAGTTTCAACGCGCTGTTGAAGACGCTGGAGGAGCCACCGCCACACGTGAAGTTCCTGTTGGCCACCACCGACCCGCAGAAGCTTCCCGCCACCATCCTGTCGCGTTGCCTGCAGTTCAACCTGCGTGCCCTGGACGTGCCGGAGATCGCCGGCCAGCTGGCGCGCATCCTCGAGCACGAAGGCATCGAGTCCGACGACGAGGCCCGTGAACTGGTGGCCCGCGCCGCCGACGGCAGCATGCGCGACGCGCTGAGCCTGCTCGACCAGGCCATCGCCTTCTCCGGCGCCCGCCTCGACGGCGACAGCGTGCGCGAGATGCTTGGCATGATCGAGGGGGCGCGGGTGGTCGAGTTGCTCGAGGCGGTGGCGACGATGGATACCGCCAGGCTGTTCGCCGTGGTGGATGCCATGCGCGCACGCAGCGTGAACTTCACCCGTGCGCTGGATGACCTGATGGTGCTCCTGCACGAGATTGCCCTCGCCCAGCAGGCGCCGGAACTGGCGGCCATGCGCGACAGCCCGTGGAGTGGCCAGCTTGGCCTGGCCGGGCGGCTCGATGCCGAGCAGGTGCAGCTCTACTACCAGGTGGCATTGATCGGCAAGCGCGACCTGCCACTGGCCCCGGATCCGGCGCGTGGCTTCGAGATGGTGATGCTGCGCATGCTGGCCTTCGATCCCGAGCCGGGCGCGCGCCGGTCGGTGCCCGCTGCCACCGCCACGCAGCCAGTCGCGCCAACGGCCGCCACGACCCCCGCGCCCGCTGCCAGCACCACCAACGCCGGTGACAGCCGGGTCGAGGACCGTGCCCGGCCTGGCCCGGTGCCGGCGGCGAAGACATCGCCTGCGCCGGCGCCGGTGGAAGGCGACAACGTGCATGCCTTGCGGCCGGTTCGCGAGGCGGCCGCGGACGAGGCGGTGGCCAGCAAGGTTGCCGAGGGCGCGGAGCCGGTGTCTCCCGATGGCCGTAGCTGGGCCGAGTTCGCGGAAACCGGAACACCCGAGGGGCTGGTGCGCGAGTTGGCCATGAACCTCGAGTTCCTCGCCGTGGACGAGAGAACCATCCGGTTGCGGCTGGCCGACTCGCTGTCCCACCTGCTCAAGCCGGCGCGGATGAAGGCGCTGGCCGCGGCGGCGGGCCGTCGCTTCGGCGACGGCTACCGGCTGGACGCGAAACTGGCCGCGGCGGACGGCGAGGCCAGTACCCCGGCGGTCCAACGTGCCCGTCGGCTGGAAGCAGAACACGCCGAGGCGCTGCAGGGTCTGCAACAGGACCCGGCGCTGTCGGTATTCATTGAACAATTCGATGCCGAGGTGATACCGGAAACGGTGCAGCCGGCGAAACACAGAGGCGAGTAGACATGCGTGGTGGATTCGGAAACATCATGAAGCAGGCCCAGGAGATGCAGGAAAAGATGAAGCGCATCCAGGAGGAACTGGCTTCGTTGACGGTCACCGGCCGCGCCGGTGGCGGCCTGGTGGAGATCGAGATGACCTGTCGGCACGACGTGCGCGCGGTGCGCATCGACCCGGCGCTGATGGAGGACGACCGCGAGGTGCTCGAGGACCTGGTGGCCGCGGCCACCAACGATGCCGTGCAGCGGGTGGAGAAAACCGTGCAGGAAAAGATGGGCTCGGTCACCGGCGGCTTGAACATCCCCGGTCTGAACCTGCCGCTCTAGCATGCCGCCGGGTTCCGCCATCGAGGAACTGCGCGAGGCGCTCAGGCGTTTGCCGGGCATCGGCCCGAAAGGCGCACAGCGCATGGCCTTCCACCTGCTCGAACGGGATCGCGACGGTGCCACCCGGATTGCCGAGGCGCTGGTCCGCGCGCTGTCGTCGGTCTCCCACTGCAACTACTGCAACAACTTCAGCGAAACCGAGATCTGCACCATCTGTGCCGACAGCCGGCGCGACGGTACCTTGTTATGCGTGGTGGAAACCCCGGCCGACGTCGAGTCCATCGAGCAGGCCATGGCCTTTCGTGGCGTCTACTTCGTGCTCATGGGCCACCTGGCGCCGCTGGACGGCATCGGCCCGGAGCAGCTGTCGGTGAATCGCCTCAAGCGACACGTGCGTGAACGCGGCATCCGCGAGGTGGTGCTGGCCACCAACCTCACCGTGGAAGGGGAGGCCACCGCCGACTACATCGCCGACACGCTGTCCGGCACCGGGGTGCGGGTCAGCCGGCTGGCACGCGGCGTGCCGGTGGGCGGGGAACTGGAATACATGGACGCGGGCACCCTGACCCAGGCCTTCAGCGATCGCCGCGAGGTGCCCCGCGGATGAGCCGGGTCCCGTGCCGTCACCTGCCAGCAGGCGCCTTGCGCCGATGATCTCCTCGCTGGCGGGCGCGCTGGAGAAGCTGCTGCTCACCGCCTGGGCCGGTGCTGCCTGGTTCACCGGTTTCTACGCCGCGCCGCGCCTGTTCGCCTTCCTGCCTCCGGCCGAGGCGGGCAACCTGGCCGGGGAGTTGCTGAGCGGCGTGTTCTTCCTGGCGCTGGCGGCCCTGGGCTGGTGCCTGCTGCGCCTGGTTGCCGGGCCGGCCCGGCGGCTGGACGTGGTGCTGGTGGTGGTCGCGCTGGCCATTGCCCTTTGCAACGAGCTTGTCCTGCACCCGTGGATCGAGGCCCTGCGCGACACGCTGCCCCGCGACCCGCGCTTCGGCATGGCCCACGGCATCTCCGTGGTGCTCTACCTGGTGAACGCCGTCCTCGCCGCCGCGCTGGTGCTCAGGCGGCGCTGACCCGGCGCGGCCGGAACAGCAGGTACCAGGCCAGCCCGATCGCCTGCAGGGCAAGGGCGAGACCAAAGGCCAGCTGGTAGCCGAGCGGGTCGTAGCCGTTTTCTGCCGGGAAACGGTTGATGATGACGCCAAGCCCCCACTGCTCGACGAAGGCCATCACGAACACCAGGAAGTTGATCGCGGTATTCGCGCGCCCGGCGATATGCACCGGGAAACGCTGGGTAATGGCGGCATAGCCGACGATGCTGCCGGTGCCGAGAAAGCCGAAGGCGATCCAGCACAGGACCGGCACGTCGAGACCGCCGAGGATCAGCGCGACCTGTGGCAGCGAGAACAGCGCGATGAAGCCGATGGCCGATGCCTGGGTGGAAACGCCACGGCGGAACAGCGCGGTGGCACAGGTGCCGAGGGCAAGGAAGCCGGCCACCATGGCGATGGTGGTCAGGGCCATGATGTTGGAGGCCTCCAGCACCGGCAACTCGGCGACGTCGCGCAGCCAGGTGCCGATCCACAGTCCCTGGATGGAAAGGAAGGCCGCTTGGGCGAACACCACCAGCGGCGCGAAGCGCCACAGTTCCGGGTCGGTGAAGACATCGCGGAAGCCGCCGCGCGGGGTCTCGCCGCGGTGTTCGTCCGGCGCCTCCCGCGGCACCACCAGCCAGATCACCGCGGATACCAGCACCGTCAATCCGGCCAGCAGCAGGAACAGCATGCGCCAGTCGCTGACCTCCAGCACCATCGCCGATGGCCGCGTCGCGGCCAGTGCGCCGAGTCCGCCGAAGGCCAGTTGCACGCCGTTGACCATGGGCAGGCGCGCCGGGTCGAACCAGCGCCGGTAGGCACTGAAGGCCGCCATCAGGCAGGCCGATACACCAAGCCCGATCAGTGCGCGCCCGGCGATCAGCGCGGTGGTGCCTTCCGACAGGGCGAACACCAGCGCGCCGGCGGCGGCGACCAGCAGCAGCAGCGATTCCACCCGGCGCGGGCCGTACCGATCCAGCAGCACGCCAAGCGGGAGCTGGAAGGCGGCGAAGGTGGCGAAGTAGGTGCTGGTGAGGAGACCCAGGTCGTTGGCGTCGAGGCCAAGCTCGGTGCTCATGTCGTCGGCGATGACGGCGTTGACCACCCGGTACAGGTAGGAGAGGAAATAGCCCAGCCCGAAGGGCACCAGGATGCGCAGCAGGGCCTTCGGCGTCGTGTCCGCGGCGTTCATGAGCGCGCCCCGAGCAGGCGCTGGTGGCCGCTGAACACCTGGAAGTTCTGCCGGCGCGCACGCGCCACCAGCATCACGCCGAGACGTTCGGCCAGCTCCACCGCGCGTTCGGTGACGCCGTTGCGGGAGATCACCACCGACAGCCCCATGGCGGCGGCCTTGGCCACGATCTCCACCGTCAGCCGACCGGTGGAGTAGAGCAGGGCGCCGTCGCCGTCGTCGCCGTGCAACCACATCCAGCCGGCCAGGGCATCGGTGGCATTGTGGCGGCCGACGTCCTCGAAGAAGTGCAGCATGCCTCCGTCGCGCACCAGCCCGCAGCCATGCACCGAGCCGGCCTCGCGGTAGATGGCGTTGTGCGCCGGAACCAGGGCCACCGTCTCGCGGACTTCGTCGGCGGTCAGCCGTACCCCGGTCGACAGCGGCGACGGCTCCATGGTCGTCGTGCGGGCCACGCCCCGGCCCGAGCGGGTGGTGACCGCGGCCCGCTCGCGCTCCCAGTCCACCTCGATGGCCGCCACCGCGTCCAGGGACTCCACCAGGCCCTGGTTGCGCAGGTAGCCCAGCACCAGCAACTCGGGTTGGCCACCGATGGTCATCAGCGTCACCAGCTCGTCGCCGTCCACCAGGATGGTCAGCGCATGTTCCGCTGCCGTGGGCACCTCGCGACGCGCGCCCGACTGGTCGAGCACGGGCACCGCCTCGGTGGGCGGCAGCGCCGCCGAGGACAGCAGGGGACGACGCGCATGGGTCGTCGGCACTTCGGGATCACGGTGGGGCAAGGGAGTTCCTGCGGAGCCGGGGCAAAGGAGGAAATTCTATCGCAAACCGCAACGACTCCCCACGCCCGGAACCGTCATGCTAGAATCGCGCCCCCACCGGAGAGGTACCGAAGCGGTCATAACGGCGCGGACTCGAAATCCGTTGGGGGCGCAAGCCCCACGTGGGTTCGAATCCCACCCTCTCCGCCAGAACAGCCCCGCAACCGACGCCGTGCCGAGCCAGTCCGGCTGCCGTGGCGTCCAGGGATTCGAACCCACGAAATCAACTAAGCGGGTTCGACAAGGCGCGACACCGTCGCGCCGCAGCACGTCGCCGCGCAGCGGCGGCGGCCCGCAGGGCGAGGCGCGCAGCGCCGAGTCATCCCACCCTCTCCGCCAGAACAGCCCCGCAACCGACGCCGTGCCGAGCCGGTCCGGCTGCCGTGGCGTCCAGGGATTCGAACCCACGAAATCAACAAGCGGGTTCGACAAGGCGCGACACCGTCGCGCCGCAGCACGTCGCCGCGCAGCG
>CAYGJZ010000036.1:18008-40024 GCA_964350265.1 uncultured Gammaproteobacteria bacterium | reverse complement strand
TAGGCCCAGGCCTGCTTGGTGAGATCGTCGTAGATGATCAGGGCGTCTTCGCCGCGGTCGCGGAAATACTCGCCCATGGTGCAGCCGGAGTACGGTGCGATGAACTGCATGGCGGCCGAATCCGACGCCGTCGCCGCGACCACGATGGTGTGCTCCATCGCGCCGTGTTCCTCGAGCTTGCGCACCACGTCGGCCACCGACGAGGCCTTCTGCCCCACCGCGACGTAGATGCACTTCACCCCGGTGCCCTTCTGGTTGATGATGGCGTCGATGGCCACCGCGGTCTTGCCGGTCTGGCGGTCACCGATGATCAGCTCGCGCTGTCCGCGGCCGATCGGCACCATGGCGTCGATGGATTTCAGCCCGGTCTGCACCGGCTGGTCCACCGACTTTCGCGCGATGACGCCGGGCGCCACCTTTTCCACCGGGGCATAGCTGGCGATGTCCACCGCGCCCTTGCCGTCGATGGGCTGGCCGAGGGCATCGACCACGCGGCCGAGCAGACCTTCCCCCACCGGCACTTCGAGGATGCGGCCGGTGCACTTGACCGTGTCGCCTTCCGAAAGGTGCTCGTAGTCGCCGAGGATGACCGCGCCGACCGAGTCCTGCTCGAGGTTCAGCGCCAGCCCGTAGGTGTCGCCGGGAAACTCCAGCATCTCGCCCTGCATGGCGTTGGCCAGGCCGTGGATGCGCGCGATGCCGTCGGTGAGCACGACGATGGTGCCTTCGGATTTCGCCTCGGCGCCGGCTTCGAACTTTTCGATCCGATCCTTGATCAGCTCGCTGATCTCGGACGGGTTCAATTGAATGGACATGCTGTGTATTCCTCGAAATTAAGCATTCAGCGTGGCGGCCATCTTCTGCAACTGGGCACGCACCGAGCCGTCGAAGACGAAGTCGCCGGTACGGATCACGGCGCCGCCGATGAGCTCGGGGTTGGTGGTGCACTTGAGCTTCACCGTGCGACCCAGCCGGCTTTGCAACGCGTCGGATATCTTGCGCTGCGCCTCCGCGTCGAGCTCGGTAGCCGATTCCAGCTCGGCCTCGACAGTGCGTTCGGCCTCGGCCCGCAACACCTCGTACTGCGCCTTGATCTCCTGGCACACCGACAGGCGACGGTTGTGCGCCAACAGCTTCACCAGGTTGGTCGCGGCTTCGGTCAGGCGATCACCACAGATATCGATGACCAGTTGGCCAAGACCGTCGCGACCCAGTCGCGGGTTGCCGTCCAGGGCGCGCACCCGGCTGTCGCCGGCGACCATGGCGATCAGCGCGAGTTGCTCGCTCCACGCCGCCAGGCTGTCGTGTTCCCGGGCGATATCGAAGATGGCCCGCACGTAGGGTCGCGCGAGGGAGGCGTTTTCAGACATCGGTGGATACCCGTTACAGTTCGCGTGCCAGCTTGTCGAGCATCTCGCTGTGGGCGCTGGCGTCGATCTCCCGGCCGAGGATCTTCTGCGCACCGGCCACGGCCAGCGCCGAGACCTGTCCGCGCAGGGCTTCGCGCGCCTGGTTGACCTCCTTGTCGATCTCCGAGCGGGCGTTGCCGATGATCCGGTCGCCTTCCTCGCGCGCGCCGGACTTGGCGCCCTCGATGATCTCGTTGCCGCGCTTTTCCGCCTTGGCGATGATCTCGTTGGCCTGGGCCTTGGCGTCGATGATCAGCTTCTCCGCCTTCTGGTGACCGACTTCCTCGGCCTTCACGCCCTTCTCGGCGGCGGCCAGCCCGTCGGCGATCTTCGTCTTGCGCTCGTTCAGCACGCCGATGATCGGCGTCCACACGTACTTCTTGGTGAACCAGACGAAGAAGAAGAAAAACACCATCTGGAACAGAAGCGTGAGATTGATGTTCATCTGTTCACATCCTTAAGCGAGTTGAAACCCACGATGCCGATTCGGCGTCACGCAGCCACCGCGAAGATGATGTACATGGTGATACCGACGGCGATCATCGGGATCGCGTCCACCAGGCCCATGACGATGAAGAACTGGGTGCGCAGCAGCGGTACCAGTTCCGGCTGGCGGGCGGCGCCTTCGATGAAGCGTCCACCGAGGATGCCGATGCCGATCGCGGCGCCGAGTGCGCCGAAGCCCATCATGAGTGCGCCTGCAACGTACAGAAGTGCTTGTTCCATCTTGGTCTCCGAAACTTTGGATGTAGCGGGTAAGGGTTAACGAGAAGACAACGTCAGTGGTGCTGGTGTGCCATGTCCAGGTAGACGATGGTCAGCACCATGAAGATGAACGCCTGCAGGGTAATGACCAGGATATGGAATACCGCCCAGACGAACTGCAGCGCGCCGCCGAAAACCGTCATCACGGCCCCGGCGCCGAACATCAGCGAAATCAGGATGAAAATCATCTCGCCCGCGTACATGTTGCCGAACAGTCGCAGCGAGTGGGATACCGGCTTGGATACCAGGCCGACGAATTCGAGGAAGAAGTTCACCGGGATGAACAGGATCTTCAGCAGCGGGTTCTTCACCTGGAAGGGCTGCAGGGTGAGCTCGGCGGCGAATCCGCCAATGCCCTTCACCTTCACCGAGTAGTACAGCATCATCGCGAACACCGACAGGGCAAAGCCGAAGGTGATGTTCGGATCGGTGGTCGGCACCACCTTCATGTAGTAGGCGATCCCGGTCTGCGCAAAGATCCACGGCAGGAGATCCACCGGCACCAGGTCCATCAGGTTCATCAGGAAGACCCAGCAGAACAGGGTCAGCGCGGTGGGCGCGACGAAATCGTTCTTGGCGTTGAACAGGCCGCGCACGTTCTCGTCGATGAAGTCGATGATCCACTCGACGAAGTTCTGCGCGCCGTTCGGCGTCTCGGCGGTGACCTTCTTGGCCACGCTGCGGAACAGCCACAGGAACAGCGCCACCAGGAACAGCGACCACAGCACACTGTCGACGTGCACCGCGAAAAAGCCCATGGCATTGGCTTCCTCGGTGGAGTGCGCAAACCCCAGGCCGCCGTCGGGCAGCGGGCCGAAGGTGAGGTTGGTCAGGTGGTGACGGATGTATTCCGTCGAGGTTACCGTGTCAGAAGTCGCCATCTTGTTTGACTTGTCAGGTTATCGATCGCCGGGAAAGGATCCACACCGATGCCGCCAGGTAGCCGAGCTGCGACAGGATCAATCCACCCAGGAGAAATGCCGCCGGCAGCTCAAGCACGACAAGGCCGAGTGCCGCACCCGCGGCAACGACCAGCAGTTTTTGCAACGCCCCCAGGTACATCGGCACCATCGAGGGCGTCTCCCGCGCCGCATCGAGAACGCCCGCCCGGCGCACCCCGCGCGCCGACACCACGGTGCCCAGCACGCCAAGCATGGCGCCGAAACCGGCCGCCAGTGCCGACCGCCCATCGACCAGGGCCAGCACGGCAAGGGAGACGGCAACGGTCACGCCAAGCTGCAGCCTCAGTATCCGCGACACGCTGCTGCGCAGCGCCTGGTCGGGTCGGGGCCCGGTCATGACGATATCCGGCAATGGGTGCGCACAGCGCCTGCCCGAAAAGAGCCGCGCAGTATAATGACGCTGTATGGCAGGGTCAAGAAAAACCAATAAACGGATTTTTCAATAATAAGAATAGCTTGGCGCAGATCAAGCGCTACGCCGGGGGTCGTGGGCGGTTTCCGGCGACAGGCGGCGAAAACGCCGCCCCGGCGACGGCGACCGGCCGCGCTCAGGCCGCCAGGCCGAGGCTCTGCGCCCATTTCTGCCAACGCGCCAGCAGCGTCTCGCCGTCCACGTACCCCGCGGTCAGCAAGGCGTAGCGCGCCTCGTCCGCGGTGCCGGCGGTACGCGCCAGCACGGTGGGGAAGCCGCCGATGCCGAGCCGACGAGTCTCGTCGAGGTCATCGACCAGGGCCTGCTGGACGCGCTCTCCGGCCAGTTCGGCGGCAAACCGCTGCCGGGACAGGCCGATGGACGCGGCGAGATCCAGGAGCACCGGCTCCAGCGAGGGATTCTTCGCCTCGCGGTAGTAGGCGTGCTGGATGGCCGCCACCATGCGCGGCAACATGGGCGGATCCAGCAGGCCGGCGGCCAGAACGGCGCGACAGGCCGGGTAGGTGGAGCGACGCGGCTCGTTGTCCCGCCAGAAGTCGTGGTTGAACGGCGTCCCGGTGCGCTGCTCGATGGTGCGCCAGGTGGCGGCAATGGCCTCGCGCATGGGCATCGGCATGGGCTGCTCGCTGTCCGCGGCCAGGCCGCCCATGACGCGGCGCACCGCGACCCGGTCGCCGAGGCGGTCGAGCAGTCGCTGCATGGGGCCGGCGAAGGCATAACACCACGAACACATGGGGTCGAGGATGTAGATCAGCTCCGCGTCCGGGCTGTCGCTGGTGGTCATGGTGCTCGCCGGTTTGCGCTGCGGCCGATGGTAGCAGACCCGGCGCCGTGGCCGCTCGTGGTCAGTTCAACGGCGGCATGCCGTCGTTGGTCTCGGCCAGGCGACGGCGCAGCCCGGCCACCGCCTGCTTGTGCAACTGGCAGACCCGCGACTCGGTCAGGCCGAGCAGTTCGCCGATCTCTCGCAGTTTCAGCTCACGCACGTAGTACAGGTGCAGGATGCGGCGTTCCCTGGACGGCAGCGCGGCGGCGGCATCGGCGAGGTGTTCGGCGAAACGTTCCCGCTGCAGGTGATCGAAGGGCCCTTCCGACGGGTCTTCCGGTTCGGCCACCTGGGCCGGGTCCACCGCGGTCACGGTGCGCGCCTGGGCCTGGGTCACCAGCGTGGCGCATTCGTCGACGCCCAGGCCCAGGTGACCGGCCAGTTCGCGGGTGGTCACCCGCCGGCCGCTCTCGTTCTGCATTTTCTGCACCGCCTGGTTGACCTGGCGGGCCTTGTGGAACACCGAGCGCGGTGCCCACAGCACGCGCCGGATCTCGTCCATCATGGCGCCGTGGATGCGCAGGCCGGCATAGCTGGCGAAGGGCGTGCCGCGGTCGCCGTCGTAGCCGCGGATGGCCTCCAGCAGGTCGATCATCCCGGCCTGGACGAGGTCCTCGGGGTCGAGTCCATCGGGCAGGTTGCGATACAGGGTGGCCGCCACCCGGCGCACCAGCGCCTCGTGACGCAGCACCTGGGCGCCTTCGCTGGCGCTGGTCGACGCGGCATTGGCGACGACGCCTCGATCCAGGTCGAAGTGGAAAGGAGCCTTTCTCGCCGCATCGCGGTGTTCCAGGCGGGCAGGCAGGGCGGAGTGAGCCATACAAGTACCCTCGTGCTTCGTAGGAGGTCCTTGCCTGCGGCCAGAAACACGGCAAGTCGCAGGACTTGCTTGTCAGCCTAGCGCAGCCCTTGTGTCGTTTCAAGCATTTTTATCGAATCCATCGAGTTTATGTGATCCATGTCTCTTTTTCGGCGTCCACCACCAGGCGGTGCGATCCCGTGGTGCCAGGGGTGCAAATGGCCTGACCAATGGTGCATCGGCCTTCGGGGCATGGCCGGCGACCGGTGCTGAAAAACGGGTCCGGAGGCCAGAGATTATCGATTTTATCGATTCAGACCGGGGTCCCCGGTCGAGGCGGTCAGGCGGCGGATGCGTCGCCGAGAGGCAGGGTCACGCGGTAGGTCCTGTGGCCATCGGCGGCGGTCACCTCGAGCTCGCCGAGGTGTTCGGCGAGCAGCTCCCGGGCCATGGTGAGATCCATGCCCAGGTACAAGCCGTTGCTGGCGGCGACGGGCTCCTGCCCGTCGATGCCCTCGGCCACGATCTCGATGTGCACGGCGTCGACGCCGGGGATGGTGCGGGCCAGCAGCGGCCCGCGGGGCAGCCGGTCGCGGGAGAGGTGGGCACGCAGGTCGCCGAAGAGGCAGACCAGCACGGGTTCGATCTGCCATTCATGGCCCTGCACCCCGGCCACCTTCCCGGGCTGGAACTCGATGGCGAGGCCAAGTTCGCGAAAGGCGGGGGTCATCATGAGCACGGCGTGGTCGACGGCGCGGTTCACGTCCAGCGTCACGCGGCGGGCGTGGTCCCGGGGCACGAACATGCGCAGCGTCTCGACGATGTTGGCGGCGCGTACGCACTGCTCGTCGATGCGCGCCAGCTTGCCGTCGACCTGCGCCAGGTCCAGCGCGGCACCGGTGGACAGGCGTCGTCGCAGCGTCCCCACCGCCATGCGCACCACGCTGAGCGGCTGGTTGAGCTCGTGCACGACATGGCGGGCCAACGAGGCCAGCGCGGACTGCTTGGCGCCACCGGCCTGCGCCGGCTCGTCGTTCATGGCCAGGGCGGTGACGGTCACCCGGCCAGCGGCGTCGGCGGTGGAGCGGGCCAGCAGCACCGGCTGCCAGGACCCGCCGAAGGACATCAGGTCGGACGACCCCTGGCGGTGCACCAGGGCCGACAGCGCCTGCCCGGCGAGGGCCTCGCCGGCACCGATGCCGGCCAGGGCGGCGGCGTTGGCGGAGAGGATGACGTCGTCGGCGTCGACCACGAACACCATCGCCGCCAGCGCGTCGAAGGCACCCGGTGCCAAGGCGTCAGGTTCGGGCGCGACGTTCGGCGGCGTCACTGCCGGACCCCGGGTAGGCCGCGCGCACCGTCGGCGTGAACACGTAGCCGGTGCCACGCACGGTCACGATGTACCGTTGCGCCGAGTCCACCGCGGCGAAGATCTTGCGCAGCCGGCTGACCAGCCCGTCGATGCTGCGATCGTAGCCGGCGAAGCGGGTGCCATGGGTGCGATCGAGCAGGTATTCGCGGCTGTGTACCCGGTTCGGCGACTCGACGAAGCCGTGCAGCAGGCGGAACTCGGCGGTGGTCAGCATGTGCTCGTGTCCGTCCGGACCGAACAGCTTGTAGCGATCCACGTCCAGGCGCCAGCCCTCGAAATGGTAGACGACGCCGGCGGTGGACCCGGCACGGGCGTGATCGGGATATCGCTGGCCACGGGTGCGACGCAGCACGTTGCGCACCCGTGCCAACAACTCGCGGGTGCTGAACGGCTTGGTCATGTAGTCATCGGCACCGAGTTCAAGACCGAGCACGCGATCGATCTCCTCGTGGCGACCCGACACCATGATGATGGCGACATCCGACTCCCGTCGCACCGTCTTGGTCAGCATCATGCCGTCCTCGCCGGGCAGGTTGATGTCGATGATCAACAGGTCGGCGGGCCGCTCGTGGGCGACGTCGCGCATTTCCTCGGCACTGGTGACCAGCGACACCGCCAGGCCCTCCAGGGCCAGGCAGTCGGCGATGGCCTCGCGGATGGCGGCATCGTCCTCCACCACCACCACGTGGCCGCGCGCCGACATTCGTTCCGCGAACTTCCTCGCGGCTTGGCCGGGACTCATCAGCCGCGTGCTTCGGTCCGGGCTTCCCTGCGTTGTCTGGCGCCTGCCTGGTGCGAAAACGCCGGGTCCACCCGGCGCCGAAGCAGCGAAATCATCCGGCGACGAGTTCGCCCGCCGCGTCATGCACGCCGATGGCCGCGAACAGGGCGTCCGGGTCCAGCGGCTTGCGCAGGCAGGTTTCCGCGCCTGCCTCGACGATGCGGGCGGCGTTTTCCTCGGTGTAGTAGCCGGTCATGGCGATGACGCGCACCGACGAAGTGCTCGGGTTGCCGCGCAACTGTCGGCAGACTTCGAAGCCGTCCACCTGGGGCATCATCAGGTCGAGCAGCACGATATCGGTGTTGAACGTCACCACGCTGAGGCCGACCTCGAAGCCGCTGAACGCGCACTTGGTGGCGACCCCGGGAATGCTCGCGGCCAGCAGTTCCGACAGCTCGGTGCAGATGTCCGGTTCGTCGTCGACGATCAGCACGCGCAGGTTGTCATTGGATCGACGGCGCAGGGAAATTCCGCGCGCACGGGCGAACCGCTCCACCTCGCGATGGGCGAAGCGGCGGTGGCCGCCCGGTGTCAGTTCCGCCTTGATCCAGCCCTTGTTGGCCCAGTAACGCACCGTGACCGGGGAAACCATCAGCAGTTTCGCCAGTTCATTGGGTGCGTAGAAAGGTTTTTCCTCGATTGCCTTGTTCATGGTCTCGTTCGCCTCCAGCGTAAGACACCCGCCACCTCCTGTTCAGTCCATTGCCTGTTTTCTTTCCGGTTCGACGCCAGGGAGGCGCAACAAGTTCAGTCCCGTTCCATCCCAGCCCTAGGCGGTGGAGGCCTGCCCGACGCGTGCGCCGCGTGTTCGCGGACGTCACTGAATCTATCGGTCGGCTGCAGGAAGACTTGAGCGTGGTTTCGCCCGGAGTCCCGGTTCGGGGCCTCGGCGACGAACGAGCCGGCTCGGCAATGGCACCATCATAACACCACGGGGTGGCGAGTTCATGTCGGGCTGGCCGCGGCTCGGGGCGGCGGGCGCCGCGCTAGGTGCGCAGCGACGGCGCCTGCCGGCCGGTGAAGCGGGGGATCTCGGCCAAGGTGGCGGCGGCCTCGCCGAGGGCGGCGTTTGCAGCCCGCGCATCGCCGCCGAAATCGCCGCCGGGGCCGGCACCGAGCACCTGCTCGAGGTAGACACGCAGGGTCGCGCCGCTGGTGCCGGTGCCGGACAGGCGATAGACGATGCGGGCATCGCCGGCCAGCTCGATCTCGATGCCCTGGCGGGTGCTGGTCTCGCCGTCCACCGGGTCGTGGTAGCCGTACTCGCGGGCCGCGGTGATCGCCATGCCGTGCAGCCGCTGCCCGGGCAGGCTCGCCAGGGCGCCACGCAGGTG
Organism: uncultured Gammaproteobacteria bacterium; assembly: GCA_964350265.1. Classification (GTDB taxonomy): domain Bacteria; phylum Pseudomonadota; class Gammaproteobacteria; order Arenicellales; family CAJQKF01; genus BQJD01. Next base: position 31,343 of record CAYGJZ010000036.1, on the reverse strand, counting down.
CTCGACGAGGGCCTCTGCGCCGTCGGCGCCGACCCCCTCGTAGTCATACCGACAGTAGACGTTGCGACCGAAACGACGCCAGTGATCGGTGACGATGCTTCCCAGCGGGCGGTCGGTTTCGGCCAGCAGCGACAGCCAGGCCAGCACCGCCCACAGGCCGTCCTTCTCGCGCACGTGGTCGCCACCGGTGCCGAAGCTCTCCTCGCCGCAGAGCTGGATGTGGCCGGCATCGAGCAGGTTGCCGAAGTACTTCCAGCCGGTGGGTGTCTGGTGGCAGGCGAATCCCAGCGCCGCGGCCACCCGGTCCACCGCCCGCGAGGTCGGCATGGAGCGGGCGACGCCGCGTAGCCGGCCGGCGAACTGCGGCAGTTGCCCGGCATGCGCGGCGAGCAGGGCCAGCGAGTCGCCGGGACCGACGAAGCAGCCCGGACCGAGCACCAGGTTGCGGTCGCCGTCGCCGTCGGAGGCGGCGCCCAGGCGCGGGGCATCATCCCTCGCCATGCGCTCGACCAGCCCGCGTGCATGCACCAGGTTGGGATCGGGGTGACCGCCGCCGAAGTCTTCCAGCGGCTCGCCGCGGATGACGCTGCCCGGGGTGGCGCCGAGAACCTGCTCGAAGATGCGTCGCGCATAGGGGCCGGTGACCGCGTGCATGGCATCGAAGCACAGTGACAGCCGGCCGCGGGCGAAGCCTTCGCGCAGGCGGTCGAAGTCGAAGCAGGCGGTCATTGCCGCCAGGTAGTCGTCCACCGGGTCGATCACCTCGACCCCGGTTGCGCCGATGCGCTGCATGCCCGTGCGGTGCAGGTCGATGCCGGCATCGTCGTGCACCAGGAAGTGATCCAGGGTCGAGGCGCAGTGGTGTATGCGCCGGGTCACCGACTCCGGGGCCGGTGCGCCGGAGGCATTGTTGAACTTGATGCCGAAGTCGCCGTCGGCGCCGCCGGGATTGTGGCTGGCGGACAGCACGATGCCGCCGTCGGCGCCACGGCTGCGGACCAGGTGGGAGAGGGCCGGCGTCGACAGCAGGGCGTCGCGGCCGACCACCACCCTGGAAAACCCGTTGGCGGCGGCCATGCGCACGATGAGATGTGCCGCCTCGCGGTTGAAGTAGCGGCCATCGCCGCCCACCACCAGCAGCCGGCGGTCGGTGTTGGCATTGAAGATGGCCTGGACGAAGTTCTCCAGGTAGCGGCCGTCGCGGAAGCGCTCCACCCTGCGCCGCAGCCCCGAGGTGCCCGGCGCCTGGTCGGCATGCGCGGTGGTGGCGACGCGGCGGACGGTCATCGCGACGTTCCGGCAGGGCCGGCCTACAGGCCGTACACCGCGCGCATGGAGGAGAAGATGGTGTCCGGATCGCCGCGCCGGGGAACGAAGCCAAGCCGCTGCCTGGCCAGGCCACCGGCGGCAACCACCTCGGCGGGGTCGCCCGGCCGGCGCTCGACCACCCGGTAGGGGATCTTCCGCCCGAGCACCCGTTCGGCGGCGGCGACCATCTGCAGCACGCTGGCGCCGGTCTCGGTACCGAGGTTGAGCACCAGCGACGGGGTGCCGTCGAGCAGCGCGTCCATGGCCGCCACGTGGGCATCGGCGAGGTCGTTGACGTGGACATAGTCGCGTACGCAGGTGCCGTCCCGGGTATCGTAGTCGCCGCCGTAGACGTTGAGCTCGCGGCGCAGGCCGCTGGCCACCTCCATCAGGATCGGACACAGGTTGGTGGTGTCCTTCTCGCGCACCGTGACCCGGCCGGCGAGGTCGTAGCCGGTGGCGTTGAAGTAGCGCAGCGCGGCGTAGCGCAGTCCGCACAGCCGCGCATACCAGGCCAGGTGCTGTTCCACCACCAGCTTGCTGTAGCCGTAGTAGTTTTCCGGCCGGCACGGGTGCTGTTCGTCCATCGGCAGGTATTCCGGCGCACCGTAGACGGCGGCGGAGGAGGAGAACACGAGGTGGCGCACGCCGGCGCGCTGCACCGCGTCGAGCAGCACCAGGGAGCCGGCGACGTTGTGCGCGGCGTAGCGGTGCGGGTCGGCCATGGACTCGGCGGCGGCCTTCAGCGCGGCGAAGTGGTAGACCACGTCGAAGGGGTGCTCGAGAACGGCGTCGAGATCCGCCGCCCGGCGCATGTCGCCGACCACCAGCCGTGCACCGTCCGGCACGTTGGCACGGTCACCGCTGCTCAGGTCGTCGAACACCACCACCTGGTGGCCGGCGGCGACCAGGTCGTGGCTGACATGGCTGCCGATGTAGCCGGCGCCACCCACCACCAGGATCCGTGCGTTCATGCTGGCTTCCCCGGCAACGTCAGTCGAACACCTCGGCCGCCTCGAGCGCCGGGTAGGTGGTGTCCTTGTCCGACAACAGTGCCGTATCCCCCGGCCACTCGATGCCGATGGACGGGTCGTCGTAGCGGATGCCGCGCTCGGAGGACGGGTGGTACTCGGCGCTGACCTGGTAGTTGACCTCGGCCTGCGGCGAGAGGGTCAGGAAGCCGTGGGCGAACCCGGCCGGCAGGTAGAGCATCAGCCGGTTTTCCTCGCTCAACTCGCGGCCGACCCAGCGCCCGAAGGTCGGCGAACCGCGGCGAATGTCCACCGCGACATCGAAGATGGCGCCGGACACGCAGCGCACCAGCTTGGCCTGGGCATGGGGCGGCAACTGGTAGTGCAGGCCCCGCAGCACGCCGGCGCGGGACACCGAGGCATTGGACTGCACCAACGGCTCGACGATGCCGGCGGCGGCGAACTCCGAGGCCTTGTAGGTCTCGAAGAACACCCCGCGGCTGTCGGAGAATACACGGGGCTCGACCACCACGGGGCCGTCGATGCTCATGGCGTGGAAGGTAAAAGGCATGGATGATTCGATGGGTTGGCAGTCGTTCTTGTCGCGTGCGTCGGCGGCCTCGCGCGATCCGCTCAGGATACCGGCCACCACGGGCAGCGGTCCCCTGGGCCGCCGCCGGGCCGCATCGTCGGCGACTTTGCCGCCCCCGTCAAGGCCGCTCCGGCACGGCCGGCGAGGGCCGGATGCAAGCGCGGTTTGAAATCTGCGTCGCCACGCTCCCATAATCGCCCTTTTTCCCCCCATCAAAGAAACTCCAAAGGACAGGGAACCGGATCGATGCGCATTATCCTCCTCGGCGGCCCCGGTGCCGGCAAGGGAACCCAGGCCGGATTCATCACCACCCGCTACGGAATCCCCCAGGTCTCCACCGGCGACATGCTGCGCCGCCAGATCCGTGCCGGTACCGAGCTCGGCGTGCAGGCGGCGGCGCTGATGGGCGCCGGCCAGCTGGTGCCCGACGACGTGGTGCTGGCCATGGTGCGCGAGCGCATCGCCGAGCCGGACTGCGCCGGCGGCTACCTGTTCGACGGATTTCCGCGCACCCTCGGCCAGGCCGAGGCGCTGGACGAATCCGGCATCGGCATCGACGCGGTGGTGGAGATCGCGGTGGACGACGAGGAAATCATCCGCCGCATGGACGGGCGACGGGTGCATCCGCCCTCGGGTCGGACCTACCACATCACCTTCAACCCGCCGCGGGTGGCGGCCCGCGACGACGTCACCGGCGAGCCGCTGATCCAGCGCGACGACGACCGTGCCGCCACCGTGCGCGCCCGCCTGGCGGTGTACCACCGCCAGACCCGGCCACTGATCGACTACTACAGCGCGCTGGCCACCCGCGGCGGGCCGCGCTACGTGCGCGTGAACGGCATCGGCGCCGTGGACGACGTGCGCGACCGCATCGCCCGTGGACTGGACGGCGACGGCCCCGCAGAAGCCCCGGCCTGAGCGACCGGGTACAGCGGACGGTAACCGCCATTGTGGTAGACTTTCGCGCTTGGTCCGAACCCCGCCGTCGTTGGACGATCGCCATGGATATCGAGCAAGCGCGCTTCAACATGATCGAGCAGCAGATCCGCCCCTGGGAGGTGCTCGACGCCACCGTGCTGGCGGTGCTGCGCCAGGTGCCGCGGGAGGACTTCGTCCCCGACGGCTACCGCGAGCTGGCCTTCGCCGACATCCAGCTGCCCCTCGGCCACGGCGAGGTGATGATGGAACCGAAGGTGGAGGCGCGACTGGTCCAGGAACTGTCCCTGGACGGCGGCAAGGTCCTGGAAGTCGGCACCGGCAGCGGCTACGTCACGGCGCTGCTCGCCACTCTCGCCGACCACGTGGTCAGCGTGGAACTGTACAAGGACCTGGGCAATCTTGCCGCCGAGCGGCTGGCCAGGCACGGCATCGACAACGTCGTGCTCGAGTCCGGCGACGCCAGCAAGGGCTGGCCGGCCAGCGGCGGCTTCGACGCCATTCTCCTGACCGGCTCGGTGCCGGAGGTTCCCGGTGCCTTCATCGATTCGCTCAAGCCCGGTGGCCGGCTGGTCGCCATCTGCGGCACGGCACCGGTGATGGAAGCGGTGTGCATCACCAAGCGCGGTGACGGCCTGGAGCGAACCTCCCTGTTCGATACCCTGCTGCGGCCGCTGGTCAATGCCGAGGCACCCAAGCAGTTCGTGTTCTAGCGCGAACGTTCCCTTTTCGTACACCATGCGTACCCCTGCCATGAAGACCCGACTGATCTGCCTGCTCGCCGCCGCCGGCTTCGCCTCCGGCACCCAGGCCGGCGACCTGCTCGATGCCTATCGCATGGCCATCGCCAACGATGCCTCCTACCTGGCCTCGGTGTACCAGCGCCAGGCAGTTTCCGAGGACCCGGACATCGCCCGCTCGGCGCTGCGTCCGTCGGTGAATCTCGGCGGCGACATCAGCCGCAACCGCGACGACGCCGACGGCGCCTCGGCGGTTTCCTCCGGCACCGACAACTACACCAGCGCCGGCGTCTCGCTGCGCCTGGACCAGGCCCTCTACGACCGCCAGGCGAAGATCTCCGTCGACCAGGCCGAGCTCGGCGACCAGCGCGCCGGCTTCGACCTGCAAAGCGCCGAGGACGACGTCATCATCCGCGTCGCCACCAGCTACTTCTCGGTGCTCGGCGCCCTCGACAACCTGGAGCTGTCCACCAGCGAGAAGATTGCCATCCAGCGCCAGCTGGAACTGGCCCAGGAGCGGCTCAACGTCGGCATCGGCACGCAGACCGACCTGTACGACGCCCAGGCCCGCTACCAGCTCGCCGAGGCCAACGAGATCGACGCCGCCAACCTCATCGAGGAGGCCATGCAGGCGCTGATCGTCATCATCGGCACCAGCCCGGGGGAACTCGACCCGCTGCGCGAGGACGCCGAGCTCGTCCTGCCCGAGCCGGCCTCGGTAACCGACTGGGTCAACATCGCGCTGACCAACAACCCGGGGCTGAAGGCCGCCTCCCTCGACTACGAGATCGCCCAGCGCGAAGTGGACTTCCAGAAATACACCCGTCATCCGAGCGTCGGCCTCAACGCGGTGCAGAGCTACCGCGACAACAGCGGCGGCATCAACGGCAGTTCCGATCGCACCAACACCAGCATCGGGCTGGCGCTGACCTTCCCGCTCTACGTCGGCGGCGCGGTGGAGGCACAGGTGCAGAAGGCGGCGCTCAACGCCAATGCCCGCGAGCAGGCGGTGGAGCTCACCCGTCGCGAGGTCTCCCGGCAGATTCGCAACGTCTACAACGACGTGGTCAGCGGCATCAGCCGGGTGAAGGCGCTGGAGCAGGCGGTGGTGGCCAGCGAAAGCGCGGTGGAATCCAAGGAGGAGGGCTTCGCCGCCGGCCTGATCACCAACCTCGACGTGCTCGACGCGCAGCGCGACCTGTACCAGTCGCGACGGGATCACCTGCGTGCCCGCTACGACTTCATCCTCGCCTCGCTGCGCCTGGAACAGGCCGCCGGCCAGCTCGACGAGGACGACGTGGCGCGGATCAACCAGCTGCTCGAGTAGCCCCGGCGCACGCCTGCCGCGGGTCGTCGAAGAGCCTCGATCGCGCCACCTCGATGCCCTGTGGCAGGTGTCGTAGCCAGGCCAGGTGGACTTCCACCCCGGCCTCGCGCACCCGGTACAGAGCGTCCGCGTAGTCCGGGTCGATGGCCGTCGCCGGTGCGAAGCGATCGCTTTCCGGCCGGTTGATGGCAAACACCAGGCAGGCCCGCTCGCCACGTCGCCGCACGGCCTCCAGCAGCGCAAGGTGCTTGCGCCCGCGGCTGGTCACGGCATCGGGAAACTGGATGACGCCGTCGCGCAGCAAGGTGGCATTCTTGATCTCCACCAGGCAACGCGGACCGTCGCCGAGCAACGCCAGGTCGAAGCGCGAACGGGAATCGCCGTCCACCCCGGCGCGGGGCTCGCGCCGGATCTCGCGGTAGCCGGACAGCGCCCCGATGCGGCCGGCGGCAATGCCCTCGGCGACGATGGCGTTGACCCGCAGGGTATTCACCCCCACCCAGCCGGCACCCATGTCCACCCGCTCCAGGGTGAAGCGCAACTTGCGTCGCGGGTTGTCGCTCTCGCTCAGCTGCACCGGCGCCCCCGGCGCCCAGCAACCCTCCATCGATCCGGTGTTGGCGCAGTGGGCCGTGACCAGGCGGCCGTCGGCCAGTTCCACGTCGGCCAGGAAGCGCTTGTAGCGACGGTGGATGACCCCGTCCAGCAGCGGTGGCAGCAGCACGACGATCCCGCGCCGGTCAGCGGCGGAAGCCGACGTCGATCACCAGCGGCTGCTCGGCCAGTCCATGGTAGAGCGCGCGCACCCGCCCGGGCGCGGTGAGCGGCAGCGGCGGTCCGAGACTGCCCAGCGACAGCAGGTCACCGGCCTTGAGGGTTTCGCCGCGACGGGCGAGGTCGGTGACCAGCCACAGGGCGGCGTTGAGCGGATGACCCATCAGCGCGCTGCCATCGGCCTGCACCAGGGTGCGACCGTCGCCATCGAGCAGTTCCACGGTCATCGCCGCCAGCTGCGCGGCGGTGGCCTCGGTCACCGGCACCGGCGCGCCCATCACGCCGAGCCGGGCACCGGCGTTGACGGCGCGGATGTCGGCCGAGGTAATCACCGAGGGGTCGGCGAACATGAGGTCGGGTATCTCCAAGAAGGGGATTACCTGGCCAAGGGCGGCAAGCACCTCGTCGGTGGTGGTGGCCTGGCCGATGGCGTCGTCGGCCACCCGCACCAGCAGGTCGACTTCCAGCAGCGGGCGCACCGACTGCCGCAGGGACACGGTGGCACCGGTGGTGGTGAACATGTTTTCCAGCAGCATGCCGCTGAGCGGCTGATCGGCGCCGAACCGGGCCCGCGCCGCGGCGGAGGTCAGCGCCGCCTTGTAGCCGGCCACTTCCCCCCAGCGGGGTCGCAGGTTGAGCACCGCCATGCGCTGCACCGACTCGGCACCGGCATCGTCCAGGCCAAGGGGGCCGGCAATGGGCGTGGCGTCGCCATAGGCAGCCAGCACCGCCACCAGCGCGGCCTGCGGCGAGGCCGACCCGGTCTCGTCGGCAAACGCCATCGAGGGTGCGATGGCGAGCAGCAGGGCGGCGAGGATTCGGCTTCGCCGCGTCACTTCGCCGACGCCTCGCCGTAGACCGCGGCGAGGGCCTCGAGATCCGGCGCGCACTGCCGCCGGCGGGTTATCCGGGCGACGGCCTCGTCCAGGGACAGGCCGCGATGCCGGACGAGGAAGCCGATGGCCACCGCGGGCGATCGCTGCTGGCCGGCGGTGCAGTGCAGGTAGACCCGGTGTCCTACCGCGAGCAGTCGGTCAAGCACATCCACCGCCTGTTCCACGCGACACACGAGGTCATCACCGTCGAAGTCGCGTATCGGCTGCCGTTCCACCACCACGTGGCGATCGGCATAGGCGGCTTCCAGCTCGGCCCAGGGGATGCCCCAACGCCGGTTGTCCTCGTCGGTCTGCAGGTTGAGCACCGCGGTCACGCCGAGCGCGGAGACCAGCCGCTCGACATCGGTTCGGGTATGCGGCGCGGTGCCGACGAAGACATCGTCGAACACCAGGTCGAAATGCAGCAGGCGGCCCGGATCGCCGCGGTCACGCCTAAAAAGGCGTGTCAGTACTGCCGTAGACCTTGGTTTCACCACTTTCAATGCCATGCGCGATGTCGAGTCGCAGATCGGTTTTGACGAAGGATCGAAGCTTGTAGCGTATACCCACCCCGACACCCACTTCCAGTTCCGAGGGCTTGAACGAGGCGCTGTCCTCGAAGGCGCCGCCGATGTCGGTGAACACGGCGCCGCGCAGGGTCTTGTGGCCGAACATGGGGGTGAGAAACTCGACGTTGGCGATGAAGTAGCTTTCTCCCTCGAGGCTGTCTCGGTCATAGCCACGCATGGTGCTGTTGCCGCCCAGGCTGTAGCTCGGGTCGCCGAAGATGGAACCGGAGGAGGTACCGTACCGGAGCTGGTAGTTGATGTTGGTGTGCTCGCGGTCGGTGACGTGCATGTAGCGACGGTAGAAGGCGGCATGGCGCACGAAGCTGGACTGTGAACCGTAGTCGTCGCTGGCGCTTTCCACGCCGTAGCCGAAGTGCCGACCGACCCGGCTGTACAGCAGGTCGGTGACGTGCTGGTACTCGATGCCGGCGCTCAGCGTGACCACCCGGGTATCGAAGTACAGCCCCGGATCGCCGGACAGGTAGTCGTTGTTGTAGTCCTCGTAGCGCAACTGGCCGTCCAGGCGCCAGCCCTGGCTGGGGCCGGTTTCGTGCAGCCAGCGACCGAAGTCGACGCGCAGCGAACTGACCTCCTGCTCGTAGCGGCCTTCAAGGTCGCCGCGCTCCTCGTCGATCTCGATGTCCTCGTCGCGAAACTCGAAGCCCAGGTCCCAGGGGCTGCCCCAGACCCGTGGCGTCAGGTACTCGATGCTGACCTGGTCCTCGCGCTCGATGTCGGCGTCCTTGAGGTCCTTGCGCCGGAAGCCGATGTCGAGGCGGTGGTTGCGTCCGCCGACGTTGTCCCATCGTACCCGGGCGCCATAGGACCAGTCGCCGTCACCGCTGCGTGAAAGCCGTGGCAGGATGAGCAGGTAGCGTTTTTCCGACACGGTGTAGATCAACACCGTATCACCGTCGCGGGCCTCGAGATCTGCGCTGACCCGCTTGTACAGGCCGAGGTTCATGATCGACTGGCGACCACGCTCGATTTCCTCGTCGCTGACCGTATCGCCGGCCTGGAAGGTGAGCTCCTGCAACAGGGTGGACGGCCGGGTGGTCTCGTTGTCGCGGAACTCGATGGCAGACACCACGTATTCCTCCGCCAGCGCGGCGGTTGCCCAAACGGCGAGCGTCAACGCAAGGATCGTACGCATGCGTCAGCCACCGCGAGTACGGTCTGGGATCATCGTGGAATGGTTCAAAGCCGGAGTGCACCAAGGTGCGTAACGATACCTTTCCCGGCTTGGGGTGTCACTAGTGTCCTGACCGATTCCGGCGAGCCATGAACCGGTCGGGACACGGGTTCGCGATACCGCTTGTGCCTGCTTGCCGTACAATGCGCGGCCCGACGCCACGCCTGCCAGCCATCGTGACGACCCTTCGCCCGCCAGCCTCGTCCGGCCACCGCTACCAGCACATCGCCTGGCGTCGCTACGACGGCTGGTGCGACGCCGCGCTGGCCGGTTACCTGCAGGGTGTGGAAGGCCCGGCGGAACTGGTTGCCCGCGACCCCGGCGGGGAACGCAGCAAGGGTCGCAACCGCGTGGCCCGGGTGGAGGACGACGGCACCGTCTACTGGGTGAAATGGTTCCAACCCAGGGGCCGCTTCTCGTCCCTGCGTTACCTGGCGCGCCGGTCGAAGGCCGAGAAGGCCTGGGATACCGCCTTCGCCTTGATCGACGCCGGCATAGCCACGCCGCGACCACTGGCCGGCCTGTGCGCGGCGGGCTGGCAGGGACGCCTGGACGCGGTGCTGGTGTTCGAGGACTTCGCCGATGCCCGCGATCTTTCCGCGGCGCTGTCCGCCGCCGGCGACCGGCGCGCCGCGCTGCTGGATGCGGCCGGCGCCTTCCTTGCCCGCTTCCACGATACCGGCTTCCGTCACCGCGACCTGCAGGGCGGCAACCTGCTGGTACGGGAACGCGGCGGCCACTACCAGTTGTGCCTGGTGGACATCAACCGCGCGCGACGGCGGTCGCTGACCACCGAGCAACGACTGCGCGACCTCGAGCGGCTGCCCCTCGCGCCTGCGGATCTCGAACGCTTCTTCCGTGCCTACGGCGGTGAACACGGCGACCGCTTCGCGACCCGCTACCGACACCGCCAGGCGCAGCGCGCACGGCTGCATGCACTGCCCCGTCCGCTCAGCCGGCCGGCGCGCAGGCTGTGGTACTATTGGCGCGAACTGACCGCCTACCGACGTGATCGTCCCTGATCCGTCCGGCGTCTTCCCCGATCCCACCGATGCATGAGCGAAGCTGACCGCCACTCCTACCTGCGGCGCCGTTACGGCGGTTCGCAGTCCGTCATGGACCGACGCGAACGTCGCTTCGTCGATGCCATGCTCGAGCGCATCGGTCGCCAGCAGCGGGTGCTCGACCTGCCCTGCGGTCACGGCCGCTTCACCCCGCGGCTGCGCCAGGCCGCCATCGAGTCGTTGACCTGCGGCGATCACAACCGCAAGAACCTCGACGCGCTGCTCGCCGCCGAGCCGGCAGAAGGTACCCTGCTGCGGCCGTTGCTGGTCGACCTGTTCGGCACCTTGCCCTTCGCCGACGGCGAGTTCGACCTGGTGTTCAACTTCCGCTTCTTTCACCACATCTTCGACGATGCGCGACGGGGCCACGTGATTCGAGAACTGTCGCGGGTCTCGCGTCGCTACCTGCTGGTGTCCTACTACGACGACGTCTTCATCCACCGCACGCAGAAGAAGCTGTGGCGTCGACGCGGTCACCGCCGCAGCCTGCCGATGGTGCCGCGGGCACGGATCCACGCCGAGTTCGCCGAGGCCGGCTGCCGGGTGCTGGACGACCGCCCGGTGATGCCGTTGCTGCATGCCCATCGCATCGCGCTGTTCGAGCAGCGTTGACCCCCCGGTCACCCCTAGGGTCGGGGCAGCGAGTCGATGGCGTTGGAGAAGCCGTTGAGGCTGACCTGGAACCGGGTGGTGCGGCGGGTGCCGTCCACGAACTGCACGTTCAGCCAGCGCCCCTGGCGAAACATCCGGTACAGCGGTTCGGTCATGCGGTAGTAGGCATGGCAGCCTTCGGTGTTGCAGTAGGCCACCACCGCGCGATGGGCGCCGGTGTCGTCCACCTCCATCACGATGCCGCCGGGCAGGTAGGTACCCAGCGGCACGCTGAGCAGCAGCAGCGGATACTGCCCGCCGAGGGGATAGCCCGCGGCGATCTCGAACAGGCGCTGGCCGGTGGCATTCAAGGTCAGCGACTGGCGGATGAAGCAGCGGTCGGCGAACTCGCCGGCGGTTTCGCACTCCCGCGCCCAGTCGTCGATGACCGCCGACTGGCCAAGCGCTGTTGAAGAAGCCAGCCACGCCGCCAGCGAGGCAGCCGCGAGGAGACACGGAAGGCGTGCCCGCCGTGCTTTGCACAGGATCGATGTCATAGTATCTTTAAGAATAATTGCCGCGCGTGAACGGGTAAACCGCCCCGGGTGCCTGCCCGGAGAATTTTCCGTCCGCGACGCCCTGCCCGCCGACTCCACCGGATCGCCGCACCCATGATCGCCGTCTCCCCACCGACACCTGCCCGCACCTTCCGCGCCGCGCTGGTCTACCTGTTTCTCGCCCTCGCCGTGGCCGGCGCGGCAACGCTGGCACCGACCCCGCTGCATGCCGACGACGCGGCGAGCAGCCAGGCGGTGGAACACGGCGACGGTCGCGACCCCTTCGAATCGTTCAACCGCAGCATGTTCCGTTTCAACGACCGCGTCGATCGTGCCGTGCTGCGACCCATTGCGGTGCGCTACGAGAAGTACGTGCCACCCAAGGTGCGTCGCGGCGTGCGCAACTTCGTCTACAACCTGCGCGAACCGACCACCATCGTCAACGACCTGCTGCAGGGCAAGGTGACCCAGGCGGCGGGCGACACCATGCGTTTCCTGGTCAACTCGGTGTTCGGCATCTTCGGCATCTTCGACGTCGCCAGCCACCTCGACCTGCCGCGCAACAACGAGGACTTCGGCCAGACCTTTGCCAAGTGGGGCATGCCGTCGGGCCCCTACCTGGTGCTGCCCCTGCTGGGGCCGAGCACGGTACGCGATGCCGCCGGCATGGTGCCCGCGTTCATGTACACCGACCTCGCCACCGGGGTGGAGGACGATGCGCTGATGTGGACCATCTTCGCCGCCCGCGCGGTGGACACCCGTGCCGAGCTGCTCAAGGCCGACCGCCTGCTCAACGAGCAGCTCGATCCCTACGTGTTCCTGCGCGAAACCTACTACCAAAGACGCCTGAGCGAGATACACGACGGCTCGCCGCCGGAAGCCGAGGACGAGTTCCTCAACGAGATTCTCAAGGAGTCCGAGTGACCCCGCCGGCGGGGCCGCGCCGGACGCGGACCCGCGTGCAGGCCGGGCGCGCCTGAGCCATGGCGCTGTGGGCGGTCGGCGATCTGCAGGGCTGTGCCGAGGCCTTCGACCGCCTGCTCGCCGACATCGGCTTCTCGCCGCGCCACGACCAGCTGCTGCTGGTGGGCGACCTGGTCAATCGCGGACCGGACTCGGTGGGGGTGATGGAACGGGTGCTTGGACTCGGCGATGCGGTGCACTGCGTGCTCGGCAACCATGACCTGAACACGCTGGCGGTGGCCGAGGGTGTACGGCCGATCAAGCCCCGCGACACCCTCGACGAGCTGCTGGCCGCGCCGGCCGCCGGTCAATGGCTGGACTACCTGCGACGGCAGCCGTTGCTGATCCGCCGCCCCGGCTACCTGGTGTCCCATGCCGGCATCTACCCACGCTGGGATGCCGCCACCGCGGCCGCCCTGGCCGGCGAGGTGGAACAGGCGCTGGCCGGCAAACACCCGGGCCGCTTCCTCGCCGGCATGTACGGCAACGAGCCGGCCCGCTGGCGCGACGACCTGCGTGGCATCGATCGGCTGCGCTTCGTCACCAATGCCTTCACGCGCATGCGCTACGTCGACGGCGACGGTGGCCTGGACCTGGTCGACACCAATCCGCCGGGCAGCCAGCGCGACGGCCTGGTGCCCTGGTTCCAGGCGCCGGTACGGGTGGGCACCGACGTGGTGGTGTTCGGTCACTGGTCGTCGCTGGGCTACTACATTCGCGACGGCGTGCTCTCGCTGGACACCGGCTGCGTTTGGGGGCGGTCTCTCACTGCGGTAAGATTGGACCCTTCGCCGCTCCTGTCGCGGAGCGTTCGCTGTCCCGGCCTGCCCTGATGGAAAACGAAAAATCCGGTATCGAAATCTCGGTGAAGACCGT
>CAYGJZ010000036.1:0-17908 GCA_964350265.1 uncultured Gammaproteobacteria bacterium | reverse complement strand
GGCCTGCCCTGATGGAAAACGAAAAATCCGGTATCGAAATCTCGGTGAAGACCGTCTACCTGCCCGGTCGTTCCAACCCGGACGAGAACCGGTACTTCTTCGCCTATACCATCACCATTCGCAACCAGGGGGCGCGCGTCGCCCAGTTGCTGTCTCGGCACTGGGTCATCACCGATGCCGACGGCAACCGCCAGGAAGTGCGTGGCGAAGGCGTGGTGGGCAAGCAACCGGTGCTGGCGCCTGGGGAGAGTTTCGAGTACACCAGCGGCACCTTCCTGGCGACACCAGTTGGCACGATGAAGGGTAGTTACCAGATGATCGCGGCAGAAGGCGCCCGCTTCGAAGCAGATATTCCTGAGTTCGTGCTTTCCTACCCGCGCACCCTGCACTAGGCGACGACGCCCCGGGCAGCGCGACGTGGCCGCCGCCCGGGAGATGAGGACCCTAGACGTCCAGGTTGAGTACCGAGAAGGCGTTCTGCTCGATGAAGTGTCGACGCGGTTCCACCTGGTCACCCATCAGCGTGGTGAAGATCTCGTCGGCACCCACCGCGTCCTCGATGGTCACCTGCGACAGGCGACGCACCGAGGCATCCATGGTGGTTTCCCACAACTGCTCGGGGTTCATCTCGCCCAGACCCTTGTAGCGCTGGATGCTCATGCCGCGCTTGGCCTCGGCAAACAGCCAGGTCAGCGCCTGCTGGAAGTTCTCGCTGTGGGTCTCCTTCTCGCCGCGCACCACCTTGAGGGGGAAGTGGAGTTCCGCTTCCTGGGCGGCGCGGTAGCCCATCATCTTGCGGTACTCCCCGGACTCAAGGAACTCGGCGTCGATGCGGGTGAGCTGGCGGGCGCTGTAGCGTTCGGTTTCCACCACCACCTCGAAGCCGTGACCGCTGGAATGCGGCAGCACCAGCAGCTGGTAACGGGTGGACGGCACCTTCACCAGGCCGGCCATCAGCGCCTCGCCGAAGGCCTCGGCGGCGGCGCGGTCAGCCAGCAAAGTGGCGTCCGCCGGCGGCATGCGCAGCAACTGGTCGAGGACCGCGCGGTCGTACTTGCGCGACAGGCGCTCAAGCAGGGCGTCGATGGAGAAGAACTGCTCGCTGAGCCGGCGCAGCACCTCCCGCGACACCTCGGTGCCATCGGCGCCGTAGACAGCGGAATCGTCCACCACCATGCTCAGCATGTGGCGCTGCAGGTCTCGGTCGTCCTTCAGGTAGACCTCCTTCTTGCGCTGGGTCACCTTGTACAGCGGCGGCTGGGCAATGTAGATGTGGCCGCGTTCGAGCAGTTCGGGCATCTGGCGGTAGAAGAAGGTCAACAGCAACGTGCGGATGTGCGATCCGTCGACGTCGGCGTCGGTCATGATGATGATGCGGTGATATCGTAACTTACTGATATCAAAGTCATTTTTCCCAATACCCGTACCCAGGGCGGTAATCATCGTGGTCACTTCCTCCGACGCCAGCATGCGGTCGAAACGGGCCTTCTCCACGTTCATGATCTTGCCCTTCAGGGGCAGGATGGCCTGGTACTTGCGATCCCGGGCCTGCTTGGCGGAGCCACCGGCGGAGTCACCCTCGACCAGGTACAGCTCGCTCAGGGCCGGATCGGTTTCCTGGCAGTCGGCAAGCTTGCCGGGCAGGCCGCCAAGATCCAGGGCATTCTTGCGCCGGGTCATGTCGCGGGCCTTGCGCGCCGCCTCCCGGGCATGGGCCGACTCGATGATCTTCTGCGCCACTGCGCGGGATTCCGCCGGATGCTCGAGCAGGAAGGCGGCAAGGTGCTCGGAAACCACCGAGTCCACCACGCCCTTGACCTCCGAGGAGACCAGCTTGTCCTTGGTCTGGGAAGAGAACTTCGGATCCGGCACCTTCACCGACAACACCGCGGTGAGTCCCTCGCGGGCATCGTCGCCGCTGACACTGACCTTGGCCTTGCGCAGGAATCCCTCGGTTTCCAGGTACTGGTTCAGGGTCCGGGTCATGGCCGAGCGCAGACCCGACAGGTGCGTGCCACCGTCGCGCTGGGGAATGTTGTTGGTGTAGCAGAAGACGTTTTCCTGGTAGGAATCGTTCCACTGCATGGCCAGTTCCACGCTGATCCCGTCGCGCTGGTCGATGAGATGGATGACGGTGGGATGCAGCGGCGTCTTCTTGTCGTTCAGGTGGCCGACGAAGGCCGCGATGCCGCCTTCGTACTCGAAGGTATCGCTGGCCCCGCTGCGCTCGTCGCGCAGTACCACCCGCACCCCGGAATTGAGAAAGGACAGTTCACGCAGACGCTTGGCGAGAATGTCGTAGTGGTACTCGATATCGGTGAAGATCTCCGCGCTGGGCTTGAAATGCACCTCGGTGCCGGTGCGCGTGGTTTCTCCGACCACGTCCAGCGGCCCCTGCGGTACGCCGAGCTGGTAGTCCTGGCGGAAAATCGAGCCGTCGCGGTGGATGGTCAGGCGAAGCTGCTCGGAAAGGGCATTGACCACGGAAACACCAACACCGTGCAGGCCACCGGACACCTTGTAGGAGTTCTGGTCGAACTTGCCGCCGGCATGCAGCACCGTCATGATGATCTCGGCGGCGGATCGCCCCCCTTCTTCGGCGATTTCGCCGGTGGGAATGCCGCGACCGTTGTCCCGCACGGTAATCGACTCGTCGTTGTGGATGGCCACGTCGATCTCGGTGCAGTAGCCGGCCAAGGCCTCGTCGATGGAATTGTCCACCACCTCGAAGACCATGTGGTGCAGGCCGGTACCGTCGTCGGTATCGCCAATGTACATGCCAGGGCGTTTTCGAACGGCGTCGAGCCCCTTGAGTACCTTGATGCTGCTCGAATCGTAGGCCTTTTCTGTCATGCGTGCGTCACCGGGTGGATGACCCGACATTTTAGCATTTTATTCAAGGAGATACTCCCGCGGACACGTGGTTCGTTGCGGAGCATGTTTCACGTGAAACAGGGCATTGCGCCGAGCCTCCGCTCGCGCCCCGGGGACCGGGCTGTGTGTACACGGGAAGGATCGACTCCGCCCCTGTCCCGCTGCGACAGGTGGTCTTTTGCATGGTCAAGGCGTATCGATGGCGCGTGCCGCCAGCAGGCCACGAACACGTCGATCACATTGCCGTGTCATGGCGTCCGGGCCGATGTTTCACGTGAAACACGGGTTTCGTCGCGGGAGGAAACGAAAAAGCCGGCGCGATGGCCGGCTTCTTGCGTGGAGACCCGGGCGGGCTACAGCCGCATGGGCATCACGAGGTACAACGTATCGTCGTTCTGCGGTTCGCGCACGACGCAGCCGCTGTTGGTGTCCTGCAGCTTGATCTCGACATTGCCCGACTCGATGGCCTTCAGCGCATCGAGCAGGTAGTTGACGTTGAAACCGATATCCAGCTCGCTGCCGCTGTACTCCACCGGGATCTCGTCGCTGGCTTCCTCCTGGTCGGGGTTGTGCGCGGTCACCGTGAGGAGATTCTCGCCGAGATGTACGCGAATGCCGCGAAACTTCTCGTTGGTGAGGATGGACGTCCGGTTCAGGACATCGGCCAGTTCCGCGCGGTCCACCGTCAACGACACCGACAGGGCCTGGGCCATGACCGTTTCATAGTCCGGGAAGCGGCCATCGATGAGCTTGGTGGTCAGGGTCGAGGACGGCCCGTGGATACGCACGTGGTTCGGGTTCATCTCCAGGGTCAGCTCCCGGTCCTCTTCCTCGAGGAAACGAAGCATCTCCAGCACCGCCTTGCGCGGCACGATGGCCTGGCGCAACTTGTACTGGCCGCCTTCCAGGCGGGTTTCGCTCTTGGCCAGCCGGTGACCGTCGGTGGCCACCGCGCGCATGACGTCGTCCCGAACCTCGATCAACACGCCGTTGAGGAAGTAGCGGACATCCTGCTGGGCCATGGAGAACGCGGTGGCGTCGAGCAGTCCTTTCAGCTCGGATTCCGATACCTTCAGTCGTTCTTCCCAGTCGCGGGTATCCAGGCGCGGAAAATCGTCCGCGGGCAGGGTCTGCAACTTGAACCGGCTGCGCCCAGACTGGATATGCGCACCCTTGCCGTCCACCCGCAGCTTGATGGTCGCGCTGTCCGGCAGGGCCCGGCAGATATCGTGGAACTTGCGCGCGGTCACCGTGCAGGTGCCGTCCTCACCCTTGACGCCTTCGATCTGGAAACTGATTTCGACTTCGAGATCGGTACCGGTCAGCGTGAGTACGCCGTTTTCCAGCCGCAGGAACAGGTTGGAGAGGATCGGCAGGGTCTGGCGCTTCTCCACCACGCTGGTGACCAGCGAAAGTGGCTTGATCAGGCGACTTTTCTCGATTTCTATATTCATATTGTATAGGTCAAGGGATGTTTGTACTGGTTCCTAGTCCTGTGGATAAATGACGAATGGCCATATTATCCTTTAATTTCAATTACTTAAAACAAATCCATCTTGTGGATAACCTGCGTACAAAGGTACCGTTTATTGTGCATAACCCGGCTTGCCCTGTGAATGGTTTTTTTTCCACCGGGCTGTCCACAGGTTATCCACTGAGTTGTCTGCGCAGGTTGTTGTAGTCCTCGACGATCTTCGTATCCGTCTGCAGCAGTTCCTCGACCTTGCGGCAGGCATGGATCACCGTGGTGTGATCGCGGCCACCGAAGGCATCGCCGATTTCCGGCAGGCTCATGTTGGTCAGTTCCTTGGCCAGGGACATGGCGATCTGCCGCGGCCGCACGTAGGTGCGGTTGCGCTTCTTCGACAACAGGTCGGAAACGCGGATGTTGTAGTACTCGGCAACGCGCTTTTGGATGTTGTTGATGGTGATCTGCTTTTCCTGGAACACGATCAGGTCGCGCAGGGCCTCGCGGATCAGCTCGATGTCGATGGCGCGGCCGGTGATCCCGGAGCTGGCGATGACCCGGTGCAGGGCGCCCTCGAGTTCGCGCACGTTGGATCGAATCTGCTTGGCGATGAAAAAGGCATCGTCGTCGCCGAGGGCAACCCCCTTCTGGCGCGCCTTCTTCTTCAGGATGGCGACGCGGGTCTCCAGTTCCGGGGGATCGATGGGCACCGTCAGCCCGGAGCCGAAACGGGAGATCAGGCGCTCCTGCACGCCGTCGATTTCCTTCGGGAAGCGGTCGGAGGTAATCACCACCTGGCGCTGTCCCTCGAGCAGCGTGTTGAAGGTATGGAAGAACTCCTCCTGGGAGTGGGACTTGCCGGCGAAGAACTGGATATCGTCGATCAACAGCGCGTCGAGGGAGCGGTAGTACCGCTTGAACTCGTTGATTTCATTGTGTTGCAACGCCCTGACCATGTCGGCGACGAAGCGCTCGGAATGGATGTAGACGACCTTGGCCCCGGCGTTGTTCCGGCAGATGAGATTGCCGGCGGCCTGCATCAGGTGGGTCTTGCCGAGCCCCACGCCGCCGTAGATGAACAGCGGGTTGTAGGCACTGCCCGGATTCTCCCCGACCTGGGTGGCCGCGGCCCGGGCAAGCTGGTTGGACTTGCCCTGGACATGGGTTTCGAAGGTGAAGCCGGGATTCAGCTTGCCCTTGGTGTAGTCCACCGCGGTGGCGCGCGACGGCGCCGCGGCCGGGGTGCTGGCGCGGGAGTCGGTCAGGTCGTTGCCGCCGATCTCGATGCGCACGGTCAGGCCGTTGGCGCTGAACGAGTCGGCGATCTCGTTGACTCGCACCAGGAAGGTCTCGCTGACGAAGTCGAGGACGAAGCGGTTGGGCGCGAGCAGGGTCAGGCAGTCGTCCCGCTGCACCGCCTGCAACGGGCGGATCCAGGTGTTGAACTGCTGGTCGGTGAGCTCGTTCTCCAGGCGGTTGAGACAGTGTCGCCAGATCGTCGGAGTGGCGTCTTGCTGGGCGGTTTCAGGCATCGTGGTCAGTCGGGTCTCGGCGGTGGACCGGCAGGGCGCGGCCAATCCCGCGGGCCACGGGGCGAAATGCCGTCGCGGACCCGGGTCGGGCATGGCCTGCCGGAAAATGTACGGGTGCTGCAAGCACCGAATCGCGTCGCGAGCGCATGTCGGACGCGGGCATCAAAGGGGCTGTGGATAAGTGTACCGTCTCGGACTCATGGCGCGTCAAGTGTTCCCGGCGCGGCCTGCTGGTGGCCGCTTCTTATTGACAAAAACCCCGCCAGAACAGTACATTCCGCCCCCTTTTCTTGACGGCGATCCGCGCCCGCAACAGGTATCCCGATGAAACGCACATTCCAGCCCAGCGAAATCAAGCGAAAGCGCACCCACGGCTTCCGTGCCCGCATGCGGACCCGCGGCGGCCGCGCCGTCATCAACGCGCGTCGCGCCAAGGGCCGCGCCCGCCTCAGCGCCTGACCGGCTCTTCGTTGCGGGGCGAGCGAAGCGCCGGCGAGCGCTTTCCGGCACGGCACCGCCTGTTGTCCAGCGCCGACTTCCGGCGCGTGTTCCGACAACGCCGCAAGGTTTCCGCGCGCTGCGCATCGCTGCACCTCGCCGGCAATGACCTGGCGCACGCACGGCTGGGCATCACGGTTTCGCGCAAGGTGTCGAAGAAGGCCGTGGAGCGCAACCGGATCAAGCGCCTGGTGCGCGAATACTTCAGAAAGAACAACGTGATCGTGACGGGCAACGACGTGGTTTTCACCGCCTACCCCGGCTGTGCCGAGCTGAGCAACAAGGCCCTCGTGGCACAGCTCGACACGCTGTGGCAACGCGCGAAGAGTCGATGCGCACGCTGATCCTATCCCTCCTGCGCGGCTACAAGTACCTGGTCAGCCCGCTGTTCGGACCCCGTTGCCGCTTCGCACCGAGCTGCGCCGACTATGCCATCGACGCAGTGGCCGAACACGGCGTGCTGCGCGGTGGCTGCCTGGCAGCCCGGCGCATCGGCAAGTGCCATCCCTGGCACCCGGGCGGTTTCGATCCGGTGCCCGCGAACCCCCGGAAGTCGCCCTCATGATGGAAACCCAGAAACTCATCCTCTACGTTGCCCTCGGCCTGGTGCTGATGCTGTTGTGGCAGTCGTGGATCCAGTACACCACTCCGACCACGCCGGTCTCCTCGACGCCAGCCGCCGGCAATGGCATCACCGCCGCCACCCCGGACGACGGCACCGTGCCCACCGCGCCCGATGCCCCGGCGAGCGACCTGCCAACGGCTGCCCCGGCGGCCGGGGAAGCCTCGGAGAGCGGCCGCACGATCGTGGTGGAAACCGACCTGATCCGTGCCAGTATCAGCACGATCGGCGCAGATATCCGCAAGGTCGAACTGCTCGGCTACTCCGTGGACGTCGATCACCCGGACCAGTCCCTGTCGTTGATGAACGACCTGCCGCCGGACCTGTTCCTGTCCGAGAGCGGCCTGCTCGGCCGCGGTCACGACTACCCGAACCACAAGAGCGAGTGGCGCATCGAGGGCGAGCGCTTCGCGCTCCAGGACGGCGACGATGCCGTCGAGCTGGTGTTCTCCTTCGACGGAGGCGACGGCGTCGTCTACCGCAAGGTCTACCGCTTCGCCCGCGACAGCTACCGCATCGGCGTGCGCTACGAAGTCGACAACAACAGCCAGGCCGACTGGAGCGGCTACCAGTACGCCCAGTTCGTGCGCACCGAGGTCGCCGAGGAAAGTTCTATGGGCTTCCTCGGCCGGCTGCCGAGCTACAAGGGCGGCGCCATCTTCACCCCGGCGGAACACTTCCAGAAGATCGACTTCGGCGACATGCGCGACGAGGACCTGTCGCGCACCAGCGAAACCGGCTGGGTGTCCATGCTGCAGCACTACTTCGTCGGTGCCTGGCTGCCCGCCGATCCCGGCCCCTACGAGTTCTATTCCAGCGTCGCCCAGGGCGCCAACCCGCTGTATCGCATCGGCTACAAGACGCTGACGCCGGTGACGGTGGCCGCCGGCGGCAGCGGTGCCTTGAACAACGAGCTGTTCGTCGGCCCCAAGGAACAGGATCGCCTGGAGGCCGCCGCCGACGGCCTGGTGCTGACGGTGGACTACGGCTGGCTGACCTTCATCGCCTCGCCGCTGTTCTGGCTGCTGTCCTGGATCCACAAGCTGGTCGGCAACTGGGGCTGGGCCATCATCTTCCTCACCGTGCTGATCAAGCTGGTGTTCTTCCCGCTGTCGGCGGCCAGCTACCGGTCGATGGCGAAGATGAAGAACCTGCAGCCGCGATTGAAGACCCTCAAGGACCGCTACGGCGACGACAAGCAGAAGTTCCAGCAGGAGATGATGAAGATCTACAAGGAAGAGAAGATCAACCCGCTGGGTGGCTGCCTGCCCATCCTGATCCAGATCCCGGTGTTCATCGCCCTGTACTGGGTGCTGCTGGAAAGCGTCGAGCTTCGCCAGGCCCAGTGGTTCTGGCTGGCCGACCTGTCGGTGCAGGATCCCCTGTACATCCTGCCCATCCTGATGGGCGTGTCGATGCTGGTGCAGCAGCGCCTCAACCCGGCGCCGATGGACGATATCCAGAAGAAGGTGATGATGGCGCTGCCCTTCGTCTTCACCGTGTTCTTCCTGTTCTTCCCCGCCGGCCTGGTGCTGTACTGGGTGGTCAACAACGTGCTGTCCATTGCCCAGCAGTGGTTCATCACCAACAAGCTGCAATCGGCCTCCTGAGCGGTCGGCCCGGGCATCGGCCGGACGCCGGCCGACGCCGTCACCGCGCGCGGCGGTGAGCGAAGCCGACACCATCGCCGCCATCGCCACGCCGCCGGGCATCGGCGGCATCTCCGTGGTGCGGGTGTCCGGGCCGCGGGCGACAGGCGTGGCCCGCGCCCTGTGCGGCCAGTGCCCGCCACCACGCCATGCCCGGCTGGCGACGTTCAACGCCGCCGACGAGGTCATCGACCAGGGACTGGTGCTGTACTTTCCGGCGCCGCACTCCTTCACCGGCGAGGACGTGGTGGAATTCCAGGGTCACGGCGGCGTCACCGTGCCGGCCATGCTGCTCGATGCGGTGCTCGAAGCCGGGGCACGGCTGGCGCGACCCGGGGAATTCTCCGAGCGCGCCTTTCTCGCCGGACGCATGGACCTGGCCCAGGCCGAGGCCCTGGCCGACCTGATCGAGTCCTCTTCCCGGGATGCCGCGCGGCTGGCCATGCGCTCGCTGTCCGGCGCCTTTTCCCGGCGCGTGGAGGACTGCGTGGCGAGCTTGCTCGGCCTGCGCACCTTCGTCGAGGCGGCCATCGACTTCCCCGACGAGGACATCGACTTTCTTGCCGACAGCGACATCGAGCAGCGCATCGACGCGGTGGCCGACACGGTGTCGCGCACCCTCGCCGAGTGCGAGCGCGGCGCCATGCTCCGCCAGGCCTTCTCGGTGGTGCTGTGCGGCGCGCCCAACGTCGGCAAGTCCAGCCTGCTCAACGCGCTGGCGCGTCGTCCGCGCGCCATCGTCAGCCACACCGCCGGCACCACCCGCGACACCCTCGACGAGCAGGTCCTGATCGACGGCATCACCATTCGCCTGGTCGACACCGCCGGCATTCGCGACCACGCCGACGAGATCGAGCGCGAGGGCATCGAGCGGGCGCGCGCGGCGGTGGCCGATGCCGACCTGGTGATCTCGGTGGTCGAAGACGGCGTGCCGGCCATGGCGCTGGCCACCGACGTGCCGTGCATCGTGGTGCACAACAAGATCGACATCAGCGGTGCCGACCCCGGCCTGCACGACGGCAGCGTGTTCGTGTCCGCGCGCAGCGGCGAGGGTATCGACGCGCTGGAGCGGGCCATCGCCGCCCGCGCCCGCCCGGGCAGCGAGGCGGGCACGGTGTTTCTTGCCCGTCGTCGTCATCTCGACGCCCTGCGGCGGGCAGCGACGGAGATCGACGCTGCCCGCCAGCAGGCTGGACTCGGCCACGGTGAACTGGTGGCAGAGTCCCTGCGCCTGGCCCAGCAGGCACTGGGCGAGATCACCGGGGCGGTTACCAGCGAAGACCTGCTCGGCGAGATCTTCGGCAGCTTCTGCATCGGCAAGTGATTTTTGTTCCTGTTCCACCCGATACATTCCGAGGGAACCGGCAACAAGTTCGCCTCACCCTGGAACTCGTGACCAGCGTTGTCGCCAAATGTCCTGAAACGGACTTGCTTACACGCCATCGCCCGTGAGCTGATCCGGTTCGACCCAGTGGCCGCAATCGAGGCCGACTACGCCGCTGCCGCGACGCCCGGCATGGAAACCGGTATTCCCGGACCTGGAAGATTCGAACAGGTATCCATGGCCGTCCTCGAGATCCTGCAGCAGGAGCGATCCATATCGGTCATCGTTCGGGCGCTGGAAGGTGATGGCTTGGCCGAGTGTTGAGCAAGCTGGCGGCGCACGGTACAGCACTCGCGCCAATCCGTGGTCGGGTAGTTGCTTCCTGGACCCTTGCCGCAGCAAGCCGACACCCCGGGACCGCCATCCTTTTACGGTTGTAGCCTCCGAGCCGCCTGGCGTGCGATCGGCGAGAGGTCTTTGCCGCGGGTGTCCAGGAGACGCAAGAGCTCCTTGCGCATGCGCGGGTCCCAGAACTGGCGCAGATGATCAGCCGTAGCTTCGATTGCCTGGGTCTCTGGCCAAGTACCGAAGAAGGTGGCAATCTGGTTGGTCATGTGGATCAGGCGTTCGGGTTCCATTCAAACGATCCTCCCTGGGTGGGTGTACAGGTTAAGGCGCGTGCCCCGCGCGAATGCGGCGATCGTCAGGCAGGACAGTGACGCCAACTCCAGGGCCAGCGATGTTGGTGCCGAAATGGCGACGAGTACAGGGCAGCCAAAGCGAACGGTTTTTTGCACGATTTCCATGCTGCAACGGCTGGTGACGACTACGAAACCAGCACCAGGGTCAAGGCCGGCACGCGTGGCCGCACCGATGACTTTGTCCAAGGCATTGTGTCGGCCTACATCCTCACGCACCAGTAACAGGCGTCCGTTGCAATCTGCAAACGCTGCCGCGTGCACCGCGCCAGTTTGCAGATTGAGCGACTGGGACGATGGCAGCGCGTCCAGTGCCCGCGTCAGTGCCTGGAAAGAAACCTGTGCGTTGAGGTTCAGTACCGGGAGTTCGCGAAGAACTTGGTCGATGCAGGTGATCCCACACAGACCGCAACCGGTTCGGCCCTCCATGTTACGTCCGCGGTTGACCAGCGCTGCTGCGCGCGCTGGTGCAATCTCGACCGCGAGCCGAAAACCAAACCGTCGTGGATGAACACACACGTCGAGTACTTCGTCAATGCCGTTGACAATCCCTTCGCCGACGGTGAACCCGAGTGCGAAGTCTTCCAGGTGGCAAGGGCTACCCATCATCACCGCGTGGTCGACACAGTTATACACCAGCGCCAGCGGCGTCTCTACCGCCACGGAGTCGTTGTCGACGCGGCGGACGCCCGTTGCCAGACGGTCTACGGTGGTTCGCGTGACAGCGGAATGACCGACCATCGCGTCCATAGTCATTCGGTTACCGTATCGACGCGGGTGGTACGTGCGCGAAACGACTCGTACTCTCGCTGCCAGCTCGATGAACGAGCTGTTACGCGCACTTCGACGGCCGTGACCTTGTACTCCGGACAATTGGTTGCCCAATCCGAGTATTCGGTGGTAACCACATTGGCTCCGGTCACGGGATGATGAAACGTGGTGTAGACCACGCCCGGCTGTAACCGGTCACTGATATGCGCACGCAAGGTGGTCTCGCCGGTGCGGCTCGCAAGTGCCACACGATCGCCCTCGCGGATCCCGCGATTCTCGGCGTCGTGCGGATGAATCTCGAGAACGTCCTCCGCGTGCCACACAGGGTTCTCGGTGCGGCGCGACTGGGCGCCCACATTGTATTGGCTAAGAATGCGTCCCGTGGTTAGCAGAAGCGGGAAGCGAGGTCCGGTGCGCTCGTCGGTGGCCACATACGCGGTGATCATGAGCCGACCCTTGCCGCGCACGAAGCCATCGACGTGCATCACCGGCGTTCCAGTCGGTGTTTCGTGGTTGCACGGCCACTGCACGCTGCCAACGCGGTCGAGTAGTTCGTAGCTCACACCCGCGAAGGTCGGCGTAAGGCGGGCGATCTCGTCCATAATTTGCGACGGGTGCCCATAGTGCATGGGGTAGCCAAGTGCGTTAGACAGCGCCATGGTGACTTCCCAATCCGCTAGGCCGGCCATCGGGGAAATGGCACGCCGTACACGATTGATGCGGCGTTCGGCATTGGTGAAGGTGCCATCCTTTTCCAGGAACGACGATCCTGGCAGAAACACGTGAGCGAACGACGCGGTCTCATTGAGAAACAGGTCCTGGACCACGACGCACTCCATGGCTTCGAGGGCGGCCGCGACGTGCTTGGTGTTCGGATCGGACTGCGCGATGTCCTCACCCTGCACGTAGAGGCCGCGAAACGAACCGTCCAGTGCGGCGTCGAGCATATTGGGGATACGCAGGCCGGGCTCAGCATCCAAAGGCACACCCCACGCCCGCTCGAAGGAGCCTCGTACCGTGTCGTCAGAAACGTGCCTGTAACCGGGTAACTCATGCGGGAAGGAGCCCATGTCACAGGAGCCTTGCACGTTGTTCTGTCCGCGCAATGGATTGATACCTACTCCAGGGCGGCCAAGGTTTCCAGTGATCATAGCGAGGTTTGCCATGCCCATGACCATGGTGGTTCCCTGACTATGCTCGGTTACGCCTAGTCCGTAGTAGATGGCACTGTTGCCGGCAGTGGCGTACAGACGGGCGGCGGCGCGTACAGTATTCGCTGGCACGCCGGTGATTGCCTCGGAGCATTCGGGCGAGTTCTCATTACGCAGGATGAAGGCCCGCCAGTTGGCCAGGTCCTCGGCTTCGCAGCGATCGGCAACGAATCGTTCGTCTACAAGGTCTTCTTCGACCACGACGTGTGCAAGCGCATTTACCAGTGCCACGTTGGTACCTGGCCGCAGTTGTAGATGGTACTCGGCCTCTATGTGCGCACTGCGTACAAGGTCGATGCGACGGGGGTCGACAACGATCAGGCGGGCGCCACGGCGCAGTCGCCGCTTCATCTGCGAGGCGAATACGGGATGCGCGTCGGTGGGGTTGGCGCCAATGACGACAATGACGTCGGATTCCATCACCGAGTCGAAGTCTTGTGTACCCGCCGACGTACCGAACGCAGTCTTGAGGCCGTAGCCAGTGGGCGAGTGGCAAACCCGGGCGCAGGTGTCGGTGTTGTTGTTGCCGAACGCGGCTCGTACCAACTTTTGCACCAAGTAGGTTTCTTCGTTGGTACAACGCGAACTTGTAATACCTCCAATGGCGCCGAGACCGTGACGCGCCTGGATGCGCTTGAACTCGGAGGCTGCATACGTGATGGCCTTGTCCCAGCTTACCTCTCGCCACGGTTCGTTGATCGAACCGCGTATCATAGGCGTGGTGATACGATCTTTGTGCGTGGCGTAACCCCAGGCGAATCGGCCTTTCACGCAGGAATGCCCATGGTTTGCACGCCCCTCCTTGTGGGGCGTCATACGCACCACACGATCGCCCTGCAACTGGGCAACGAACGAGCAGCCGACTCCGCAGTAAGCGCAAGTTGTTAGGACGTTTCGTTCAGGCAATCCCATTTCCACCACACTCTTTTCAGACAGCGTTGCGGTGGGACAGGCGGTGACACATGCGCCGCAGGAGACGCATTCGGAGTCAAGGAACGTCTCATTCATGCCCGCGGAGACGTGGGAGCCGAAGCCGCGGCCGTCGATGGTAAGTGCGAATGTACCCTGTTGCTCGGCACAGGCGCGGACACAGCGCGAGCAAACAATGCACTTGGACGGTTCGAATGTGAAATATGGGTTTGATTCATCCTTACCCTGCACCAAGTGGTTGGCCCCTTCGAAGCCATAGCGCACCGAGCGCAGCCCCACTGCCCCAGCCATGTCCTGCAGTTCACAGTCGCCGTTGGCGGCGCAGGTCAGGCAGTCGAGCGGATGGTCGCTGATGTACAGCTCCATCACACCCCGGCGCACGCGTGCCAGCTTGTCACTTTGGGTAGAAACGATCATTCCATTTTCCGCTGGCGTAGTACACGACGCGGGTGTGCCGCGTCGGCCGTCGATGCTTACCAGGCACAGTCGGCATGAGCCAAACGCTTCCAATGTGTCGGTGGCGCAGAGCCTTGGCACTTGGATACCGGCCAGTGCGGCCGCACGCATCACTGACGTGCCCTCGGGTACCGTCACCTTGATACCGTCTATAGTCAGTGACACGGCCGTGCTAGTAGTGCGTGGGGGCGTACCTAGGTCTTTGTTCGTGGTCGCTGTCACGTGGTATCACCTTATGTCGCGTTGCTTGTGAGGACCTCGCGTACGAAAGTCTTCGGGAAAATGGTCGAGGGCGCTCAGTACAGGCATCGGTGTCAGGCCGCCAAGGGCACAAAGGGATCCGTCGCTCATCACCTCGCACAGGTCGCGTAGCAATGCGAGTGAATCGGCGGGATCGTCACATGCGGAAAGCTTGTCCATGGTTTCGACGCCGCGCGTGGAACCGATGCGGCACGGCGTGCATTTACCGCAAGACTCTATGGCGCAGAATTCGAAGGCGAATCGCGCCTGCTTCGCGAGGTCGACGGTATCGTCGAATACCACTACCCCGCCGTGTCCGATCATTCCGCCGCATGCTGCGAAGGCTTCGTAGTCAAACGGTGTGTCAAACAGGGAGGTAGGCCAGTATGCGCCCAGCGGACCGCCTACCTGCACGGCGCGCACCGGCCGCCCGCTCAACGTGCCGCCGCCAAACGTCTCAACGAGCTCGCCAAGGGAGAGGCCAAAAGCACACTCCACCAGGCCGCCACGGCGGACGTTGCCTGCGAGCTGGATGGGCATGGTGCCGCGTGAACGTCCCATCCCGTAGTCACGGTAGAACAACGCGCCTGCGGCGAGAATTGTTGGTATGGCGGCCAGGGATAGCACGTTGTTTACCGCCGTAGGCCGGTCGAACAACCCGTGGATCGCCGGTAGCGGCGGCTTTGCGCGCACTTGCCCGCGTCTTCCCTCTAGACTCTCCAACAGCGATGTTTCTTCGCCACAAATGTAGGCGCCGGCGCCGAGCCGCAGTTCGAGGTCGAAGGACTGCCCACTACACAGAACGTCATTGCCAAGCAGGCCGAAAGCACGCGCGGTTTCCACGGCGCGTGTCATAGTGCGCCAGGCATGGGGGTACTCGGAACGGATATAGACGAACCCCTTGTTGGCACCGACGGCGATGCCGGCGATAACCATGCCCTCTATCAAGGAGTATGGATCGCCTTCCATGAGCATCCGATCTGCGAAAGTGCCGCTGTCGCCCTCGTCGGCATTGCAGACGATGTACTTGTGCTCCGACGGAGCTTCCGCCACGGTCCGCCACTTGATGCCGGTGGAAAACCCAGCTCCGCCGCGCCCTCGTAGGCCTGACTCGACGACTTCCTCGACAATCGCTGCAGGATCCATTTCCAAGGCGCGGCGCAGGCCGCCGAGACCGCCGTGGCTTTCGTAGTCGGTCATCGACAGCGGGTCGATCACGCCGCACCTGGCGAAAGTCAGCCGCTGCTGGTTCTTCAGGTAGTCGATTTCCTCGACCGGGCCGACGCAGCAGGGGTGGGTGAGATCCCGTTCAAGTACGGCTCGTACCTCTGTAGGCGACACCGGTCCGAAACCGACGCGGCCGACCGGGGTGTCGATTTCAACCAACGGTTCGAGCCAGAAAAGCCCGCGTGAGCCTGTGCGAACCACGACGCTGTCATGCCGAGTGGTTGTAATCTCGCGTTCGATGGCGTGAGCCACTTTGTCGGCTCCCACCGACAGTGCCGCCGCATCGGCGGGCACGTAGATTCGCTGCGTTGTCATTTCCGCACCAGGTCCAGCAAGACGGCAGCGTTGAGGCGCCCGTACAGTTCGCCATCTACCACGGCGGCCGGAGACAGTGCGCAGATGCCGAGGCAGTAGACGGGCTCGACGGTAACATCATCACAAACGGCGGTTGTCACGGTCGCGTACAAGGCCTCGGCGCCAACTGCCTGACAGGCCTCGGCGCGACATACGCGGATGACGTGCCGGCGCGGAGGTGCTCGGCGAAAGTCGTGGTAGAAGGATACAACTCCCTGCACATCGGCGCGTGATAGGTTGAGCGCTTCGGCGATGATCGGCAGCGCGTCGTCATCGACGTAGCCGAAGCGCTCTTGAACGGCATGGAGTATGGGCAGTAAGGCGCCGTCTAACGACGCCATGTCGTCGGCGATGCGTTGCACGGTATCCGTATCGAACGCCAAAGACTGGATGGGGTAGTCGGTCCGTTTCATGCGGCCGATTATGGATAGCTGTCAAATCGCCATCAAACGAGTTTTTGCGAATTTATAATCGTGTTCTTCGATCATGTCGATGTGATAACGCCTGACCGGATCTGCACTTCGATGTTCGATGCGATGGCTGCCTTGAGGAAGGCGTCGACCACGGGCGGTCGGGGATCCTGGCGACGCACCACGACACCGACGGCCAGCGTGCGATCGGGCTCTACCAGTGGAAGCGCCAACATACCCGGAGGCGTACCGAACACCCACAGGAAGTTGTCCGGCAGGACACTTGACCATACCCCGGTTCGAATATGAGAGCACAACGCCATCATCGAGTTGGTCTCGGTATGCGCATTGGGTGTACAGCCGACGCTCGCGAAAATTGCGTTGAGAATGCGCCGGTTCTGCATGTCTGCGTCGAGCAGACACAGCGGCGTATCGGCTGCCTCACGCCAGGTCACACTGTCGCGTCCCTTGAACGGACCCTCGGAAGGGGTGAGGAGAATGTAGTGCTCAGCGTAGAGCGGAAAGATCTCGTAGCCATGCACGGGTTCGTTGTCGAGGTAGGTAATGCCGACGTCGAGTACAAACTCGTCGAGCAGCCTGAGGATCTCGTTGGAGGTTCGAGACAGGATGCGTAACGTCACTTTCGGATGGACGAGATTGAGAGGTGTGGTCAGCAGGCTGATGGTCGGCAGCGCCGTGGGGATCACACCGATGGCGATCTCGCCGGACAACTCGCCGCGCATCAGGCCGATTCTCTGGTCGAGCACATCGCGCTCGAGTACCACGCGTTTGGCCCAGTCCAGCAAGATTCGACCCTCGGCGGTGAACCCCTTGAAGCGCTTGTCGCGTTCGATCAGCGGCACGCCGATTTCCTTCTCTAGCTGGCGTATCGCTGCGGACAACGTCGATTGGGTAACGTGACAGCATGCGGCCGCGCGCCCGAAATGGCCCTCGCGCGCAAGCGTGACGAAATAACCGAGATGACGAAGATTCATGATTGGCACCGTGCACGTGTGTGATGTAATCATGGCACATGCCGGTGGTTTGCGTTGCGCTCGCGGCAGGTCCGACTACAGGTTCCCGCATGGGCCTCCGGAGGGTTGCGCGGGCCGGGCCTGTTGACACTTCTCATCATGTCGGACCCATCCTCTCCAACGTAGTGGGCGAGATTCGATAGGCCCACTACTACCCCCACAAGGTCGCTGATCTTCCTTCGATTGTTCGCGGATGCTCACCTTCAACCCCATTGTCCACGGGACTCAAGATGACTCATGGTTGTTCGACATGGAGTACAATTCCATCCACGCGCGGCGCCAGGAAGACGTCCATGGACTCGGTCTGGCGTTGACGATAACCACCGAGGTGAGAGCCCATCCTGGATGGCTGGCGATCGACACGGAAGCCGGAACCCTTGAGCCAAGCCGGCACGAACGGGCGGTCCTGGACACGCTGCGCGGCAACCACAGGCCCGACGATTGACGCCGAATGCTGCTAGAGTTTGCCCGGATTTTTGCACATACCCACCACGGTGAAATTGAGAGGCCAGCAACGACGCGGCCTATCGCCGAATTTCGAACCTCTGCATCGACGTGAGCATCACCGTATTCGCCCTGGTGCTGACCGCCGCTGCCATGCACGCGTCGT
>CAYGJZ010000035.1:28536-40420 GCA_964350265.1 uncultured Gammaproteobacteria bacterium | reverse complement strand
GGGCACCACGAAGTCGTAGTGTTCTTCCTGCACCGGGAGAAAGCCGAGACCGTATTCGCGGGCCACGGTGTCGATGGCCATGCCCCAGTCGGCCCGCCCCTGGGCCACCGCCGCGGCCACCGCGTTGTGCGACTTCACCTGGTGGGCATAGCCTGGCGGCTCGACGCCGTCGAGCAACCCGTCGATGAGGATGCGGGTACCGCTTCCCGCATTGCGGTTGACCAGCACGCAGTCGTCGTCGGCGATGGCCGCGGCGGCCACCGCGGCGGCATCGGCGGCGTCGGTGAAACGCGCATCGTCTCGACGGTAGACCACGCCCTGCAGGCGACGGTAGCCCTTCACCAGTTCCATGCCCTGGGACAGGAAGGGCCGGTTGTACTCGCCGCTGGCATCCATCAGGTGGACGCCGGCAATATCGCACTCGCCGCGCCGCGCCGCGGCCAGGCCGCCGGTGCTGCCGACGTGCATCGCCTTGGTGGAGATGCCGCTTCGTTGCATCAGGCCGAGCAGCAGGTCGAGGCCGACGCAGTGGCTGCCGATGGCGATGAACTCGGTGGCCACGTGGCGCGAGGAGATCAGCTGCACGTCCACCAGCGTCCCCGCCGCCACCTGTTCGCGACCGGCATCGATGGCGACGAAGCCATCGGCCTGGCTGAAAGAAGACACCGCACCCGAGCCCTTGCCCACCGGGTAGGCCGCCATGCCTTCGCCGGTTTCCACCAGGTTGACCAGCAGGAACTCCATGCGGCCGGGATCGGAACGCACCCGGGTCGCCAGCCGGGCCGGCAGCGACAGGGTCTCGTTGGCAGGCATGCCGGCGAAGGCCCGGATCACCGGGGCGATGAAGCGGTGAAAGGTGAAGATCGCCGAGGTGGGAAAACCCGGCAGGATGACCACCGGGGTATCCCCGGCCACCGCCAGGCACAGCGGCTTGCCTGGCTTGATGCCGACGCCGTGCACCACCACGCCGGGCGCGGGCAGTGCACCGACCGCCTCGTAGCACAGGTCGCCGGCACCCTTGGAGGTGCCGCCGGAAAGCACCACCAGGTCGCAGTCCAGGGCGCGGGCAATGGCCTCGTCGAGGGCCGCGCGGTCGTCGCGCACCACCCCCATGGGCACCGGCTCACCGCCGAGCTCGCGCACCGCGGCGGCGACGATGTACTGGTTGGAGTCGTAGACGCCGGCATCGGGCAGCGGTTCGCCGGGGCTGGCGATCTCGTTGCCGGTGGAGACGATGGCCACCCGTGGCCGGCGATGCACCCGCACCTCGGCGCGGCCGATGGCGGCGAGCAAACCGATCTCCCGCGAGGTCAGCACCTGGCCGGCACGCAGCACGGTCTCGCCGAGGCCGACATCGGTGCCGGCAAAGGTCATGTAGGCACCGGCGGCCACCGCCCGGCGCAGTTCCACGACGAGGGTGTCGCCGGACTCGACCACGTCGGTATCCTCCACCATCACCACCGCGTCGGCGCCGCGCGGGATCACCGCCCCGGTGGCAACCAGCGTGGCGCGCCCGGCGCCGACTTCCTCCGCCGGCATGACCCCCGGCGTCACCACCTCGTGGTTCAGCAGCAGCCGTACCGGTGCGTCCTCGCCGGCCTGTGCGCTGTCGGCGGAACGCACCGCGAAGCCGTCCACGTTGGTGCGGTCGAAGGCGGGCACGTTCACGCCGGCCACCACGTCCTCGGCCAGCACCCGGCCGAGGGCATCGGCCAGCGGCAAGGCCTCGTCGCCGCGCGGTGCCAGGCGCAGGTGGGCGTGAAAGCGCTCGGCGGCCTCGGCCGGTTCGAGCACGTCGAGGAACTGGCGCTGGCGCGCGGCACTGCGGCGCTCCACCAGTTCGCGGGGATCGATCGTCGTCACGTCAGCCATGTCTCCACGGGCAGTCTTGAAACGGGTATACCGCCACGCGCTCACCGGCGGCGTGGCCCTCGCTGGACTCGGGCACCAGCACGTAGCCGTCGGCGCGGGCCAGTGGCTGGAAGCCCAGCGCATCGGCCACCGCCAGCGGCAGCGCCCGGTCGCCGTCCACGCGCACCCGGGCGATGTCGAGCCGGCCCAGGCGCGAGGCGATCTTGCGCTCCAGCACCCGCTCGCGCGGCGCCGGCGGTGCACCGTCGCCGCCGAGCCGGCGCACCGCCCGCGCCGCGAACAGTTCGGCGGCAAGGTAGCTGGCCAGCGGCCAGCCCGGCAACTGGATGACCAGGCGCCGATCCAGCCGGCCGAGGGCGAGTTGTTCGCCGGGGTGCACGGCGACGCCGTGCAGGGCCACCTCGCCCAGCGCGGCCAGCTGCGAGACAGCGAAGTCGTTGTTCCCGGCACCGGTGCCGCCCACGGTCACCAGCAGGTCCTCGCCGTGGTCGGCGCGCAGGCACTGCTGGAAGCGGGACAGGTCGCCGTCGACAGGTTCGACCCCGTCGATCACGGCCCCGGTCGCCGCCAGCAGCGCGGCGACCATGTCGCCGCCATGGCCCGGCCGCAGGGCAACCACGCGCAATCGCGGGCGGCGCACCACCGCCAGCCGCGTCACCCCGGCCCCTGCCGCCAGCGACAGCGCGCGCACGCCAAGGCGATGTCCGGCGGCAAGCATCTCGGCACCGGCACGGCATTCCCGTCCGGCGGCGAGTACGTGCTCCCCGGGCGCCACCGCACCGGTGACCTCGACCACCTCGCCGTCGAGGTCGGCGTCCTCCAGCGGCAGTACCGCGTCCGCGCCCGGTGGCAGCGCCGTGCCACAGTCCACCGGCCAGGCGTCGTGGCCCAGCCGCAGCGGCAGGGGGTTGTAGGAACTCGCACCCACCGTGGCCGCCCCGGCCAGGGCATAGCCGTCGATGCCGGCCAGCGATACCGGCGGCAGGTCGGACGGCGCCAGCAGCGGCGCTGCCAGCACCCGGCCAAGGGCCGCGGCCGGATCCACGGACTCCGCGTCCAGCGCCGGACAATGCCGGTCGAGCCAGTCCAGCGCCGTGGTCGCGCTGACCAGGCTGCGGTCGGCCAGGCGCTGTCCTTCGCTCAGCATGGCCGGCCCGGGGGCGCGGCGGCAGCGCCGGGTAGAACTGTCTGCGATTCGTGCATGGGGCTCCGGGGAAGACGCGCGAGGCTGGCGGGGGCGCGGTGACCAGGGGCAAGGATACCGCAGCGGTTTTCGGCAAATCCAGCCGCCGGGCGGCGACTCTGTCGTCGGCCCCGTCGGCGTATGCCGCACTCATGTACACTGGCTGTTTGCCCGCCACCCCACGCAATCCCTTTCGCTGATGCTCTACCGCCTGCTTGAACGACTCGTCGATCCGCTCGACGACCCTCGCCTGTCCATGCCGCCACGCCCGACCGCGCGGTTCTTTGCCTACTACCTGTGGCCGATCCGTGGCCTGGTGGTCCTGACCCTGACCCTGTCCGGCATCGCCGCGGTGGCGGAGCTGTTCCTCTATACCTTCCTCGGCGACCTGGTCGACTGGATGGGCGAAGGCGGTCACCAGACCTTCCTCACCGACCACGGCATGGGCCTCGTGGCCATGGTGGTGGTGGTCGCCATCATCCGTCCACTGGCCATGGTCGCCTCGCGCGGGCTGATCAACCTGACCCTGTCCCCGGGGATCACCAACAACGTGCGCTGGAACACCTATCGCTACGTGCTGCGGCAGAGCCTGTCGTTCTTCCAGAACGACTTTGCCGGGCGGGTGGCGCAGAAGGTCATGCAGACGGGACATGCCCTGCGCGAGGCGGTGATCAACGTGGTCGACGGCGTCTGGTTCCTGGTCATCTACCTGGTCGGCATCCTGGTGATGTTCATCGACATGGATGCGCGCCTGCTGATTCCGCTGGCCCTGTGGGCGCTGGCCTATGCCCTGGTGGTGGTGGGCATGGTGCCGCCGGTGCGGCAGAAGTCCGCCTCGCTGTCGGAGGCCAATTCCACCCTCATCGGACGCATCGTCGACAGCTATACCAACGTGCAGTCGGTGAAGCTGTTCGCCCATGCCGACCGCGAGGAACAGTTCGTGGCCGAGGGCGTGCGCCGCCATACCCGCGCCTTCCAGGTGCTGATGCGCGCCATTCTCAACATGACCGCCATCCTGGTGGTGCTGAACACCGCGCTGATCATCGGCACCGCCTACCTGTCCATCGTGCTGTGGCAGCAGGGCGCGATCAGCGTCGGCGCCATTGCCGTGGCCAACGGCATGATCATTCGCGTCAACCAGATGTCGGGCTGGATACTGCGCACCATCACCAGCCTGTTCGAGAACATCGGCACGGTGCAGAACGGCATCGAGACCATCTCGCGGCCGCATACCGTCAACGACCATCCCGGGGCGGTGGACCTGGTGGTGTCGCGCGGCGCGGTGAGCTTCGACCACGTCGACTTTGCCTACGGCGGTGACACCCCGGTGATCCGCGACTTCTGTCTCGACGTCGCCCCCGGCGAGAAGGTCGGGCTGGTGGGTCGTTCCGGGGCCGGCAAGTCGACCCTGGTCAACCTGCTGCTGCGCTTCCACGACGTCGACGGCGGATGCATCGCCATCGACGGCCAGGACATCGCCGGGGTGCGCCAGGAGAGCCTGCGCGAACACATCGCCATGGTCACCCAGGACACCGCGCTGCTGCACCGCTCCATCCGCGACAACATCAGCTATGGCCGGGCCGATGCCAGCGACGAGGAGATCGAGCAGGCCGCCAGGCTGGCCCGCGCCGACGGCTTCATCCCCGCGCTGCGCGACCCGCGCGGCCGCCGCGGCTACGATGCCCATGTCGGCGAGCGCGGGGTCAAGCTGTCCGGCGGCCAGCGTCAGCGCATTGCCATTGCCCGGGTGATCCTGAAGAACGCGCCGATCCTGATCCTCGACGAGGCCACCTCGGCGCTGGACTCGGAGGTGGAGGCCGCCATCCAGGAGCAGTTGAACCGGCTGATGGCGGGCAAGACGGTGATCGCCATCGCCCACCGCCTGTCCACCATCGCCACCCTCGACCGGCTGGTGGTGCTCGACCACGGCCGCGTGGTCGAGCAGGGACGGCACGCCGAGCTGGTGCGTGGCGACGGCCTCTACGCCGACCTGTGGCGACGCCAGTCCGGCGGCTTCCTCGGTGTCGACGACATGCCGGCGCTGGCGACGCCGGCCTGATGCTCGCCGGCGGCGTTTTGCTATAGTGCGCCCATCCGCCCCACGGCAGCGGCAAGGCGCGGCAAGATGACCACCGTACGCAACATCCTGTTCATCATGTGCGACCAGTTGCGCGCCGACTACCTCGGCTGTGCCGGCCACCCCACCCTGCGCACGCCGGTGATCGATGCCCTTGCCGCCGACGGCGTGCGCTTCTCCCGCGCCTACTGCAATGCCCCGGTCTGCGGACCCTCGCGGGCCTCCTTCTATACCGGGCGCTATGCCGCCAGCCACGGCGCCACCTACAACAACTTCCCGCTGCGGGTGGACGAACACACCCTCGGCGATTACCTCGGCGCGCTGTCGGTACGCACCGCCCTGGCCGGCAAGACCCACATGCGCGCCGATCTCGCCGGCATGCGACGGCTGGGCATCGACCCCGCCTCGGCGGTGGGCCGGCACCTGCTGCATACCGGCTTTGAACCCTTCGAGCGCGACGACGGCCTGCACCCGATGCAGAACTTCGACCCGGAACTTCCCTACAACCAGTTCCTGCGACGCCACGGCTACCGCGCCGAGAACCCGTGGAACGACTTTGCCAACGCCGCCGAGGACAGCCGGGGCGTGCTGCACTCCGGCTGGTACCTGCGCAATGCACACCGCCCGGCGCGGGTACGCGAAGAGCACGCGGAAACCCCCTACATGACCCGCCGTGCCATGGACTTCATCGACCAGGCCGGCGAACAACCATGGTGCCTGCACCTGTCCTACATCAAGCCGCACTGGCCCTACATGGCACCCGACCCCTGGCACCGCGCCTACCAGGCCGACGACATCCTGCCGGCCAACCGTGCCGCCGAGGAGCGTCACCAGCCGCACCCGGTGTACGCGGCTTTCCTCGACCACGAGGAAAGCGAAAGCTTCTCCAGCGAAGCCTGCCGCCGGCGGGTCATCCCCACCTACATGGGCCTGGTCTCCCAAATCGACCACGAGCTCGGCCGGCTGTTCGAACACCTGCGCGCACGCGGTCGCTTCGACGACACGCTGATCGTCTTCACCTCCGACCACGGCGACTACCTCGGCGACCACTGGCTCGGCGAGAAGGAACTGTTCCACGAGGCATCGGTACGCATCCCGATGATCATCCGCGACCCCTCCCCCACCGCCGACACGACCCGGGGCCAGGTGCGCGAAGAGTTGATCGAATCCATCGACCTGCTGCCCACCTTCATCGAGGCACTGGGCGGGGTCATCGAGCCAACGCGACTGGAGGGCCGTTCGCTGCTGCCCCTGCTGCACGACAGCGCGTCCACCGGCGACTGGCGCGACGCGGTGTTCTCCGAGGTGGACTACGCCATGCGGCCCGCGCGTCTTGCCCTTGGCCTGTCGCCGTCACGGGCACGGGGCACCATGGTTCGCGACCCGCGGTACAAGTACATCCATTTTCCCGGTTTTCCGCCACAGCTCTTCGATCTCGTCGATGATCCCGCCGAGTCGCGCGATCTTGGCCGGGACACAGGCCATGTCGGCATTCGCGAGACCATGCAACAGCGACTGGCGGACTGGCATGGGCAACGGCGCAACCGGATCACCGTCGCCGATGCCGTGATCGAACGGGAGACCGGGCTTGCCGCCGAACGCGGCTACGTGTTCGGCGCCTGGTAGCACCACGTCGAACCGGTGAAATCGCCGCGCACGCCGTGCGCAACTTGCTTGTACGCCACCGCGGTCGGTGCGACAATCTTTGCCGTATCGCAAGCGGGGGCTTTGTGCATGCACCGGGATTCCTTGCCGGCGCCGTCGACCCTCCATGCGGTGTTCACCATACCAGCCGAATCATCGTGGAGGTTTGCCTGATGTCTTCCCTTTCCCGCGTGCTGATCGCGACCACCGCCGGCCTGGTCCTGGCCGGCTCCGCCTCGGCGGAAGAAGAGAAAGTGCTGAACGTGTACAACTGGTCGGACTACATTGCCGAGGACACGATTCAGAAATTCGAGGAGCAGACCGGCATCAAGGTCCGCTACGACGTGTTCGACTCCAACGAGGTGCTCGAGGCGAAGCTGCTGGCCGGCAATACCGGCTACGACATCGTCGTGCCGACGTCGTCCTTCATGGCCCGCCAGATCCAGGCCGGCGTGTTCCTGCCACTGGACAAGAGCAAGCTGCCCAACTGGCAGCACCTCGACCCGGACATCCTCGCGCGGCTGGATGCCCAGGACCCGGGCAACCAGCACGGCATGCCCTACATGTGGGGCACCACCGGCTTCGGCTACAACATCAACAAGATCGCCGAGCGCGCCCCCGACGCCCCCACCGACAGCTGGGACATGCTGTTCGACCCGGAGGTGGTCAAGCAGTTCGCCGACTGCGGCGTGACCCTGCTCGACGCGCCCACCGAGGTCTTCGACGCCGCCCTGAACTATCTCGGCGAAGATCCCAACGGCCATGACAAGGCGGCCCTGGACAAGGCGGTGGAACGACTGTCGGCGGTACGCCCGAGCATCAAGTACTTCCACTCCTCGCAGCAGATCAACGACCTCGCCAACGGCGACGTCTGCCTGGCCATGGGGTGGTCCGGCGACATGTTCATTGCCCGCGACCGCGCCGCCGAGGCCGAGCAGGGCGTGGAGATCGAGTACGTGATTCCGAAGGAAGGCGCGCTGATCTGGTTCGACATGATGACCATCCCCAAGGATGCGCCGCACCCGGACAATGCCCACGCCTTTTTGAACTTCATCATGGAGCCGCAGATCGCCGCGGACGTGACCAACTACGTGTGGTACGCCAACGCCAATGCCGCCGCCACCGAGCTGGTCGATCCGGAGATCACCGGCGACCCGGCCATCTACCCGAGCGACGAGGTCAAGGCCAAGCTGTTCCCCGATGCCACCGAGCCGCCGCGCTATACCCGCGAGGTGACCCGGGCCTGGACCAAGGTCAAGACCGGCCAGTAGGCCACCTGCCAACAGGCTGCCCGGGCGGCCAACCGCCCGGGCTCCCGCGTCGGCGCCGCGCACGGGCGTCGCGCAACGTGCACACCAAAGGAACGGAAGCATGACGACGACGCCCGCAGCCGGCCCGGCCGGCAACACCGACAAGGATCCGTACATCCGGATCGAGAACGTCAGCAAGCGTTTCGGCGAGTTCGTCGCCGTCAACGACGTCTCCCTGAGCATCGCCCGCAACGAGTTCTTCGCCCTGCTCGGCGCCTCCGGCTGCGGCAAGTCCACCCTGCTGCGCATGCTCGCCGGCCTCGACACCCCCACCGAGGGCCGCATCTGGCTCGACGGACAGGACATGACCGACGTGCCGCCCTACGAGCGGCCGGTGAACATGATGTTCCAGTCCTATGCCCTGTTCCCGCACATGACGGTGGCGGACAACGTCGCCTTCGGTCTCAAGCAGGACCGCATGCCGGCGGACAAGATCAACAAGCGGGTGAGCGAGATGCTCGAACTGGTCCAGCTCGGCCAGTTCGCCCGGCGCAAGCCGCACCAGCTTTCCGGCGGCCAGCGGCAGCGTGTGGCGCTGGCGCGCAGCCTGGCCAAGCATCCCAAGCTGCTGCTGCTCGACGAACCGCTGGCGGCGCTGGACAAGAAGCTGCGCGAGCAGACCCAGTTCGAGCTGATGAACATCCAGGACGAAGTCGGCATCACCTTCATCGTGGTCACCCACGACCAGGAGGAGGCGATGACGCTGGCCACGCGCATCGCGGTGATGAACAACGGCGTGATCCAGCAGATCGGCTCGCCGGCGGAGGTCTACGAATTTCCCGGCAGCCGCTTCGTCGCCGACTTCCTGGGCTCGGTCAACCTGTTCGAGGGCGAGGTGGCCCAGGTGGGCGATCCGCTGGTGATCCAGGGCACCGACAGCGGCATGGCCATGGAACTGAATGCCCGCGACGACGTTGCCAACGGCCAGAAGGTGGCGGTGGCGGTGCGCCCGGAGAAGATCGGCATCCACGCCGAGAAACCCGCCGACGCCAGCAACCTGTGCCAGGGACAGGTCGCCGACATCGCCTACCAGGGCAGTGTCTCCATCTACCGCGTTCGCCTGGCCTCGGGACAGATGGTGCGGGTGAACATGCAGAACGAGGCGCGCACCGCGCGCCGCGCCATCGACTGGGACGACGCGGTCTGGCTGGAATGGGATCGCGATGCCGGCGTGCTGCTGGCCGACCCGGCATGAGCGCGCGGCGCTGGCGCCCCACCGGGCGCACCTTCGCGGTCGCCGCACCGTACCTGTGGCTGCTGGTCTTCTTCCTCGCGCCCTTCGCCATCGTGCTCAAGCTCAGCTTCGCCGAGCCGCTGATCGCGCAACCGCCCTACTCGGCGGTATTCGAATGGAGCGCAGGCTGGCTGCCCACCTTCACCGGCAGCTTCGACAACTACGCCTTCCTGCTCTCCGACGACCTGTACATCTCCGCCTATCTCAACTCCATCAAGATCGCCTTCTTCTCCACCGCCCTGTGCCTGCTGCTCGGCTACCCGATGGCCTATGGCATCGCGCGGGCGCCGGGCGCCTGGCGCAACGCGCTGCTGATGCTGGTGATCCTGCCCTTCTGGACCTCCTTCCTGATCCGCGTCTATGCCTGGATCGGCATCCTGAAGAGCAACGGCATCCTCAACAACTTCCTGATGGGGCTTGGCATCATCGACGAGCCGCTGATCCTGCTGCACAACCACTTCTCGGTCTACCTCGGCATCGTCTACTCCTACCTGCCCTTCATGATCCTGCCGCTGTACGCCAACCTGGCGCGCATGGACGACAGCCTGCTGGAGGCCGCGGCGGATCTCGGCTGCCGACCATGGAAGACCTTCGTCAGCGTCACCCTGCCGCTGTCCATGCCCGGCATCGTGGCCGGCTCCATGCTGGTCTTCATCCCGGTGGTGGGCGAGTTCGTCATTCCCGAACTGCTCGGCGGACCGGACACGCTGATGATCGGCAAGGTGCTGTGGAACGAGTTCTTCCAGAACCGTGACTGGCCGGTGGCCTCCTCGGTGGCCATCGCCATGCTGGTGCTGCTGGTGGTACCCATCGTCATCTTCCAGCACTACCAGAACCGCGAATCGGAGGGCCGGTCATGAAACGTGGCATTTCCCGCTTCAACATCGGCATGCTGGTGTTCGGCTTCGCCTTTCTCTATGCACCCATCGCGCTGCTGATCCTGTTCTCCTTCAATGCCGGCAAGCTGGTCTCGGTGTGGTCGGGCTTCTCCACCAAGTGGTACGGCGAGCTGCTGCGCAACGAGCAGATCCTCGATGCCGCCTGGGTCAGCCTGAAGATCGCCTCGATCAACGCCACCGCGGCGATGATCCTCGGCACCCTGACCGCCTTCGCCCTGAACCGCTTCGGCCGTTTCCGCGGGCGCACGCTGTTCACCGGCATGTCCACCGCGCCGCTGGTCATGCCCGACGTGATCACCGGGCTGGCCACCCTGCTGCTGTTCGTCGGCATCGGCTGGGCGCGCGGCATGTCCACCATCACCATTGCCCACATCACCTTCTCGCTGGCCTTCGTCGCGGTGATCGTGCGTGCACGCATCGCCTCGCTGGACATGTCGCTGGAAGAGGCGGCGATGGACCTCGGCGCC
The DNA here is from genome assembly GCA_964350265.1 of uncultured Gammaproteobacteria bacterium. Lineage (GTDB taxonomy): Bacteria > Pseudomonadota > Gammaproteobacteria > Arenicellales > CAJQKF01 > BQJD01. The sequence goes on along the minus strand of CAYGJZ010000035.1, from coordinate 29,734 downwards.
CGACCATTGAAGACCTTCCTGGTCATCGTGGTGCCGCTGCTGGCGCCTGCCCTGGTTTCCGGCTGGCTGCTCGCCTTCACGCTGTCCCTGGACGACCTGGTGATCGCCAGCTTCGTGGCCGGCCCCGGGGCCAGCACGCTGCCGATGGTGGTGTTCTCCAAGGTCCGCCTCGGCGTCAGTCCGGAGATCAACGCGCTCGGCACCATCATCGTGCTGGTGGTGACCCTGTGCATCGTCGTCGCCGCGTTGATCTTCCAGCGCCAGGAGCGACAGCGCGCCATCGACGACCAGATGGCCCAGCGCGGCTGATGCCCGTTCCCCGGGGCGCCCGTCGTCGGCTGGCGACAGGGTTTGCGCTGTGGCTGGCGCTGTGGCTGGCCACCACCGTGGCCACGGCCGAGATCCGCGTGCCGGACGACCGCGGGGAAACCCTCGTGCTCGACGCGCCGGCAACACGCATCATCAGCCTCGCCCCGCACCTGACCGAGAACCTGTTCGCCATCGGTGCCGGTGACTCGCTGGTCGGCGTCACCACCTACAGCAACTACCCGCCGGCGGCGGCACGGATCGAGATCATCGGCACCTACAAGGACTTCGACATCGAGCGCATCGTCGAGCTCGATCCCGACGTGGTGCTGGGCTGGACCAGCGGCAACCCGGACGAGCCGATCCGGCGCATGCAGCGCATCGGCCTGCCGCTGTTCCTCAGCGAGCCGCGCGAGCCGGCCCACGTGGCCGAGGAACTGCGCAAGCTCGGTGCCCTCACCGGGCGGGAAGCGGTGGCCGGCAAGGTGGCCGACGACTTCATGCACAGGATCACCGCGCTGCGTGCCCGCTACGCCCACCGCGACCCGGTGACGGTGTTCTACGAGGTCTGGAACGATCCGTTGATCACGCTGAACGGCGAACACCTCATCAGCAAGCTGCTCACCGGCTGCGGCGCGGTGAACGTGTTCGCCGAGCTGGCCTCGCTGGCGCCACGGGTCAGTGTCGAGGCGGTGCTGGAACGCGACCCGGAGGCCATCATCACCGGCGGCATGGGCGACCGGCGTCCCGAGTGGCTGGCCGACTGGCTGCGCTACGACTTCCTGCGCGCCGCCGCCCGCGACAATCTCTTCCACGTGCACCCGGACCTGGTGCAGCGGCACACCACCCGGCTGGCCGACGGCATGGCCGCCCTGTGCGAACTGGTCGAAAC
>CAYGJZ010000035.1:7183-28436 GCA_964350265.1 uncultured Gammaproteobacteria bacterium | reverse complement strand
TGGCGGCGGCGGTCCTCGTCGAGGAAGGCGGCGCGGAAGGAGTTTCGCGCCAGCTCGGCCAGGGTGGCGTTGTCGATGCCGACGTGGTCGGCCATGGCCTGGTAGTTCTCGTTCACGTAGCCGCCGAAGAAGGCCGGGTCGTCCGAGTTCAGCGTCACCACCAGCCCGGCCTCGAGCATCGCCGGCAACGGGTGGCGGGCCAGGTCGTCGACCACGCACAGGCGGTGGTTGGACAACGGGCACACCGTCAGCGGCATGCCGCGCCGGGCCAGCTCGGCGGTGAGCGCGGCATCCTCCAGCGCCCGGTTGCCGTGGTCGATGCGCGACACCTTGAGCAAGGACAAGGCCTCGCGCACGTATTCCGGCGGACCCTCTTCGCCGGCATGGGCCACGGTCGGCAGGCCGAGCTCGCGCGCGCGGGCGAAGACCCGGGCGAACTTCGACGGCGGATGTCCCTGCTCGCTGGAATCCAGCCCCACCGCGGCGATGCGGTCGAGGTAGGGCATGGCCTGGTCGAGGGTAGCGAAGGCGTCGTCCTCGTCAAGATGGCGCAGGAAGCACAGGATCAGGCGCGAACTTATGCCATGACGGCGCTGGCCCTCGGCCAGCGCGTCGCCAAGACCGTCGATGACCGTGGAGAAGGCCACGCCGCGGCTGGTGTGTCCCTGCGGATCGAAGAAGATTTCCACGTGGCGCACCCCCTGGGCCGCCACCCGGTCGAGGTAGGCCAGGGCGAGATCGCGGAAATCCTCGCGCTGCACCAGCACCTGCATGCCCTGGTAGTAGATGTCGAGGAAATCCTGCAGGCTGGAGAAGTCGTAGGCCGCGCGCAGCGCCTCCACCGAGGGATGGGCGAGCTCGATGCCGTTGCGCGCGGCGATGGCAAACATCAGCTCCGGCTCGAAGGTGCCCTCGATGTGCAGGTGCAGCTCGGCCTTTGGCAGGTTCTGGATGAACGGGGATATGTGCATGGCGATGGCTTCTGGCTGGCCGGGCCGGGCAGGCCGGGCATGGGGAACGGTTCGCTCGGTAGGGCCTGATTGTAGCGGCAAGCGGCGTTCGGGTAGAATGCGCTGCCTCTTTCGACCTCCCCCGCGCCCGTGATCCTGCGACACCCCACAGCCTGCGTCGACGTTGCCGGCATCCGCATCGGCCGGAACGCGCCGGTGGTGGTGCAGTCGATGACCAACACCGATACCGCCGACGTCGACGCCACCGCGCGCCAGGTGCGGGCGCTGGCCCGGGCCGGCTCGGAACTGGTGCGCATCACCGTCAACACCGAAGCGGCGGCGGCGGCGGTGCCGCGCATCGCCGACCGCCTGGAAGGCGACGGCGGAGCGGTGCCGCTGGTGGGCGACTTCCACTTCAACGGCCACAAGCTGCTGGCGAAATACCCCGAGTGCGCCGAGCGCCTGGCCAAGTACCGCATCAACCCGGGCAATGTCGGCCGCGGGGCGAAGCGCGACACCCAGTTCGCCGAGATGATCGAAACCGCCTGCCGCCACGGCAAGCCGGTGCGCATCGGCGTCAACTGGGGCTCCCTGGACCAGGAACTGCTGGCCCGACTGCTCGATGCCAACCAGCGCCTGGCCAACCCCAGGCCGTTGCCGGAGGTGACCCGCGAGGCCCTCATCGAGTCGGCGCTGGGCAGTGCCCGCCGGGCCGAGGAAATCGGCCTCGGCCACGATCGCATCGTGCTCTCGTGCAAGGTCAGCGCGGTGCAGGACCTGGTGGCGGTGTACCGCGCCCTGGCCGCGGCCTGCGACTACCCCCTGCACCTTGGCCTGACCGAGGCCGGCATGGGAAACAAGGGCGTGGTGTCCTCCACCGCGGCCATGGCGGTGCTGCTGCAGGAAGGCATCGGCGACACCATCCGCGTCTCGCTGACCCCGCCGCCGGGTGGCGATCGCTGCGAGGAGGTCCGCGTGGCGCAGGAGATCCTGCAGTCCATGGGCATCCGCGCCTTCACCCCGCAGGTCATCGCCTGCCCCGGCTGCGGTCGCACCACCAGCGACTACTTCCAGCGCCTGGCGGCGGACATCCAGTCCTACCTGCGCAACCAGATGCCGGTCTGGAAGACCGAGTACCCGGGTGTCGAGGACATGTCGGTGGCGGTGATGGGCTGCGTGGTCAACGGTCCCGGGGAGAGCCGCAATGCCAACATCGGCATCAGCCTGCCCGGCTCCGGCGAGCGGCCGGTGGCGCCGGTCTACGAGGACGGCGAGAAGACGGTGACCCTGAAGGGCGAGACCATCGCCGAGGACTTCAAGGCGCTGGTCGACAGCTACGTGCGCAGTCACTACGCACCGCGCGAGGGCGGTTCAGCCTGAACTGTTCAGGCTGAACCCGTCGGCGGCGGCCGCTGCCGTGTCCAGCAGGCGCCGAACACCAGGCACAGCAGGGCGCCGATGCCCACGGTCAGGCCGATGGCCTGCAACGGCGGCGTGTTCGAGTAGAACAGCATGCCGAACACCATCACCGTGGTGAAGCTCGATACCCACAGGGCCTTGAAGGTGGTGTGCCATTCCCCGGCATCTTCGCTCAGGCGGTTGTAGAACAGCGCGTAGTCCAGGCCGAGGCCGACGATCAGCAGCATCGACACCAGGTGCATCAGGGTCAGCGACACGCCGGCCAGGTTGAGCGCCGCCAGCGTCACCGCCACCGCGCACAGGGTGGGCAGCAGCACCCGCAGGGGCCGCACCAGGCTGCGGTAGGCCAGCGCCAGCAGCAGGTAGATGGCGACCACGCCGAAGCCCATCAACGGGATCACGTGGTCGATGGCCACCGACAGCACCGAGGTGGCGCGGGCCTTGATGTTCACGTACATCGTCTGGCTGCCGTCGTCCCAGGTCCGGTCCAGCCGCGCCAGGGCGGACTCGTCGTCGACGCCGTGCAGCAGAATCGGGGCGATCCACAGGCCATCCTGCTCGAACAGCAGCGCCTTCAAGCGCTCGCCCATCTGCGAGTCGGACAGGCTGTCCACGGTCAACGGCTCGCGCTCGCGGGCCTTGGCTGCCTGCTCGACGAAGTCGTCGAACACGTCCTTGCGGAACGGCGAGTCGGCCATCGCCGCGTCGAGCCGCGCGCGCAGCACCGGCTGGTCGGGGATCGCCGCCAGCTGGCGGGCCTGTCGCGCCTGGCTGGGCAGGAAGCGGGCAGCCATGTCGTAGCGGGTGATCACGCCCTCTTCCACCAGCGTGTCGAGCTCGCTGGACAGCAACTCGCTGCGGACCAGGGCGCCCTCGGCGTCCGGCGCCACCACCACCGCCAGCTTGCCGCCGTACCAGAAGCCGAGATCGTTGCGCAGGGCGCGGTCCTCGTCCCGTCGTTCCTGGCCGATGGGGCTCAATGAATCGACGTCTAGGTTGCGCAGCGGGGTGTCGGTCAGTGCCACCACCAGCGCTGCCAGCGGGATCAGCAGCAACGTCCACGGCCCCTTGCCGCTGAGCGCGCCACCGACCCGGCACAGGCCGCGGTGGACGCCGGCCAGGCCGCCGCCGATGACCAGTTGTCGCGGCACCAGGAAGGGCAGCAGCCAGCGCGTGACCGCGGCGGCGGCGAGCAGGCCCACCACGGTGAACACGCCGAGCTGCTGCAACCCGGTGAACTCGGACAGCACCAGCACCACGTAGGCAATGATGGTGGACAGCACGCCCAGTGCCAGGGTGGGCCAGATGCCGCGGATGCTGGCCTCGGCCTCGGCGCGGCCACCGCGCAGGTGGGAAAAGAAATGGATCGGGTAGTCCACCGCGACGCCGATCAGGGTGATACCGAAGGCCAGGGTCACGCCGTGGATGTTGCCGAACACCAGCAGCACGGCGGCGGTGGCGGTGACCACGCCGGCCAAAAGCGGCACCAGCACCAGTGCCAGCAGGGTCACCGAGCGGAACGCCGCGAGCAGGAAGGCCACCACCGCGGTGGTGGCGACGATGGACAGGTTGCGCGCATCGCGGGTGATCACGTCGCGGGTTTCCACCGAGAACACCGACGGCCCCGACAGCAGCAGGCGGACGCCGTCCGGGGCCAGCGCGTCGAACTCCGCGCGGATCCGCCGCACCGCGTCTTCCTGGGCCCCGAGGTCAAGACCACCGGAGGCCAGCTCGATCATCATCAGGCTGCGGCCGTGGTCCTTGGCGAACCACACGCCATGGGCCTTCAACGGCCCGTCCTCGGCGGAGAAGTCGGCCTGCCACTGGCCCAGCAGGGCGACGATCTCGCCGGTCAGGTCGCGGCCCATGAAGCGCTTTTCCAGCGCACCGAGAGGCGAGGTGAGGCCGCGCAGACGCTCGTCCAGCGCCGCGCGCAGACCCTGCTCGGTGAACTTCCCGGACAGGTCCGATGGCGTCAGGTGATAGCGGTTGTCCATCACCCACTGCCGGTCGGACTCGCTCATCGCGGTCTCGCCGTTGAGCACCTGGACGAAGGCAGGCAATGCCGACAGGCGTTCCGCCAGCGCCCGGTTGACCGAGGCCAGGGCTTCCGGATCGGCGCCGGACAGCCCGGCGAACACCAGGTTGGAGGTGGAGCCGTGGTCGAGCTGGCTCATCAGCACGCGCTCGGCGACGGAGTCGCCATGGGGCAGGAAGACACCGAGGTCGGTGGTCAGGTGAAAGCCCCTGGCGATGACGAACACCGAAGCCACCACCAGGGCGGCCACCACGGCCGCGGCGCTGCGAGAGGTGGTCACGGACACTAGGGCTCGGTGCGGTTCTTGAGGGTCAGCTTCGACTCGTCGCCGTCGGCTTCCAGGGAATGGATGTAGTCGATCACGCCCCCGGAGCCACGGATGGTGATGGAGGTGATGAACTCGGCCAGCTGCTCGTCGCTCGGCGTCAGCACCAGTTGCCAGTCCTGCTCGCTGCCGCTGACCTCGTGGTCATACAGTTCCTCGAGCAGTTCCTTGTCGCCGGAAAACACGTTGCTGACCCCCTGCACCGCCTTGGCCAGGAACGGGTAGCTGGCCATCTCGTAGCGGGTGGTCTGGCGGTTGGCCGCCTTGCCATCGGAGTTGATGCGGTGAATCACCACCGCCTCGTTGTCGATGATGATGTGTTCCTCGAAGGGCGAATCGACGATCTTCTCCAGGCTGGCATCGGCATCGAAGCGGATCTTGCCGGACAGGGCGATGGGCCGGGCCAGCAGGAAGGAGGAACGCTGCTCGTCGAACTCCGCGGTGAACCGGGGATGTTCCGACAGCCGGGCCATGAGTTCGTCGAAACCGAAGCTGGCCAGGGCGACGCCGGGTGCCAGCAGCCAGGCAAGGGCTGCGAGCACGCTCGCCGGTATTCGTCGGTTCATCTTCATCGTGTCTCCAAGCCTGTTGGACGCCAACCGGCGAGCCGGGTTCCACCCGGGGCGCTGGCCCGGCATCGGGTGACCAGGCCCAAGCTTACCATTCGCGTCAGCCACCGACGTGCCGGGATCGCTGGCAGAGCACCACCGCGGCGGTGAACACCAGCATGGCGCCGGCCTGGTGACTGGCCCCCAGCGGCACCGGCACCTGGTGCAGCAGGGTGGTGATGCCGAGCAGCGCCTGCGCCAGCACCAGCGCCAGCAACACGCCCGCGAACCGGCGCAGGGACGGGTCGGCGCGCCACCAGGTGACGATGGCCAGCACCAGCAACAGGCAGGCGGCGAGGCGATGGCCGAACTGGATGGTCACCGGGTTTTCGAACAGGTTCTGCCACCACGGCGACATGGCGAAGATGCCACCCGGGATCCATTCCCCGTTCATGTCCGGAAAGGTGTTGTAGATGTAGCCGGCATGGGTGCCGGCAACAAAGCCGCCGCTGGCGATCATCGCCAGCACCGCCGCCAGCATCAGCGCCGGCAGGCGCGGCGCACCGGCGGCCCGGCGCATGAACCCGCGCAGGTCGGCCTGGGCCAGCTCCAGGGCGATGAACAGCATGTAGCCGTAGATGATCACCGCCATCAGCAGGTGGGCGGTGAGCCGGTAGGGACTCACCCGCGGGACGTCGACCAGGCCGCTTTGCACCATGAACCAGCCGAGCAGGCCCTGTGCCCCGCCCAGCGCCAGCAGTGCCACGAGGTGGCCCTTGAGCACCCGGTGCAGGCGGCCACGCCACCAGAACCAGGCCAGCGGCAGGGCGAAGGCCAGGCCGATCAGGCGGCCGAGCATGCGGTGGCCGTACTCGAACAGGAAGATCCGCTTGAAGCCGGCGAGGTCCATGCCGTGATTCACCTCGCGGAACTCGGGGAACTGCTGGTAGGCGGCGAACAGCGCCATCCAGTCGTCCTGGTTCAGCGGCGGGACGACGCCGCGGATGGGCTGCCAGTCCACCATGGACAGACCCGATCCGGTCAACCGGGTCACGCCGCCGAGCAGCACCATGGCGAACACCAGCGCGCAGCAGGTGAGCAGCCAGGCAACCACCGGCCACGGCGCCTGGCGGCGCCTGGCGGTATCGCCCGGGTCGGTACGTTCGGAAATGAAGAGCATCGGTGGTTTCCCTTCGGACCACGGGCGGGAATCACCGGGCGCCGCGGCCGGCACGACGCCCTGGCGATGTCAGTCGTCGAGGCGGGAGAAGACCAGCGTCGAGTTGGTGCCGCCGAAGCCGAAACTGTTGGACATCACGGTGTCGAGTTCCGGGAAGTCCCGGGTCTCGGTCACGATGGGCAGACCCTCGGCCTCCTGGTCGAGGTTCTCGATGTTCACCGAGGGGGCGATGAAGCCGCCCTCGAGCATGAGCAGCGAGTATACCGCTTCGTTCACGCCCGCCGCGCCCAGTGCATGCCCGGTCATCGACTTGGTGGCGCTGATCAGTGGCGGCGTGTCGCCGAAGACGTCCTTGATGGCGCCGATTTCGCGCACGTCGCCGATGGGCGTGCTGGTGCCGTGGGTGTTGAGGTACTGCACCGGACGCTCGAGATTCTCCATGGCCTGGCGCATGCACCGCGCCGCGCCCTCGCCCGAGGGCTGCACCATGTCGAAGCCGTCGGAGGTGGCGCCGTAGCCGGTCAGCTCGGCGTAGATGCGCGCGCCGCGGGCGCGGGCATGCTCGAGCTCTTCCAGCACCAGTACGCCGCCGCCGCCGGAAATGACGAAACCGTCACGATCGGCGTCGTAGGTGCGCGAGGCGCGCTCGGGGGTATCGTTGTAGCGCGAGGACAAGGCGCCCATGGCGTCGAACAGCATGGTCATCGACCAGTGCAGTTCCTCGCCGCCACCGGCGAAGACGATGTCCTGCTTGCCGGACTGGATCAACTCGGCGCCGTTGCCGATGCAGTGGGCGCTGGTGGCGCAGGCGGAACTGATCGCGTAGGACACGCCCTTGATGTGGTAGGCGGTGCCGACGCAGGCCGCCGGGGTGCTGGACATGGTGCGGGTGACCATGTACGGCCCGACCCGCTTGACGCCCTTCTCGCGCAGCAGGTCGGCGGCCAGCACGATGTTCTCCGGCGAGCCGCCGCCGGTGCCGAGGATGAGACCGGTGCGCGGGTTGGACACCTCGGCCTCTTCCAGCCCCGAATCCGCCACCGCTTCGCGCATGGCGAGGTAGCTGTAGGCCGCGGCGTCGCCCATGAAGCGAAGCAGCTTGCGGTCGATCAGCGCCGCCGTGTCCACCTCGATGGCGCCGTGCACCCGCGAGCGGAAGTTCAGTTCCGCATAGGACTCGCTGAACACGATGCCGCTTGCGCCCTTGCGCAGGGAGTCGGCGACTTCCTGCCTGTTGTTGCCGATGCTGGACACGATGCCCAGCCCGGTGACCACCACCCGTCTCAAGCTCTTGACTCCTCGCTGATTTGTGCTGCCTGGAACAGTCCGACACGCATGTCCTTGCCGACGTAGATCAGGCGGTCATCGACCTCGACCTGGCCATCGGCAATGCCCATGTACAAGCGTCGCATCATCACCCGCTTGAACGACACCCGGTAGCGCACCAGGTGGCAGTCAGGGGTGACCTGTCCGGTGAATTTTACCTCGCCGGCACCCAGCGCCCGGCCCTGGCCGGGTCCACCGCGCCAGCCGAGGTAGAAGCCGATCAGCTGCCACAGCGCGTCGACGCCGAGACAGCCCGGCATGACCGGGTCGCCGAGGAAGTGGCAGGCAAAGAACCACAGGTCCGGATGGATATCCAGTTCCGCCACCACCTCGCCCTTGCCATGCTCACCGCCATCGCTGGAGATGTGGGTGATGCGATCGAACATCAACATCGGCGGCAACGGCAGCTGGGCATTGCCCGGTCCGAACAGCTCGCCGCGTCCGCAGGCGAGAATGTCCTCCAGCGTGTACTGATTCTTCGGCTCGTGCATGCGCTCGGGCTATCTCGTAAAAGGGCGGGATTTTACATTTTTTGGCCGCCGGCGGAAAAACCGCCACCCGGCCACCGCCTCGGCGGGACTTTGCTGGTACCCTTCGCCCCCCGCCTGGCGGCAAACCGTGCGCCGGGCACCGGGGGCGAATCGCCGGCGACACCCGCGCCGGACCGTCCCGGGTGCAGCATGGGCCTTCCACGGTCTTGATTTCATGACATTTTTGACATTTCTCCGGGAAAACGCCCGCTGGCTGTTCGGCGGCTTCGCGCTGACCCTGTTCTCGTCTTTCGGCCAGACCTTCTTCATCTCGCTGTCGGCGGGGGAAATCCGCGCCGAGTACGGCCTCGGCCACGGCGACTTCGGCCTGCTGTACATGCTCGCCACCCTGGCCAGCGCGCTGACCCTGCCGCTGCTTGGCCGCATCGTCGACCGGATGTCGGTGGCGCGCACCGTGCTCATCGTCGCGCCGATGCTGGCGCTGGCCGCCCTCGGCATGGCGTGGTCCAGCCACCTCGTTACCCTGGTCGTGGTGATCTATGCCCTGCGCCTGTTCGGCCAGGGCATGATGACCCACATCTCCATCACCGCCATGGGACGCTGGTTTGCCAGCCAGCGCGGGCGTGCGGTGTCGGTGGCCACCATCGGCCACCAGGTCGGCGAGGCGCTGTTTCCCATCGCCTTCGTCTCGCTGGCAGCGGTGATCGGCTGGCGCGGCGGCTGGCTGGTGGCCGCCGCGCTGCTGGTACTGGTGGCGCTGCCGGCCATCGTCGCCGCCATGGCCACGCCACGGGTAGCCCGCGCCGGGGACGGCGAAGAGCGCCGCGCGCCGCGACGCCAGTGGCAGCGTGCCGAGGTCCTGCGCGACCCGGTCTTCTACCTCGCCCTCACCGGGGTGCTGGCACCGGCCTTCATCGGCACCACCATCTTCTTCCACCAGGTCTACCTGGTGGAACTGCGTGGCTGGTCGCTGGAGATGTTCGCCGCCTCCTTCGCGGTGATGTCGATGATGACGCTGACCTGCGCGCTGGCCAGCGGCGTGCTCATCGACCGCTTCTCCGCCCTCGCCCTGCTGCCGGTCTTCCTGCTGCCGCTGGGGCTGGCCTGCCTGGTGCTGGCCGGCTTCAGCGCACCCTGGAGCGCCTTCGCCTTCATGGCCCTGCTCGGGGTCTCCTACGGCTTCTCCTCCACCCTGTTCGGCGCCGTGTGGCCGGAGATCTACGGCGTGCACCACCTCGGCGCGATCCGCTCGGTGGTGGTCGCGGCCATGGTCTTCGCCACCGCCCTCGGCCCGGGCATCACCGGGCGCCTGATCGACCTCGGTGTCAGCTACCCCCTGCAGATCGCCTGCATGGGCGCCTGGTGCCTGCTGGCCAGCGTGGCCATGCGCCGGGTCGGCATCCTGGTGACCCGGCGCCAGCAGGCGGACGCGGGGTAGAATCGGGACTTTACCGAGGACATGCCCGCCGTGATCGAGCCGAACAACGTCTCCCTGCCCGCCGACCCGGTGCTGCTCAGCGCCGCCAGCATCGCCACCGTGGCGGGCGAACAGACCCTGAGCGGCGCCAGCGGCTTTTTCTTCGCCCGCGACGATGCCCTCTTCCTGGTCACCAGCCGCCACGTGGTGCTGGACGAGCCCAGCGGCCACCGTCCCGACCGGCTGGTGATCGAGCTGCATACCGACGCCGATGACCTGGCGGTGTCCACCGGCTATTCCATCCCCCTCTACGATGGCGGCGAGCCGTTGTGGCGGCAGGGCTTCGACCATGCCGGGGAGATCGACGTGGCGGTGATCCGCATTCAGCGCGAGGCGCTGCCGCCGACGGCGGTGTTCACCGCCTTCACCCCCGCCCACCTGCCGGTGCGGCTGTCCGACATCGAAGTCGGCAGCTCGGTCCTGGTGGTGGGCTTCCCGCTGGGATTCCACGACACGTTGCACCACATGCCGGTGGTGCGCCACGCGGTGGTGGCCTCGTCCTTCGGCCTGCGCTTCAAGGGCGCCGGCTACTTTCTCACCGATGCGCGCACCCATCGCGGCAGCAGCGGCGCCCCGGTGGTGCTGCGCCTGAAGGACCCGGCCGCCGAACACGACGCGTTGCCGTGGATGCTGCTCGGCATCCACTCCGCCAGCCTCGACACCGGCAACCGCGACCAGGCGCTGGACGAGGCGCTGGGCCTGAACGTCGCCTGGTATGCCGACATCCTGATGACCCTGACCGCCTGACCGCGGCCACGCCGCCGGAGCCCCGCGCATGAGCCTGATCGAACTGGTTGCCATCCTGGTCACCCTCACCGCGGTATTCGCCTATGCCAACTACCGGCTGCTGCGCCTGCCCATGCCCATCGGCGTGATGGTCATCGCGATGGCGATGTCGATGCTGCTGCTGGCGGTGGACCATGCCGGCTTCCCGGTGGCCGACCGGGCCGTGGTGCTGATCGAGTCCGTGCACTTCGACGACACCCTGCTGCATGCCCTGCTCGGCCCGCTGCTGTTTGCCGGCGCCATGTTCGTCAACCTGGACGACCTGGTGGCACAGCGCGGCACGGTGCTGCTGTTCGCCACCGTCGGCGTGGTCCTGTCCATCCTGCTGGTGGGCACCGCGCTGTACCACGTCTCGGCCTGGCTGGGGGTGACCCTGCCCTTCGGCTGGTGCCTGCTGTTTGGCGCCCTGATCTCCCCCACCGACCCCATCGCGGTGCTCGGCATCCTGCGCCGGCTGGGGGTGCCGAACCGCCTGCAGATCAAGTTCACCGGCGAGTCGCTGTTCAACGACGGCGTCGGCGTGGTCGCCTTCCTGGTGCTGCTCGGCGCGGTTACCGGCGAGGCCCCCGGGGTGGCCGAGATGGCGACCCTGTTCGTGCTGGAAATCGGTGGCGGCGTGGTTCTCGGCCTGGCCCTGGGCTACGGCGTATACATCCTGCTGCGCCGGGTCGACCAGTACCAGGTGGAGATCCTGCTCAGCCTGGCCCTGGTCACCGGCGGCTATGCGCTGGCCGAGCGGCTGCACCTGTCGGCGCCGATTTTCGCGGTGGTCAGCGGCCTGTTGATCGGCAACGTTGGACGGCGCCTGGCCATGTCCGAGCATACCCGGGCCCACCTGGACACGTTCTGGGAGCTGGTGGACGAACTGCTCAACGCCCTGCTGTTCGTGCTGATCGGCGTCGAGGTGCTGGTGCTGGCCTTCCCCGACGGCGCCGTCTGGCTGGCGCTGGCCGCCATTCCGCTGGTGCTGGCGGCGCGCTTCATCGGCATCGGCTTCCTGGTCGGCATCCTGCGCAGTCGGCGCAGCTTCTCGCCCCACGTGGTCAGCCTGCTGACCTGGGGCGGCCTGCGCGGCGGCATCTCGGTGGCGCTGGCGCTGTCGCTGCCGGCGGGAGAGTTCCGCGACTACCTGCTGACCATGACCTACGTGGTGGTGGCCTTCTCCATCATCGTCCAGGGCCTGACCATCGGCCCGGCCATCCGCGCCGCCGGCGTCGGCGGGCAGGCGCCGGCGGACACGTCGCACCACTGACCCGCGGCCCGCCTAGGACCAATCGCAGTAGGGATGCCCGGCGAGGTTGTTGTTCAGGTAGCGGGCATCGCCGGACACCTCCTCGCCCAGCCACGACGGCCGTGTGAAGACCTCGTCCGCCCGTGACAGTTCCACCTCCGCCACCACCAGCCCGGCATTGTCGCCGGCAAACACGTCCACCTCGAACAGGTGCGCGCCCAGCGGGCAGTAAAAGCGGGTCTTGCGCACCACCCGCCGCGCGCACAGCGACGCCAGCATCTCCTCCGCGTCGGCCGGCGGCAGCGGGTACTCGTACTCCAGCCGCTGGATGGAAAGCCCGGCGCCCTTGATGGTCAACCGCGCCTCGCCGCCGGCCAGGCGCACGCGCACCGCGCACTGGTCGCTGTCGGCCAGGTAGCCCTGGACCATGTCCTCGCTGCGCGTGGCCGCTGCCCGCCAGCCCTCGTCGGTGACCAGGAATTTGCGTTCAATCTCCACGCCCATGGTATCTCGACCTCCCGTTGGCAAAACGTTTCGCAGCGGCCCTCAGGCCAGCACGAAGACGCCGTCGCGGCGCGGATCTCCGCCGCCGCTGGTACCGGCGGCGCGGCACTCGACACCGTGCACGCCGCCGAAGAAAAAGCTCGTGCCAGCGAAACGGGTGGCACTGGCAAAGCGCGCAGCCAGCCGCTCGGCGAGGTCCGCGTCGATGCCGTCCTCGATGCTCACGTGATCGTTCTCGACATGGATGCGCGGCGCGACGATGGCCGCTTCCAGGGGCATGTCCCGCTCCACCCGCTGCGCGATGACCTGCAACACCGCGCTGCGAATGCGGTTGGAGCCCCCGGAGCCGAGCACGATGCGGCGATCGTTCGGCAGTTCCACCAGGGTCGGCGCCATCATCGAGCTCATCCGCGTGGCCGGCAGCCAGGCATGGAAGCCGGCCGGGTTGAGATCCTCTTCGCCGAGCATGTTGTTGAGCATCATGCCGGTGCCGTCGATGATCTCGCCGCAGCCCTCGCCGTTGCTGACCGTCATCGCCACCATGCCGCCGTCGGCATCGACCACGCTGAAGTGCGTGGTGCCCCGCCAGGCGCGCAGCGAACGGGCCAGGGTGTCGGCATGGCGGGAGAGAAGATCCTCGTCGAGCAGTCGTTCCAGTGGCGAACTGGCCTCGCCCGCCTCGATGCGACGTCGCCAGGCGTCGTCGGCGAGCTGCATGGCCACCGCCAGCATCTCGTAGAGCCGCTGTTCGCTGCCGGCCCGCTGCTGGGTGTCCAGCGTTGCAAGCGCCAGCGCGACGAGGATGCCGCCCGCCGCCGGCGGCGGGTTCAGCCAGGTTCGCGCGCCGCGGTAGTCGCGCACCAGCGGCCGGCGCCAGTGGGCCTGGTAGCGGGCCAGGTCCTCGCGGCCGAGGGCGCCGCCGCCACACTGGCAGGCAGCATGGATGGCACCAGCCACCTCGCCGCGGTAGAACAGGTCCTCGCCCTCCAGCGCCAGCGCGTCCAGCAGCATGGCCAGGGCATCGGCGCGCAGCGGGTCCCCTTCGCGCAGTACCTCGCCGGGCGCGGAGGGGCTTTCGAACCAGGCACGCGCGCTGGGCCGGCCGATGTAGATGGGCGCCACCGCCTTCAGGATGCGCGCCTGCAGCGCGCACAGCGGCGGCCGTCGACGGGCCGCGGCCAGCGCCGGCTCCACCAGTTCGCGCATCGGCACGCGACCGAACTGGCCGTGCAGGGCGAACATGCCGCGCACCGCGCCCGGTGTCGCCGCCGCGCCGAGGCCGACGTGAAAATCCTGGGTGGTGTCGCCGAAGTCCACCGTCACCCGGCGAAAGTCGAGATCGTCGACGGCACGGGGACTGCGCGGCGTCTCGGTGAAGAAGTCGAGCAGGCGGGGAGACTCGCCGCCCAGGCGGCACATGGCGAAGCCGCCGCCCCCCGGCGAGGCCAGCACCGGCTCGAAGACACAGGCGGCGAAGAAGGCCGCCACCGCGGCGTCGGCGGCATTGCCCCCGGCGCGCAGCACTTCCACCGCCGCCTCGGCGGTTCCGGCGTGGCCACAGGCCACGGCACCACGGGACTTCATGCCAGGCTTGCCAGCCCGGGCAGGCCGCCCGCCGTCGCGACGCGTCCGGGCACCGCTCAGCTCACCGGCGGACGGGGAATCGGCACGACGTTGTCGCCGCGCCGGCCGGCCCGCTCGCGCGCCACCGAGCGGCGCACCGGGGTCGGCTGGTCGGCCGCCTTGTCGAGGCAGCGCAGCACGCGGGCGACGAGGGCATCGTTGTGCTCACGCTGTTCCTGCACCGCGCGGCGCAGGTACTTCATCTCCTCCATCCGCTCTTCCAGCGAATCGCCGGTGCGGCTGATCCGCTTCATGCTTTCCAGGCGGCGGCGAAGCTGGCCCTGGTGTTCACGGATCTCGGTTTCCAGCGGCGACATCACCGAGCGAATCCAGTCCTCGACATCGCGGTTGGCGCGCTCGAACACCTCGCGCACCTTGCTCATCACGGTGTCGTAGTAGCGCTTGACCAGCACCTTCTGCTCGGTCATCACCATCGACACGCCGCGGATGAAGAAGTCGTGACGCTCGTGCAGAGCCTCGATCTCGCGGTGAAAGCGCGCGGTGGAAAACTTGCGCGGATGGATGTTGGCCAGTCCGTGTTCGGCCTGGAACCGCTCGTAGACGGTTTCCATCAACTCGTAGATCTCCTTGATCTTGACCGAGGCATCTTCCATCGAGCGGGTCACGTCGCGCAGGAAGACGTTCATCTGCTGGCGCATGCCGAGGGTGGTCAGGCTGACCGACATGTCGCGCTTGGCATGGGCGATGAGGCGTTCCAGCTTGACGATGTTGAGGTGGTCGTAGAGCTCCGTGGTATGACGCGAGAACAGCGTGCGCGAGGTCTGGAAGCGACGCATGTTGCGGTCGAGCTGGTTCTTCTCCTCCTTCAGCCGGGTGAGCATCTCGCGCACCACGTTGACGTTGCGCGCGCTCAATGCCTCGATCTCGCGGATGTGCGACAGGGCATCGCTCTCGCGGCGTGCGAGGATGGCACGGTTGGTCTCGATGATGTCGTTGATGCCCTCGCGGATGCGGGTGCGCACGATGTCCTGCTTGGCCGGGATCAGCATGTTGGCCAGCGCATCCTCGAAGGCGGCGATGCCGCTCTGCCACACCAGGTTGTCGTCGGCGCGGGTGCGGCCGAGCAGCGCCTTCTGCGCGGAGATGGCGAACAGGTTGCTGGCCGGCACTTCCAGGGTGCGCGCGGTGATGTCGAGCTGTGAGCGGATCTGCTGCTCGATCTCGCTGCGATGACGCATGTCGTCCCACAGCACGTCGACCTTGTTCAACACCACCAGCTTGTTGTCGCAGCTCGACTGGTCGCGACCGCAGACATGGTTGCGCCACACGCTCATGTCCGACTTGGTGACGCCGGTGTCCGCCGCCAGCACGTAGACCACCGCGTGGGCGGAGCTGAGCATGCCCAGGGTCAGCTCCGGCTCGGCGCCAAGCGCGTTGAGACCGGGGGTGTCGAGCACCACCAGGCCCTGCTCCAGCAGGGGATGCGGGTAGTTGATCACCGCGTGGCGCCACTTGGGAATCTCCACCAGGCCGTCGTCGCCGACCTTCAGGCCGTCGTCGTCGTCGGGGCCACGGGCGATCAGGAAGCCCAGTTCCCGTGCGCGCTCGGTGGGCACCCGCCGCACGTCGGTGACCCGCACCAGGGTGGCCGCCACGGCATCGGGGTCGCCGATGTCCAGGGCAATGCTGGTCCACTCTTCCGGCTGCGACTTGTAGAAACCCACCGTGTTGTCGGTCTCCCGGGTCTCGGTGGGCAGCAGCCGAATGGCCGGCGGCGCCGACTCGTCGTAGCGCAGTTCGGTGGGGCACATGGTGGTGCGCCCGGCGGTGGACGGCAGCACCCGGCGACCGAGATCGGAGAAGAAGGTGGCGTTGATCAGCTCGGACTTGCCGCGGGAGAACTCGGCGACGAAGGCAACGTAGAGGTAGTCGTCCTGGACCGAGTCGAGGATCTGGCCGATGCGGTGCACGGCCTGGGTATCGAGCAGGTTCTGTTCGCGCAACCAGTCGCGGTACTCGGAGATGGCCTCCACCACGGACATGCGCCAGTCACCGTACAGACCGATCCTTCGCTCGAACTTGTTGGGCTCCTGGTTCATCCCGCGCACCGTACCTGCCGTCCCCGAAACAGTGGAATTATAGGGCCGGGGCGGGTTGGCATCAATAAAGTGGCGGACGCGGCAGGCGCAGGCGGGCGACCAGGCCGCCGTGTTCGCGGTTGGCCAGCGCCAGCTCGCCGCCGAGGGAGCCGGCAATGGCGCGGGCAATGGACAGGCCAAGACCGGTGCCGCCGTCGCCGCGGGCGGCATCGACCCGGTAGAACGGCTCGAACACCCGCTCCAGCTCGGCCGGATCGATCCCCGGACCGTCGTCCACCACCTCGATCACCACCGCGTCGGCATCCTCGGCCAGCGACAGCTCCACCCGCGTGCCGTGGCGCAGGGCATTGGCGACGAGGTTCTCCAGCAGCCGCTTCAGGGCCAGTGGCCGGGTTTCCAGCAACGGCCGTCCGCGCGGCGAGAAGTGCACCGTGCCGCCACCCTCGGCGACATCTTCCACCAGCGCCTCGAGCAGGGCGTTGAGATCCACCTTGCGCAGCGGTTCACCGCTGTCGCCGTCGCGCATGAACTCCAGCGTCTGCTGCACCATGCGCTGCATCTCGTCGAGATCGCGCACCATGCGTTCGCGCAGTTCGGCGTCGTCGATCAGCTCGGCGCGCAGGCGCATGCGCGTGATCGGCGTGCGCAGGTCGTGGGAGACCGCGGCAAGAAAGTGACCACGCTGTTCGAACAGGTCGCGTATCCGCTGCTGCATGGCGTTCATCGCCGCCGCCACGCGGCGCGCCTCGGTAGGCCCGGTTTCCGGCATCGGCGGCGTATCGAGGTCGTGACCGATCTGCTCCGCCTGCTCGGTCACGGTGCGCAACGGTCGCGCCACGAAGCGCACCGCCAGCAGCGCCAGCAACGTCACCGCCAGCAGCACGAACAGGATCGACACCAGCATGCGCGGCGGACGACGCTTGCCCGTGAACGGTCGGTAGCGGAACTCCACCGCCTGGCCATCGACCAGGCCGACCAATGCCACGTAGCCCATCGGCGGCGACTGGAAGTGACGCTCGTACCAGCCGCTGCGAGGCGGCCACTGGCGTTGCCGCGGCATCGGCGCGATGCGGAACAGCACTGCCTCGCGTTGCAGCCGCTGGCGCAGTTCCGCCTCGACCTGCAGGGCGTCGCTGGAGGCCGGCACCGGCAACTCGTCGGCCACGGGCAATGCCTCGCGCAGCACCACCCGGAAACCGGGGCTCTGCACCAGGCGCAGGATGTCGTCGCGGCGATCGGCATCGGCATCGTCGAGCACCTCCACCACCGCCGCCACGCGCTCCACGTAGTGATCCAGGTTGAGCTGTCGGGTCACCCGGCCACGGTCCCACCAGGAAATCATCCCCGCGGCCACCAGGGTCGCCACCAGGCCGATCACCATCACCAGCATCAGCCGCCCGCGCAGCGAACGCGGCACCAGGCCGATCACAGCGGCGTGACCTCGGGCACGAACAGGTAGCCCTGGGAGCGCACCGTCTTGATGTACTCGACACTGTCGCCGTCGCTGCAAAGGCGCTTGCGCAACCGGCTGACCTGCATGTCGATGCTGCGGTCGAAGGGCATGGCATCGCGGCCACGGGTCAGGTCCATCAACTGGTCGCGGTCCAGCACCCGTCCGGGATGCTGCAGGAAGACCAGCAACAGGTCGTACTCGGACGCGCTCATCGAGACCATCACGTCGTCGCTGTCGCGCAGCGCACGGCCACGGGTGTCCAGCGTCCAGCGACCGAAGACATAGCCGGCGGGGGTGGCGGCGCCGTTGTCCGGCAGCGCGCGGCTGCGTCGCAGCACCGCGCGGATGCGGGCCAGCAGCTCGCGGGGATTGAACGGCTTTTGCACGTAGTCGTCGGCGCCCATCTCCAGGCCGAGGATGCGATCGACGTCCTCGCCGCGGGCGGTGAGCATGACCACCGGCAACTGGCTGCGCGCGCGCAGTTCCCGGCACAGCACCAGGCCATCGTCGCCGGGCAGCATGAGATCGAGCACCACCAGGTCGACGCGGTGGCGATCCAGCGCCTGGCGCATCTCGCGGCCATCGGCGGCGACGATGGCACGGCAGCCATTGCGCTCCAGGTAGTCGGCCAGCAGCGAGCGGATCTGCGGGTCGTCGTCGACCACCAGGATGGTGTCGGATTCGTTCATGGCATGTAGTTCATCATGAAGCGGGCAACATACCTGCGGCTTTTCGTCACCATGTGTAACCACCCGTCGCGCTGGTGACGCGTCGTTGCAAAACACCGGCTCCCAGACAAACTTCGGTGACAGGCATTTGCTTCAATCCCTACCCGTGGCTGGCGTGACTCGCACACCGGCCCGGCGCCCAAGGCGCACACCCACATTCACATGCAAAGGAGAAAGATCATGTTCCATCGTACCCCATCGAAAACCACCCGGGCCATGCTCATCGCCCTTGCCGTGGTGCCGCTGGCCGGCGTCGCGGTGGCCGGCAGCATGGACGGCGAAAGGAAGCACTGCCGCGACGGCGGCCGCCATCATGGCGAGCATCGTCACGGCATGAAGATCGGCGAACACGTGGACGGCAAGATGGCCTTCCTCAAGGCCGAGCTGGCCATCACCCCGGAACAGGAAGATGCCTGGATGGCGGTGGAGAACACCCTGCGCGCCGGCATCGAGCAGCACGCCGAACGTGCCGGCGAACATCGTGACCGGCGCGCCAGGCACAAGGGTGAACAGGCAGACAAGGCCGACATGCCGTCGGTGCCGGACCGCCTTGCCCACCACGTCGAGGCCATGGAGTCTCGCCTGGCCCAGGTCAAGGCCATGCAGGGCGCGGTCACCGACCTGTACGCGGTGCTCAGCCCGGAACAGCAGGCCACCGCCGACCAGTTGCTGTCGCGTCGCGGCAAGGGCATGCGCTTCCTCCGCTAGGGTCGGCCAATGTCCGGGTTGGCGTGCAGGCATCCTTCGTCAGCGAAACGCTAGCGATCCGCCTGCCCGCCAACCCGTCGCCTGCGCAGCATGCGCACCACCACGGGCACCAGCGCGGCCAGGCCGACCAGGGCAATGGCCGCCACCAGCTTGCCGAGCACGCCGTCGCCGGCACGAATGGCGGTGAAGCCGACGTGGCCGGCATAGGTGATGGCCGCCATCGAGGGCAACAGGCCCAGCGCGCTGGCCACGGCATAGGGCAGCACGCCGATGGAGGTCAGGCCGAGGGCATAGTTGAGCAGGAAGTACGGCAGCCCGGCCAGGCGCACCAGCAGCACGAAGCGCCAGCCTTCCTCGTCCACCCCGCGCATGAACTGGCGCAGGCGATGCCCGGCACGACGCTCGGCCCAGTCGCGCGCCAGGTAGCGGGCGACCAGGAAGGCAATCACCAGGCCCAGGGTGGAACCGGCCAGGTTGTACAGCGTGCCCAGCCACGGGCCGAACAGGGCGCCGCCGGCCAGCATCATCACCGTGGCCGGCACGAACAGCACCGCCGCCACCGCGAACAGCGCCACGAAGACCAGTGGTGCCAGCACGCCCGCCGCCTGCACCTGCCGCTGCACCTCGCCGGGATGCAGCCGGTCCCAGTGCATGGCCATGGCGACGACGCCGACCAGCAGCAGCAGGACCAGGGCCAGCCGCCGGAATCGGGCGAGAAAGACGGTGCGCGGGGTGGACATGTCGGGCACGGGGGCTGTGGACCGGCACATTCTACAGCACCTCGCCGGGCTTCCCCGCGGGGCGCTTGACGACTCCCCGGGATACTGTATAAATTTACAGATCATCTCCCGGAGACCCCGATGCTCACCCCGAGACAGAAACAGGTGCTGGACCTGATCCGCCGCCACATCCAGACCCGCGGCATGCCGCCCACCCGGGCGGAAATCGGCGAGGCCTTCGGCTTCCGCTCGCCCAATGCCGCGGAGGAGCACCTGCGCGCCCTCGAGCGCAAGGGCGTCATCGAGTTGCTGCCCGGCTCCTCCCGCGGCATCCGGCTCACCGCCCCCGGCGGGCTGCCGGTGGTCGGCCGGGTGGCCGCCGGCAGCCCGCTGCTGGCCGAGGAACACATCGAGCAGCACTGCGACATCGCCGGCGACTTCTTCCGCCCCCGCGCCCACTACCTGCTGCGGGTGCACGGCATGAGCATGCGCGATGCCGGCATTCTCGACGGCGACCTGCTCGCCGTGCACCGCGTGGCCCGGGCCGAGAACGGGCAACTGGTGGTGGCACGGCTGGACGACGAGGTCACCGTCAAGCAGTTCCGCCAGCGCGGCAACATCGTCACCCTGCTGCCGAAGAACCCCGACTTCGCGCCCATCCGCGTCAACCTGAAGGAACAGTCGCTGGTCATCGAGGGCCTGGGCGTGGGTGTCATCCGCAACGGCAAGCTGGTCTAGCGCCCGTCGCATGAGCCTGGACCCCGACATGCCCCCGGCGCCCGCCGCCCCCCGCCATGCCGTCGGCGACGGCGAAGGCGGGGCATGGCGGCTGAAGCAGCGCTGCTTTGCCCACCGCCGGGACATCGGCGTCGGCACCCTGCCCGAACCGTCCACCCGGGACGTGCTGCCCACCGGCTTCGCGCTCCTCGACCGCCACCTGCCCGGCGGCGGCTGGCCGCTCGGCGCGCTGGTGGAGATCCTGGTCCCGGCCGGCGAACCCGGCTGCCTGTGGATCGTGCTGCCGGCATTGCGGGCACTGGGCCGGCAGATGCAGTGGATGGCGATGATCTCGCCGCCGCGCATTCCCTATGCCCCGGCGCTGGTCGCCCACGGCATCGACACCGCCAAGATCCTGCTGGTGCATCCCCGCGCCCACGGCGATGCCCTGTGGGCGGTGGAGGAGGCCCTGCGCGCCGACACCTGCAGCAGCACGCTGTTCTGGTTGCACGGCCCGGACCACAAGACCCTGCGACGGTTGCAGCTGGCCGCCGAGCAGGGCCACAGCATGGGCTTCTGCTTCCGCCCGGCCCACCATGCCGGCCAGCGCACCACCGCCGCCGTGCGCATCCGCGTCCACCCCACCGACGACGGCGCCCTGGTGGACATCGTCAAGGCCCGTGGCGGGCGTCCCCGCCAGGCCCTGGCGCTGCGCTTCTCGGACATCGGCTACGCCTAGTGTCCCGCCCCGCAGGCCAGGATATCCGCCGGGCTGGACGCTGAGGTCGCCCGATGCACCCGGTCCCGGCCCCGGCGCCCGTCCCGGCGCCCCTGGTCCCCGCCAGCCCGCCAGCCCGCTCGCGGCTGTGGCTGGCGCTGTACCTGCACGGCCTGCCGCTGCACGCCGCCCATGCCCATGCCACCCGGGCTCATGCCACCCGGGCAAGCCGTGAAACCGACCGCGTCCGCA
>CAYGJZ010000035.1:0-7083 GCA_964350265.1 uncultured Gammaproteobacteria bacterium | reverse complement strand
CATGCCACCCGGGCTCATGCCACCCGGGCAAGCCGTGAAACCGACCGCGTCCGCAGCCCGGCGGCGGTGGTCGACACCGTGGGCCGCAACCGGCGGATCATCGCCCTCGACGAAGCCGCCGAGCGTCTTGGCCTGCGCACCGGGATGAAGCCGGGCGAGGCGCGGGCCGCCTGCCCCGGCCTCGTCCTGCTGTCCCGCCACCCCGAGACCGAGCAAGGTCGGCTCGAGACGCTGGCGGACCGGCTCGGCGACTTCAGCACCGAGGTCGCCCTGGCCGACGAGCTCGGCGTGGTGCTGGAAGTCGGTCGCAGCCTGCGCCTGTTCGGCGGCATCGGGTCCCTGCTGCAGCGGCTGCACGACCACCTGCACCCGGCGCCGGCCTACCACCTGGCCCTGGCCCCCACCGCCGGCGCCGCGATGCTCTGTGCCCGTCACGGCCTCGCCGCCCGTATCGAGGAGCCCGGGGCGCTGCGCGCCGCCCTCGGCAACCTGCCCGCCGCCGCCCTGGCCGAGGATGTCCACGACCGTCGTCGCCTCGACGCCATCGGTGTCGCCAGCGTGCGCGAGTTGCTGCGCCTGCCCCGCGAGGGACTGACCCGGCGCTTCGGCGCCGCCTTCACCCGCCGGCTGGCCGAGGTGCTCGGGGAAGTGCCCCACGGTCCGCCGCTGCATGTCTTCCGGCGACACTTCGACGAGACCGTGCACCTGGACGAAGAGACCGTCGACCTCGGCCTGCTGCTGTCCGCCGCCGCCCGGCTGCTGGCCCGGCTGGAGGAGGTCCTGCGACAGGCCGACAGCGCCGTCGAGGCCCTGCGCTGGCACCTGCTGACCGCCCCGCCCGACCCGGGACAGGTCATCGAGTTGCGTTTGGGCGCCCCGGCCTGGCGCGGCGACGGGCTGGCCGCCCTGCTCCACCTGCGGCTGGAATCCACCGGCCTGGTCGCGCCGGTGCGGGCGCTGCGCCTGGCCAGCGGTCACTTCGCGCCCCGTTCGCGGCGACTGCAGCATGGCCTGCCCGGGCTGGCCCCGGCCGCCGGCCACGACCGGGACTTCATCGACCGCCTGCGGGCCCGCCTCGGCCACCAGGCCGTGCATGGCATCCAGGTCCGACCGGAACACCGCCCGGAACTGGCCTGGGCCACCTGCGAACCGGGGCAGACGACGCTGCTGGCCGGCTGCCTGCCCGGCCGGCCACTGTGGTTGCTGGACCCCCCCGCGCCGTTGTCGGTGATCGATGGACGTCCCCGGCTGAACGGCGCCCTGCGACTGCAGGCGGACACCGAACGCATTCGCTGCGGCTGGTGGGACGGCCAGCGCGTGTTCCGCGACTACCGCCAGGCACTGGCCGCGGACGGCCGGCGGCTGTGGCTCTTCCGCGTCCCCGGAGCCGGGCGCTGGTACCTGCACGGCCTGTACTGAGCGGCCCGCGCGGCACACCGCCCGGGCCGGCGGCCTAGCCGCCCATCGCCTCGCGTGGCAGGCGCACCGGGAATGCCGCGCGCAGGCGCGCATCCACCGCGTCGTCGACATGGCGGGGAAAGTGGCTGGAGAGAATCTGGGTGACCCGCTCGCGGGCACGGTCGATGACATCCAGCCGTCCCTGCTCCGCCCACTGGTTCGGACTGAGGCGGTCGCTGACCTGCGGGTAGACATAGTCCTTCTGCATCAGCGACAGGGTCTGCTGGTGGCCGAGATAGTGCTCCGGCCCTTCCAGGCAGACGCTTTTCATGGTGGCCAGGGAGAGGGTCTCGTCGTTGACCTCGATGCCGCGCACGGTGCGGTTGATGGCGCCGAGCATGTCGTTGTCGATCACCAGCGACTCGGCGCACATGCCAAGCAGGCTGGCCTGCATGCCCGCCGCCTCGTAGACCAGGTTGGCGCCGCTGTGCGCGGCCAGCACGTCGGTATAGCCCTTCTCGAAGCCGGACTGCGCATCGGGCACCTTGCTGTCCGCCATGCCCGCGGCAATGCCCGTGGGCAGGTCGTAGTAGCGGCCCATCTGGCCGCAGGCCGCCATCAGCACCGCCTGCTCGCCGCTGCCCCCGCTCATCGCCCCGGTGCGCAGGTCGGAGATGAATGGCCAGGTACCGAAGATGGCCGGGTGACCCGGGGCGATGGCATTGACATAGACCAGCGCGGCCAGCGTCTCGGCCACTTCCTGCACCACCGCGCCGGCCAGCGAGGCCGGGCTGGTGGCCCCCGCCTGTCCCGCCGCCAGCAGCAGGATGGGCATGCCGCCGCGCACCACCGACTCCAGCACCCGGCAGGCATCCTCGGCAAAGCGGAACGGCGGCACCACGAAGCAGCACGAGCAACTGACGAAGGGCTCGGCCCGCCACGCCGCCTCGCCGCCGGCGATGACATGCAACATGGCCAGCGCCTCGTCGGCATGCTCCGGTGCCACGAAGCTGGTGCCGACGTGCTTGGCGGTGCCGCTCACCGAGGCATAGCAGGTGTTCAGGTCCAGCTCGCGCGGGTCGACCATGTCCCGCGCCACCATCGGGCGCTGGAAGAAGTGGATGTGCTCGAGCGCATCCACCAGGCGCGCCGCGTCGTAGAGATCGCGCAGGGTTGATTCGCGGTACTCGCCGCTGCGCGCATCCACCATGTGCACCGCCGCCCCGGCGGTGCCGAAGTAGACCCGGCTGCCGCCGACTTCCATGTGATGGGAGGGATGCTGGCCGAACAGGGTGAAGTCGCGGCCGGCGCGGGCGATGACATCTTCCACCAGCGCGCGCGGGAAGACGATGCGGCCATGCTCGTTCTGCCGCGCCCCCGCCGCGGTCAGGATCTCCACGCAGGAAGGAATGGCATTGGCCATGCCCACCTGCTCCAGCGCGTCCAGCGCGGCGCCGTGGATACGCTGCACGTCGCCGTCCGCCAGCGGCTTGTAGCGCCCCCCGCCGGGCATGCCCGGGCGCACCGGCCGATCCGCCTCCGGCAACTCGCGGCTGCGCAATTCCCGCCGCGCCGCCCTGCCCCCCGGCCGCTTCTTCGTCGCCGCATCGCTCGCCATGGCCAACCCTCACTGCCCGTGGTACGGGGAAATTGTCCCCCGAACCACCGCCCCCCGCGACGAGATTGCGACAGCGACTTACCAAACCACGCCGCGATGTTGGACGCCTGCCGTCCCGGTCGACTTGTACCGGGGAGAAGACTGCACCAGAATCGTGTCCTGGTACCGTGTCGGAACCACGGTGGATGGAACGAACCGGAGCAAGGGACCATGCTGATCGTGCCCGCCGAGCAAGGCATTGACTGGCGGCATCCGCCCTGGATCACCGTCGTGCTGATCCTGTTGAACTGCCTGGTCTACTACGCCGTCCAGGCCGGTGACGGCGAGCGGCTCCTCGACGCCGAGACCGGCTACCTGAACAGTGCCCTGCCCGCCATCGAGTTTCCGGCCTACGTCGACCACCTGCGCGCACGCAACGATACCCGTGCCTTGGCCGAGTGGAAGCAGGGGCAGCAGTCCCCCTGGGCCGGCTTCCGGCACCTGGCGCAGATGCAGGCCGACGCCCCGTTCATGACGAGCCTGCGCGCTGGCCAGGTGATCGGCCCGGCGCATCCCCGCCATCGCGCCTGGCAGGCGGATCGCTCGCGCTACGAATCCCGGCTGCGACGCGTCGTCAGCCGGCACTATGCCCTGGACGCCGCGCGGCCGGTCACCTGGGTCACCAGCATGTTCCTGCACGCGGGCTTCTCGCACCTGCTCGGCAACATGGTCTTCCTGTTCCTCGCCGGCTTCGCCGTGGAGCGCATCCTTGGCCATGGCTGGTATCTGCTCGGCTACCTGCTCGGCGGCGTCGGCGCGGCCCTGCTGTGGGGGTGGTACAGCGACCTGCCTGCCGTCGGCGCGTCCGGTGCGGTCAGCGCGGTCATGGGACTGTACGCGGTGCTCTTCGGCAGGCGCAGGATCCGGGTCTTCTACTGGGTGGGCATCTTCTTCAACTTCACCAGGGTACCTGCCTGGCTGCTGCTTCCCGCCTGGCTGGCCACGGAACTGCACGGCGAACTCTCCGGCGGGTCATCCATCGCCTACGTCGCGCACATGGGCGGCTTCCTCGCCGGCGGCCTGTATGCCTGGTGCTGCAAGTCGGTGCTGGGTGTTGCCCGCACCGACATCCTCGATGCGCGGGCGCGCCGGGAGGCACGCGACACGGCCTTCGAAAAGGCCATGTCCTACATCGACGCGCTGGATACCGAGGCGGCGAGGAGGGAGCTGGAAGCACTCTACCGTGCCGACCCGACGGACTTCGACGTGCTGCGCCAGCGCTACCGTCTTGAACGCCGTCATCCGGCCGGGGCCGACTACCATCGGGCCGCCGCACGGTTGTTTCGCGTCCAGCCGAAGGACACCACGCACGTCGCCGACCTGCACGACGTCTTCCTGGACTACTGCGAGCGAGCCAGGCCGACCCCGGCCTTCTCCGCCAACCGGCTGGTGCACCTGGCGGACCTGTTCCGGCGCACCGGTCATCTCGACGCCAGCGTGGAGGCCGTCATCCTGCTGCTCCGCCGAACCCCCGATGACGAACGCCTGCCGCGACTGCTGGACGCACTGCGCCCGTGGCTGGCCACCGACAGCGATTCCAGTCGAGACCTCCGCGCACGCATCCACCGCGCAAGCCAGGCGAGCTCGTCGCCTACGAACGAATGAGCCCGCGCGCCATCTCCAGGTAGTCGCGAATCTCGATGCCCAGGGTGTGCGTCGCGTAGCGATGCAACAGCCCTTCCAGCACGCTCAGCGCCTTGCGCTCGTGGCGCAGGTCCTCGAACAGGATCTGCGCAGCCAGGAAGTACAGTCGCGGGATGTCCGGGTGGTTCTCGTACCGACGCGAGAAGCCGTTGACCAGACCCACCGCCAACCGTCCCGCACCCAGGCCACGCAAGGCCCTCACCAGCGCATAGGTCGCATCCGGGTGATCCACGATGAACTCGGCCCCGCACTGGCAGCAGGCCCGGTACACCTGTGCCGCCCGGTGGACCTGCCCGGCCCCGAGCAGCATGGACACGTAGCGCCTGCCGTGGTCCGCCAGGCGCTCGGACTCGCCGAACTCGCGCAACAGTTCATGCAGCCGTCCCATCAGGTCGAGATCGCCCGGCTGCTCCCGCAGCGTGTGTTCGAGTCGCTGAATGGCCACTTCGCCCTCCCCCTCCTTGAGCAGCACCCCCACCTCCCGGCCGACCTGCGGCTCGTCCTGCGAAGCATCGTCGTCCCAGGCCTCGTCGGCATCAAAGCCGAGTTCCTCGTGATACTGGTAGAGCAGGTAGCCCATCATGTGAAACATGACCACGATCAAGTACATCGAGGTCACCGAGTACGCGAACAGCAGGGGCAGGGTCAGCCGTTCTGACAGGAGCGGCAGGAACGCGTAGTCACTGCCGAACCAAAGCAGGAACAGGAACGCGCAGAGCACGACATAGGAAAACCCGGTGCGGTAGATGAGGGAAAAAATCGCCAGCGGGTTGATGGCCAGGAAGAAGCGGTTGCTCGTCGCGATCACCATGACCATGGCCGGCAGGCAGAACAGGAACAGGATCGGGACGACATCCCGAACGATGGGCGGCATGCCGCCGCCAAACTTCAGGTACAGGAACCCGAACAGCGCGAACAGGCCCAACACCTTGAACGGCTGTTCGACCTGCTCGTTGACCAGGTCAAGGTTCAGCGACGGCGGCCGCAGCCGGCCACGAGCCGTCGCGGCCAGCACCGCGTGGCAGTACCGATAGAAAACCGCGAACAGCACCACCTGCACGCCAACGTCCAGTGGCGTCGGCTCGAAGAACAGCAGCGACAGCATCGCCACCAGGACGATGAAGGCCATCGGGCCCGCGGCCACGGGGTAGCGAAAGAACCCTGGCACACGCCGCCAGATCGGCGGTATCGACCTCGATGCACCGAGCGACAGCAGGCGGGCCCGGCACCTGGGACAGGACGAGCCACGGGCGCCTGGACGGCCCCCGGCAATGCAATGAAAACAATAGTGAACCGCACAGTGCCGACAATGCCATTGCGCGGCCGTGGACGGATGATACCTGCAGTAGTCCATGTACACTTCCCTGGCCTGGTCATTCCCGGCCCAGGCAGTACCGGATCTCCATGGGCACGACCGGCCCGTTACGGCCGGCTACCCTTGCCCTGTGCCCTGGCGGGACATCAGTCCCGCCGTCACGGCGCCACGGTTTCGAACACGTACCCGCGGTCTATCCACACACCGCCGACAAGCGAACGCAAGGTGACATGCACCGGCTCGCCGCGCAGTGGAATCGAAAGCTGATGCTCGGTATCGTAGACATAGACGTTGGCAATATCGCTTTCGCCCGCTGCCGTACCGATTCGCAACGCGTACCGTTCCACGTCCTGCCCTGGCTCCCACGCAAACTCGATCTCCCCCGAGGCCAGGGTGCTTCCGGGCTCAGGAGTATGCAAGGTTGCGGCAGTATCCGTTCCTGGCGTTACTGTATCAAAGACATAGCTACGCGCAATCCAGACATTGCCGATCAACGATCGCAAGGTGACATGGATCGGTTCCCCGTGCAACGGCACATCGACCACGCGACTCGTTCCATAGAGGTAACTGTCTTCCACATCGGCCGCGCCTTCGGTCGTACCCACCAGCAGCCGCACCCGCTCTACGTCAACTCCCGTGGTCCACCTGAAGTGGACCACGCGTTTATCCAGGATTGAGCCAATCGTGGGCGACGTCAAGTCCGCCGAGGTGTCCGTACCTTCCGCCGCCGTCTCGAACACGTAGTCGCGGTCGATCCACACGTTGCCGTACAGGGAACGAAGCTTGACGTAGATCGGCTCCCCGGTGATGGGCACGTCGACGACGTAGCTCGGGTCATACAGGTAGGGGTTGGCGATGTCGCCGGCACCCGGGGAGGTCCCAACCAGCAGTCGATACCGGTCCACGTTCTCGCCGGGCGTCCAGCCAAACTCCATGACGCGGGTAGCCAGCGTGCTCCCGGGTGCCGGCGAGACCAGCTCCGCCGAGGTGTCCGTGCCTTCCGCCGCCGTCTCAAACACGTAGTCGCGGTCGATCCACACGTTGCCGTACAGGGAACGAAGCTTGACGT
>CAYGJZ010000034.1:37951-40914 GCA_964350265.1 uncultured Gammaproteobacteria bacterium | reverse complement strand
CCGGTGGGGCCGGACGACCAGCCCGGTCATGCCCATGCCGATACGCTGTCCTTCGAGCTGTCGCTGGACGGCGCACGCCTGCTGGTCAACTCCGGCACCTCGCGCTACGGCGACGATGCCGAGCGGCACCGGCAGCGCGGTACCGCCGCGCACAACACGGTGTGCGTGGCGGGGGAGGATTCCTCCGAGGTGTGGGCGGGCTTCCGCGTGGCGCGGCGGGCGCGGCCACGTGATCTCGTAGTGGACGAGCGGTCCGACCGGGTCGCGGTGTCGTGCAGCCACGACGGCTACCGCCGACTGCGTGGCCGTCCCGTGCACCAGCGGCGCTGGCGCATGGACGCGCACCAGCTCGAGGTCATCGACACGGTCAGTGGCGATGTACCGGCCGTCTCCCGGCTGTACCTGCACCCGGAGGTCCGGGCCGAAACGGGGCAGGGCGCGGTGCTGCTGCGCTGTGCCAGCGGACGGCGGGTGGAACTGCGCGCCAGCCACGGCGCCACGCTGCACGATGCCACCTGGCATCCGCGCTTCGGAAGTTCACTGCCCAACCAGTGCATCGAGATGCCGCTGGTCGGTGGCCGTTGCACCACCACGCTGCGCTGGCAGTGACCTTGCACGTTCTCTTCCTCAGCGACAACTTCCCGCCCGAGGGCAATGCACCGGCCTCGCGGACCTACGAGCACTGCCTGCGCTGGGTCCGCAGCGGCGCGCGGGTGACGGTGATTACCGGCGCGCCCAATTTCCCCGAAGGGGTGTTGTTCCAGGGCTACCGCAACCGCTGGTATGCCCGCGAAGACTGGTCCGGCATCCGCGTGATCCGGGTGAAGACCTACATCAGCGCCAACGAGGGCTTCGCCCGTCGCACCCTGGACTACCTGTCCTTCATGGTGACTTCGTTCCTTGCCGGGCTGGTGCAGCCGCGCTTCGATGTCATCGTCGGCACCTCGCCGCAGTTCTTCACCGTGTGCAGCGCGTGGATGCTGTCGGTGTTCCGTCGCCGGCCCTTCGTGTTCGAGCTGCGCGACCTGTGGCCGGCATCGATCCAGGCGGTGGGCGCGATGGCGCATCGACGCAGCCTGCGCGCGCTGGTGCGCCTGGAGGAATTCCTCTACCGGCGGGCCGCTGCCATCGTTGCGCTGACCGGCTCCTTCCGCGAGGAACTGGTACAGCGCGGCGTCGACGGCGCGAAGATCTCGGTGATCCGCAACGGTGTCGACCTCGAGCGCTTCCGGCCGGGTGCCGCCGACCCGGAGCTGGTCCGGCGACATGGCCTCGAGGGTTGTTTCGTGGTCGGCTACATCGGCACCCAGGGACTCGCCCATGCCCTCGACAACGTGCTCGACACCGCCGCCGCCTGTGCCGACCATCCGGACATCGTCTTCCTGCTGGTGGGCAGCGGCGCGCGGCACGAGGCGCTGAAGGCCCGCGCCGCGACGCTGGGCCTGCGCAACGTGCGCTTTCTGCCGCGCCAGGACAAGCAGGACATGCCGGCGCTGTGGAACCTCTGCCACTTGTCGCTGGTGCACCTGAAGGACGACCCGCTGTTCACCTCGGTGATCCCGTCGAAGATCTTCGAGTCCATGGGCATGGGCATACCGATGATCGTCTCGGTGCCGGCCGGGGAGGCCACCCGCCTGGTGGACGAGGCCGACTGCGGCGTGTCGGTGCCGCCGGAGAATCCCCGGGCATTGCGCGAGGCGGTGCTGGCACTGCGCGACGACCCGGTCCGTCGCCACGCCCTGGCCGCCGCGGCGCTCCGCGCGGCGGACCGCTACAGCCGGGATCGACTGGCCTCGGATATGCTTGAAGTATTAGTAAAAACAGCAGGATGTGAAGACTTGTTAAAGCAGAAACTCGCCCCATGAAGACGTCTTTGAAAGTCATCAACGTGGTCGGTGCGCGACCCAACTTCATGAAGATCGCGCCGATCATGGAAGCCATGGCACGACGACGGGACAGGATCGAGGCGATGCTGGTACACACCGGCCAGCACTACGACGAGCGGATGAGCCAGGCCTTCTTTTCCGATCTCGGCCTGCCGCGCCCGGACATCGATCTCGGCGTCGGTTCCGGCAGTCACGCCGAGCAGACTGCGCGGGTGATGCTGGCCTTCGAGCAGACCTGCCTGGAACACGCCCCCGACCTGGTGCTGGTGGTGGGCGACGTCAACTCCACCCTGGCCTGCGCACTGACGGCGAAGAAGCTCGGCATCGCCGTGGCCCACGTGGAGGCCGGCCTGCGTTCGCGGGACCGCGACATGCCCGAGGAACTCAACCGCCTGTGCACCGATGCCCTCGCCGACATCCTCTTCACCACCGATCGCGGCGCCGACGCCAACCTGCGCGACGAGGGTATCGATGCCGCCCGCATCGTCTTCGTCGGCAACGTCATGATCGACACCCTGCTGCGACACCGCGCCCTCGCCGCCGAGCGACCCTGCCTGGAGGCACTCGGCCTGCAACCGGGCGACTACGCGGTGCTGACCCTGCACCGGCCTTCCAACGTGGATGACCCGGCGGTGCTCGACGGCATCCTCGGCGCCATGGCCGAGATCGCCCGTGAGCGCAGGGTGGTGTTCCCGGTGCATCCGCGCACCCGCGCACGCATCGAGGCCGCCGGCCTGTCCCACCGGCTCGATGCCGGGACCGGGATCGTCGCCTGCGAGCCGCTGGGCTATCTCGACTTCCTCTGCCTGGTGATGTCCTCGTCCATGGTCTTCACCGACAGCGGCGGCCTGCAGGAGGAGACCACCGTGCTCGGCATTCCCTGCGTGACCCTGCGCTTCAACACCGAACGCCCGATCACCTGCGAGCAGGGCACCAACGTGCTGGCCGGCAACCGTCCGGCGGACATCCTGGCGGCGGCGCGCCGTGCGGCGAACACGGCCGACGTGCAGGTACCCGAGCGCTGGGACGGGCAGGCCGGCGAGCGCATCGTCCACTGGCTGTGCCAGCACCTCGCCG
>CAYGJZ010000034.1:10771-37851 GCA_964350265.1 uncultured Gammaproteobacteria bacterium | reverse complement strand
GGGCAGCAACCCGTCGCGCTGATGCGCATCCGCGTCGCCCTGCTGTGCTGGGCGGTGTTCGCGCTGGCGGCGCCGCTGCCCGCCGTGGCGAGCGACAGCCGCCCCGCGGAGTCGACGGGCGAGGCGGGCATCGACTGGGTGCGGATCGCCCTGCAACGCCTGCCGGTGGTCCCGCGCACGGCGGTGCGACGCTGGCCGCTGGTGTTGTGGAACAGCCTGGACCCGCGTTCGCTGTCCACCAGCACCATTCGCTGGATGCTGGACCGGGGCATCGCGCCCACCATCGGGTTGCACCCCGACTACCTGGCAGCGGCCCGGCGCATCGCCGAGGCCGGCGGGCCGGTGATCGCGCTGCAGGCGCGGGGCGGCGACTGGCCCTACCGTGCCGGGCGACCGCTGGACGTGCTCGACCTCGGCGCCTGGTCGCGGGCCGCCGACACCCTGCGTGACCACCTGGCCCGCTTCGTCGAGGCCGGCATCGAGATCCAGGCGGCCTGGCTCGACTACGAGAATGCCCCGGTCAACCTCGCCCCGGAGGATGTCGACCTCCACCGACCGGGGATGCCGACGGGGGATGCCGGGGACTTTCGCACCTGGCGGCGGCAACTGTGGATGTCGTTGCTGTCCGCCTACGTGGCCGCGCCGCTGCGCGAAGCCTATCCCGCCATCTCGGTGACCAACTGGGTGGTCAGCGCCAGCCATCCCGAGCAGCCGTTGCTCGACTGGTACAACCGCCCCCATCCACGCACCGACATCGGCCTGTTCACTGCCACCAACCCGGTGGCCTACGGCCACGACATCGCCTATGCCTACAACCGCCCGCGGCGGAACGATGCCCGCCACGTGGACGCTGCCTACACCCATGTCCTGCTGCGCCAGGTGTCCGCCGACGCCCGCGCCCGGCATCTCGATGCGCCGCACCTGGACGCGGTGGCCTGGGTGTCGCGCCGGGTGGTGGACATCCACGAGCAGGTCACCCCGGTGATGAGCCGCGAGGCCTACCGCGAGGTGCTGCGTCACCTGTGGCTGCGTGGCGTCGACGCGATGATGGTGTTCAACCCGCGCTCGGCGGGCGGGCCGGGCATGCTGCACGAGATCGAGGACGCGGCCATGGTCTACCGGGAGATGCTCGCCCATGCCGACGTGCTGGACGGGGGCCGGGTGGTCAACACCGAGGTACCGCCGGCCACCGCGCCGGTGCCGTACTGGTCGGCGATGCGCAACGGGCAGCGCGCGGTGCTGCGCCTGACCAACCCGGGCACGCGGGATGCCACCGTGGCGGTGTCGTTGTGGCCGGGGCACGAGGAGAAGATGACGGTGGCGCCGGGTGGAACCACGCGGGTGGTGGAACGGCCCTGACGGACACTCAGCCGCGCCTGCGCAGACGCTTGACGAAGCCCTCGCCGATGCGTCGCGCGTACAGCCACGGCAGCCAGGCCCGGTGACGACGGCCGTACTTGGCGAGCACGTAGTCCGGCGCCGGGAACAGGTGGGCTCGCAGATGGGCGATTCGCTCGGCCGTGCTGCCCAGCGCATGCCACTGGGTCCATTCCCGTCGCCAGCCGGTGGCGAACTGGGCCATGGTCACCGTCTGCGGCCCGTGCTCGGCGTCCAGCGGCGCCAGCCAGCCCGACAGGTTGGGCGTGGCGAAGACCTCCCCGGCGCTGCGGATGCCGTCGGCGACCACCGCGGCCAGGCCACGCTGGCGGCAACGGGCAAGCACCTCGTCGCGCTGGACCTCGTCCATGGCGGTGACCAGCAGGTGCACGTCGTACAGCCACAGCAGCCGGTTGTGCTTGCCCTCGGCATGGTGGGCGGCGCGGTGCAGGCAGGCAATGATCAGGGCATCGGGCCAGGCAGGCATGCGTGCCCGGGGGTGCAGGGCCGGCACCGCCACCGCCCGCTCGAGGACATCGTCGAAGGGCAGGGCGGTGGACACCACGGCCTGGTTGGACAGCCGCCAGTGCACGTCGAGATTGGCGACGACGCCGCTGTCCAGGCCGCGGAAGGCGCTGGCCTGGCTGTGGATGCTGTCGCCGCCGGGGGGCTGGTGGACCTGGTAGCCGCGCGCGCGGAACAGGGACAGTGCCCGGCTTGCGCGGTCGTGGTCGGCGAACCACAGGTCGGTGTCGCAGCGCTCGCGCAGGTAGGCCTGCGGGTACAGCGTGTAGGCCAGCGGCGTGCCCTTGATCAGCAGGCAGGGCAGGTCGGCGGCGGCCACCGCGTCGACCAGGGCGGGCAGCTCGGCGCGCTGCGCCAGTTCCCCGGCCGCCGCCAGGCGGGCGTGGTCGGCGAGGGCGTCGCGCAGCGCGGCAGGCGCGGTCGGCAGGTCGTGCCGTCGGGACACGGCGGCGTGCAGCAGCGCGGTGCAGCCGTGCTCCGCGGCGGATTGCAGCAGGGTCTCCACCTCGGCCGGCTGCGGCCAGGGGGGATGTGCGCCGCGCAGCGATTCGCCAATCCAGTTGTCGGTTTGCAAGAGACGCGCCGTGTCGGTTGAAGCATGGAAAATGATAGCAAGATCGTGCCGTCACCGCCCTGCGGCGGCGGGCCGGGGCATGCCGCGTTGAGCGCTGGCCGCCAGCATGGCTGGCTGCGCCAGGCCCTGGTCGGGCAGCGGTACGCGTTGCTGGCGGGCACGCTGGCGATGCTGGCGGAAGGCGCCATCTCGCTGGCGACGCCGTGGATGGCCGGCATCTTCACCGAGCGGCTGGTGCAGCCGGACGCTGACGGCTGGTTGTCCCCCGGCCAGTTGCTGGCTGCCTGGCTGGTGGTGCTGGCGGTGCAGGCGGTGCTGCGCTATGCCAACGGCTATGCCCTGGCCAGCGTGGGAGAACGGCTGCTGGCCATGTTCCGTGCCCGCATCTATCACCAGTTGCAGGCGCTGCCGCTCGGCTGGCACCAGCAGCAGCGACGCGGCGACGTGCTGACGCTGCTCACCGGCGACGCGGCCAGCGTCAGCGCCTTCATCACCGGCCCGGGCATTGCCCTGCTGCCGCAGTTGCTGGTGCTGGTCGGCGCCTGGTGGATGATGTTCTCCATCGATGCCCGCATTGCCGTGGTGGTGATGGTGGCGATGCCCGCCTGCTACCTGGCGATGAAGATCGCCGGGCGTCGCATCCGTCCGCTGGCCCATGGCCGGGTCGATGCCTGGTCGTCGATGCTGTCGCTGGTGGAGGAGAACCTCACCTTGCTGCCGGTGATCAAGTCCTTCGTGCGGGAACGGCTGGAGTCGCAGCGCTTCGAGGCGCGCAACGAGGCGCTGCGCGCCGCCAGCCTGCGCTACCAGGCGGCGCAGCTTGCGCTGTCGCCGCTGGTGCGGTGGCTGGCCGCCGCCGGCATCGTGCTCATCCTGTGGCTGAGCCTCGGGCGCATCGAGGACGGACGCATGGCGGCGGGGGAACTGGTTAGCCTGCTGCTCTACGGCATGCTGCTGACCGCGCCCCTGTCCCGCCTGGCCGATGTCTACGGCCAGGCCCAGGGCTGCCGCGTGGCCCTCGGACGACTCGCCCGCCTGTTCCACGCCGCGGTGGAGCCGAGCGGCGCCGACGGCCGCGTCATCGAGCGGGCCGCTGGCGGCGTTCGCTTCGAGGACGTGCGCTATGCCTACCCGGGCCGGCAGGCGTTGCTGCGTGGCGTCGACCTGGAACTCCGGCCGGGGGAGGTGGTGGCGTTGACCGGCAACAACGGCGCGGGCAAGTCCACGCTGGCGCACCTGCTGCTGCGCTTCGACGATCCCGGCGGTGGACGCATCGCGCTCGACGGCGAGGACATCCGTTCGTT
This sequence comes from uncultured Gammaproteobacteria bacterium, assembly GCA_964350265.1. Taxonomy (GTDB): domain Bacteria; phylum Pseudomonadota; class Gammaproteobacteria; order Arenicellales; family CAJQKF01; genus BQJD01. Next base: position 34,071 of record CAYGJZ010000034.1, on the reverse strand, counting down.
CACCGTGGCCAGCCTGCGTCGCCAGGTGGCGCTGGTGTCCCAGCAGGTGCTGCTGGCCAATGCATCGGTCTACGACAACATCGCCTTCGCGGTGGAGCAGGCCGATCCGGGCGCGGTGGAACGCGCCGCCCGGGACGCCCAGGCGCTGTCCTTCATCCGGGCGCTGCCGCAGGGCTTCGACACGGTCATCGGTGAACTCGGCGTGCGCCTGTCCGGTGGCGAGAAGCAGCGCCTGGCCCTGGCCCGGGCACTGCTGGTGGACGCGCCGGTGCTGGTGCTCGACGAGGCCACCGCGATGTTCGACCCCGACGGCGAGCGTGCCCTGGTGCGCGACCTCGACGGCGTTCTCGCCGGGCGCACGGTGCTGCTGATCACCCACCGTCCGGAAAGCCTGGCCATGGCCGACCGGGTGGTGCAGCTGGTCGATGGCCGGATCCGGTCACGGGATCACGGCGCGCCGGATCAGAAGGGCCGCGACATGTGATCCCGCGCGCGCCGCTGGCTCGGCACCCGGTAGCTGGTGGCGGAACGGTCCAGGCGGCGGTGCATGGCGTCCCAGCCGAACAGGCGCATGACGCCGCCGAAGGGCAGGAACAGGCCGTAGAACAGGATCAGCATGATGACCCGGGTGTTGATGAACCCCAGCACCAGCGCCACGTGCATCCAGCCACGGTAGACGCCGCGCAGGGAGCCGGGATGGGCCAGTGCCCAGGCCACGAACACGGCGCAGGCCAGCCATGGCCAGGTGCGGTAGCTGCCGTTGAACAGCCACGGGATGACCAGGCCGAAGACCAGCGCGATCATGCCGCCGAAGGCCAGGCCGAACTGGCGCAGCCCGGCACGGTCGGGTCGTGGAATCTCGCTGAAGTCGATCATCAGTCCAGGGTGAACTCCTCGCGCCAGTCATCGTCCCCGGTGGGCGCGGGCTGTGCCGATTTCTCCAGCAGGCAGTTTTCCAGCACCAGGTAGTCCATCTCGGTGCGCATGAAGCATCGCCAGGCGTCCTCGGGGGTGCACACGATGGGTTCGCCGCGCACGTTGAACGAGGTGTTGATCACCATCGGGCAGCCGGTCTCCCGGCGGAAGGCCTCGATCAGCGCGTGGAAGCGCGGGTTGGTCTCGGCGTGGATGGTCTGCAGCCGTGCCGAGTAGTCGACATGGGTCACCGCCGGCACCTCGGAACGCGGGTGGTTCAGTCGCTCGATGCCGAAGGCGGCGCGCTGTTCCTCGCTGATGGGCAACCGACGATCCTCGCGCACCGGGGCGACGATGAGCATGTAGGGACTGGCGCGGTCATGCTCGAACCAGTCGGACACCGCCTCGGCCTGGATGGCCGGGGCAAAGGGTCGAAAGGACTCGCGGTACTTGATCTTCAGGTTCATCACCGACTGCATGGCGCGACTGCGCGGGTCGCCGATGATGGAGCGCCCACCCAGCGCGCGCGGCCCGAATTCCATCGGCCCGCTGAACCAGCCCACCACCTTGCCCTCGGCGAGCATGCGCGCAACCTCGCGGAACAACGTCTCGTCGGTGAGTTCGCGGTAGGGCAGGGAACGCTGGTCGAGCCACCGGCGCACGCTGTCGCCGGCAAAGGCGGGGCCCAGGTAGGCGCCGCGCATGGCATCGCCGGGCGCCACCTCCCTGTCCTGGTCGAGATGTCCGTGCCAGGCGCTCAGCGCCGCGCCCAGCGCACCGCCGGCATCCCCCGCCGCGGGCTGGATCCACAGCTCGCGAAACGGTCCCTCGCGCAGCACCCGACCGTTGCTGACGCAGTTCAGCGCCACCCCGCCGGCCAGGCACAGGGCATCCATGCCGGTCTCGGCATGCACGGTGCGCGCCAGCCGCAGCACCACTTCCTCGGTCACCGCCTGCACCGAGCGGGCCAGGTCCATTTCCCGCTGGGTGACCTCCGACTCCGCCGCGCGCGGCGGTCCGCCGAACAGGGTCTCGAAGCGGCGGTTGGTCATGGTCAGCCCGGCGGCGTAGTTGAAGTAGCGCATGTTCAGGCGGAAGGTGCCGTCGTCCTTGAGGTCGAGCAGGTTGTCGTAGATGGCCTGTGCATAGACCGGCTCGCCGTAGGGCGCCAGGCCCATCAACTTGTACTCGCCGGAGTTGACCTTGAAGCCGGTGAAGTAGGTGAAGGCCGAGTACAGCAGGCCGAGGCTGTGCGGGAAGTCGATCTCCCACAACGGCACCAGCTCGTGGCCCTCGCCCCGCCACACCGAGGTGGTGGCCCATTCGCCGACGCCGTCCAGGCACAGCACCGCGGCCCGTTCGAAGGGACTGGGGTAGAAGGCGGAGGCGGCATGGGATTCGTGGTGGGCGTTGAACAGCAAGGGGGGCAGCGCATCCACGGCCAGGCCGGACAGTTGCGACAGTTCCTTGCGCAGGGTGCTCTTCAGGAACAGCTTCTCCTTCAGCCATACCGGCATGGCGGCGAGAAAGGAGCGGAAGCCGCGCGGCGCATAGGACAGGTAGGTTTCCAGCAGGCGCTCGAACTTGACCAGCGGCTTGTCGTAGAAGGCCACGTAGTCGATCTGCTCGAAGGACAGCCCGGCGATGTCCAGGCAGCTGGTGATGGCGGCGGCAGGGAAGCGGGCATCGTGCTTGCGCCGGCTGAAGCGCTCTTCCTGCGCGGCGGCGACGATACGCCCGTCGCTGACGATGGCGGCAGCGCTGTCGTGGTAGTAGGCGGAGATCCCGAGAATGTGGGTGCTTGCCATGCAATAGCCGTTGGACAGCGTTGTGTATCGTGCCGGCGGCATCGCCGCCAGGCGCGGGAAAGTCGCGTATTATACGCACTTTGCGCACGGCTTCCGGTGGCCGGGTCCGTGCGTGGCGAACACCACGCGGAGACACCGGGCCGGCCGGTTCCGCCAACCATCCACGGCGTGACCGTTTCGGGGGAACGGCACGCCAGCAACGGATGCCCTGCATCCACGCCGCGGTATGCCTGACCTGCTGACGCTGTTCCTGACCTTCTTCATCACGCTGCTGGTGATGGCGCTGCTGCGCCGCGCCGCGCCCAGGCTGGGCCTGGTGGATGCGCCCAGCGCGCATCGGCACCACGAATTGCCGACGCCCATGGTCGGCGGCATTGCCATCTTCACCGGCTTCTTCTTCGGCCTGCTGGCCAGCGACCTGCCGCTGGGCGCCTACCGGCCGCTGTTCCTTGGCTGCGGCATCCTGGTGCTGGTGGGCGTGCTCGACGATGTCCACGAACTGTCCTCGCTGTCGCGCTTCGCGGCACAGATCCTGGCGGCGCTGGTGATGGTCCACTACGGCGGCGTACGGCTGGTGGACTTCGGCGACCTGGTCGGCAACGGCGTGGTCGTGCTCGGCATGATGTCGGTGCCGCTGACCGTGTTCGCCACCGTCGGCGTGATCAATGCCATGAACATGGTGGACGGCATGGATGGCCTGGCCGGCTCGCTGTTCCTGGTGGCCTTCGGCGCGCTGGCGCTGCTGGCCGGTGAACACGGTGCCCGCGCCGGCCTGCCCATCCTGCTGATGATCTCCCTCGGCGTCACCGCCTTCCTGCTGTTCAACGCCCGCCTGGGGCTGCGCAGCCATGCCACCGTGTTCCTCGGCGACGCCGGCTCGATGTTCCTGGGCTTCGTGCTGTGCTGGTTCCTGGTGCGTTTCTCGCAGGCACCGCTGTCACTGATCGATCCGGTGACCGCGCTGTGGCTGCTGGCCGTGCCGCTGGTGGACACGGTGTCGGTGATGCTGCGCAGGATGCTCTACCGGCATTCGCCGTTCACCGCTGACCGTACCCACCTGCATCACCTGCTGGCCCATCGCGGCCTGTCGGTGGACGCGGTGCTGCTGGTGATGGTGTCGCTGGCCGCGCTGGCCGCCGCCGCCGGCATCGTGATGCAGCGAAGCGGCTGTCCCGAGGCGATTCGCTTCTCGCTGTTCCTCGGCCTGTTCGCCGGTCACTTCGCCCTCAGCGGCTGGTACGTGCACCGGCATCGACTGGTGCCGCCCCGAGCGTCTCCTCGATCCAGGCGATGATGCGCTCCTCCAGCCAGTAGCGGGCACGCCAGGGCACGCTGCCGGCGACGAAGCCGACGTGGCCGCCATGACGGTGGCATTCCAGTTGCACGCCCTCGCCGAGATCCGCCGTGGCGGGCACCGTCTCCGGGGTCATGAAGGGATCGTCGAGGGCATGGATCAGCAGGGTGGGCAGGGTAACGTGGCGCAGGCAGGGCAGGGAGCTGCACCGCGCATAGTAGTCGGCGGCATCGACGAAGCCGTTCACCGGCGCGGTGAGGGCGTCGTCGAAGGCGACGAAGTCGCGTGCCCGCAGCGCGGCATCGCGATCGGCGCGCCCGGCCAGCAGCCGCCAGCGTCGTTGGTGATCGCTGCGCAGCCGTGCCAGCAGGTGGCGCTGGTAGAGGCGTGACGCGCCGCGGCCCATGCGCCGTGCCGCCATCTCCAGCCGGTAGGGCACCGACACCGCCACCGCCCCGCGCAGCGCCTGGTGGCGTGGCTGGCTGCCGAGCCACTTCAACAGCAGGTTGCCGCCGAGGGAAAAGCCGGCGATGAACAGCGCCCGGCCCGGGTGACGATGGGCAAGCACGTCGACCAGGTGGGCGAGGTCGGCGGTATGTCCCGAGTGGTAGGTCACCGGGCGTCGGTTGGGCCGGCCGCTTGCGCCACGCAGGTTCAATGCCACCACGCCGTGACCGTGTGCCTGCAGCCGTGCCGCCAGGCCGCGCAGGTAGCGCGAGCCGGAGCAGCCGCACAGGCCGTGCACCAGCACCACCAGGGCGCCGTTACCGTCATCCAGCCAGTCGAGGTCGACGAAGTCGCCGTCGGGCAGGTCGAGCACTTCCCGTCGCCAGGCAATGCGCGGCGCCCGGCGCAGCAGGCCGTGCCAGAGGGTTTGCAGGTGAGGATTGCGGCACCACCAGGCGGCGGTGAAGGCGGGGGGCGGGACGGCCTGGCGCGACACGGGCGTCAACGGGCCGTGGACTCCGCGGCGCCGAACCGTGGCCGGGTCGGCGCCATCGGCACTAGGCCAGTTGCTTCTCGCGGATTTCCGACAGCGTCTTGCAGTCGATGCACTGGGTGGCGGTGGGGCGCGCCTCGAGACGACGAATGCCGATTTCCACGCCGCAGGTCTCGCAGTAGCCGTAGTCGTGGGCGTCGATCATGCCGATGGATTCGTCGATCTTCTTGATCAGCTTGCGTTCGCGGTCACGGGTGCGCAGTTCCAGCGAGCGGTCGGTTTCCTGGGAGGCGCGATCGTTGGGATCCGGGAGATTGGCGGCCTCGTCCTGCATGTTGTGCACGGTGCGCGAGGTGTCGTCGTACAGTTCCTGCCGCCAGGCACGCAGGATGGTGCGGAAGTGTTCTTCCTGATCCGGGTTCATGTACTCTTCGCCACGCTTCGCCTTGTAGGGCTTCACACCGTGGATCAGCCCTTCGGCCGCTTTCTTTTTCGATGCGGAAGGCATGCGCTAAACTCCGTATACAGCGATAATCGCGACTGGAACGCAAAGGATGCGCGATCTGAAAAGCGGCACTTTATACCAGAGCGAATTTCACCACGCAAGCCACGATCGACGAACCCGGGCGGCCCGTGGGGCAATCTGAACATCGTCGAGGAAATCCCGGAAAACCATGCACTTACGTTACAGTCCAGCGTCGCCCTACGCGCGCAAGGTTCGTGTGCTGGCGCTGGAGACGCGCCTGCACGAAGTGATCGACCTGATCGAGACCCGTCCCGCCGAGCGGGAAGCCGGTTTCGAGGCCGAAAACCCGCTTGGCAAGGTGCCGAGCCTGCTCACCGACGACGGCATGGCCCTGTTCGACTCGCCGTTGATCTGTGAATACCTCGACAGCGCCCATGGCGGCACCCGCATGGTGCCGGTGGCCACCCCGGGACGCTGGCACGTGCTGCGCCTGCAGGCGGTGGGCGATGGCATCATGGATGCGGCGGTGGCCATCATGACCAACAACCGTCGCCCGGAAGACGAACGCTCGGCCGGACTGGTGCAACGGGAAACCGATCGAATCGGCGTTGCCGCCGACTGGCTGGAGGCCCACGCCGAGGAACTCGCCGGCGACTTCAATCTCGGCCAGATCGCGGTGGCCTGCGCCTTCGGCTACCTGGACTTCCGTTTCCCCGAACTGGCCTGGCGGCCCGGGCGGGAGCGGCTGAGCCGCTGGTACGAGGAGGTTTGCCGGCGCGAATCGATGCAGCAAACGGCTCCGTGAGCCGGGCGCCGCGCGCCATGCCCGCGCCCGCCACAACGCCCCGGTGGTTGCGGGTATAATGCGGCGGTCTTTTCCGGCGGCGTGCCACGGATGCCACGCCCTGCCCGTCGCCCCGGTCCAGGCACCGGAAACCGGTTTTGTTCCGTTGCTCCTTCCCGTCGGTAGCGAATGCGTCTGAAGAAAATGAAAGTGTCGGGGTTCAAGTCCTTCGTGGACCCCACCCCGATCACCGTGCCCGCGAACCTGGTGGGCATCGTCGGCCCCAACGGCTGCGGCAAGTCCAACGTCATCGACGCGGTGCGCTGGGTCATGGGCGAAAGCTCCGCCAAGACCCTGCGCGGCGACCAGATGGCGGATGTCATCTTCAACGGCTCGGCCACCCGCAAGCCGGTGGGCAAGGCCTCGGTGGAACTGGTCTTCCACAACGACGACGGCAAGGTGCCGGAAAGCTATGCCAACTTCAGCGAGATCGGCATACGCCGCACGCTGACCCGCGAAGGCAAGTCCGAGTACTTCATCAACAATACCCGCGCCCGTCGCAAGGACATCCAGGACATCTTCCGCGGCACCGGCCTTGGCCCGCGCTCCTACTCCATCATCGAGCAGGGCATGGTCAGCCGCATCATCGAGTCCAAGCCGGAGGAACTGCGTTCCTTCGTCGAGGAGGCGGCGGGCATCTCCAAGTACAAGGATCGACGCCGCGAAACCGAGAACCGCATCCGCCACACCCGCGAGAACCTCGAACGGGTGGTGGACATCGTGCGCGAGCTGGAACTCCAGTTGCGGCGCCTGCAGCGCCAGTCGCAGGCGGCACGCCGCTACAAGAACCTGAAGGAAGAAGAACACCTCGTCCAGGGCCAGTTGCTGCTCATGCGCCGACGCGCGCTGATCGGGCAGCAGGCCGAGCACCAGCGCTCGCTGGCATCGCTGGAGAACCGGCTGCAGGAGGCCATTGCCGCGCAGCGCCGCGCCGAACAGGAGATCGAGTCGCTGCGGGTGCGCGCCGGGGAGAGTCGCGAGCAGTTCAACGCCATCCAGGCTCGCTACTACGACGTCGGCTCGCGTATTTCCAGCCTTGAGCAGCGCATCGAGCACGAACGGGAAACCCGTCGACGCCAGCACGAGGACCTGGCCAAGCTCAGTGCCAGCCTGTCGGAACTCGATGCCGAGCAGGCCAGCGACGTGCACTCGCTGGACGAGGTCAACGAGAAGCTGGCGGCACTGACCGGCAGGCGCGAGGAAACCGGCCGCGCACTGGCCACCGCCAGCGAGGCGCTGCGCGGGCACGAAGCGGCATGGACCGCCTTCCAGCAGGACTACGAGCGCTTCAGTGCCGATGCCCTGGCGCCGCAACGGGAACTCAGCGCACAGGACTCGGTGATCGGTGAACAGGGGCGCCAGCTTGAAGGCATGAACGCCCGGCTGGCGCGCATGGACGGCGAGCGCGAGGCGCTGCTGGCGCGCATCGACGAGTCCGAACCCACCGCCCTGCGTGCCGAGGTCGAGCGGCACCAGGTGGTGGTGGAGGATACTGCCCGTGGCCTGGCGGACACCGAGACCGCCATCGGCGGCATTCGCCGGGAACTCGAGCAGGCGCTGGAAGAACAGTCGACCCTCAACCGCGAACGGCACAGCGACGCCGCCCGCAGCCATTCCCTGCGAGAGATCCAGGCCGCCGCGCTGGGCGGCGACGACGAGGACTTCCGCCGCTGGGTGCACGAGCATGCCCTCGACGAGGCGCCGCAGCTGCTGTCCACGCTGCACGTGGCCGATGGCTGGCGACAGGCAGCCGATGCCGTGCTCGCGCCCTTCCTGACCGCCATCGTGACCAACCGCACGGTGGGCGACATGGATCTCGGCAATGCCGGCGACGCCGACCTGATGCTGGTGGAGGAGGGGGCCGGGCTACCCTGCGAAGACACCGGCCTGCTGGCGCACTACGTGTCCTCGCCGCGCGCCGACCTGCGTGCGCTGGTGGGGGATGTGGCCGTGGCCGCGGACATCGGCGAGGCGCTGACGCGTCGTGCCACCCTGGCACCCGGCCAGGTGGTGGTCACCCGGGACGGCATCATCGTCGGTCGCAACTGGCTGCGACTGCCCGGCGCGCAGTCCGGCAAGCTTGGACTGATTGCCCGCGAGGAAGAGATCCGCGCGCTGGATGCGCGCATCGCCGAACTCGATGCGTCCCTGGGCACGTTGTCGACGCGGATCGAGACCTTGCGCGCCGACCTGGCGCGCAAGGAAACCGAGCGCAATACCCGCAGCCAGGCATTGACCCGCTGCAACCGCGAACACGCCGACCTGCAGAACCGCCTGGGCCAGCGCGAGGCACAGCACGTGCAGTTGCGCCAGCGCCTGGAGCACTTCGACAAGGACCGCGCCGAGCTGCTGGAGCAGATCGAGCGCTGCCGCGCGCGCATCGACGAGGCCACCCGCGAGAAGACCGATGCCGAGCAGCGCCTGGCCCGCTTCGAGAGCGAACGCGCCGACTGGCTGTCCCGCCGGGAAACGGTGCTGGCCGCCCTCGACCAGGCGCGGGAGACCCACCAGCGGCAGCGCGATGCCCGCTACGAGGTGGATACCGCCTGGCAGATCGAGCAGTCCCGGCAGCGTTCGCTGGAGGAAAGCCTGCGTCGCCTGCGCACCCGTCGCGACGAGATGGTCGGCCAGACCAGCGCGCTCAGCGACGCGCTGGAGTCCGCCGGCAACCCCGAGGCCGAGATGGCGGCGGAACTGGAAGGCCTGCTGGCCAGTCGCGAGGCGATCGAGAACGAGCTCAACGTGTCGCGCCAGGACAGCGAGTCCCTGGAGGAATCCATTCGCACCCGCCAGGGCGACGTGACCCGCATCGAGCGCGAGGTGGAGCAGGCACGGGAAACCCTTGGCCAGCAGAAGCTGGCCGGGCGCGAAACCGACCTGCGGCTGCAGACCCTCGACGAGCAGGTGGCATCGGGCAAGCATGATCTCGAGGCGGTGGCCGAAGGCCTGCCCGAGGATGCCAGCGAGGCGGCCTGGCGGCAGCGGCTGGAAGACATCGACGGCAAGATCAACCGCATCGGGCCGGTCAACCTGGTGGCCATCGAGGAGTTCGAGGAACAGACCGAGCGCAAGACCTACCTCGATGCCCAGCATGCCGACCTGAGCAGTGCGCTGGAAACTCTCGAAGGGGTCATCCGCCGCATCGACCGCGAGACCCGCGCACGCTTCAAGGACACCTTCGACCAGCTCAACGCCGGCTTCCAGACGTTCTTCCCGCGCCTGTTCGGCGGTGGCAGCGCGGTGCTGGAACTGACCGAGAACGACTTCCTGACCGCCGGTGTCACCGTCATGGCGCGACCGCCGGGCAAGCGCAACAGCACCATCCACCTGCTCTCCGGTGGCGAAAAGGCGCTGACCGCCGTATCCTTGCTGTTTTCCTTGTTCCAGCTCAACCCGGCGCCGTTCTGCCTGCTGGACGAGGTCGACGCGCCGCTCGACGATGCCAACGTGGAGCGCTACTGCCAGACCCTGAAGACGCTCTCGGAGAAAACCCAGCTGCTCGTGATCACGCACAACAAGATCACCATGGAAGCCGCCGACATCCTGGTGGGCGTGACCATGTCCGAGCCGGGCGTCTCGCGCATGGTGGCCGTGGACGTCGAGCAGGCCGTGCAGATGGCGGCGAGCTGATCATGAGCATGCAGGTGGCGCTGATCGTCCTCGGCCTGGTGGCCGTGGCGCTGGTGTTCGCCATCACCTACTGGAAGGAGCATCTCGGCGAGTGGCTGGCCAGGGCGCGACCGAGCATGCGTCCGCTGGGCGGATCGCTGGTGCGATCGCGGGACTTCTTTCTCGGTCGCACCACCGCGCGACGCGAGGACGAGGGCGAGCCGCTGCTGGGCCGGCTCGACGAGGCCGAGCAACTGGACATCGGCTTCGAGCACCGGCTGGAAGAGTCCGGCGATGGCGACGACCCGTTGTTCGCCGGCGCCGAAAGGCTGCCGAACGTCGAAGGTGGTCAACCACCGGCCGCGCTGGAGATTCCCGTCGACGAAGGCAACGTGCGCCAGATCGACTACTGGGTGCGCATCATCGGCGACGAGCCGGTGGAGCGCGACCGCATCCTCTCCATCTACCGACAGCACGAGTACCGTCTCGAGCACGCGCGCAGCATCCATGGCCGCGCGGTGCCTTCGGGCACCTGGTGCGACATGGAGAAGGAGCCGGACTCCACCCGGTTCACCGACGTGGTGATGACACTGCAACTGTGCGACCAGAACGGCCCGGTGACCGAGTCCGAGCTGACCCAGTTCACCAACCTGGTGTTCTCCCTGTCCGAGGCGCTGGATCGCAAGTTCAGCTTCCAGGGCACGGTGGAGGAGGCACTGGAGCAGGCCAGCCGGCTGGAGCGCTTCTGCCAGGACAACGACGTCTTCGCCATCATCAACATCTGCGGCGAGGGGGATCGCAAGTTCCGCGGGCCCGAGGTGCTGCGCGCGGTGGAGGGCAGCGGCATGCGCTACGGCGACATGCGTGTCTTCCACGGCCCGGAGAGTGCCAACGGCGAAGCCCTCTACAGCCTTGCCAACATGGTCAAGCCGGGCATCTTCGAGCTCGATCGCATCAAGGAATTCACCACCCCCGGCCTGACCATGTTCATGTCGGTTCCGCGTTGCGCCAGCCCTGGCGACGTGTTCGGCCGCATGGCCTACGTGGCCGGCAAGATCACCAACCAGCTTGGCGGGGTGATGCTGGACCAGAACCACCAGCCGCTGGACGAGGCCTCGCTGAAGCAGATCCGCAGGCAGGTGGAGGACATGGCCGCGGCGATGAGCGCCAAGGGAATCGCGCCGGGCAGCGAGGAAGCGCTGCGCCTGTTCTGATGGCGAAGTCGACGTCGACGGTGCGCCGGGAGATGGCGGCGTTGATCGAGGAGATCGAGCGCCACAACTACCACTACTACGTCAAGGACGAGCCGCTGGTTCCCGATGCCGAGTACGATCGCTTGCTGCGTCGGCTGGAGACCCTGGAGTCGGAACACCCGGAGCTTGCCAGCGAGGATTCGCCTACCCGCCGGGTCGGCGCGCGGGCCGACGAAGGCTTTCGCGAGGTGGTGCACGAACTGCCCATGCTGTCGCTGGCCAATGCCTTTTCCGCCGAGGAGGTGGCCGAGTTCGACGAACGGGTGCGCAGGCGCCTGGAGTGCGACGAGGTGGAGTACATCGCCGAGCCGAAACTCGACGGCCTGGCGGTCAGCCTGCTCTACGAGCATGGCCGGCTGGTGCGTGGCGCGACCCGCGGTGACGGCCGCAGCGGCGAGGACGTTACCGCCAACACCCGCGTGATCCGCGCCATCCCGTTGAAACTGCACGGGGAGAACCCGCCGGCGCGGCTGGAAGTCCGTGGCGAGGTGCTGATGACCCAGGAAGGCTTCTCCGCCCTGAACCGTCGCCAGGACGAGTCCGGCGGCAAGCGCTATGCCAATCCGCGCAATGCCGCTGCCGGCAGCCTGCGCCAGCTCGACCCGGCCATCACCGCGACCCGGCCGCTGACCTTCTTTGCCTACGGCATCGGCGTGCACGACGGGCTGGAGCTTCCCGCCAGCCAGGCCGCGGTGCTCGACCTGCTGGCGGAACTGGGCCTGCGCGGCAATCCGGAGCGCCGCGTGGTGCAAGGCCTGGATGGCCTGCTGGCGGCCTACGAGGCGCTGCAGGGCAGGCGTGACAGTCTGCCCTACGAGATCGACGGCGTGGTCTACAAGGTCAACGCGCTGGACCTGCAGGGACGGCTGGGCTTCGTCTCCCGCGCGCCGCGCTGGGCGCTGGCGCACAAGTTCCCGGCCCAGGAGGAACTGACCACGGTGGAAGCCATCGAGGTCCAGGTCGGGCGCACCGGGGCGATCACCCCGGTGGCGCGGCTGGCGCCGGTGTTCGTCGGCGGCGTCACCGTGTCCAATGCCACCTTGCACAACCAGGCCGAGATCGAGCGGCTGGACGTGCGCGTCGGCGATACCGTCATCGTGCGTCGCGCCGGCGATGTCATTCCCGAGGTGGTCTCGGTGCTGCACGATCGTCGCCCGGACGACAGCCAGGCCTACCGCTTTCCGATCCGCTGCCCGGTGTGCGATTCCGACGTGGTGCTGGACGAAGGCGGGGTTATCGCGCGGTGCAGCGGCGGCCTGTTCTGCCCGGCGCAGGTGAAGGAAACCATTCGGCACTTCGCCTCCCGCCGCGCCATGGACATCGAGGGACTCGGTGCAAAGCTGGTCGACCAGTTGGTGGAGGCCAACCTGGTGCGCACGGTGGCGGACATCTACCGCCTGGACCGCGAGCAACTGGTCGGCCTGGAGCGCATGGGGGAGAAGTCCGCCGACAACCTGCTGGCCGGCATCGACGCCTCGCGCGAGACCACCTTGCCGCGCTTCCTGTTCGCCCTCGGCATCCCGCAGATCGGCGAGACCACCGCCGGCCAACTGGCCAGCCACTTCGGTGGCCTCGAGGAGATCCGCGCCGCCGACCAGGCGGCGCTGGAAGAAGTACCGGACATCGGCCCGGTGGTGGCGCACAACGTGGTCGAGTTCTTCGCCCAGGAGCACAACCGCGAGGTCATCGACGGCCTGGTGAAGGAAGCGGGGCTACACTGGCCGGTGGTGGAACGGGTCGCCGCCGATGCCCGCTTCAAGGGCAAGACCTTCGTGCTGACCGGTTCGCTGGACGGCATGAGCCGCACCGAGGCCCGAGAGCGGCTGGTGGCACTGGGTGCCAAGGTGTCTTCCAGCGTGTCGGGAAAGACCGACTACGTGGTGGCCGGGGCCGAGCCGGGGTCGAAGCTGGACAAGGCCGAGCGACTCGGCGTCGCGGTGCTCGACGAGACTGCCTTCAAGGCGCTGATCGGCGACTAGCGTCCGCTCGCGTCCGGCCGGGTCATCCATCGCCAGGCGGTGTCGACGATCTCTTCCAGGCCGGTATAGACCGGCTGCCAGCCAAGCTCCGCGGCGATGCGCCGCGCATCGCCCACCAGCACCGGCGGATCACCCGGACGGCGTGGTGCCACCCGGTAGCGGATGTCCACCCCGGTGACCTTGCGGCAGGCATCGATGACCTCGCGCACCGAGAAACCCCGGCCGTTGGCCAGGTTGTAGGCGCGGGCGCCGCGGGCGCGGCCGTCGCGCAGTGCGTCCAGCGCCAGCAGGTGGGCGCGGCACAGGTCGTCGACGTGGATGTAGTCGCGGACGCAGGTGCCGTCCACGGTGTCGTAGTCGTCGCCGAAGACCTGCAAGGCGGTGGCGTCCGGGTCGCCGCCCGCGCGCACCCGCAGCGCCTCGGCCAGCACCAGCGGCACCAGGTGGGTTTCCGGGTCGTGCCGCTCGCCGAGTTCGCCGTCGGCGTCGCAGCCGGCGGCATTGAAGTAGCGCAGCATCACCGCGGACAGGCCGTGGGCGTCGGCGTGGTCGGCGATCATCTGTTCCACCATCCACTTGCTGCGACCATAGGGATTGACCGGCTGCTGTGGCTGCTCCTCGTCGATGGGCATCTTCACCGGCTCGCCGTAGGTGGCGCAGGTGGAGGAGAACACCAGGTTGCGAATGCCGGCATCGACCATGGCATCGAGCAGCACCTGGCTGCCGACCACGTTGTTGGCATAGTAGCGGCGCGGTTCGCGCACCGACTCGCCGACGTAGGCATAGGCGGCGAAGTGGGTCACCGCGTCGATGTGCTGCTCGGCGAACAACCGCTCGAGCAGCACCCGGTCACGAATGTCGCCGTGGCAGAAGTGATCCGCCTGCACGGCGTCGGCATGACCGCGGCCAAGGTTGTCCAGCACCACCACACGTTCGCCACGGGCACGCAGCATGCGCGCCATGTGCGAACCGATGTAGCCGGCGCCGCCGGTGACCAGTACCGCGCCCGCTGCGCTCATCGGCAGCCGCCGGCCGCTTCGAGGCGGGCGAAGGCCCGGTCCAGGTCCTCGATGAGATCGTCGACGTGTTCCAGCCCGGCGTGCACGCGCATCAGCGTGCCCTCGTCGGTCAGCGGCACCACGCTGCGATGGCGGTTGATGTCGTAGGGGATCAGCAGGGAGTCGTAGCCGCCCCAGCTGAAGCCCATCAGGAACAGCGACAGGTGATCGAGCATGGCCGCCAGCGCCGATTCCTCGCAGGGCCGCAGGATGAAGGAGAACAGCCCGCTCGCGCCGCGGAAGTCCCGTCGGAACAGGGCGTGCTGCGGGTGTTCGGGCAGGGCGGGGTGGATGACCCGCGCAACCTCGTCGCGCTGTTGCAGCCAGCGGGCCAGGGCCAGCGCGTTCTCCTGGTGCCGGGCCAGCCGGATGTCCAGGGTGCGCAGCCCGCGCTGCACCAGGTACAGGTCGTCGGGCGCGGCGCAGTGGCCGACCAGGTCGCGGTAGCGACGCACCTGCCGATAGCTGCGCTCGTTGCAGGAAACCACGCCCATCATCACGTCGGAGTGGCCGCCGTGGTACTTGGTGGCGGCCTCGATCACGATGTCGATGCCGTGGTCCAGCGGCCGGAAGTACAGCGGCGTGGCCCAGCTGTTGTCGAACACGGTGACCAGCTCCCGTCCCTTCAGCGCGCCCATCACCGCGGGCACGTCCATGATCTCGAAGGTGTGCGAGCCGGGGGATTCCATGTACACCATGCGCGTGTTCTCGGTCAGCAGGGTGGCGATGCCTGCGCCGATGCACGGATCGTAGAACTGGCACTGGATGCCCAGCGGCGCCAGCACCTGTGCGCACAGGGCGCGCACCGGGGCATACACCGAGTCGGCCACCAGCACGTGGTCGCCGGGGCCGAGGTGGGACATCATCGACAGCGAAACCGCGGCCAGCCCCGAGGACACGGCAATGGCACCCGCGGCGCCATGCAGGGCGGCCACCGTGTCCTCCACCGCGAAGGTGGTGGGCGTGCCCTTGCGTCCGTAGGCGACCTTGCGCTCGCCGTCCTCCGTGACCCGCGAGCGCAGTGCCGCCAGGGTCGGGAAGGCAATGGTGGAAGCGTGGTAGACCGGCGGGTTGATGATGCCCTGGTGGTCGAAGGGGTGGTTGCCCAGGTGGACAAGCCGGGTGGCGTCTTTGCTCATCGAGAAGGGGAGAAAAAGGTGGACTGGCGCGGGCCGGGTCGGCGCACGGAGAATCTGCGACGATGGTACCATGAAGCCCCGAATCCACCGTGTCCTGCCCGTGTTCCACCCCCGTGTCCAGCAGTGGTTCGACGCCACGTTCGATGGCCCCACCTCCTGCCAGCTGGCCGCCTGGCCGGTCATCCAGCAGGGCCGCGACGTGCTGGTTTCGGCGCCCACCGGCTCGGGCAAGACCCTGGCCGCCTTTCTCGCCGCCATCGACGCGCTGGCCGAGGAACTGGCCGGCGGCAGCCTCGCCGCCGAGACCCGGGTGCTCTACGTGTCGCCGCTGAAAGCCCTGTCCAACGACATCGAGAAGAACCTGCGCGCGCCGCTTGCGGCGATCAACGAGCGGTTGGCGGCCGACGGCGTGCCCGGTGAACTGACCGCGGCGGTGCGTACCGGCGACACGCCGCCGGCGGCGCGCGAACGCATGAAGCGCCAGCCGCCCCACGTCCTGGTGACCACCCCCGAATCCCTGTACCTGCTGCTCACCGCGGAGTCCGGCCGGCACATGCTGTCCACCGTCACCACGGTGATCGTCGACGAGATCCATGCCCTGGCCGGCAACAAGCGTGGCGCGCACCTGTCCCTGTCGCTGGCGCGGCTGGATGCGCTGGTGCCGAAGCGGCCCGCCCGGGTCGGCCTGTCGGCCACCCAGAACCCGTTGTCCCGGGTGGCCGGCTTCCTGGCCGGCAGCGGTCTCGGCGAGCAGGTGCACATCGTCGACGAAGGCGCCCACCGCGAACGCGATCTCGCGCTGCTGCTGCCCGACTCGCCGCTGCAGGCGGTGATGGCGGCGGAGGTGTGGGGCGAGATCTATGACAAGCTGGCCGCGCTGGCCGCAGGGCACCGCACCACGCTGGTCTTCGTCAACACCCGTCGCCAGGCGGAGCGGGTGGCCCGCCACCTGGGCGAGCGGCTGGGCGAGGAACGGGTCACCTCCCATCACGGCTCGCTGTCGCGGGAGCACCGGCTGGACGCCGAGCACCGCCTGAAGAGCGGTGCGCTGTCGGTGCTGGTGGCCACCGCCTCGCTGGAACTGGGGATCGACATCGGTGACGTCGACCTGGTCTGCCAGCTCGGCTCGCCGCGGGCGGTATCGGTCTTCCTGCAACGGGTCGGGCGTTCCGGGCACGGCGTCGGCCGCGTGCCGAAGGGCGTGCTGGTGCCGCTGTCCCGCGACGACCTGGTGGAATGCACCGCGCTGCTGCACTGCTGTCGCCGGGCCGAGCTGGACGAACTGCAACTGCCGACCCACCCGCTGGACGTGCTCGCCCAGCAGGTGGTGGCCGAGACCGCCAATGCCGAGTGGGGCGTGGACGCCCTGTACCAGGCCCTGACCCGGGCCGAGCCCTACCGGCAACTGAC
The DNA here is from genome assembly GCA_964350265.1 of uncultured Gammaproteobacteria bacterium. Taxonomy (GTDB): domain Bacteria; phylum Pseudomonadota; class Gammaproteobacteria; order Arenicellales; family CAJQKF01; genus BQJD01. The sequence goes on along the minus strand of CAYGJZ010000034.1, from coordinate 17,356 downwards.
GCGGGAGGCCTTCGACGCGGTGCTGCGCATGCTGGCCGAGGGTTTCTCCACCCGTCGTGGCCGCCGCGGCGCGCTGCTGCACGTGGACCTGGTCAACGGCCGCGTGCGTGGCCGCAAGGGGGCGCGGCTGACCGCCCTGACCAATGGCGGCGCCATTCCGGACCTGTTCGACTACGACGTCGTGCTCGAGCCGGAAGGCATCCAGGTGGGCACGCTGAACGAGGACTTCGCCTTCGAGAGCCTGGCCGGGGACATCTTCCAGCTGGGCAACACGTCCTACCGCATCCTGCGGGTGGAGAAGGGCACCGTGCGGGTGGCCGATGCCCGTGGCCAGCCACCCAACATCCCGTTCTGGTTCGGCGAGGCCCCCGGTCGCGGCGACACCCTGAGCAGCGCGGTGAGCGAACTGCGCGGCGCGGTGGACGAGGCCATGGCCGGTGGCCGCGAAGCGACCATCGAAATGCTGGGCACGCGCTACGCGCTGGACGCGTCGGCCGCCGCGCAACTGGCCGAGTACCTGGGCGGTGCCTGGCAGGCGCTCGGCGGCATGCTGCCGGATCGGCGGCGGGTGGTCGCCGAACGCTTCTTCGACGACACCGGCGACATGCACCTGGTGATCCACTCCTGCTACGGTTCGCGGGTCAACCGCGCCCTCGGGCTGGCCCTGCGCAAGCGCTTCTGCCGCCGCTTCAACTTCGAGCTGCAGGCCGCGGCCTTGGAGGACTGCGTGGTGCTGTCCCTCGGCGCCACCCACAGCTTCGACCTGGACGAGGTGGCCGGCTACCTGAAGTCGGCGACGGTGCGCGAGGTGCTGGTGCAGGCCCTGCTCGACGCGCCCGTGTTTCCCACCCACTGGCGCTGGGTCACCAACATCTCGCTGGCGGTGAAGCGGTTCCGCAACGGCCGCAAGGTGCCGGCCCAGTTCCAGCGCAGCGACGCCGAGGACCTGGTCGCGGTGGTCTTTCCCGACCAGCTCGCCTGCGTGGAGAACATCCGCGGCGACCGCCAGGTGCCGGACCATCCGCTGGTCAACCAGGCCATCGACGACTGCCTGCACGAGGTCATGGACATCGACGGCCTGGTCGGCTTTCTGCGCGCGCTGGAGAACGGCGAGGTGCGCTGGATCGGCCGCGACCTGGTGGCGCCGTCGCCGCTGTCCGAGGAGATCATCAACGCCAGGCCCTATGCCTTTCTTGACGACGCACCCGCCGAGGAGCGTCGCACGCTGGCGGTGCAGACCCGCGCCGCCTCCGCCGAGGACTATGCCGACTACTCCCTGCTCGATGCCGAGGCCATTGCACGGGTGCGCGACGAGGCCTGGCCGGCGCCGGACGGCGAGGACGAACTGCACGATGCCCTGGTCTGCGGCGGCTTCCTGCTCGACGAGGAAGTCGGCCGCCTCGGCGACGCGGCGGTGCGCGCGGCGAAGGCACTGGCCCGCGCATCCCGGGCCACCCGGGTACGCCGTGGCAACACGCTGCTGTGGTGCGCGGCGGAGCGTCTCGCCGAGATCCGGGCAATCTGCCCAGACGCCCGGCTCGAGCCGGAGATCGAGCCGGTGGCCTGGAACGGCGCCGCGGTCGATGATGGCGACGCGTTGGTGGAGGTACTGCGCAGCCGCCTGCAGATCCTTGGCCCGGTGACCCCGGCAGCCCTGGCGCAGAGCCTGGACCTCGGCCTGCCGACGGTTCGCGCGGCACTGGAGGCGCTGCGTGGCGAGGGCTTCGCCCTGGCCGGGCACTTCGATTCCCGGGACGGCGACGAGCAGTGGTGCGACCGACGGCTGCTGGCGCGGATTCATCGCTATACCCTGAAGAGCCTGCGCGCCGGGGTGGAGCCGGTGTCGCTGTCGGCGTGGATGCGCTTCGTCTTCCACTGGCAGCACGTGGACGCCGCTGGACGGGTGGAGGGCGCCGACGGCGTTGCCGAGGTGGTCAGCCAGCTCGAAGGCCGCGCGGTGCCCTTGCGACACTGGGAGGGCGAGGTGCTGCCGGCCCGGGTGCACGGCTATCACCCGGCGCTGCTCGATGCCCTGGCCCTGTCGGGGCGGGTGCTGTGGCGCCGCGGCCTGGGCCGGCCCCGGCGACCCGGCAGCGGCCGCGCCGACGGCCGCGCGCTGGGCGCCACCCCGGTGGCCTTCTATCCGCGGGACGGTGAGCAGCACTGGTTCGTCGACGGCAACGGCGATGGCGCCGGAGCACCTTCCGCCTCCGCCGCCGCGGTGGAGCGTGTGCTGGCCGAACGCGGGCCGAGTTTCTACGACGAGTTGCAGGGCGCCACCGGCATGCTGCCCTCGCAACTGGAGGCGACCCTGTCGGAACTGGTGGCCGGCGGGCGGGTCACCTGCGACAGCTTCAATGGCCTGCGTGGCCTGCTGGTGCCCGAATCGCGGCGACGCAGCCCCGGCCGGGTGCTGCAGCGCCGCGGCCGGCGGCTCTCGTCCAACCGCATCGAGCATGCCGGGCGCTGGAGCCTGACCCGCACCGCCGCTGTCGATCCCGGCACGGAAACCCCCTCGGCACGGGACGAGCGACTGGGCTACCTGTGCGATGCCCTGCTGCACCGCTACGGCGTGGTGTGCCGGGCGGTGCTGGCGGCGGAGCGCGGCCTGCCGCCGTGGCGGGACCTGCTCGGCATGTTGCGGCGCCTGGAAGCCCGTGGCGAGGTGCGCGGCGGGCGTTTCGTGGCGGCCTTCACCGGCGAGCAGTTCGCGCTGCCGGAGGCGGTGGAAACCTTGCGTCGCCACCGCCAGGCTGCCGCCGCCGAGCAGTGGGTGCGCATCCATGCCAGCGACCCGCTCAACCTGACCGGCGTGGTGCTGACCGGCGAGCGGGTCAGCGGCAACCGCCACCTGTTGTTCCGCGACGGCGTGTTGGTGGCGATCCGTGATGACGACGGCGTGCACCTGCTCGGCGAACACTCCGCCGAGCAGGCCTTCCGGCTGCGCGAGAAACTGCTCGGCACACGCAGGCCCGTGGGCGTGCCCTTCGTGACGTCGGCACCGAACTGACCGCGCCATGGGTGAAACCGCCTACAACATCGGCGAGGCGGCACGGGCCAGTGCACTGCCGGTGAAGACGGTACGCTACTACGACGACGCCGGCCTGATCCGCGCGCGGCGGGGCGCCAACGGCTACCGGGTCTACGGCGAGGCGGAAGTGCGCATGCTGCGCTTCGTGCAGCGCGCGCGATCGATGGGGTTCTCCCTCGACGAGTGCCGCGACCTGTTGTCGCTGTACCAGGACCGGAATCGCGCCAGCGCCGACGTCAAGCGACTGGCCCGCCAGCGGGTGGCCGAGATCGATCGCCGCATCGCCGAGTTGTTCGAGCTGAAATCCGTGCTCGACGAGCTCATCGATGCCTGCTCCGGCGACCAGCGACCCGATTGCCCGATCCTCGAACGGCTCGGCGACCGCGACGCGGGCAGCAGTTCGTGATGATGTTCACGATGCGCACGCTCGATTGCCAACCGGGTGCGCGACGGTGATCCACGTCGAGCGGGATGATCCGCGCCAGTGGACGGTGGACCGGGTGCTGCGTGCCCGGGCCGAGGCCGTGCCGGAGCGCGTCTTCGTGCATACCGACGACGGCGCGTTGACCTACGACGAGGCATGGCGACGATCGGCGCAGGTGGCCAACTTCCTCGAGTCCCTCGGCGCCGCCGCCGACGACCTGGTAGCGGTGATGCTGCCCAACGGCCTGGCCTTCTGCGAGGCCTGGCTCGGCCTCGCCCGTCTCGGCGCCACCCTGGTTGCCATCAACACCGCCTACAAGGGCGAGCTGCTGGTGCACGTGCTGAACAACTGTCGCGCGCGCGTCCTGGTGGTGGATGCCGAGTGGGTGGAGCGGGTGGACGCGGTAGCCGAGCGGCTGGAACACCTCGAGGTCCTGTGCGTGCCGGGAGGCGCAAGCGCTTGCTGCCCGGTACACGACTTCACCCGTGCCCGAGTGGCCCCGGATACGCGCGATGCCGCGACGGTGGACTACCGGTCGCTCGGCTGCGTGATGTACACCTCGGGCACCACCGGTCCGTCGAAGGGAGTCATGATGCCCCATGGCCACCTCTACCTGTTCGGTCTCGGCACCATTGAACACATGGGCCTGGGCGAGGACGACGTCTTCTACATCGTGTTGCCGCTGTTCCATGCCAACGGTCTGTTCATGCAGCTCTATGCCACCATGATCGCCGGCGCGCGGGCAGTGGTGCGTCCCCGCTTCAGCGCCAGCAACTGGCTCGGAGAAGTGATCGAGCACGGCGCCACCATCACCAACTCCCTGGGCGCGGTGGCTGCCTTCGTGCTGCGCCAGCCGCCGTCGCCACGGGACCGCCAGCACCGGCTGCGGGCGATCAGCCTGGCGCCGTCCAGCGCCTCGCTGGTCGATGGCTTGAAACGTCGCTTCGGCATCCGCGACGTGTTCGGCCTGTATGGCATGACCGAGATCAACATTCCGCTGTACACGCCGCCCGGCGCACCCAAGGCCGACAGTTGCGGACGGCTGTGGCAACGCTACTACGAGATGCGCATCGTCGATCCGGACACCGACCAGCCGATGCCGACAGGGCAGGTCGGCGAGATCGTGGTGCGGCCGACCATGCCCTTTGCCTTCATGAGCGGCTACCTGCGCATGCCGGAGAAGACGGTGGAGGCCTGGCGCAACTTCTGGTTCCACACCGGCGACGCCGCGCGCATGGATGCCGATGGCGACGTGTTCTTCGTTGATCGCATCAAGGACTGCATCCGCCGTCGCGGCGAGAACATCTCCAGCTTCGAGGTGGAGAACGTGTTGGCGAGCCACCCGTCGGTGGCCGAGGTGGCGGCCTATGGCGTCGCCGCCGGGATCGAGGGGGCCGAGGAAGAGGTGATGGTGGCGGTGGTGCCCGCGGGTCCCTTCGCCGGCGAGGAGCGGGCATCGCTGCTGCGACATGCCCACCAGGGACTGCCGCACTTCGCCGTGCCCCGCTACCTGCGGCTTGTGCCTTCGCTGCCGCGCACGCCCACCGACAAGGTGCGCAAGCACCTGCTCAAGGAAGAGGGCGTGACCGCCGACACGGTGGAACTGGACACGCCGGCGTAGCGAACCCGGCCAGCCGGTGCCGGTCGGGAATCTCTACTTTCCGGGCGACTTGCCGGACTTGCCCGGGCCGCCGCTGCCCGCGGTCGCGCCAGCGGATTCACCCAGCGCGTTGAAGAACAGCTTCTGCCAGCTCTCGAAGGACTTCAGGTTGCCGGTGACGAAGGGCTCCATCAGCTTCACCGGGTCATAGTCCGCCATCCCGGATTCGAAGCGCTTGCGCAGCGCATCCATCAGTTCCGCCTGCAGCGGGGCGACATCGGGCAGACCAAGGAAGCGTCGTGCCTCCTCGGGGGTCAGGTCGATTTCAACGTGTATCTTCATGGCTTTGGCCTGTCACGTGGGCAGTGCGCGACCGCCCGGCGGTTCAGAAGTACAGGGAGATGTCCTCGTGCCGCGAACGGCAGCTCGCAATCGCCTCGGCCTGCGGCACGGTCAGACGTGACTGTGCGCGAATGCCGATGGACTGGCGCAACACCTCTTCGTAGCGGGCCAGGGGTGCCGCCAGGCTGGCCGAGGCCGCCTGCCGCCAGGACACTTCCTCGCGGTATCCGGCCAGGGCCTGGTCGAGGGCGTCGGCGGCGGCCGCGCGGTCGGGTTCGCCGTTGCGGAACTCGCGACGCACGTTGGCGAAGCCGGAGCGCACGTCGCTGACGTCGTCGAAGTCGGAGAACAGGCGCTCGGCTTCCTTGAAGGCCTCGGTGGCATCGTCCGGGCTGGCCGAGTCCACCACGGCGCGCAGGGCCTCCAGGCGAGGCGCGATGCCGGCCAGTCCCTCCGCCTGCCCGAGTTGCACCTGCAGTTCGCGCACCGGTTCGTAGGCGTCGTCCACCGCGCGCCGGTAGCGGTTGCGGGCATCGCCCTCGGCGTCGGCGAGGGCGAGGAAGCGGTCGCGCTCGGCCTCCCACTGCGCGGGGATGGTGGCGGCGAGGGCATCGCGCTCGGCCACGATCGAGTCGATGTCGGCCTCGAGTTCGGCCAGTTGTTCCGGGGTCGCGCCGATGCGTCGCTCCAGGTTCATCCGCTGGGTGGCGTCGTCGATGCGGGTATCGATGGCGCGCAGCCGGGTTTCGATGGCGCGGACCTGGCGGTGCAGCGGGCGGTAGCCGTCCTTGAAGCCGTCCACTTCCGCCTCGGCAGCGCGGATTGCGGCCATGTTGTCGAAGGTGGCCTGCGCGGTGGCGAAGGACTCGACGAGTTCCTCGCGCCGGTCCTGTGGCAGCGCGGACAGGTCGACGGCGCGGATGCGGTCGATCTCCGAACGGATGCCCGTCTCGTTCTCGGCGTAGTAGCCGTCGAGATAGTCCTCCAGGCATTCCTGCAGGCGCGGGTTCTGCGGCGGCGGCGCGGTCTCGGACGTCAGGTAGGTGCGGTTCGGCAGGTAGTTCACCAGCGACGGGTTGAAGCCGACGATGGCCAGGCCCGCCAGCTGCAGCAGGATGAAGGCCACCGCGCCACGGTAGATCTGGGTGGTCTTGACGTCCGGTGGCGCCACGCCGCGCAGGTAGAACA
>CAYGJZ010000034.1:0-10671 GCA_964350265.1 uncultured Gammaproteobacteria bacterium | reverse complement strand
CGGTAGATCTGGGTGGTCTTGACGTCCGGTGGCGCCACGCCGCGCAGGTAGAACAGCGAGAAGCCGAAGGGAGGCGTCAGGAAGGAGGTCTGCATGTTGACGCCGACCATGACGCCCAGCCATACCGCGGTGATGTTGGCGGACGGGTCGGCGAGCAGGATGGGCGCCATGATCGGCACCACCACCACGGCGATCTCGATGAAGTCGAGAAAGAAGCCGAGGATGAAGATCACCGCCATGACCACGATGAACTGGCCCCAGAATCCACCCGGCAACCCGGTAAGGAAGTTCTTCACCAGTTCCTCGCCGCCGAAGCCGCGGAAGGCGGCGGTGAGCATGGCCGCGCCGAGCAGGATGATGAACACCATCGACGTGGTCTTGGCGGTTTCCAGGCACACGTAGCGCAGCGTGTCGTCGATCTTCAGCGCGCGCCAGGCGCTCCACAGTACCGACACCAGCAGCACGCCGACGCAGACCGCGGCAATGGCGATGGGGCCGTAGTCCTCCTCGCTGGCATTCTTGATGTTGAGATCGTGGGTTTCGAGCAGGTAGAAGATCGGCAGCAGCGAGAGCACCGCGAGGATGGCCGGGATGTAGGCGGTCCTGCGTCCCTCCATCAGCCGGTAGCCGGCCATGATGGTGGCGCCGATGGCGCCGATGGCACCGGCCTGGTTGACGGTGGCAACGCCCATGATGATGGAGCCGAGCACGACCACGATGAGGGCCAGCGGCGGCACCAGGGCGAGCAGCACGCGCAGCGCGAAGCGGAAGTCGTACTTGCCCTCGAAGTGTACCGGCGGTGCCAGTTTCGGGCGCACCAGGGCCACCACCAGGATGTACAGCATGTACAGGCCGACCAGGATCAGGCCGGGCAGGAAGGCGCCGAGGAACATGTCGCCGGCGCTGGCCGAGGTGATGCCGAACTCAGTGGGCATGGCGGCCTCGCCGGTGGCGAACTTGTACTCGGCCTTGCGCAGGGTGCCGGCCTGGTCGGCGGCGCTGGACAACTGGTCGGCGAGGATGATCAGGACGATGGATGGCGGGATGATCTGACCCAGGGTGCCCGAGGCGCAGATGGTGCCCGTGGCCAGTGGCCGGGAATAGTTGTTGCGCAGCATGGCCGGCAGCGAGATCAGGCCCATGGCCACCACGGTGGCGCCGACGATGCCGGTGGTGGCGGCGAGCAGGGCGCCGACGAAGACCACGGAGATGCCGAGACCGCCGGGAATCGGCCCGAACAGCTGTGCCATGGTCACCAGCAGGTCCTCGGCGATCTTCGAGCGCTGCAGCATGATGCCCATGAAGATGAACAGCGGTATGGCAATGAGCGTGTCCCGCTCGACCTCCCAGTAGACGCCGCGGAAGTTGGTGACACCGGCGGTAAGCCACTGCACCGGTCCGTCGTGGGCGAAGTAGGCGCTCGGGTCGCTGGCGAAGAGAAAGCCGCACAGGGCGGCCAGCGCGATGGTGAGGATGGCCGAACCGGGCAGGGCGAAGGCCACCGGGAACCCGGAGCTCAGCGCACCAACCATGGTCAGCAGAAGAATGGTAAGGAAGACCAGTTCCATGATGGTGCCCGTATCGTGGGTGCGTGTCGCCCGGAACCGGCCCTAGTGGGCCGGGGCACCGGTCGGCGGTGGTACGTTCTCGCCACGCAGTTCGGCGGCGCTGCGCACGAAGTAGCCGGTGAACTGGGCCATCATCGAAATGGCATAGACGAGCAGGAAGCCGGCCATCAGGTACTTCACGTACATGCCGAAGCCGCTTTGCGAGATCTCGTGGCTCAGGATCGGGCTGGCGATGATGCTGGTCTTCCCGCTCAGGCCGAGGGAGAGAATGATCCAGCAGATCGGAATGCCGAGGAACAGCGAGCCGACCAGGTTGGCCCAGGCCTTGCCCCGCTCGGAGAAGTAGGTGTAGACCACGTCCACCCGAACGTGTCCTTCGTGGATCAGCGTGTAGGCGCTGGCGAACAGGAACAGTGCCGCGTACCAGAATCGCACCAGGTCGCCCATGAAGGCCTGTTCGTAGGAGAAGATGAAGCGCGCCAGCACGATCTGGAACTCCGCGATCACCACCAGCACCGCCAGCCAGTGAAAGCCGATGGAACGAGTGAAGAAGGCGATCACCAGCGACGCCAGCACCAGCGGGTAGTGCACCACCGCGCTGCGGTAGGCCGGTCGGCCGAGGTTGGTGATGACCTCGTCGCTGAACCAGCGCGAGAGCAGTTCCTCCACGCGCAGGAAGGAGATCACCATGTCGGCGATGCCGATCAACAGCACCGACCAGAAGGCGGTGCGCACGATGAAGGCCGACAGGCCGGACAGGGTGTCGGAATCCCGCGCCAGCGGCCTGGCGTCGCCGGCGAAGGTGGCGATCACCACCAGCACGAGGGCCAGCGGGTAGAGCAGTACCTGGATCCAGGCACGGATCAGCGGATCACCCTCGAGCAGATGGCGTTCCTCGCCGCCGAAGTGGTCGAGCAGGCCACCGGCGCCGGGCCAACCCTGCCAGAAGCTCAGGTAGACATTGGCGAGGAAGGCGAACATGGTGGCGATGATGCCCCATGCGATGATCTTGATGAACCGGTCAGCCCCATTGCAGCGGGGCGCAACGACGTCTTGATTCATGATGCACAAATGCCAGCCGTGGAAGGACAACCCGGTACGGGTCGCGGGGGCGTGCGTGCCCGTGAAACCGGGACGCGGGCAGGCAGCCAGCGTCCCGGTTCGCGGGAATGCCGATCCGAAAACGGAGCCGCGAGGCTCCGTTTCCGAATGTCACGGGAGATCGGCTTGCGCCGTCCGCCTCAGACGCCCAGTACGCGGTTGCGCTGGCTGATGTAGGCCACGTCCGAGATCTTGGCCCAGCCACCCACCTCGGTGCGTGCCTTGACGAAGCTCTCGTGGATGCGGTTGGCCAGGTCGCTGTGTGCGCGGGCTTCCTCGAACACCTGCTCGGAGGCTTCGCCGAAGCTGTCGTAGACATCGTCGTTGAACTCGCGCAGTTCCACGCCCTGGTCCTTGATCAGCTCGGCCAGAGAGGCGCCGTTCTTGGCGTTGAATTCCGACATCATGACGTCGTTCTCCATCGAGGAGGCAGCCTCGATGATGAGCTGGTCGGACTTCGACAGGCTTTCCCAGAAGTCCTTGTTCATGCCGATGGCCAGCATCGAGCCCGGCTCGTGCATGCCCGGGTAGTAGTAGTACTTGGCCGCCTCGTAGAGCTTCATGAACTGGTCGTTCCACGGACCCACCCACTCGGTGGCGTCGATGGCGCCGGACACCAGGTTCTCGTAGATCTGGCCGCCGGGCAGGGAGACCGGGGAGGCGCCAAGCTTGGCCAGCACGTCGCCGCCGAGGCCGGGCATGCGCATCTTCAGGCCCTTGAGGTCGTCGGAGGAGTTGATCTCCTTGTTGAACCAGCCGCCCATCTGCACGCCGGTGTTGCCGCACATCAGGTTCTTCAGGCCGAACTCGCCAGCCAGCTCGTCCCACAGCTCCTGGCCGCCGCCGAAGCGGATCCAGGCATTGATCTCGGTGTAGGTCAGGCCGAAAGGCACCGCGGTGAAGTAGGCCCAGCCCGGATGCTTGCCTTTCCAGTAGTAGTCCGCGCCGTGGTACATCTGCGCGTTGCCGGAGGCAACCTCGTCGAAGGCATCGAAGGCACCGACACGCTCGCCGGCGGCGAAGTACTGCACCTGCATGCGGCCGTCGGTGATGTCGCTGAGGCGCTGGGCAAAACGCTGTGCGCCCGTGCCGAGCCCAGGGAAGTCCCGCGGCCAGGTGCTGACCATGTTGATCTCAATGCGGTTCTGGGCGATGGCCGGTGCGGCAATGGTGGTGGCACCGGCCGCGGCGCCGGCAGCAGCGCCTTTCAGTAGATCGCGACGTTTCATCAGAAGACTCCTCAAAAAAGCGAATCGGAAAGGCGGTTGTCGTTTCGTTGTGCCGCCCCCGTTGGACTCTGTCGTACCCGGTTCTTCGACCGTCAGACGCCTCGCCGGGCACATTTATTGCCGGGAAATGCTGGACCCAATCCGACGTTGGAATTGGCACTCCCCGGCTGGGAACCAATACTAGCAACGTTTTTTTGGGGTGGCAAAATACTTGTTGAATCAAGCCGTTGATTCAGATATAAAGACATAACGATATCTTTATGTCCATATGGAAACTGATGGAATCGCAAGGTTCTCCCGTCTCTTCCCTCGACCGCCTGCTGACCTCGCTCAAGGGTATCTCCGAGTCCACGCGCCTGCGCATCGTCGCGGTACTGCTCAACGGCGAACTCACGGTGAGTGAATTGACCAGCGTGCTTGACCAGAGCCAGCCCCGCGTCAGCCGCCACCTGAAGCTGCTGGCCGAGGCTGGCATCATCGAGCGGCACCAGGAAGGCTCCTGGGCCTTCTACCGGGTGGCGGACCACCCGCTGGTGGAACTGCTGCGTCGCACCGTGCCGCGCGACGACCGTCGGCTTGCCAAGGACCAGGAACGTCTCGACGCCCTGCACCGGGCGCACCGCGAACGGGCCGGGCAGTACTTCCGCCGCGTGGCCGGGCAGTGGGATCGCATCCGTGGCCACGGTGCCGCGGAGACGCGGGTGGAAGAACGTCTGCTGAACATCGTCAGGGAACGGGATTTCCGCCGCCACGTCGACCTGGGCACCGGCACCGGGCGCATGCTGCAACTGATGGCGGAGCAGACCCGGGCCAGCATCGGCATCGACAACAGCCGCGAGATGCTGGCCGTGGCCCGGGTCAACCTCGCCAACGAACGCTACGTGCACTGCCAGGCGCGCTACGGCGACATCCTGCGCGCCGATCTCGAGGACGGCTGCAGCGACCTGGTTACCGTGCACCACGTCCTGCACTACCTGGAAACCCCGGCACAGCTTGTTGCCGAGGCCGCCCGCATTCTCGAGCCGGGCGGCCTGCTGGTGGTGGTGGATCTTGCGCCCCACCAGCATGAGCGCCTGCGCGACGAGTCGGCCCACCGTCGCCTCGGCTTCGAGGAAGACGAGGTGGCCGCGTACATGCGCGACGCGGGCCTGCGTTGCACGGGCACCGAGCGGGTGCCCGCGTCCACCAACGCCGAGGATGCCCTCGGCGTGTTCATCTGGGTTGGCATGCGCCCCGCCGAGGGCAGCCAGGCCGCCGTCCACTAGTCACTGCCTGTTGGAATCATCATCGATGAAAAGCGACTCCGGACCGTTTGCAAGCAACTCCCGCGAAACCGTCGAACGGCTGCGTCGTCGACGGCAACGTTCCCCGCTGGTGCCGATCCGCGAGCAGGTCGGCATGTCCTTCGAGTTCTTTCCGCCGAAGGACGAGGCCGCCGGGCACCGCATGGATCGCACCCTGGCGGCGCTGGAGCGGTTCGAGCCAGACTTCGTCTCGGTGACCTACGGCGCACTTGGATCCAACCAGCAACGGTCGGTGGGCACGGTGCGTCGCATTGCCGCGAGCTACTCGCGACCGGTGGCCGCGCACTTGACCTGCATGGGATCCAGCGCCGCGGAGATCGAAGCGGCCATCGACACGTTCCTGGACTGCGGCGTGCGCCGCTTCGTGGCACTGCGTGGCGACCTGCCGGCCGGTGGCGACGAGTCCGTGCTCAAGGCCAGCAGCTATCACCGCGCCCAGCAACTGGTTGCCGCCATCCGCCGGCGCGGCGACTACGACATCAGTGTCGGCACCTACCCGGAGAAGCATCCGCAGTCCGCCGACCTCGCCCAGGACATCGATGCGCTGCTGGCCAAGCAGGACGCCGGCGCCGATCGTGCCATCACCCAGTTCTTCTTCGACACCGACCACTACCTGCGCTTCCGTGATCGCGCGGTGGCGGCGGGCGTGCGCATTCCCATCGTGCCGGGCATCCTGCCGATCACCAACTATGCCGCCACCCGTCGCTTCGCCGACGGCTGCGGCACCGTGACCCCGGTCTGGATGGACCAGCTCTTCGACGGCCTCGACGAGGCGCCGGAGGTGCGCGACATGGTGGCAACCACGGTGGCCACCGAGCAGTGCGCGCGGCTGATCGAGCACGGCGTCGACCACCTGCACTTCTACACCCTGAACCGCTTCGAGCTGACCAGCGCCATCTGCGACATCCTCGGCCTCGGTCCACGCCGCCAGGCCGGCGTGGACGACGGCGGACTGAAGCGCGCCTGAACCCGGTCGATGACCACTGCCGGCTGACGGCCGGATCGTCGATGGCCCGGTAGACAGGCGCCGGGGAGGGCGGGGCGCTGCTACAATGCGCGCCCCGAACCGCTCTTCCAAGACCGCACCATGATCCTGTCGAAAATTGCCAGCGAGACCTCCCAGCCACCGATCCTGCGCGTGGCGGCGGAAATCAACGAGAAGATCGCCCGTGGCGAGACGTTCTACAACTACACCGTTGGCGACTTCGACGGCAGCATCTTTCCGATTCCCGAGGCGCTCACCGACGGCATCGTCGACAGCTACCGCGCCAACCTGACCAACTACCCCGGACCGGTGGGACTGCCCGCCCTGCGCGAGGGTGTCCATCACCTGGTGCGTCACTACGCGGGCATCGACTACGATCCGGCACAGGTGCAGATCTCCAGTGGCTCGCGCCCGCTGATCTACGGCATGTACCGCGCCGCGGTGGACCCGGGCGACAAGGTCGTGTTCCCGGTACCGTCGTGGATGAACGACGCCTACAGCCACCTGTGCGCGGCGCAGCCGGTGGCGGTGCCGACCCGTCCGGAGGACAACTTCCTGCCCACCGCCGAGTCGCTGGAACCCTACCTGCGCGACGCCGCCATGCTCGCCCTGTGCTCGCCGCAGAACCCCACCGGAACCGTGTTCGCCGCCGACCAGTTGCGCGAGATCTGCGAACTGGTGGTGGCCGAGAACCGTCGTCGTGGTCCGGGCGTGAAGCCGCTGTACGTGATGTACGACCAGGTCTACTGGCTGCTCACCTTCGACGGCGTCGACTATCCGCACCCGGTCAAGCTGTGTCCGGACATCCACGACTACCTGTTCTGTGCCGACGGCCTGTCGAAGTCCTTCGCCGGCACCGGCATCCGGGTCGGCTGGGGCTACGGCCCGCGTCACCTGGTGCGCAGCGTGTCCGACACGGTGGCCTACATCGGTGCCTGGGCACCGAAGCCGGAACAGGCCGCCACCGGGCGCTTCCTGGCCGATCTCGACCAGGTCGAAGCCTTCCTGGACCCGTTCCGACGCTCCCTGCTGGAACGGCTGTCGGCCATTCATGCCGGCTTCCTGGCGATGAAGGAACGCGGTCTCGACGTCGATGCCATCGAGCCGCAGGCGGGCATCTATCTCACCGTGCGCATCAACCTGGTCGGCCGGCGCACCGCCGACGGCACCTTGCTCGAGAACGAGAACCAGGCGCTGCGCTACCTGCTCGACGAGGCCCGTGTCGGCATCCTGCCGTTCTCCTTCTTCGGTGCGCCGGAACTGGCGCAGTGGTACCGCATCTCGGTGGGCACCTGCCGGCTGGACAGCATACCCGCGCTGCTGCAGAGTCTGGAGTCCGCCCTGCGCGCGCTGCGCTGAGGACGTTCAACGACCAGAGGAGACGCCGATGTCCACCGAGGAACTGTTCCGCGAAGATGCCTACCTGGCGCAGTGCGACGCCGTGGTGACCACGGCGGGCGACGGCGTGGTGGTGGTCGACCGCACGGTGTTCTACCCGGCCGGCGGTGGCCAGCCCGGCGACAGTGGCCAGCTGGTGACGGCAATGGGTTCGGAACTGCGCATCGTCGATACCCGCAAGGGTGAGCAGGGCATCGAGCATGTGCTGGAAGACGGGTTGGAAGCGCCGGCTGCCGGCGAGGTGGTCACGCTGCGCATCGACTGGGCGCGGCGCTACCGGCACATGCGCCTGCACAGCGCCATGCACATGCTGTGCGCGGTGGTGCCGCACGGCGTTACCGGGGGTTCCATCGGCGAGGACCGCGCCAGGCTCGACTTCGACATGGCCGAAACCCTGGACAAGCAGGAGGTCACCGAGAAGCTCAACGCGCTGGTGGCGGCGAACCACCCGATGCACACGAAGTGGATCAGCGACGAGGAACTCGATGCCAGTCCGGAGCTGGTGCGCACCATGTCGGTGGCGCCGCCGCGGGGCAGCGGCCGCGTTCGCCTGGTGCACTTCGAGGGCGCCGACCTGCAGCCCTGTGGCGGCACCCACGTCGCCGCCAGTGGCGAGATCGGCCCGGTGCGGGTGCAGAAGATCGAGAAGAAGGGCCGGCACAACCGTCGCGTCATCGTCGTCTTCGACGACGACTGAGTCGCGTCCGGATCAGTCCCGGCGCAACAGCGCCGCCAGCGCGGGAACTTCCCCGGCTGGCTGCCAGTCGTCGAGCCCGCGGTACCAGACCAGGGTCTGCGCGTCGACCACGCCTTCGCGAACCGCCTGCTCGAACTCGTCAGCGTCGAAGGGACCGGTCTGCTCCATGTTCACCGCGATGTAGAAGCTGGAGGCGGTGAGTTCCGGCGGCAGGCGCGGCCTGTCGAAGGTGCCGGGATCGGTGCCGATGCCCGGGTCGGACAACAGCTCGTCGATCTCGTCCGCCAGGTTGGACGGCCAGTCCTCGTCGGTGGCCGGATCGGCATCCGCAGGGGCCTGGGCAGCGTCGTCTTCTCCCGCACCGCGGGCGGCGGCCAGGTCGAGCAGGTCTGACTGCGAGGGCGGAACGGGTGCTGCCCGTTCCGCCGCGCCGGGCAGCGTCGGTATCGGTTCGCGTCGCGACCCCGGGGCCGGAACCCGGTCGGCATGCGGGTCCGGGGAGAGACTCGGCTCCCGGCGCCCGCCATCCACCGGCCGGGATTCGCCGATCCGGCTCCACGCGTCCAGTCGCTGGATTTCCCGTTCCAGTTCGTCGATGACCTGCATGGCCTCGGGGTCGAGTTCCGCCTGGTCGTCGTCGTCCTCGCCCACCGGGTCGGCGGTGGACAAGGGCAGCGGATGCACGTTGGCGGCTGCCCGTGCGGTGTCTTCCGCCACCTCGGCGAGTGCCGGCATCGGCGTCGTCGTCGCGCCCGCCGCCTCCAGGCGGTGGATGCGCAGCGTCACCTCGCCCAGGCCGCGGGCCTTGAGTTCATCGTGCAGCCGGGTGCGCAACAGCCGGGCGGCCTCCTTGCGGTCCGCCAGCAGCGTGTCGTCGAGCCTGCCCAGCTCGCGCTCGATCAGCCGGTCGAGCAGTCGCAGGACCGCGGCATCGTCGCGGCTGCCCCGTTCCAGGTGGTAGCTGGCGAAACGTTGCGGCTCCGCCACCTCGAGGTCGATGGTGCCGGTGACCCGGGTGCCGCCGTCGTCCAGGTCGGCCCGCCACAGGTGGCGTCGCGGCGCGGTGGAGACGAACACCACCTCGGCGTCGATCACGCCGCGGTAGTCGTCCGGCCAGGAGTAGAGCGCGGCCAGGTCCGCCAGTTGCTCGCCGGCGAGGGGGTGGATGCCGGCGGCAAGCTGGTTGACGACGCGGTGGTCGGCCACCAGCATGGCGGTTTCGCCGGCGCAGACCGTGAGCGAGGCGCCGCAACGGATCCGCGTCCGGCCGCCGTCGATGACCTGCAACAGGTAGTCGGCGGGCGCGGCGGATGCCTCGATGATGGCCGGTGCGCCGGCAAGCAGTCGCTCGATCAGGGACATGGGCAGCAGCTTCCTCGCTGGGCTACCGGTTCAGGGCAAGTGCAGTCCGCATTGCAGGGCAGGGCGAAATACCGCTTGAGAATCGGGAGAAAAAATACTATATCGAGCAGGTATTCTCAATTACCCACCGGGTCAGGTCCGTGCCATGAAACGAGTGTTCCTGTTCATCGTCACCAACCTCGCGGTGGTGTTGGTTCTCAGTATTTCGCTGAAGTTGCTGGGTATCGACAGCTACCTGGCACAGAACGGCCTCAACTACACCTCCCTGCTGGTGTTCGCCGCGGTGTTCGGCATGGGCGGCGCCTTCCTGTCGCTGGCGATCTCGAAGTGGAGCGCCAAGCGCATGACCGGTGCCCGGGTCATCGAGACGCCGTCCAACCCGTCCGAACAGTGGTTGCTGGACACGGTGCGGCGGCAGGCGGAGAAGGCCGGCATCGGCATGCCCGAGGTGGCCATCTACGACGCCCCGGAGATCAATGCCTTCGCCACCGGCATGAACCGCAACAACGCCCTGGTCGCGGTCAGCACCGGCCTGCTGCGCTCGATGACCAGCGAGGAGGCCGAAGCGGTGCTGGGTCACGAGGTCAGCCACGTGGCCAACGGCGACATGGTGACGCTGGCCCTGATCCAGGGCGTGGTCAACACCTTCGTGATCTTCCTCTCGCGGGTGATCGGTCAGTTCGTCGACCGCGCCATCTTCAAGAACGAGCGGGGTCACGGCATCGGTTTCTGGGTGACCACGATCATCGCCGAGGTGGTGCTGGGCATTCTCGCCAGCATCATCGTCATGTACTTCTCGCGGCAGCGCGAGTTCCGTGCCGATGCCGGCGGTGCGTCGCTGGCCGGGCGCGAGAAGATGATCGCCGCGCTGGAACGGCTGAAGGTGGCTTCCGGCGAGAGCCAGTTGCCGGATCAACTGGTGGCGTTCGGCATCTCCGGACGGGTGCGCGAAGGGCTGGGCAACCTGTTCCGCACCCATCCGCGCCTGGACGATCGCATCCACGCCCTGCGCAACGCGGCCTGAGTC
>CAYGJZ010000033.1:2965-41646 GCA_964350265.1 uncultured Gammaproteobacteria bacterium | reverse complement strand
CCGGGTCGTGCCGGTTCGGAGTACCTGGTTTCCCTGCTCGACACCCACGACCACCTGCAGTGCCGGGGAGAGATCATGGGCATCGGCGCCATCGCGCCGGGGCAGCCGGACGAGGCCCTCGAGCAGGTGCGCGCCGTCGTGCGCAGGTTCCGGGACGGTCCGCGCGACAGCCGCTTCGGCTTCAAGTTGCCGGTGACCTGCGTGCTCGAGGACTCCACCCTGGTCGGCGACCTGCAGCAGCGCGGTACCCGGGTCGTCATCCTGGCGCGCGAGAACCGGCTGGCCATGTACGTGTCCATGCGGCTTGCGCAGATCAACAACAACTGGCGGTCGCGCGCCCCCTACGCGGTGACGCGACTCACCATCGAGCCGGCCGAGCTTCAGGCCTTCATTCGCGGCACCTTCGGCCTCGATGATCGCATGGCGCAACTGGCCGCGGGCGGCGAGCACCTGGCGATCAGCTACGAGTCGCTCTGCGCCGATGCCAACGTGCCGACGGTACAGGCATTTCTCGGCGTGCCCTTCCAGCCCCTGCACGCCGCCACCCGGCGCGGCCGCACCGCGAGCCTGGCCGAGACCATCGAGAACTACGACGAAGTGGTGGCGGTGCTGCAACGAATGGACTGCCATCACTTCGTCGAGCCGTAGTCCGCGCGGGCACCGGGTGCCCGCGGGCGGTCGTCGCTCACCGCCGTCGCATCCATCGCCTCGGCGGCCAGTTCCTCCACCCGGTGCTCGAGCAGGGAGATCCGCTGCGAGAGAATCAGCACCGTCTGCCGCTCCCGGGTATGGGCAATGTCCAGCGACAGCAGTTTCCACAGCACCACCACGAAGCCGATGACAAAGGCCAGGCTGGGCGGGTAGTGAATCCCCAGGTGCCGGGCCACCAGGTCGGACAGGCCGGGGTAGGCGCCGACCAGGCCGATGCCGCCGGCCAGCGCCACCCACCAGGTGGCCTTGCGCGGGTGCAGGTGGTCCTTGCGGATCAACCACAAGATGGCGGCGATGGCGAACAGGGCGATGGCGGCAGTGGTCAGGTGGTGGTTCATCCGCCGCGCTCCTCCACCGGGGGCAGCGCTTCGTCGGCTTGCGCCGTCCAGCCCAGGCTGAGGTTGGCCACGCACAGCAACAGGGTCTGCGACATGTAGCCGAACACCGCCAGCCAGGAGTGGTAGATGCGCGAGATCCCGGAGCGTCGCTCGGACATCGGCACGGACACCTCTGCCAGGCGCATGCCGGCATTCTTCAGCAGCATCAGCACGCCGACGTCCTGGTAGGCGAACTGGGTCGCGTTGCCACTCACCAGGTGACGCATGGCCGCCCGGTCGTAGACCCGGAAACCCGATGTCAGGTCTTCGATGTCGAGGCCGGACGCGGCGCGCAGCAGCTTCCACGCCAGCATGCGCAGCCGGCTGCCGCGTTGCAGGCAACTGCCGATGGCCACGTTGGCCTCGCCCGTGCGCAGCGCGGCCAGCAGCGCGGCGATGGCGGGCGCATGGTGCTGGCCATCGGCATCCATGGTCACGGCAAAGCGGTAGCCGCGCGACACGGCATGACGCAGCCCGGTCTGCACCGCGCCCCAGGCGCCGTGGCGGATGTGCAGGCGGATCACCCGGGCGCCGGCCGCGGCGGCTTCCGCCGCGGTGTCGTCCTGGCTGCGGTCGTCCACCACCACCACCTCGGCATGGCCGCAGGCACGCACCTCGCGCACCACCTCGGCAATGGTGCGCTGCTCGTTGAAGGCGGGAATCACCACCACCACCTGGCCGGTGTCCCGCGCCAGCGGCATGCTGCCGTGGATGCTCATGACGGCACCGCCGCGGTGGCGTCGAGCACCTCCCGGTACAGACGCCGGGTGGCGTCGACGCAGGCGCCGATGGCGAAGCGTTCCAGCAGGCGCCCGCGCCCGGCCAGTCCCATGCGCAATGCCCGTTGTGGATCGTCGCGCAGGCAGGCCAGGGCGTCGGCCAGCGCCCGCGGCGAGTCGATGTCCACGCACAGGCCGGTGCGGCCGTGTTCCACCACCCAGCCGACGCCGGAGCCGGGAATGTTGCAGACCACCGCCGGGCGGGCATGGGCCATGGCCTCGAGCAGCGAGACGCCGAAGGCCTCGGTGCGTTCGCTCGACGGCAGGCAGAAGCAGTCGCAGGATGCCAGCAGCGCCTGCTTCTGGGATTCGGTACAGGCGCCGAAGAAGTGCACGCGGTCGTCGACACCGAGGCGGTTGGCGAGGCGCTTCAGCCGCGGCGCTTCGGGTCCGTCGCCGGCAATGACCAGCCCTGTGCCGGGCAGTTCGACCATGGCCGCCAGGAGGTTGTGCAGGGACTTGTAGAAGGTCAGCCGGCAGACCGTGAGAATCTTCCAGGGTGCCCCGGCCCAGGCCGGGGTGACGTTGTCGTGGCCGTCTTCGGCGATGTCGGTGTCGATGCCCAGCGGTACTACCTGGCACTTGTCGCGCCAGCGTGACAGCGGCTCGCTGCCGCGCAGGTACGCCGCGGAAGTGACGATGATGCGCCGGGCGCGGCGCAGCAGTCGCTGCTCCAGCGGACGGTACAGCCGGTAGGCAAGGCGCAGGGCGTGCCTGCCCGGTGACGGCGCCACGTCGGCATGCCAGTGCACCACCCAGGGCAGCTTGCGTGCGCAGGGCAGCGCCAGCACCCACAGTGCCGAGGCATTGGGCAGGTGCAGGTGGAGCAGTCGCGGCCGGTGGCGACGGCATACCCCGCGCAGCCACCAGGGGAAGAACGGGCTGACCGGCACGTGCACGATGCTGGCCAGGCTCGGCACCAGGTAGAGGTCGCGTCCGTCGCGGTCGTCGCAGGCGCGCGGCGTGGCATGCAGGATGGCGCGCGGCGACAGCCGGTGGGCCAGCACCACGCAGCCCGTGCCGCTGCGCACCAGTTGGCGGGTCAGCGCGTCGAGAAACTGTTCCATGCCGCCACGGGTGGGCGGGAAGTACTTTCCGATGTGCAGGACAACCATGCAGTTGTACGGGCGGTTCCAGGCGGACGGGAGGAGGGCCGGATCATGTTCCTCCCCGGGGTTCGAACGATCCATCGCGTCGGGCGGTACCGTGCTCGCCGCTCCCTGCGATGCACGCCAGAGACATTGTACCCGCAAGCGACCGGGGCGTTCGACACTTCGTCCGGTATCGTCGACCACCGGTAGGATTTTTCGTCGCACTCGGCACCGTGGGGCACGGCTTGCGTTGCGCTTGGCGCAGCGCAGGTGCGTGGTAGACTTGCCCGCGATCCGCTGTTCCCATCCATCGTCGTGCCGATCCCGTGCGAGGGAACCGCCGCGGCCGCAAACCGTTCCGGAGCATTGCATGCGCAAACCGGTCATGATCCTGGTCGCGTTGGTGGCGATCGTATCCGGCCTCGCCGCCGGCTACCTGTTCAGTGCCTCGCCGAATGCCGATGGCGAGCCGGCCATCGGCGGCGACTTCACCCTGCGCGGCCTCGACGGCAAGGTTTCCCTGTCGGATTTCCGTGGCAAGGTGGTGGCCATCTACTTCGGCTACGTCAACTGCCCCGATGCCTGCCCGATGACCATGGGCAAGCTGAGCGCGGCACTGCAGAAACTCGACGATGAAGAACGCGACCAGGTGCGCGTGCTGCTGGTCTCGCTGGACCCGGAGCGCGACAGTGCACGGATGCTCGCCAACTACATGGCCTTCTTCGGCGACGAGTTCATCGGCGTGACCGGCACGCCCGGCGAGATCGAGGCGGTGGCCAGGGCCTACCGGGTGCTCTACCAGCGCGTGGAGATGCCGAACTCCGGTCTTGGCTATACCGTGGACCACACCTCCAACACCTTCATCGTCGGCCGCGACGGCGCCATGCACACCATCGTCGCCCATGGCAGCGACTACACCGAGTACCGCGACCGCCTGCGCGACGCCATCGGCGCGCCGTGACGCCCCCGCCGGCGCGCCCGGGCAGGGACTAGTGCCGATGCCCGTATCCGCGACCCGCGGGCCGCTGCCGGCATGGTTGCCGGCCGTGCTGGTGCTGGCGGTGGCGCTAGCGCTGCTTGGTGTCATCGAGCCCCACGTGGGCGCCGATACCCCGCGCTACCTCGACCTTGGCCGCCGCATGCTTGCCGCCTGGCGCGGCCTGTGTGCGGAGGACGGCTGCGGCCTGGCCGTCGACACCATGTTCCCGAGCTACGCGTTGTCCGGCGCCTACCTGTCCGCCCTGGTGCGCGTCTTCGCCCTCGATGCACCGCTGGCGGTGGTGCTGGCCAACTGCCTGTGCTTCGCCGGCGCGGCGTGGTTCGTCGCCCTGGGCTGGCGACGCCTGTGCCCGCGGGCCGGCAGGTCCTGGCTGCCGGCGCTGGCGATGGCCGCCTACGTGCTGCTCGGCCTGCCGGACGTGTTGCTGTGGAGCTACTGGATCCTCGCCGAGTCGTTGTTCCTGCTGGTCTGTGCCGCCTGCATCGTGGTGGCGGCGCTGGCCCTGCACGGCGCGACCTGGCGGCCCTGGCTGGCGGCCCTCGCCCTGGCCGTGACGGCGCTGTTCGTGCGACCCACGGCGATGGTCCTGCTGCCGCTGCTGCTGGTCGGCATCCTCGCCTGGCGGGTGCGCGGCGATGCCCGGCGCCAGCGGCGCCGGCTGTGGCTGGCGGCGGCCGTCGCCGTGGTGCTGGCGCTGGCGCTGGTGCCGCTGCTGGCGTGGCTGCGCCTGGGCCAGGCCGACCTGTTTTCCCCGCTGCCGCGTGGGCTTCGCTTCCCGCTGGAACAGGTGGCCTGGTTCTACCAGCATGGCTGGGTGGTGGCCGACCAGCCCGACACCTACCGTGGTCGGCCCGACGGGTTTCTCGACCTGGTGACGGTGGGCCTGTTGCGGCTGGGATACTTCCTGCTGCCGTTGAAGTCGACCTTCTCCACCGCGCACAACGTGGTCAACGGTGTCTACCTGCTGGTCACCCTGGTCGCGGTGCCGCTGGGGGTGGCGCGGCTGGTGCGTGCCGGCGACGGTGCCGTGGCCGGCTGGCTGTTGCTGGTGGTCCTGGGCTTCGCGCTGATGCACGCGGTGTCGGTGGTCAGCTATGGCTGGCGCTACCAGCTGCCGGTCATGGTGCCGTGGTGGCTGCTGATGGGCATCGGCCTGTTTCCCCGTGCCCGGTCCGCCGACCCGGGGGGGCGACGTCGGCCGCGCGAGGCGGCGGGCGCGGCCGACCACGGCGGGACCTTTCTCGAGCAGCACGCCGTGGAGGGGCTGTCGTGTCGACCGCGGGGTGGATGACGGCCTACCTGCTGGCCTGCCAGTGCGCGGCGCTGGCGGTGCTGGCGCGGCGCGCGCCGTCGCCGCTCCTGGTGCGCGACACGTTGTGGGCACAGTCGGCCATGCTGGTCGGCTTCTACCTGGTCTTCGGCGGTCACGGTGTCGACGCGCTGGGCTATCTCACCGGCTTCGACGGCAGCCCCTTCGTCTACCACGGCGAATGGCTGTTCTACGGGCTCGGCCACCTGCTCAACCAGGCGATGGTCGACCCGTGGCCGCTGCGCGTCCTCTCCGCCGTCACCGTGGCGCTGCTGGTGGCGGCGACCCTGCGCTGGTTCGACACCCGCCGCGAGCAGGTGGTGCTGGCGCTCGCGGTGCTGGCCGTGGTGCCGGCGTTCTTCTTCGTCGCCGGCAATGCCGTGCGCCAGGGGCTGGCGGCGGCGCTGCTGGTCTACGTCGCGGTGCGCTTCGGCCCGCGCCCGTGGATACTGGCGACGGCGGCGCTTGCCGCCTGGTGCATCCACCAGCCCTCGCTGCTGCTGGTTGCCGCCATGGTGCTGGGGCGGTTGCCACGCCCCGCGCTGGCGGCGGGGCTGGCGCTGGCCCCGGCGGCGAGCCTGGTCGGCCCGCTGCTGCTGCCCGGCCTGGAGATCGACCAATGGCTGCGCTATGCCGGGCGCGAGGAAGGCCAGTTCCACTTTGCCAAGTTCTTCGTCGGCTGGGCCGCCGCCTGGGCGGTGCTGGTGCTGGCCCCGGGGCGCAACCCGCGCGAGCGGTTCCTGCACGGCAGTTTCGTGGCCATGGTGGCGATCAGCGCCATCGTGCTGCGTTTCGAGGTGCCGTTCGAGCGCAGCCTGGCCTTCGCCGAGTTCATCGCCCCGCTGGTGGTGCCGCCCGTGCTGGCGCGGCTGGCCCTGCCCGCCACCGGCCTGCTGGCCTGGGGCGCGGTGACCGCCGCCGGCCTGCTGCTGTGGAACCATGCCTCGGTGCAGGCCGCGCTGGGGTTCTCGTGAAGCGCCGGCGGACCGGTGAACCCGGCGACCGCGCCCGGCTGCTGCCGTGGACGGCACTGGCGGTGGCCGTGGTGGTGGCGGTGGCGTGGCTGTCGGCACCGGCCATGCCGCGCTACGACGAGCGCATGGTCGCGGCGCGCACGGCGATGAACGAGGGACGCTTCGCCGATGCCCGCGATGCCTACCGCTTCGCGCTGGCAGTGGACGGACGCGACCACGATGCCCTGGCCGGCATCGCGCTGGCCGACCGGCTGCATCGGCTGGCGGCGGGCCAGCCCGGCGACCTCCGCTTCTGGCGCGAGCGGACCGCGGCGGCGACGGCCGATCCCTACCTCGCCCTGTACGGCGCCGAACTGGCCCTGCAGCGGGGCGAGCGGGAAGCGGCCCTGGCCCGGTTCAGCGCGGCACTGGCGGCGGAGCCGGCGCTGGTCTACGCCCGGCGGCGGCTCGCGTCCCTCGCCGCGGGGTCGCGGTAGAAGCGGGCGAAGGCGTCGATGACCACCTCGACGTGGTCGGCGGCGACATCGCGGTGGGTGACCAGGCGCAGGGCCGGCTGCATGCCGCCGACGAGAATGCCGGCCTCGTCCAGGTGGCGCGCCAGCGCCTCGCGGTGATCGGCGTCGATGGTGACGAAGACCATGTTGGTGCGCGGCAGCGGGTCCACCGCGATGCCGTCGATGGCGTCGAGCCCTTCGGCCAGGCGGCGGGCATGGACGTGGTCCTCGCCGAGTCGCGGCACTTCCTGCTCCAGTGCCACCAGTCCGCAGGCGGCGAGCACGCCGGCCTGGCGCAGGCCGCCGCCAAGCATCTTGCGAATGCGCCGGCCGCGCTCGATGAAGTCCGCCTTGCCGCACAGCACCGAGCCCACCGGCGCGCCGAGTCCCTTGGACAGGCACACCGACACCGAGTCGATGCCCTGGCAGAGGGTCGCCGTGGGCACGTCGAGGGCGGTGGCGGCGTTGAACAGCCGCGCCCCGTCCAGGTGCACGAGCAGGCCATGCCGACGGGCCACCGCCACCAGCGCGTCCTGGTGCGACGGCGGCAGGGCGATGCCGTTGAAGGTGTTCTCCAGGCACAGCAGCCGGGTCACCGGAAAGTGGATGTCCTCCGGCTGCACCGCGGCGGCCACCGCGTCGGGATCGAGACGGCCGTCGGCGGGGGTCGGCAGGGGATGCGGGGCGAGGCCACCGAGCACCGCCGAGCCCAGCGCCTCGTGACGGAAGATATGGAAGGCATCGCCGACCAGGAATTCCTCGCCGCGACCGAGATGGGCCATCAGCGCGGTGAGATTGGACTGGGTGCCGCTGGTGACGAACAGCCCGGCTTCCATGCCCACGGTCTCGGCCATGGCCTGTTCCAGGCGTCGCACGGTGGGGTCGCCGCCGTAGACGTCGTCGCCGAGCTCGGCGTGGCCGATGGCCTCGATCATGGCCGCCGAGGGCCGGGTCACGGTGTCGCTGCGCAGGTCGATCACGGGTTTCGGGTTCATGCACGGGTTCCGGGGTGAAGTGCGCCGGGCGCACGCTGCCCGGCGACACTATCCGGTTGCCCGGTGCGGGGCAAGGGCCTGCGGCGGGCGCGGCGGGCGGGTATAATCCGCGCCGCATGAATTCGCCCGCCCGCGCCCCCGACCCCTTGACCTCTCGCCAGGCCGAACCCCCGGTTCGACCCGGCCAACGCTGGATCAACCACGCCCGACCCGAACTTGGCCTTGGCCTGGTCATCGCCGTGGAGGGTCGCACCGTCACCCTGCGCTTCGGCGAGGAAGAGCGCGACCATGTCTTCTCGCTGGAGTCGGCACCGCTGTCGCGCATCCGCTTCGCCGCCGGCGACGTGGTCCGCACCATCGACGGCGGCCGCGTGGCCATCGACCGGGTGCACGAGCGTGGTGGGGTATTCGTCTACGAGGGCATCGACGTCGACGGCTCTCGCGCCGAGGTGGCCGAGTCGATGATCGCCGCCGACCAGTCCTTCAACCGGCCGGCGGAACGGTTGCTGCATGGCCAGATCGACGAGGTGCGCTGGTTCACCCTGCGCCGGCGCACGCTGCTCGATCGCCACCGCCTGCAGGCCGATCCGCTGTGGGGACTGGGCGGCGGCCGCACCGCGCTGCTGCCCCACCAGCTCTACGTGGCCCACGAGGTGGCGCAGCGGCATGCGCCGCGGGTCCTGCTGGCCGACGAGGTCGGACTGGGCAAGACCATCGAGGCCGGCCTGGTGGTGCACAGCCAGCTCCTCGGCGAGCGCATTCGCCGGGTGCTGGTGGTGGTGCCCGAGTCCCTGGTCCACCAGTGGCTGGTGGAGATGCTGAGGCGCTTCAACCTTGCCTTCAGCGTCTTCGACGTGGAGCGCATCGAGGCGATGACCGACGGCGACGAAGAGACCCCGGGCAATCCCTTCGCCGAGGAGCAGCGGGTGCTGGTCAGCCGCGAGCTGCTGCACGAGGAGCGCTATCTCGGCTGGTGCCTGCAGGCGGACTTCGACCTGCTCATCGTCGACGAGGCGCACCACCTGAATGCTGACGACGCCGCCGCACCCGCCTGGCAGGCGGTGTCGGCCTTGGCCGGGGCGATCCCGTCGGTGCTGCTGCTCACCGGCACCCCGCACCGCCTGGGCCTGGCCGGGCACTACCAGCGACTGCGCCTGCTCGACCCGGACCGCTACCACGACCCGCGCGTGCTGGAGGCCGAGCAGGAGGATCTCGCGCCGCTGGCGGCACTGGTCGACACCCTGTTGGCCGGCGACGAGCCCGATGCGGCGCAGCGCGAGCAACTGGCCGAGGTCGTCGAAGACGATGCCGCGGGGTCGATGCCGTGGCAATCCGAGACCGGCCGCGAAACCGTGGTCGGCCGCCTGCTGGACCGCTTCGGCACCGGCCGGGTGATGTTCCGCAACACCCGTGCCGGGGTGGGTGGCTTCCCGCCGCGCCGCGTGCATCGCCACGACCTCGCCGAGGCGCCGGCGGGCGATGGAAAGGACGAGGGCCTGCGTCCGCGGGATCCGCGGCTGGCCTGGCTGGGCGACTGGCTGGCGGCACGACCGGGCGAGAAGGCACTGGTGATCTGCACCGGCCGGCACGAGGCGGTGGCCCTGGGCGAGGCCCTGAAGCGGGGCGCCGGGATTTCCTGCGCCGCCTTCCACGAAGAACTGTCGCTGGTGGAGCGCGACCGCGCCGCGGCCTGGTTCGCCGACCCCGACGACGGCTGCCAGGTGCTGGTCTGCTCGGAGATCGGCAGCGAGGGACGCAACTTCCAGTTCGCCGCCCACCTGGTGCTGTTCGACCTGCCGGATTCCCCGGAACTGCTGGAACAGCGCATCGGCCGTCTCGACCGCATCGGTCGCGATACCCCGGTGGACATCCACGTGCCCCTGGCCGACCCGCGGCAGACCCGCCTGTACCGCTGGTACCACGAAGGCCTGCATGCCTTCGAGGAAGTGGGCAGCGTCAACCCGCTGGTGCACGAGGAGATGGCCGACGAACTGGCGGCGGCACTGGCCGAAGGCGGCGAAGCCTTCGAGGACCTGCTCGAACGCACCCGCCAGCGTCGGCAGCAGCTCGCCGAACACATGGGGGCCGGGCGCGACCGCCTGCTGGAAGCGCATTCCTGTCGCCCGGGGGTGGCCGCGGCACGGGTCGAGGACCTGCATCGCCGGGACCACGACGGCTCGGTGCGCGACTTCATTGAACAGGCCGGTGGCTGCTACGACATCTCGCTGGAACCCTACCGTCGCAACAGCGTGCTGCTGGTGCCGGGAGAACGGCTGCCGACGGTGATTCCCGGTCTGCCCGAGCGTGGCCTGGCCGCCACCTTCGACCGCACCACCGCGTTGCAGAACGAGGATCTCGCCTTCCTGACCTGGGAGCATCCGCTGGTCACCGCCATCGCCGACCTGGTGCTCAACACCGAGCGCGGCAATGCCACCATCTGTGCCCTGACCACGCCGCACCTGCCGCGCGGACGCCTGGCGGTGGAATGCGTCTTCGTCATCGAGGCCCCGCTGTTCACCAACCCGGCGCTGGCCGGCTACGTGCCGCCGTTGCTGGAAAGCGGCTTCTACGACGAGCAGGGCAGGCGGATGCCGACGGCGTTCGACCACGACCATGTCAACCAGCGCTGGGCGCCGCTGAAGCCGAAGGCGGCGCGCGCCATCATCGCGCTGCGCCGGGACATGCTGCGCGGCATGCTCGACGCCGCCGGTGCCGACCTCGCCGGGCGGGCCGAGGGCCTGTTGCGGCACCATGGCCAGGCGGGCCTGGCGCGACTGCGCGAGGAACTGGCGCGACTGCGCTACCTGTCCCGGGTCAACCCGCTGGTGCGGGCGGAGGAGATCAGCCACCTGGCCGGGGTGCTCGACGCGGTGGAGACCGCCATTGGCCAGCCGCGGGTGCGGCTGGACGCGGTGCGGGTGCTGATCGGCCTGTAGTCCGCGGTGGGCCGTGGCGTGGTTGCCATCGAGCACGACGCCGGGTCCTGGTTGTTCAGGTGTTCGCCGCGTGCCTGCCTGCACGTTCGGCGGATCGCCCCGTCTTCACCCTCCCTGGGCGCCGTTGACGTCGTCGCCGAACCAGACGTTGTCCGAACCGATCCAGTCGCTGGCGTCGGAGTCGATGAACTCGTCCACCGACAGGAAGTGCTGGCTGTCCCAGGACAGGTTCAGCCCGACCAGGCCGTTGACCGTGTTCAGCGAGGCGGCGCGCAGGTACAGGTAGGGATCGGAGGTGCGCAGCAGGTGGAACAGGTCGAGGACCCTGTCCAGCTGCGCATCGCTGACGCAGGCACCGGCCGGCGGCGGCTGCACGTTGTAGGCCAGGCAGACCGACGGCTTGACGATTTCCTCGAGCACGTGGACCCGGTAGCGCATCGGGTCGTCGGCACACCACAAGGTGGCGCGCGAGCTGGAGAAGTGCAGCTTGAAGTGGAACACGCCGCGGTTCAG
The DNA here is from genome assembly GCA_964350265.1 of uncultured Gammaproteobacteria bacterium. Classification (GTDB taxonomy): domain Bacteria; phylum Pseudomonadota; class Gammaproteobacteria; order Arenicellales; family CAJQKF01; genus BQJD01. The sequence goes on along the minus strand of CAYGJZ010000033.1, from coordinate 30,467 downwards.
CACCAGGTCGCGGATGATCACCCGGATGTCGTCGTAGCGGCGCTCCATCTCGCTGATGCTGCGTTCCTGGTGGTACATGAGATCGCGGATGGAGGGATCGCCGGCGATGCGCTTCCAGTGGTCCACGTGGTCCACGTCCGGGTTGATCAACGGCAGGTTGCGCAACAGGAAGTCGGCGCACAGGTAGCCGAGCAGGGCGCCGCCGCGGGCGGTGATGCGATGCACCGCGGTGATGCCGATGGCATTCTCCGGTCGGCTGATGTAGACGTCCGACATGGTCAGTGGCTGGCGGCTGCTCCGGGCCTGCTCGAACCAGCTGCGCGAGGACAGGTCCTGGCCGCGGAAGGTGGCATCGTCGCTGTCGCGGCCGACGTTGGCGCTCATCTGGATGCCGAAGGGATTGACCACGTAGACCAGTTCGCAGGAGGCCAGCCGCTGGATGCCGTTCATCAGCACCTGGCGCAGCCGCGGCGCCTGGTCGATGGTCTCGCCACACTGGGTGGCCAGTTCCGCCAGCGGCTCGCGCAGCGAGTAGCTCAAGGCGCCGAGCCGCATGTCGACGATCTTCGATACGTTGCTTTGCTGAATCACCTTCCCGTGTTCTCCCGTGTGGTTGGACAAGGCGCCGCGACGCGGGGCGGCGCGGCTTCCACCGGGGGTGTCAGCAGGATTCGTGCCAGAACGCGGTGATGGCGCGGAAACCCCGCCCGGCGGGGAGGTTCCGCCGACGCCGGGGCGGGCGAAGCCGGCGCGGTTGCACCGTCGTGGTGCGTCCTGCCCCGGTCTGCACGAGGTTGCGCCAGCGGCGACGGCCGCCTGGTGAACGCTCAGCGGCGACGCTGGCGGCGGCCTGCTGCGGGTTTCCGGCGCCCGGTGCCGGGAAACTGGTTGCCGGCATGGCGGGTGAGAAAGTTCCCGGCCTTGGGCGCGCGCACCCCTTCGCCGCGACGGCCGGTGCCCGCGGGCTGGTAGTTCGGCACCAGGTGCCGCTCGCCGTTGCCGATCAGGTCGGCGCGACCCATGCGTCGCAGCGCCTCGCGCAGCAGCGGCCAGTTCTCCGGGTCGTGGTAGCGCAGGAAGGCCTTGTGCAGGCGTCGCTGGCGCCGACCCTTGGGGATGTAGACGTCGCCGTCGTCGCGTCGCACACGCTTCAAGGGGTTCTTGCCCGAGTGCCACATGGCGGTGGCCATGGCCATCGGCGAGGGCAGGAAGGCCTGCACCTGGTCGGCGCGGAAGCCGTTCTTCTTCAGCCACTGCGCCAGCGCCAGCATGTCCTCGTCGGTGGTGCCGGGGTGGGCGGCGATGAAGTAGGGAATCAGGTACTGTTCCTTGCCGGCCTTCTTCGAGTAGCGATCGAACATTTCGCGGAAGCGGTGGTAGCTGTCCATGTCCGGCTTCATCATCTTCGACAGCGGACCTTCCTCGGTATGTTCCGGGGCGATCTTGAGATAGCCGCCGACGTGATGGGTGACCAGTTCCTCGACGTAGGCCGGGGTGCGCACGGCCAGGTCGTAGCGCAGTCCCGAGGCGATCAGCACCTTCTTCACCCCGGGCAGCTTGCGCGCCTTGCGGTAGAGCTGCACCAGCGGCGCCTGGTCGGTGTCGAGGTTCTTGCAGATGCCCGGGTGCACGCAGGACAGACGTCGGCAGCGCGACTCGGTTTCGCGGTCCTTGCAGGCCAGTCGCCACATGTTGGCGGTGGGACCGCCGAGATCGGAGATGACCCCGGTGAAGGCCGGCGAGGTGTCGCGGATGGCCTCGATCTCGCGCAGGATGCTGCCCTCGGACCGGTTCTGGATGATGCGCCCCTCGTGCTCGGTGATGGAACAGAAGCTGCAGCCGCCGAAGCAGCCGCGCATGATGTTGACCGAGTGGCGGATCATCTCGAAGGCGGGGATGCGCGCCTTGCCGTAGACCGGGTGCGGGGCGCGCTGGTAGGGCAGCTCGAAGACGCGGTCGAGCTCGGCGGTGGTCAGCGGCAACGGCGGCGGGTTGATGCGCACCAGCGAGTGGCCGTGGCGTTGCACCAGGGTGCGGGCATTGTGCGGGTTCGATTCCAAGTGCAGTACCCGCGAGGTATGGCTGTAGAGCACCGGGTCGACGCGCACCGCCTCGTAGTCCGGCAATCGCACGGCCACGGCGACGTCGGCGCCGGCATGTTCGGTCCGCGGCGACGGCGCGAAGCGCACCCGCACGCCGGCGGCCGGCTTGTCCGGTGCACGGCAGGGGGTGGCCGGGGCGGAGCCTTCGGCGCGCATGGCATAGGGGTCGACCGGGGCATCCACGCTGCCGGGGCTGTCGACGCCGCCGGACTCGATCACCGTCATCTCCGCCGGCAGTTCGCGGCAGCGCACGGCGGTGCCGCGCAGGTCGTCGATGGTCGCGATGTCCTCGCCGGCGGCCAGGCGGTGGGCCAGTGCCACCACCGCGCGCTCGGCGTTGCCGAACAGCAGCAGGTCGGCCTTGGCGTCGAGCAGGATGGAGCGGCGCACCTTCTCCTGCCAGTAGTCGAAGTGGGCGATGCGGCGCAGGCTGGCCTCGATGCCGCCGATCACCACCGGCACGTCGCGGAAGGCCTCGCGACAGCGCTGGCTGTAGACGATCACCGAGCGGTCCGGCCGTTGCCCGCCGACGCCGCCGGGGGTGTAGGCATCGTCCGAGCGGATGCGACGCTCGGCGGTGTAGCGGTTGACCATGGAGTCCATGTTGCCGCCGGTGACGCCGAAGAACAGTCGCGGGCGTCCGAGGCGGGCGAAGTCCTCGTGGCGGGTCCAGTCCGGCTGGCTGATGATGCCGACGCGGAAGCCCTGGGCCTCGAGCACGCGACCGATCACCGCCATGCCGAAGCTGGGATGGTCGACGTAGGCATCGCCGGTGACGATGATGATGTCGCACTCGTTCCAGCCGAGCTCGTCCATTTCCGGGCGGCTCATGGGCAGGTAGGGCGCCGGGGTAAACTTGTGCGCCCAGTAACGACGGTAACTGAACAGGTCCGGTGCGGGGGTCACGGCGAGGCAGGTGGGGGTGGCGGGCGGCGAAGTGTACCACCGGGCCGTCGCCGGTTCACCTGCCGAACCATTGCCAAGCGTGGCGCCGCGGTTCAAGATGTCGGCGCCCGCGCTGCCGTGCGCGGGCAGTCCGACTCGCCCGTTCCCGAAGAAACAACCCGGCCCTGGGCCGCGCTGGTCGTGGCCGGTGCCGTGCAGCCGAGTGCACAGCCATGTCCGAAAGCTATCACCTGGTGATTGGCAACAAGAACTATTCCTCGTGGTCCATGCGCGCCGGGGTGTTGATGCGCCATGCCGGTCTTGCCCATGACGAAACCGTGGTGCCCCTGTTCCGCGAGGATACCGCCGCGGCGCTGGCCGCCTATGCGCCGGCGCCGCCACGGGTGCCCATCCTGCTCCACGGCGGCGACATCATCTGGGATACGCTGTCCATTGCCGAGTACCTGAACGAGCGTCATCCGCAGGCCGGCCTGCTGCCCGGGGAGTCCTCGGCCCGCGCCCTGGCGCGCAGCGTCTGTGCCGAGATGCACGCCGGCTTCGGCGCCCTGCGCGAGGCCGCGCCGATGAACATCCGCTCGCGCCGGGAACGTCCCCTGTCGGCGGCGGTGCGCGGCGACATCGCGCGCGTGGAGGCCATCTGGCGGCACTGCCTGGCGGCCAGCGGCGGACCCTTCCTGTTCGGCGCCTTCGGCATGGCGGATGCCTGGTATGCGCCGGTGGTGATGCGCCTGCGGACCCTGGGCCTTACGCTTGCCGACGGCCCGGGGGAGTACATGCAGCGGGTCATCGAGCACCCGGCGGTGGACGACTGGTGCCGGGCCGCGGTGGACGAGCCGTGGGTGATCGAGGCCTCGGAATAGGCTTCGGAACAGCCCTGCGGCCGACGCCGTCTCAGCGCCCGGCCGGGTCCTGGAACTGCGCCGCCTCGAAGGCGCACAGGGCGGCCCAGTCGTCGGCGTAGTGGTCGCGGATCTCCTCCAGCACCGGCTGCGGCGTCAACCTGCCCGGGTTGGCGCGGCCGATGCCGGCGGCCAGCAGCAGCAGGTAGCTGCGGTACAGCTTCAGACGTCGCTCCAGGCGGTGGGCCACCGCCGGTGGCTGGTCGCCCTCCGGCTCGGCCAGGCGCAGGCGCCGGTTCAGCGCGCGCAGCCGCACCAGGCGTTCCTCGCCATAGGAGCGGTGCACCGGGCGGGTGCCGAGCCGGTTGCGATCCAGGCGGGCACCGAGGAAGTCGCACAGGCGCTGGTAGAAGTCTTCCGGCTGGTTGCGCAGCCGGTCGTAGGTGAGCACCAGCGGCGGGTGGCCGAAGCGTGCGCGCACGCGTTCGATCATGTCCATGTAGTGTAGCTGCGAACGCTTCCAGATGCCGTTGTCGCCGGCCAGGTCGAGGTAGCCGGCGAGGTCGCGGCCGCCGCCGTTCTTCACGTAGCGGCGGTAGTGCGAGGCGATCCACTGGTCGTGGCGACGGAAGAACAGCAGCACCCGGGCATCGGGGTAGGCGCCCGCGATCTCGTCCAGGCGGCGGTCGAGGTACTTGCCGCATTCCCGCGACAGCAGGTAGCGCGGGTGCTCGCCGCGGGCGATCAGCGCACGGTGGCCGCGGAAGCGGTTTCGCGGCAGGTAGCAGATGCCGTCGAGCGCCGGGAAGACACGCTTTTGCAGGTAGGTGGAGGCAACCTTGCCCAGCCCCGCGTGGTAGAAGACGAGCGGCGTGGACGGAGCGGAGGACATGGCGGGGACTTCGCGGGATCGGGGCGCGGATGATACGAGAGCCCGGGGCGGCCTGTCCACGTCAGGGCGTCAGGTCCATGTCCAGGTGAATGAAGTCGCCGCGGTAGTGCACGTCGGCGACGTAGATCACGGTGTTGTCGGGACTGCACATGACCCGTCGCACCAGCGCCATCGGCTCGCCCACCGGGATCTCCAGCAGGGCGGCAATCTCCTCGTCGGCCTTGGTGATGTGCATCAGCTGGCGGGCGCGGCCGATGACCAGGCCGGGCAGGGAGAACAGCACCGGCAGCACCACCTCGTTGCGGAAGGCATCGGCGGCGCGGCGGAAGGTGGTGTCCTCGATGTAGAAGGAGTTGACGCAGTAGCGGACGTTGTCGCGGGCATGTACCCGGCGCATGTGGAAGTAGCTCTCGGCGGCGATGCCGTCGCCTTCGCGAAGCTGCGGCGAGGCATTCGATTCCACCAGGTTGGTCAGCACCGGCTTGTCGTCGCGGTACATGTCCACCAGCCCGGCCAGGGTGGTGTGCACGCGCAGCTGGCGCTGGCCGCGGGCGTGCTCGTTGACCAGCGTGCCACGTCCCCGCTGGGGCGAGACCAGGCCCTCGTCGTGGAGCAGCCGGATGGCCTGGCGCACGGTCACCCGGGCCACCGAGAACTCCGCCATCAACCGTTCGATGGAGGGCAGCTTGTCGCCCGGGTTCCAGGTGCCGCGGTCGATGCGCTGGCGAAAGATGTCGGCCAGCTGCAGGTAGCGGGGCACGCGGCTGGCGCCGAAAACCGGGTGGGCGGACTTGTTGGGGGAGGCGACCATGTCTGGCAGTGGCTGGCTCGAATGGATCGGGTTGCACAAAACATCCCTATCATAGTACATTTCGAAAAAAGCCTAATAGTAGACCTTTAGGTCTTTTAGAACTCGCAGAAGTTTCGTCAACCCACTGGAGGAGTCAGCACCATGTCCACGAAACCGGATTCCACCGGCAGCCGCCGCGCGCGCAACGTGTCGCGTCGCGACGTGCTCAAGACCACCCTGGCCGGCGCCACCACGCTGGCCGCACCCGGCCTGATGATCGGCCGCGCCCATGCCGCTGGCCAGTACATGGATCTCGGCTCCTTCCAGGGCGCCGGCATCAACTGGCGCATGGCCGAGGGCGAGAAGATCACCATCGCGGTGATCCCGGCCGGCTACTTCAACAACCTGGAAACGGTGCTGCCGGACTTCGTCTCGCTGACCGGCATCGAGGCCCGCCTGGAGATGATCCCGCCCGGGCAGATCCGCCAGAAGGCGGTGCTCGACCTGTCCAGCAAGACCGGCACCTATGCCTCCCATGCCGCCGACCCGATGTACTACCAGCTCTACGTCGCCAACAACTGGATCGACCCGCTGGACGACTACCTCGGCAACGACAAGCTCACCGACGATGCCTGGTTCGACTACGAGGACATCCAGCCCGGTCACCGCGGCGCCACCTCGGTGGATGGCCGGCCCTACGGCATCCCCTTCGACGGCGAGGCCACCATCCAGATCTACCGCAAGGACATCTACGACGCCAAGGGCCTGGCGCCGGCACAGACCCTGGACGAGTACAAGGCCAATGCCGCCGCCGTGCACGACCCGGACAACCGCCTGTGGGGCTGCGCCCTGCGCGGCTTCCGCGGCGCCGGCCAGAACATGTACATCTACCCGTCCATCTTCCGCGCCTATGGCGGCGAGTGGTTCGACGGCGACCGCGTCACGGTGGACACGCCCGAGGCACTGGCGGCGCTGGAGTACTACGTCTCCCTGCTCAATGCCCATGCCCCGGCCGGGGTGGAGAACTGGAACTGGCCGGACATCGCCGATGCCTTCGGCCAGGGCACGCTGGGTTCCTACATCGACGCCCACGGCAGTGCCGCGGTGGTGGCCAACCCGGAGAAGTCCAAGGTGGTCGGCAAGATCGGCTTTGCCCGCTGGCCCAAGGGTCCGTCCGGCAAGCGTGTCACCTCGATCTGGAACTGGAGCTTCCCGATCAACAGCGCCCTGTCGGAGAAGCAGAAGCAGGCCACCTGGCTGTTCAACCAGTGGGCCGGCTCGAAGGAAGTGCAGGTGGCCACCACCTATGCCTTCCCCGGCGCCTACAAGCGCACCGGTGCCAACCGCGCCTCGCTGTGGCAGGACGAGAAGTTCCTCGAGCTGATGGGCGCCTTCGGCCACAACTACGTCGAGGCCGCCACCGAGTCATTCGCCAATGACACCGACCCGGACTGGCGTCCGCGTCTGCCGCAGTGGCCGGCGGTGGGTGACACCATGGCGACCGCCATCCAGTCCGCGCTGGTCGGCCAGGCCACCCCGGCGGCGGCGTTGAAGGACGCCCAGGCCAAGATCGACCGCATCGTGAAGGGCTGATGGGTCGGTCGGGCAGCGGGAAGCCGGCCGGCGGCGTGCACCAGGGCGAAGCACGCTTCGCCCTGGCATTGACGGCGCCGGGCATCGTGGTGCTGCTGGTCACCACCACCTTCCCGCTGGCCTACCTGGTGTGGAGTTCCTTCCAGACCATCAACCTGGCGATGCCGTTCCTGGACGGCTTCGCCGGCATGCAGAACTACGTCGACATGTGGCACGACGCGCGCTTCTGGCATGCCATGCAGCTGACCGGCATCTACACCACCACCAGCGTCGCGCTGCAGGTGGTGATCGGCCTCGGCCTGGCCCTGCTGGTGATGCAGATTCCCGCCGGCCAGTGGATCTTCCGCATCGTTGCCATCCTGCCCATCGTGCTGGCGCCGGTGGTGGTCGGCCTGTTCTGGCGTACGCTGATGCTGGCGCCGAACTTCGGCATGGTGGACTTCTTCGTGCAGTGGCTGGGCTTTCCGCAGGTCAACTGGCTCGGTTCGCCGATCCCGGCCCTGGTCTCGGTGATCGTCATCCATACCTGGCAGTGGACACCCTTCGCCTTCCTGGTCTTTCTCGCCAGCCTGGCCTCGTTGCCGGGCGATGTCTACGAGGCGGCGCGCATCGATCGCGCCAATGCCCTGCAACGCTTCTGGCACATCACCTTGCCGCTGCTGCGTCCGGCCATCGTCATCGTGGTGATCATGCGGGCCATGATCTCGCTGGCGGCCTTCGCCGCCATCTTCGCCGCCACCGGCGGCGGTCCAGGCACGGCCTCGGAGATTCTCAACCTGTATGCCTTCAAGACCTCCTTCGTGGAACTGAACTTCGGCTACGGCTCGGCACTGGCGGTGGCACTGCTTCTGATCACCATGACCGTGTCCGGCATACTCTTCTACCTGCGCACGCCGAGACGGCGGGAGGCGAAGGCATGAGCATTCATCGCCGCGCCGCGCGCCGCCGCAAGTTCGTGCTGATGCTGGTGGCCAGCGGCCTGCTGCTGGTCTGGGTCTTCCCGCTGCTGTGGGCGGTGGTGGTCTCGCTGAAGTCGGAAAGCGAGGTGCTGGCCTATCCGCCGAGCGTGTTCTTCTCGCCGGTGGGACAGAACTACGTCGACGCGCTGGTAGGGGACTTCTCCATCCTCTCCAGCCTGTGGACCAGCACCATCGTTGCCACCGCCACCACCGCGCTGACCATCGTGCTCGCGGTTCCCGCTGCCTATGCCTTTGCCCGGCTCAGGCTGCCGGCGAAGAAGACCATGGGTTTCTACACTCTGGCCACGCAGATGGTGCCGCCGGTGGGACTGGTGATTCCCTACTTCCTGATTCTCAACAAGGTCAGCATGCTCGATACCTACAGCGGCATGATCATCGTCTACCTGACCTTTTCGCTGCCCTTCGCCATCTGGCTGATGGTCTCCTACATGGAAGACATTCCCTACGAGATGGAAGAGGCGGCCTTTCTCGACAAGGCGTCGCGGCTCAAGACCCTGTGGCACATCATCATCCCGCAGGTGCGCGGCGGCATCGCGGTGACGGTCATCTTCGTCTTCCTGAACGCGTGGAACGAGTTCCTGTTCGCGGTACAGCTCGGCGGCAACAACGTTCGCCCGGTGACGGTGGCCATGTACAACTTCGTGTCGGTGGAGCAGACGCTGTGGGCGAAGCTCTCGGCGGCGGCACTGGTGGCCATGCTGCCGGTGGTGATCATCGGTATCGCGGCGCAGAAACAGATCGTCAAGGGGCTGACCGTTGGCGCGGTCAAAGGTGGAGGACGCAGGTAGTGGCAAAGGGCAGGGTAGTACTGAAGGGCATTCGCAAGCGTTTCGGCGGTTTCGTCGCCCTGAAGGGGGTGGACCTGGACATCGAGCCGGTGGAGTTCTTCGCCCTGCTCGGGCCGTCGGGTTCGGGCAAGACCACCACGCTGCGCATGATCGCCGGCCTGGAGACCCCCGACGAGGGCGTGATCGAGGTCGATGGCGAGGACATGACCCACGCGCCGCCGGCGGAGCGGGACATCGCCATGGTGTTCCAGAACTACGCCCTCTACCCGCACATGACGGTGCGCGAGAACATCGCCTTTCCGCTGAAGATGGACAAGGTGCCGAAATCGAAGATCGAGCCGATGGTGGTGACCGCGGCGGAGAAGGTGCATATCGAGCACCTGCTGCATCGTCGACCCGGGCAGCTCAGCGGCGGCCAGCAGCAGCGCTGTGCGCTGGCCCGCGCCATCGTCCGCCAGCCGAAACTGTTCCTGCTCGACGAGCCGCTGTCCAACCTCGACGCGCAGTTGCGCCTGGAGACCCGGGTGGAACTGAAGAAGCTGCAGCGCAGTCTCGACGTCACCGCCATCTACGTTACCCACGACCAGGAAGAGGCGATGACCCTGGCCGATCGCATGGCGGTGTTTCTCGACGGCGAGATCCTGCAGGTTGGCACCCCGGACGAGGTGTTCAACCAGCCGCGCACCATCGCGGTGGCGGCCTTCATCGGCTCGCCGCCGATGAACCTGCTGCCGGCCCGGCTCGAGGGCAACCGGGTCACCGTCGACGGCCACGTCACCGAACTGCCGTTCACGCCCGATCATCCCGGCGGCGAGGTTACCCTGGGCATTCGCCCGTCCCACGTGCGCCTGGTGCCGGACGGCCTGCGTGCCAGGCTGTACCTGTCGGAGAACCTCGGCGAGAGCGTGCTGCTCAACCTGTACCTCGGTGAACACCTGGTCAAGGTGCGGGTGGCCGAGTTCGCCGGTGCCGGCGAGGACGAGCATGTTTCCATTGCCTTCGACGCCGATGCCGTGCACCTGTTCGACGCCGACGGCCTGCGTATTCCCACCGCTGCCCCGCGGACATCCTGACCTGGAGTATTCCCCCATGCAAGAACGGCCCAATGTCCTTTTGATCATCAACGATGACATGGGTTACTCCGACATCGGCTGTTACGGCGGCGAGATTTCTACCCCCAATCTCGACCGCCTGGCGCGCAACGGCCTGCGCCTGACGCAGTTCTACAACACGCCGCGCTGCAGCCCGTCGCGGGCCTCGCTGCTGACCGGCCTGTACCCGCACCAGACCGGCATCGGCATCCTGACCTATCCCACCGGCCCGGAGGGATACGCTGGCAACCTCAACCAGGACTGCGTGACCATCGCCGAGGTGCTGCGCGACGAGGGCTACCGCACCTACATGAGCGGCAAGTGGCATGTCTCCGCCAACCTTACCGAGCCGGACGATTCGTGGCCGATGCAGCGTGGCTTCGACGAGTTCTTCGGCACCATTATCGGCGCCGGCAGCTTCTACCATCCCAACACCCTGACCCGGGGCAATGCCAGCGCCGACGACGAGGCCAGGAACGATCCGTCCTTCTTCTACACCGACGCCATCAGCGACCAGGCCGCGGCATTTATTCGCAGCCACCAGGCCGAGCACGCGGAACAGCCCTTCTTCCAGTACGTGGCCTATACCGCGCCGCACTGGCCGCTGCATGCCCACGACGAGGACATCGAGCGCTACAAGGGCCGTTTCGATGCCGGCTGGGACCGGCTGCGCGAGGAACGCCTGAAACGCATGGTGGACGAGGGCCTGGTGGCGCCCGATTGGCCGCTGACCGATCGCGATGCCGGCGAGCCGGCCTTCGACGATGCCCAGGACAAGGAATGGCTGCTGCGCTGCATGGAGGTCTATGCCGCCCAGGTCGATCGCATGGACCAGGGCATCGGCCGCATCATCGACGCCCTCGAGGAAACCGGCCGACTGGACAACACGCTGATCGTGTTCCTGTCCGACAACGGCGCCTGCGCCGAGGACATCCCCGAGAACGTGCGCATGGAGGAACTGGTCAACGAGCTGATGATTGCCCAGTCGCATACCCGCGACGGCCGTCCGGTGCAGGTCGGCAACGATCCGTCCATCATGCCCGGCGGCGAGGATACCTACCAGAGCTACGGCACGGCCTGGGCCAACCTGTCGAACACGCCGTTTCGCCTGTACAAGCACTGGACCCACGAAGGCGGTGTCTCGACGCCGCTGATCTGTCACTGGCCGGCCGGCATCGACGCCCCCGGCAGCCTGCGTCATACCCCGGGCCACATCCCCGACATCATGGCCACCATCGTCGACGTCAGCGGCGCACGCTACCCGCGGGAGCACCACGGCCACGCGATTCCGCCGATGGAGGGACACAGCCTGCGCGGCGTGTTCCGCGACGACCACCTGCCCGAGCGTCCGATGTTCTGGGAGCACGAGGGCAATGCCGCGGTGCGCCTGGGCAAGTGGAAGCTGGTCTGCGAGTACCCGGGCGACTGGGAACTGTACGACATGCGCGCGGACCGTACCGAGATGCACGACGTGTCCGCCGCGCACCCCGAGGTGGTCGCCGACCTCGCCGAACGCTATGCCCGCTGGGCCGAGCGCTGCGGGGTGATCGATCGCGACAGGATCCTGGAGATGATGAAGGCACTGCCGGGCAAGGCCTTCTGGGAAGAAGAGCCGGCCTGAAGCGGGTCATGGAGCCGCCAGGCCGACCCTGTTGCTCGCCGTCCCGCGGTGAGGTCGGCGAGCCAGGCACGATCATCGGCCGCGGCGGTGGCCGCGACGACCTGCGCGTGCTCGGCGCCGCCGACTTTGCCATGGGCAGCGACGATGCCGAGGGCTTTGCCGGCGACGGCGAGGGCCCCAGCCGCCGGGTGACCCTGCCGCCCTTCGCCATGGCCGCGCACGCGGTCAGCAACGACGACTTCGCCGCCTTTGTCGCTGCCACCGGCTACCGCACCCGCGCCGAGCATGACGGCTGGTCCTTCGTCTTTCGGCCCAGCGTCGAGCGCGCGCCGCTGACGGTGGCGGGCATGCCCTGGTGGCAACGCGTGGACGGCGCCTCCTGGCGCCGACCGCAGGGTCCCGGTTCCAGCCTCGACGGCCTCGGCCGACACCCGGTGGTGCACGTGTCCTGGCACGACGCGGTGGCCTACTGTCACTGGGTCGGCGGCCGCCTGCCCAGTGAAGCGGAGTGGGAATACGCGGCCCGGGGCGGCCTCGATGGCTGCCGCTATGCCTGGGGCGACGAACTGCACGCCGACGGCAGGCATCACTGCAACATCTGGCAGGGCACGTTTCCCCGCCACGACAGCGGCGAGGACGGCTACGTCGGCACCGCGCCAGTGGATGCCTTCGCGGCCAACGGCTTCGGCCTGTACAACACCTGCGGCAACACCTGGGAATGGTGTGCCGACTGGTTCTCGCCGAACTACCACCGGGTCACCCGTGCCCACGACCCCTTCTACGCGGTGCCCTCGGGCAGTCGCTCGATGCGCGGTGGTTCCTTCCTCTGCCACGCCAGCTACTGCAACCGCTACCGGGTCGCGGCACGGTTCTCCAACACGCCTTCCAGTGCCACCGCGCACACCGGTTTCCGGGTGGCCGCCGATGTCGACGAGGACGGCGCGGTCCGCGCGGTGAACACGAAGTAGGGCACGCGCAGACCGGGCAGGTAGGGCACCGGGGCCAGGTGTTCGTCAAGCTCGCCAGCGGGAAAGCGCGCCAGCAGTGCGTCGGGCAACTGGCTGGACAGCCGCACGCCGTCGTGGGCGAACCAGCGCGGCCACAGGCTGCGGGTCAGCAGGCCGTGGCGCATCCGCCCGGGCGCCGGGCGGGGCGCCGAGACGAAGAAGTCCACCACCCCGATGCGCCCGCCGGGGGCGAGCAGGCGGGCGGCATGGTCCAGTGCCGCCAGTGGCTCGTCCATCATGCTCAGCGAATAGGAGAACCACAGTCCGTGCAACGGCCGTGGCGGCCGGTAGCGGGTGGCATCGGCACATACCAGCCGGACATTGTCGCGACCGCGGCAGCGTTTTGCCGCCTGCGCCAGCAACGGCCGGCACAGGTCGACGACGTCGACCCGGCCAAGGGCGGGCAGCGAGTCGCCGAGGAAGTCGAGGTTGCGGGCGGTACCGCCGCCGAGGTCGGCCCAGTACTCCCCGGCAGCGGGCGCCAGGCGCGCCATCAGCGTGTCGCGGCCATGCAGCAGCCGGTCGCGGAAGCGATCGTAGTGCCCGGCCTGGTTGCGGTAGAAGGCATCCAGGCGCTCGGCCGGGTCGGCGCCGCGTGCTCCCCGCGCCATGGCGGCAAGCACGCCGAGATCATCGCGCAGGCTCAAGTGGCCAAGGCCGGCTCGGCGATGTGGAAGCCGGCATAGGTATGCACGCGGTCCATCTGTCCGAGGCGCGCGGCGCGCTCGCGGTCGAAGCGCAGGTGGCCGTTCAGCGCGCGGGTCTCCCCGCGCCAGGCGACCGGTACCCGTTCCAGGTAGCCGGGATTGGCGTGGGCACTGCGGAAGATGATGCGGCAGTCCGTGCTGGCCCGCTCGAGGATCAGCCGCCACTCGTCTGCCAGCGCCCGCGGACGGTAGGCGCCCATCCAGTCCATGTGGTCGAGCAGCACGTAGCGCGATACCGGTTGCTCGTGGCGGGCGAGGAAATCGGCCACCAGGCAGGTGTGCACGCGTACCCGGTCCACCAGGTTGTCCTTCAAGCGGGCGAAGTTCTGCGCCTGCAGGTAGGCCGGGCAGCAGTCGCGGGTGTAGTGGCCGCGGATGTACACCGTCCAGAAGTAGTTGTCGCTCACCGGCAGGCAGCGGAACACGTAGTCCACCGCTTCGCGCACGAAGCCGGCGACGCCGTCCGGATGCTGCTGCTCGACTTCGCGCCGTTGCGGGTGCGGTACCCCGAGCAGGTTCATGGTCATCTGCCGGGACAGCAGCCAGTTCATCTTCCGGCTCCACATCATCGGTCGCACGCGGCGATCGTAGATGTCGCGCTGGGCGTCGAGGCTGTCGGCATCGATCAGCTCGGTCAGCGCCGAGCGCAGGCGCGGCCTGGCCTGGGCATAGAGGCGGAAGATGCGGGCGACGAGGCCGGACAGGCCGCGGTAGTAGAAGCTGCCATTGGCGTTGCGCGGTTCGAACCAGTGATGGTGGCGGTCCCAGTACGCGCGGGCGAAGCCGGTCAGGGCCGGGCGCAGGGCGCGGTGATAGACATCGTGCATGCGCGGGTGACGGCCGTCGCCGAAGATGGCGAAGAAGTCTTCGAAGGCCAGCGTGCGGATACCGGCCAGCTTCAGTTCCAACAGCGCGTTCTGCCGCGGGTTGGCGTCCACCGCGTGGATGCGGCGCGGGCCATCGAGCAGGTAGTCGAGCACGTTGCAGCCGGCACTGGTGATGACCAGCATGACGTCGCTTTCCGACAGCTCCAGCGCCTGGCGGTCCACCGCCGGGTCCTCCCAGCAGGTGTTGTAGACCAGGTTGCCGCTGAGCAGTCGCTCGAACAGGCGGTCATGCAGGTTGTTGACCAGGCCGTTGCCGGCCTGGTCGGTGCTGCGCGTATCGTTCATGCCGCGTCTCCCCCGGCGGGTTCGGTTCGTGGTGCGGTGGATTCCAGGGCATGCACGCGCGGGTTGTCGTGGTGCACGATGGCCATGCTGCCGTCGTAGCGTTCCACCAGCGCGGTGCAGCTTTCCACCCAGTCGCCGTCGTTGTAGTAGTCCAGGCCGTCGACCTTGCGGCAGGCGGCATGGTGGATGTGGCCGCAGACCACGCCGTCGAGGTTGCGGCGCCTGGCCTCGCGCACCACCGCGACCTCGAAATCGGAGATGAAGTTCACCGCGTTCTTGACCTTCAGCTTCAGGTAGGCGGACAGCGACCAGTAGGGCAGGCCAAGCCAGCGCCGCAGTCGGTTCAGCGTGGTGTTCACCGCCAGCGCGAACTGGTAGGCATAGTCGCCGAGCAGCGCCAGCCAGCGCGCGTAGCGCACCACGCCGTCGAACTGGTCGCCGTGGATGACCAGCAGCCGGCGCCCGTCGGCGGTGCGGTGCACGGCTTCGCGCTTGAGCACGATGCCGCCGAAGGAATGCTCGACGAAATCGCGCAGGCACTCGTCGTGGTTGCCGGGCACGTAGATCACCCTCGTTCCCTTGCGTACCTTGCGCAGCAGCTTCTGCACGATGTCGTTGTGACTTTGTGGCCAGTACCAGGAGCGGCGCAGTTTCCAGCCGTCGACGATGTCGCCGACCAGGTAGAGGGTGTCGCTGTCGTACCTGCGCAGGAAGTCGAGCAATGCCTCGGCATTGCAGCCACGGGTGCCAAGGTGGGTGTCGGAGATCCAGATGGTGCGATAACGCGGTGCCGAAGGATCGCCGTCGGTGTCGTCATCCCCGCCGGCGCCGCTGGTCGGCCTGGCGGCTGGCATCGCCGCGGCGACGCCGGCGTCGTGATCGAGCCGTCGTGCGAGCACTTCCCCGGCCTTGTTGATTCTGAACGTCAGCATGGCGCGTCCCCCTGTGGATGGAATCATCGTGGCGACGACAGGCGGACCCGCAAGCTTCCCCCATGCCGAGGCACGGGCGGCATGGTAGGCGGGGCAGATGACAGTTTTTCGGCCTCGCCGACATCTTCACGTGGCCGAAACATTTCTCGCAACGTTCTCGAAAAACAAAATGCAGGTCATTGAAAAGTCATCATGCGGTCATGCGCGCTCGGTAGAAATCACGCCATGGCTGCGCAACCGGCCGGCGAGGTCCGCGACCGGGGTGCGACAACGCTTGCACGAGGACCACGAGGATGACCCTGCGAACGCACTACGCCACCTGGGAGCGCCATCGCTGGATGGACCTGCTGGCGCACAGCAGCGCGGCACGCCTGTCGATGCTGCTGGAGGAAATCGGCCTGCAACCGGGCTACGAACGGCTCGAACTGAAGCAGGTACGGGCGCCGACGGCCAGTACCCGTTGCTTGGTGCGACTGGCTTCCGGCACCACCGGGCGGGCCTGCCTCGCCGGCCGCCGGCCACGGCATGCCGAGCTGGCGGCGCTGTTCGATGCCCTGCTGTGCGAGCCGGAACACTACGACGAGCTGATCTTCACGGTGATCGAATCCCTCGCCAACGAAGTCTCGACGGTGCGCATGCCCGCTTCCACGGAGATGGCTGCGCCCACCGCCGCGCGCACGCGGACGCTGCTGGCATGACCGCCTCGATGCCACTGGCCGCCGGCCGGGCGGCACCCGCCGCCGGCTTTGCACGCCAGTGCCTGCACACCGTGCTGCAGGCCGCGGCGAACCCCGGGCGCATTGTCCGCGTGCACCCGGACGGCCTGCCCGCGGGTCGCGTCAGCGCCGCGGCCTGGGTGGCCTGCGCCGGCTTGCCGGCCGCCGACCGCGGTCTTTGGCTGGGCAGCGACATGCGCCGCGACCCGGCACTGCTTGGCTGGCTGCGCTTCCAGT
This sequence comes from uncultured Gammaproteobacteria bacterium, assembly GCA_964350265.1. Lineage (GTDB taxonomy): Bacteria > Pseudomonadota > Gammaproteobacteria > Arenicellales > CAJQKF01 > BQJD01. The sequence goes on along the minus strand of CAYGJZ010000033.1, from coordinate 14,094 downwards.
GTGGCGCGAGTTGCGGCGTGCCCAGCCAGTCGGCCTCCTTCGCCCTGCTGCATGCGCGGGAATGGGACGGCAGGCGACGCTTCCGTCATGCCGGGCCCGCCGCGCCCCACGACAGCACCACGGTCATCATCGAGGTCGAGGGCCTGCAGGAAGAGGACGGCGTGACCCTGTACTGCGACGACCACGGCGAGCCGAGAACCCTGCGGGTGCGCGGCCTCGACGAGCACTTCTGGATCGATCTCAACCACAACTACCGGCATGCCCCCTATGGCCTGGACTTCCTGCTGACCTGGCGTGATCGGCTGGTGGTCATCAGCCGCCACTGCTTCACCGGCTATCCCCGCGCATAGCCGGGCAGGGAGGCGGGCTGCCAGGGCAGTGCCGTCCACAGCGCACGGGCCAGTCGCATGGGGTCGTCGAAGTGGCCGTCGACCACCCAGCTGGCGATGCCGCGGGCGACTTCGCCGAATGGACGCGGCGGCGGCTTGTCGCTGCACAGCCACTGTCCGATCACCTCGGCATCGAGGCGGTCGAGGCGGTGGCCGTAGCCGAGCTGGAGCAGGGCGCGCACGTTGGACATCTGTTCCATCTGGCCGTAGACCGGCTTCACCAGCAGCCGCTTGCCCAGGTGGATGCACTCGCTCGGCAGCTCGAAGCCCGCGTTGCAGATGACCCCGGCACAGCGGTGCAGGTCATGCTGGAAGCGGGTCTTGTCGAAGCGACGGAAGGACACGTGACCGCGGCTCGCCGACGGGTCGACACCCATGTAGACGAGGAACCGGTAGTCGTCGAACGGTGCCAGCAGCTCCAGGATGTCGTCGCCGCATTCAAAGGGCAGGTAGACGACGATGCAGCGGTCGTCGACAGCGTCGTCCGGGGCCTCGCCGTCGAGATCGATCAACGGCGGGATGATGGGATGGCCGAAGCTGTCCCAGTGCAGGCCGAGGCGATGACGCACCGGGGCAAAGGCCCGCAGCACCGAGCGGGCCAACGGGTTGGCGCCGTCGGTGGGAATGTCGTAGCGGAAGGCGAGCTGGTGCGAGATGCCCAGCGACGGGGTGCCGCGCAGCCGCGCCGCCCAGGCGGTGATCGGCTCGAAGTCGCTGATCACCAGGTCGTAGCCGGACAGGTCGAGGCCGCGAATGTCTGCCACCGCGCGCGCCAGCGGCAGCTTGCGGGCGGTGGCGAGGTAGCGCACACGGCCCTTGCGCACGTCGAAGGTCAGGCCACGCCGATGGGCGAAGTCGCCGAAGGGCTCGGCGCCGAAGATGTCCTGCCGAGCGCGGCCGGACAACAGGTAGTCCACCTGTACCGGGTGCTCGGCGAAGGCCCGTGCCATGCTGCGCGCACGGGCGATGTGGCCGTTGCCGGTGGCCTGCACGCCGTAGAGGATCTTCATCCGGAGCCCGGGCAGTGTCCGCGGCACGCGTTCCGCGACGGGATCGGTGTGGGCGGCTCGAATCGGTGATGCATGGCGCGCAGTCTCGTCGCCGATTGTTGCCGAATGATGGCGCCGCGGTGACCGCGCCGTGACCGCGCGGCGGGCGTGGGCATCGCCCGTCATCAGTGTTTCACATGGCATGCGCACAATCGCCCCCTGTCTTGGCCGCGCGACGGGGACGCCGGTGATCATTTCCGACGACAGGAACTTCATTTTCGTGCACGTGGAGAAGACCGCGGGTTCGAGCATCGGGCGCACGCTGGCTGCCCACGCCATCGAGCGACCCGCCTCGCGCTGGTATGGCTGGCTCGGCGGTCGCGACTATCACCGCGTGCGCTTCGGTACCCATGCGCCGCTGCGCGATGCGCAAAGGCACATGCCCACGCCGGTGTTCGAAGGCTTTTTCAAGTTCGCCTTCGTGCGCAATCCCTGGGACCGGCTGGTGTCGGAGTACAACGCCGCCATGGTCAAGGGGCGCAGCGCCCGCCACCGGCGGATACGCGCCATGGGCAGTTTCGATGCCTTCGTGCGCTACGAGATCCGTCGTCGAAAATTCTTCCAGTACCCGCGCATCTGCGATGCGTTCGGCCAGCCGGCACTGGATTTCGTCGGCCGCTTCGAGACCCTGGCCAGCGACTTCGCCAGCGTCTGCCGGGTCCTCGGCATCGCCGCGACGTTGCCGCGCTTGAATGCCTATGCCCATGCCGGCTACCGCGCGTACTACGACGACGAACTGCGCGATCTGGTCGGGCTGCACTGGCGGCGCGACATCGAGTACTTCGACTATGCGTTCTGACTCTACCCGCGGGGTGTCACCGTGAACATGCTGATGGTGGTGGGTGCGTTTCTCGTCGGCATCGTCATCGCGCTGGCCGCGGTGGCCTCCTTTCGCCGACCGGTCTGCGCCCGGGCCGGGGCGCAGGTGCACGATGCGCCGGCCGCCGGCGGTGACGGGCGTCGGCTCCGGGTCGGCTGCTACAACATCCATCGTGGCAAGGGGCTAGATGGGCGCAAGCAGCTTTCGCGGATCGCCGGGGTCATCGGCGATGCCGACGTGGTCGGGTTGTGCGAGGTGGAAGGACCGTTCTACGGCTTGCGTGCCAGCCAGCCGCGACGCCTCGGCCGGCAACTGGGCCTGGGCTGGCTGTTCAGCCCCACGCAGTCGCGTTGGTGGCGGCACGACCGCGGCAACGGACTGCTCAGCCGCTACCCGGTGGGTCGCTGGTACCACGAGCCGCTGGTCGACAGTACCGGGCGTCGCGGGCGCATCCTGACCACCACCGAGGTACAGGTCGGCGGCTTCCCGGTGACGGTGATGGTCACCCACCTGTCGCGGCGCATCGACCAGCAGGTGCAGATGGCCACCATCCTCGAGCGCTTCGAACGCCACCAGCACGCCGTGCTGGTCGGCGACTTCAATGTCTCGCGCAGCTTCACCGAGCTGCGCGCCTTCCTCGCTGCCGGGCGCGGCATCGATGCCATTGGCCGGGTGCTCGGTGATGCCGACGACCCGACCCGCATCGACTGGATCCTGGTGCGCGGGCTGGAGGTGACGGATGCCGGCTTCGAACCGGCCGGGGCATCGGACCACCCCTATTACTGGGTCGACCTGGCCCTGCCGGCGGCGAGCCAGCGCCTGCGGCCCGCCCGGCCTGCGCTGCGCACCCTGCCCGCCGAGCACCGCCTGGCCGCACGCAGCCGGCTGTCCGGCGCAGCGCTGTCCGGTGCGGTGGGCCGGGAGGCACGCGGCACGCCTTGAATCGCTGGCCGCCTTCGCCGACCATACCGGCTACCGCGGCGCGACCCGCCGCCTCGTTCCACGCGCCCCGACACGGGGTGCAAGCCGATGGTCTTCCATGCTCCAACGATTCCGCGCGCCCGCCGCGCCCGCCGCGCGATGAAGCGTCGCCAACTGCTGCGTGCCCTGGCTGCCGGCGGCGGCGTTTCCCTGGCCGGCGCCGCCCTGGGCGGCTACCTGGCCGGGTTCCGCTTCCCGATCCTGCAGTACGAGCCGGCACCGCGGCCCACCACGCTGTCCCTGCAGCGACCGGACGTCGACCTCGCCCTGGACCAGGCCTACCTGCAACATGCCGAGCGCCGCGACGATGCCCTGGCGCTCAGGATCCGCGCCCATGCCCCCGATGGCGCGGTGTCCCTGCGCTGTGCGCGTCGCCAGAAAGTGGATCTGCTGTGGTGCAACCTTTCGCCGCGAGCGGTGATCGACGGCGGCGACGCGGTGGTCGACGAAACGCGCCCGACAAGGGTCAACCGCCACCTGCAACTGGACCTGCCACCGGGTGAGCACCGCATCACGGCCAGCGTGCCGTTTGCCGGGTCCTTCCGCTTCGCCGTCAGCGGCGACAGCGGTGGTGGCGGGGAACTGGCCTGGTGCCTGGCACGCGCCGACGCCCTCGGCGCCGACTTCTTCCTGCATGCCGGCGACTTCTACTACGCGCCGGAGGACTACCGTGCCATCGGCGGCGTGCTCGATGCCTCGCCGCTGCCGGTCTATGCCAGCATCGGCAACCACGACTTCCACGACGGCACCCGCTTCGTGCACCGCGCCTTCACCAGCGACGTGGGTCCGCGCAACACCCTGTTCACCCTCGGCGAGACCGTCTTCGTCAACTTCGACACCGCGGCGTCGACCTGGCCGGTGAACCGGGGCGGGCGTGCCGCCCTGTTCCAGCGTGCACGGGCCCTGCGCGAGCGATTCGATCACTTCGTGCTGATGACCCATCGTCCCCTGCACAGCCCCGACCTCGGCCCGGACTACCCCGACGAGCACACCCTGGCGCAGCGGGAGTACCAGTGGACCGCCGGCGAACTGGCCACGTTGATGCCGCGGCCGGTGCTGCTGGCCGGGCACCTGCATACCTCGGCCGAGCACGAGGAGGACGGCATGCTCACCTACATCAGCGGCGATGGCCTGGGCACCCGCGACCTGGCCTCGGGACGATCGCTGGCGCGCATCCTGCTCGGAGAGAAGGCGCCGGGGCAGGAAATCGCCTATCGCTGGGCGGCGATGGAAATGCCCGCCAGTGCCCGCTGCCACGTCAAGGGTCACAAGACGGTGGTCGGGGTCGGCCGCGATGCGCCGACCGGCAGCTTCGGCCCGGGTTGTCCGGGGGCGCCCATCTCATATAACCAGTAGTAATAAAAAAAGCATAACTTATTCTTTCTGGATATTTACCGACTTGCGTAGAGTGCTGCTCCAAGCCCGGCCGCGCCTGACCGGGCGCCGCCTTGAAATGGAGATTGCACCGTGTACGCCTACGACGAGTTCGACCAGCAGATTCTCGCCCGCCGGGTCGACGAGTTCGGCCAGCAGACCGCCCGCTACCTGGATGGCCGGCTGAGCGAGGACCAGTTCCGGCCGCTTCGGCTGATGAACGGGCTGTACTTCGAGTTGCACGCGCCGATGCTGCGCGTCGCCATTCCCTACGGCACCCTGCATGCCGAGCAACTGCGCATGCTGGCGCGCATTGCCCGCCAGTACGACCGTGGCTACGGCCACTTCACCACCCGCCAGAACATCCAGTTCAACTGGCCGGCGGTGGAAATGGCGCCGGACATCCTGCGCGACCTCGCCGCCGTGCAGATGCACGCCATGCAGACCAGCGGCAACTGCGTGCGCAATATCACCACCGATCACCTCGCCGGCATCGCCGCCGACGAGGTCGAGGACCCGCGGCCGTGGTGCGAACTGATCCGGCAGTGGTTCACCCTGCACCCGGAATTCCTGTTCCTGCCGCGCAAGTTCAAGATCGCCGTCACCGGTGCGCCGGTGGACCGTGCCGCCACCGCCCTGCACGACATCGGCCTGCACCTGGTGCGCGACGATGCCGGCGAGACCGGGTTCCGCGTCATCGTCGGCGGCGGCCTTGGCCGCACGCCGGTGATCGGCCAGGTAGTGCGCGAATTCCTGCCGGCCCGCGAGTTGATCGCCTACCTCGACGCCATCCTGCGTGTCTACAACCAGCTTGGCCGGCGCGACAACAAGTACAAGGCGAGGATCAAGATCCTGCTGCGCGAGACCGGCCTTGCCGCCTTCCAGGCGCGGGTCGAGGCCGAGTGGCGCAAGGTGCGCGAACAGGTGCCGGCACTGGATGTGGACGAGCTCGACCGGCTGCGTGCCCGCTTTACCGGGCCGACCTTCGAGGCGGTGGTGGATACCGGCGATGTCGCCGCGCGCGCACTGCTCGACCCCCGCTTCGAAGCCTGGAGACGGCGCAACACCGCGGCCCACCGGCATGCCGGCTACCGCGCCGTGTACCTGTCGCTGAAGGCGCCCGGCCAGGCCCCCGGCGATCTCGACGCCGATCGCATGGACGAGGTCGCGGCGCTGGCGGATGCCTATTCCTTTTCCGAGATCCGCACCACCCATACCCAGAACCTGCTGCTGCCCCACGTGCGCGTGGACGCCCTGTACCGGGTCTGGCAGGCGCTCGACCGGCTCGGCCTGGCCACGCCCAACATCGGCGCGGTCACCGACATGATCTGCTGCCCGGGGCTCGACTACTGCAGCCTGGCCAATGCCCATTCCATCCCGGTGGCCGAGGAGATCAACCAGCGCTTCGCCGACATCGAGCGGGTGCACGACATCGGCGACCTGCGCATCAACATCTCCGGCTGCATGAATGCCTGCGGTCATCACCATGTCGGCCACATCGGCATCCTCGGCGTCGAGAAGCGTGGCGAGGAGTGGTACCAGTTGACGCTGGGCGGCGTCTCCGGCGAGAACGCGGCGCTCGGCGAGCGCCTCGGCCCGGCGGTGGCCCGCGACGCCATTGCCGACGCGGTGGTCACCATCGTCGATGTCTACCTGGAACAGCGACTCGATGCCGACGAGTCCTTCCTGCAAACCTGCCGACGCATCGGCACCACGCCATTCAAGGAGCGAGTCTATGGCCAGCGCGAACACTGACCCGGCGGACGACGCCGTCATCCTGCGGGTCGACACCGACCTTGACGTCGACACGCTGACCGAGCGTGCCGCCGGTGTCGACGAGGTACGCATCCACGTCGCCGCCTTCACCGACGGGCGTTTCTTCTCGCAGGTGCGGGCGCTGGTGGAGTCCCCCTCGTTTCGCGGGCGCATTGCCGTGCACGGCGACCTGCTGCCCGACCAGATCGGCCTGCTGGAACGCTACGGCGTCGACGACATCACGCTGGAGAACGGCCTGCGAGCCGAAGACCGGCCCCGGTTCCTGGCCGGGGCCTATCGAGAACGCCGGCTCGAAGGAGTACCGGCAAGGAAAAAGGGAGTTCAACCATGAGCGCAGAAGTTACCGACCTGCAAACCAGCCTCGACGCCGGCCCGGATACCGACCCGCAGCGGGTGCTGGCCCTGGCGCTGGAGCGCTTCGACCACATCGCCATCTCCTTCAGCGGCGCAGAGGACGTGGTGCTGATCGACATGGCCCGGCGCATCCGTCCCGATGTCCCGGTGTTCAGTCTCGATACCGGGCGACTGCATGCCCAGACCTATCGCTTCCTCGAACGTGTGCGGCGCCACTACGGCATCGACCTGGAACTGCTGTTCCCCGATACCGTCGCGGTGCAGGACCTGGTGCGCCGGGAAGGCCTGTTCGATTTCTACGATCGCGGCCACAAGAGTTGCTGCCAGGTGCGCAAGGTCGAACCGCTGAAGCGCAAGCTGGCCACGCTGGATGCGTGGATCACCGGCCAGCGACGCGACCAGAGCAGCGGCACCCGCAACGACCTGCAGGTGGTCGAGGCCGACGGCGCCTTCACCGGGCGCGACGGCACGCTGGTCAAGTTCAACCCGCTGGCGCACTGGTCCTCGGCCGCGGTGTGGGAATACATCCGCGAGCACGAGGTGCCGTACAACGAGCTGCACGCCAGTGGCTTCGTCAGCATCGGCTGCGAGCCGTGCACCCGCAGCGTGCTGCCGGGCCAGCACGAACGCGAGGGACGCTGGTGGTGGGAGAGTGCCCAGCAGAAGGAGTGCGGCCTGCACGCAGGCAACCTGCGCAAGGCCGGGTAGCAGGACAGGAGTGGTGAAACATGGATCCGTTACTGGCCGTCACCGGCCTCGTGGTCGGGCTGCTGGTGGGCCTGACCGGGGTCGGTGGCGGCGCGATCATGACACCGGCGCTGATTCTCTACGGCGTCGAGCCGGTGGTCGCGGTGGGTACCGACCTGGTCTATGCCGCGCTGACCAAGTCCGCCGGGGTGGTGGTGCACCAGCGCCGTGGCAACGTGCAGTGGCCGCTGGTGGCCATGCTGGCCGCCGGCAGCCTGCCGGGGGCGGTGGTTACGCTGTGGTGGCTGGCCCGGTTCCGCGCCGACGGTGGCGACTTCGGCATGCTGTTGACCAGCGTGCTGGGCGTGGCGCTGGTGTTGACCGCGGTGGTCATCCTGCTGCGCCCCTGGCTGTGCGCGGGCGCCACGGTCACGCCGCCGCGGACCGCCGGGCGACGCCTGCTCACGATCCTCGGCGGGGGCTTCCTCGGCGCACTGGTGGCGGCCTCGTCGGTGGGCGCCGGGGCGCTGGGGGCTGCGCTGCTGCTGCTGGTCCACCGCGGTCTGCCGATTCCGCGCATCGTCGGTACCGACCTCGCCCACGCGCTGCTGCTGGCCACCGTTGCCGGCATCGGACACTGGCAGCTCGGTAGCGTCGACCTCTCTTTGCTGGTGCCGCTGCTGGCCGGCTCGCTGCCCGGGGTCTACCTCGGCGCACGGCTGGCCGGCTGGATACCCGAGCGCGTGCTCACGCCGATGGTGGCACTGCTGCTGCTGGCCACCGGCATTGGTTTTTCTCTAGGAGCCGTACACTGATGATCCTGTCGTTTTCCCACGACCCGGTTGCCTCGTCGGCCGCTGCGCGTCCGGCGTCGCAAGGGCACCGCGAGCGCGATGCCGATGCCTCGCTGGTGGTGCGTTTCTGCGGCGACTCCGGCGACGGCGTGCAACTGGCCGGGAACCGCTTTACCGTGGATGCCGTGCAGGCCGGTCTCGGCGTGTCCACCTTTCCCGAGTTTCCCGCGGAGATCCGCGCCCCGGCCGGCAGCCTGGCCGGGGTGTCGGCGTTCCAGGTGCGACTCGGTGACGGCGTGGTGCGCACTGCCGGCGACGAGGCCGACGTGCTGGTGGCGTTGAACCCGGCGGCGCTGGCCACCAACCTCGAGGCGCTGAAGCCGGCCGGCCTGCTGCTGGTGGATCGCGGTGCCTTCAGCGAGCGGGCACTGGCCCAGGCCGGCTATGCCGAGGACCCGCTGCCGGCCCTGTCGGCCGGTGCGCACCGGGTGGTCGACGTCGACATCACCGCGGCGGTGGTCGGCGTGCTCGCCGAGCACGGCTTCCGTCGACGCGATGCCTTGAAGGCACGCAACTTCCTGGCGCTGGGCCTGGTCTACGCACTGTTCGAGCGCGACGACACGGCCATGCTGGCATGGATCGAGCAGCGCTTCGCCGGCGACGACGAGGTCCGCCTGGCCAATGCCACGGCCTTTCGTGCCGGGGTCACCGCCGCCGAGGCGATGGAACTGCACAGCCTCGCCGACACCCGGGTGCAGCCGCCGCTGGATGGCGAGGAAGCGGCGCTCGCCGCCGACCGCACCATCACCGGCAACGAGGCCACCTGCCTCGGGCTGATGACCGCGGCGGCACTGGCCGACCTGGAACTGTTCGCCGGCTGTTACCCGATCACCCCGGCCTCGGACATCCTGCACCGGCTGTCGCGGGAATCGGGTCGCGGCGTGGTGGCGATGCAGGCCGAGGACGAGATCGCCGCCATCGGCGCCGCCATCGGCGCAAGCTTCGCCGGCGCCCTCGGCGTGACCGCCACCAGCGGGCCGGGCATGGCGCTGAAGAGCGAGTCCCTCGGCCTGGCGGTGGCGCTGGAAATTCCGCTGGTGGTGATCGACGTGCAGCGCGCCGGGCCGAGTACCGGCATGCCCACCCGGGTGGAGCAGGGCGACGCCGACCTGGCCCTGTCCGGCCGCAGCGGCGAGGCGCCCCTGCCGGTGGTCGCGGCCCGTTCCCCGGCGGACTGCTTCCATGCCGCGGTGGAGGCGGTGCGCATCGCGGTGGAGCACATGACCCCGGTGGTCCTGCTCACCGATGCCGCGCTGGCCAACAGCGCCGAGCCGTGGCAGTTGCCCGACCTGTCCGCGATGGCGCCGATCCAGCCGCCACGGGCGCTGGCCGGCGACGAGTACCGTCCCTATGCCCGGGACCGGCGCGGCGTGCGTCGCTGGGCGGTTCCCGGCACGGCCGGCCTGGCACACCGCGTCGGCGGCCTGGAAAAGGCCGCGGACAGCGGTGAGATCAGCTACGACGGCGACAACCACGAGGCCATGACCGTTGCCCGCGAGGACAAGGTGGCGCGGGTGGCCGAGCGCCTGGTGGACGCGATGGAACTGCATGGCGACGACCACGGACGGCTGCTGCTGATCAGCTGGGGCAGCACCTTCGGCGCGGTGCGCGAGGCGGTGAGCGAGGCGCGCCGCCTCGGCCGGTCGGTGAGCCACCTGCACCTGCGCTGGCTGCATCCCCTGGACTCACGCATCGGCGACATTGCCCGGCGCTTCGAGCAGGTGGTGGTGGCCGAACTCAACCGCGGACAGGTGACCCGCCGTATCCGCGAACGCTTCCTGGTCGATGCCCGGGCGTGGTCGCGCATGCGCGGCCGCCCGCTTTCCCGACGCGACCTGACCGATGCCATTGCCGAGATCCTGGAACCATGACCCAACTGACCGAACAGGCGACCCGTCCCCGAACATCCCTCTCGCGCAAGGACTACCAGTCCGGGACCGAGGTGCGCTGGTGCCCTGGCTGCGGCGACTACGCGGTGCTGGCACAGTTCCAGAAGATGCTGGCCGCCATCGGCGCGCGCAAGGAAGACCACGTCATCGTCAGTGGCATCGGCTGCTCCAGCCGGTTCCCTTACTACGTCGACTGCTACGGGCTGCATGGCATCCACGGCCGCGCGCCGGCCCTGGCCACCGGTGTCAAGCTGGCCAATCCCGACCTCACGGTGTGGGTGGTCACCGGCGACGGCGACGGCCTGTCCATCGGCGCCGGTCACCTGCTGCATGCCCTGCGCCGCAACGTCGACGTCAAGGTGCTGCTGTTCAACAACCGCATCTACGGATTGACCAAGGGCCAGTTCAGCCCGACCTCGCCGTCCGGGCTGGCGACCCGTTCCAGTCCGGCGGGCAACCCGGACAGCCCGGTGCGGCCGCTGGACTTCGCGCTCACCGCGGGTGCCTCGATGGTGGCCCGGGCCATGGATACCGACGGCGATGCCTTGCAGCGCATCCTGCTGGCCGCCGCCGCCCATCGCGGCAGCGTGTTCGTGGAGATCCTGCAGAACTGCCCGATCTTCTTCGACGGTGCCTTCGCCGCCTGCAAGGACCCGGCGGCGCGGCTCGACCTGCGTGCCGGCGAGCCGTTGAGTTTCGCCGGCGGCGTCATCGACCGCGCGGCGGACGGCCGCCTGGCCGTGTTCGAGGCGGCAAGCCGGGACGGGCTGGCGCACGACCCGACGGATGCGCGGCTGGCCAGGGAGCTGGTGGCGCTGGAACAGGTCGACGGTGCGCCGGTGCCCTTCGGCATGCTCTACCAGGGGTCGCGGCCGGTACACCACGAGACGGTGACGGGCTCGCGCGGTCCGCGCCTGCGCATCGAGGACATGCGCAGGCGCCTGGCGGCCGCCTAG
>CAYGJZ010000033.1:0-2865 GCA_964350265.1 uncultured Gammaproteobacteria bacterium | reverse complement strand
GCGCGGTCCGCGCCTGCGCATCGAGGACATGCGCAGGCGCCTGGCGGCCGCCTAGCGACGGTTGCCGCCGACGCTTACTGCCAGGCCGGCGGGCGCTTGGCGAGGAAGGCCTCGAGCCCTTCGCGGCCTTCCTCGGTGGCCCGCACGGTGGCGATGCGGCGCGCGGTGTACTCGATGACATCGTCGTCGATGGGCCGGTCGGCGACGCGGAACACCAGCTCCTTGGCAATGCGTCGTGCGCCGGGGCCGCACTTGAGCAGTTCGGCCACCAGCGCCTCGGCCGCCTGCCCGAGGTCATCGGCGGCCACCACCTCGTGCACCAGGCCGATACGCTGCGCCAGGTGGGCATCGAAACGTTCGCCGCTTTGCATCAGCCGACGACCCTGGCGGGCGCCGATGGCGGCCAGCACGTAGGGGCTGATCACCGCGGGAACGATGCCAAGACGCACCTCGGACAGGGCGAAGCGGGCATTGTCGGCGGCGATGACGATGTCGCAGCAACTGGCCAGTCCCACCGCGCCGCCCATCGCCGCGCCCTGGATGACCGCCACCGTGGTGGTGGGCAACTCGTTCAGCCTGCGCAGCATGCCGGCCAGGGCGCGGGCGTCGGCGAGGTTTTCCTCCTCGCTGTAGTCGGCCATGCGCCGCATCCAGTGAAGATCGGCGCCGGCGGAGAAGTTGCGGCCATGTCCCTTCAGGCAAACCACCTTCACCGAGTCGTCCTGGCCCAGCGTTTCCAGGGTCTGCGAGAGGCTCTCCACCAGGCGGTCGTCGAAGGCATTGTGTACCTCGGCACGGTTCAGCACCAGTTCGGCGACGCCATCGTCGCGGCGGTTCAGTTCAAGGCCGTACATCGATCCAGGTCCTCGGGGCATGCAGTGGAAAGTCGGGGTTACCAGGGGCCGTTGGCCCAGCGAATCACGTCCTCGACGCGGTCGTTGCCCCAGAAGGCTTCGCCGTCGACGAGGAAGAACGGCGAGCCGAACACGCCGCGCTCGATGGCCTGGTCGGTGACCCGGCGCAGTGCCGCCTTGCCTTCCTCGTCGTGCAACGCGGCGCGGATCTGCTCGGCATCGCCGCCGACCACGTCGACGACCACCTCGGCGCGGGAGATGTTGCGCCCGTCGGCGAAGTAGGCCTGGTACAGGCGCAGGGCCAGGGCGCGGGCGGCGTCGTCGCCGTCGCGTTCGCGCACGAAGTAGAAGGCGCGGCAGGCCGACGCGGTGACCACCGGGAAGGGATCGGGCATGCGCAGGGTGAGGCCCTGGCGGCGTGCCGTGCGGGCGACGTCGTTGCGGGCATAGTCCCAGACCAGCGGGTGGCTGGCCAGCGGCTGGCGCCCGGAGGTCTTGAACACCGCGCCCAGCAGGTAGGGGGTGAAGCGCACCGTGCGGCCGGTGGCCTGTTCCACCATCGCCGCGCGGCTGGCGGCGAGGTAGCCGTAGGGCGAGGAGAAGTCGAAGTACAGCTCGATGTCTGCGGGCATGACGCGTGGGCTCCGGGTCAGGTAATGCGTTCCAGGCACAGGGCGGTGGCCTCGCCGCCGCCGATGCACAGCGCGGCGATGCCGCGTCGCTGGTCGCGCGCGGCGAGGGCGTGCAGCAGGGTGGCGATGATGCGCGCGCCGCTGGCACCGATGGGATGGCCGAGGGCACAGGCGCCGCCGTGCACGTTGACCCGCTGGTGGTCGAGTTCGAGCTGGTCGATGGCGGCCAGCGTCACCACCGCGAAGGCCTCGTTGATTTCCCACAGGTCGATGTCGGCCACCGCCAGGCCGGTGGCGTCGAGCAGGGCGCGCACCGCGCCCACCGGCGCGGTGGTGAACCAGTGCGGCTCGCGGGCATGGCTGGCATGGCCGACGACCCGTGCCAGCGGTGTCGCGCCAAGCCGCTCGGCGGTGGAGGCGCGCATCATCACCAGTGCCGCGGCGCCGTCGGAAATGGAACTGGAGTTGGCCGGGGTGACCGTGCCGCCAGGACGAAAGGCCGGCTTCAAGGTGGGGATGCGGTCGACGCGGGCCTTGTGCGGCTGCTCGTCGCGGCTGACCTCGACGTCGCCGCCGCGGCCGGGCACGGTCACCGACGTCACCTCGGCATCGAACAGGCCGTTGTCGATGGCCTGCACCGCCCGGCCCAGGGATTCCACCGCGAAGGCGTCCTGGCGCTCCCGGCTCATGCCGTAGTGGGCGGCCGTGTCCTCGGCGAAAGTGCCCATCAGCCGGCCCGGGTCATAGGCGTCTTCCAGCCCGTCGAGAAACATGTGGTCGATCACCGCGCCATGGCCGAGGCGGTAGCCGCCGCGTGCGCGGTCGAGCAGGTAGGGTGCCCGCGACATGTTCTCCATGCCGCCGGCGACCACCACCTCGGCGCTGCCGGCGACGAGGGCGTCGTGGGCCAGCATGGCCGCCTTCATGCCCGAGCCGCACATCTTGTTCACCGTGGTGCAGGGGGTGGCCATGGGCAGGCCGGCGCCGAGCGCGGCCTGGCGGGCCGGGGCCTGGCCGAGGCCGGCGGGCAGCACGCAGCCCATCACCACTTCGTTCACTGCCTCGGCGGCGATGCCGGCGGCGTCGATGGCGGCGCGGATGGCCGCGCTGCCCAGGGTCGGGGCCGGCACGCCGGCGAAGACGCCGGCGAAGCCGCCCATGGGGGTGCGGCGGGCAGAGACGATGACGACGGGATCGGCAGCCATGGGGCGGGTCCTCGCAGGGTCGGATGGTGCGAATGGTCGGCCTGGCGGTTCGCTAGGCCGATTCGCCGAACAGTTCGCGGCCAATCAGCATGCGCCGAATTTCGCTGGTGCCGGCGCCAATCTCGTAGAGCTTGGCGTCGCGCAGCAGGCGGCCGGTGGGGAACTCGTTGATGT
>CAYGJZ010000032.1:0-42759 GCA_964350265.1 uncultured Gammaproteobacteria bacterium | reverse complement strand
TCGCCCGGGTCAACCGCGGCCTGGAGTTCAGCCGCCTGGAACCGATGAGCGACGGTGCCCTGCAACTGCGCATCGTCATCCCGCTGCCCAGCGAGGGGGTGGTCGCCACCGGCCGCTACCTGCAGGTTCTCTACCCGCTGCCGCTGCGCTTCTCCAAGCTCGGCGCCAGCATCCAGACCGCCTCGGAGGAGTACAAGAAGCTCCAGTACCTGCGTGCACCGCTGAAGCTCAACTTCGTCATCACGCTGTCGATGATCGCGCTGATGACCGCCTTGATCGCGTTCTGGATCGCCATCTACTCGTCCCGGCGCATGATGCAGCCCATGCGCCAGCTGGCCGAGGGCACCCGCGCGGTGGCCCAGGGCGACTACAGCACCCGGCTGATGGAAACCAGCGGCGACGAGCTCGGCGTGCTGGTGCGCTCGTTCAACGACATGACCCGGCAGATCCAGCTCGCCCAGCGCCAGGCCGCGCACAGCCAGCAGCAGGCGGAGAAGCAGCGCACCTACCTGGAAACCATCCTCGCCCACCTGTCCTCCGGGGTGCTGTCCTTCGACGAGAACAGTCGCCTGATCCGTTCCAACGAACGCGCCAACCAGATCCTGGAAAGCGACGTGTCGTTCTGGATCAACCACACGCCCTCGGAGATCAGCGCCCAGACGCCGTGGGCCGAACCGCTGTTCTCCGCCATCGACGGCGAGATCGGCAAGAACGTCTCGGAGTGGAAGTACCAGATCGACCTCAACCACGGTCGTGGTCGCCAGACCCTGATCGTGCGCGGCACCCGCATTCCCGGCGAACGGGTGGACTTCGGCGGCTACGTCATCGTCTTCGAGGATGTCACCGAGCTGCTGCATGCCCAGCGCAGCGCGGCCTGGGGAGAAGTGGCGCGGCGCCTTGCCCACGAGATCAAGAACCCGCTGACGCCGATCCAGCTCTCCGCCGAACGCATTCGCCACAAGTACCTGTCCAAGCTGCCCGAGGAAGACCGCGAAACCCTCGATCGCGCCACCAGCACCATCGCCAACCAGGTCGAGTCGATGAAGCTGATGGTCAACGCCTTCTCCGAGTACGCCCAGCCGGTGCGCACCAAGGCGGTGATGACCGACATCAACCGCCTGATCCAGGACATCGTCGAACTGCACCGGGCGCCGGAAGGCCCCGCCATTCGTCTCGAGCTCGGCGATGCCATGCCACCGGTGCTGATCGACCCGGTGCAGTTCCGCCAGGTCTTCAACAACCTCATCATCAATGCCGGCGACGCCATGCACGAGGACATCCACGCGCCGACCATCGTCATCCGCACCGGCACCGTGGAATCCGCCGGCCGGCGCTGGGCGGAACTGACCGTGGAGGACAACGGGCCAGGCATCCCCGAGAACCTCCTCGACCGCATCTTCGATCCCTACGTCACCTCGAAGAAGAAGGGCACCGGGCTTGGCCTGGCCATCGTCCACCGGGTCATCGATGAGCACGGCGGGCGCATACATGCCGAGAACAAGCCCGGGCAAGGCGCCCTGGTCAAGATGCAGATCCCCCTCGACCGCACGCCGGCGGCCCAGGCCGACGACGGCGACAGCGCCCCGCGCAAGGCCCTGCCCTGAACACCGACGACAACCGAACATTCCCGATGAACAGGCCGAACATACTCGTCGTCGACGACGAACCGGACATCCGCAACATCATCAGCGACATCCTCGGCGACGAAGGCTACGACACCGACAGCGCCGAGAGCGCCGAGCAGGCGCGCGAGCGCATGGCCGCATCCGAGCCGGACCTGGTGCTGCTCGACATCTGGATGCCGGGCACCGACGGCATCAGCCTGCTGCGCGAGTGGATGGAGGAAGGCTGCAACGCCTCGGTGATCATGATCTCCGGCCACGGCACCGTGGAAACCGCGGTGGAGGCGATCCGCATCGGCGCCTACGACTTCCTGGAGAAGCCCCTGTCCACCGCCAAGCTCCTGGTTACCGTGCAGCGGGCCCTGCAGAACCGCCAGTTGCAGCAGGAAAACCGGCGACTGCGCACCCGCCTCGAGCCGGCCTCCAACCTGCTCGGCAGCAGCGAGGTGATGCGCGCCCTGCGTGCCAAGGTGGAACGATTCGCGGCCACCGATGGCTGGGTGCTGGTCCAGGGTGAACCCGGTTCGGGCAAGGGCGTGGTGGCACGCAGCCTGCACCGCATGAGCCCGCGTCACGAAGCCCCCTTCGTGGAGATCAACCTGGCCGCGCTGCCGGCCGAGAACGTCGCCATCCAGCTCTTCGGCAGCGAGGACGGCGGGGTCATCGCCGGCAGCCTGGAAAGCGCCAACCGCGGCACCCTGGTGCTGGACGAGGTCGCCGACCTGGACATGGCGCTGCAGGCCAAACTGCTCAGCGCACTGGAGGAACGCGGCTTCTACCGCGTCGGTGGCCGCCAGCTGGTGAACATCGACGTCCGCGTCATCGCCACCACCAACCAGGATCTCGCCGCCAAGCTCGACAGCGGCGGCTTCCGTCGCGACCTGTACGACAGGCTCAACCAGCTCACCGTCTTCGTGCCGCCGTTGCGCGACCACCGCGAAGACGTGCCCGAGCTGGTCGACGCCATGGTGCGCATGGCCATGGACGCCGAGCGCTTCCCCTACCGTCGCTTCGCCACCGGCGCGCTCAACGCCCTGCGCAACCACGACTGGCCGGGCAACGTGCGCGAACTGCAAAACGTGGTGCAGCGACTGATGCTGACCAGCGACAACGAGGAGATCGGCGCCGAGGATGTCCGCGGCGAACTGGCCGGACGGGATCGCGGCGGCGTGCCCGACGCCACCGGCTTCGACGCCGACCTGCGCGAGGCCCGCGAGTCCTTCGAGCGCGCCTACCTGCTCTACCACCTCGAGCAGGCAGGCGGCAACATGACCGAGCTGGCCAGCCGCACCGGCCTGGAGCGCACCCACCTGTACCGAAAGCTCAAGGGTCTTGGCATCGACGCCAAGACCGGCAAGAGCACATCGTGAACCGGGCGCGGCGGTTCCTGGCATGAAGATCGTCATTCTCGGCGCCGGCCAGGTCGGCGTGTCCATGGCCGAGATCCTCTCCCGCGAGAGCAACGACATCACCCTGGTCGACCACGCCGAGGCAGCGCTTTCCGGACTGCAGGACCGGCTCGACATCAACACCGTGCTGGGCAGCGCCGCGCACCCGGAAGTCATGGAACAGGCCGGCATGGGTGACGCCGACCTGCTGCTCGCGGTGACCGACCGCGACGAGGTCAACATGACCGCCTGCCAGGTGGCCTGGACGCTGTTCAAGACACCGACCAAGATTGCCCGGATACGCGCCGGCGAATACCTGTCGCAACCGAAAATCTTCGGCAACCACGCGGTGCCGGTGGACGTGATCATCAGCCCCGAGGCGCTGGTCACCGAGCAGATCCTGCGCCTGATCGAGCACCCGGGCGCACTGCAGGTGGTGGAATTCGCCGGCGGCCGGATCCAGCTGGTGGCACTGCGCGCCGATTCCGGCAGCCCGATGGTCGGTCACCGGATCAGCGAGCTGCGTGCACACCTGCCCAAGATCGACGCCCGGGTGGCGGCCATCTACCGCCAGGACAGCGCCATCATTCCCACCGGCGATACCGTCATCCAGGCCGGCGACGAGGTGTTCTTCGTCGCCGCGCGCAAGTCCATTCCCAAGGTCATGGACGAGCTGCGCCACGCCGACCGCGTCGGTCGCCGGATCATCCTCGCCGGAGCCGGCAACATCGGCTTCCGCCTGGCACAGACGCTGGAGAAGTCCAGCTACCAGGTCAAGCTGATCGAGTTCAACGAGCAGCGCGCTCGCTTCGTATCCGAGCGCCTGCAGCGCACCATCGTGCTGCACGGCAATGCCGCTGCCGAGGAACTGCTGCAACAGGCCAACATCGAGAACACCGAGGTGTTCTGCGCGCTGACCAACAAGGACGAGGCCAACATACTCTCCGCCATGCTGGCCAAGCGGCTTGGCGCCCACCGCGTCATGTCGCTGGTCAACAGCGCCGCCTACGTGGACCTGGTGCAAAGCAGCATGCTGGACATCGCGCTGTCGCCGCGACTGGCCACCATCGGCACCCTGCTCACCCACATCCGCCGCGGCGACGTGGTGCAGGTGGCCTCGCTGCGGCGTGGCGCCGCCGAGGCCATCGAGGCCATTGCCCACGGCGACGCCTCCAACTCGCGGGTGGTGGGCCGCCGGGTCGACGAGATCGACCTGCCCACCGGCGCCTCGCTGGGCGCCATCCTGCGTGGCGACGACGTCCTGGTCTGCCACGACAACACCGTCATCGAGGCCGACGACCACGTCATCGTCTTCGTCGCCAACAAGCGAGACGTGCCCAGCATCGAGCGCCTGTTCCAGGTCGCCGTGACCTTCATCTGAGCCGGCCCGGGGCATGCGCCACAAGGTCGTACTGAAGATTCTCGGCGTGATGCTGACGTTGTTCAGCAGCACCCACCTGCCGCCGGCTCTGGTCGCCCTGTACTACGGTGAAGCCGGCTACGCGTCCTTCCTGCTCAGCGCGTCGCTGACCCTGCTTGCCGGTGCCCTGTGCTGGTGGCCGGTACGCAACTTCCATCGCGACCTGCGCTTCCGCGACGGCTTCCTGGTGGTGGTGCTGTTCTGGGCCGTGCTGGCGGCCTTCGGCGCCATGCCGTTCGTCCTCTCCGAGGAGATCGACATCGGCATCACCAACGCCTTCTTCGAATCGATGTCGGGCCTGACCACCACCGGCGCCACCGTGCTCACCGGGCTGGACGACCTGCCCCGCTCCATCCTCTACTACCGCCAGCAACTGCAGTGGCTGGGCGGCATGGGCATCATCGTGCTGGCGGTGGCGGTGATGCCCATGCTCGGTGTCGGCGGCATGCAGCTGTACCGCGCGGAAATACCCGGGCCGATGAAGAACACCAAGCTGACTCCGCGGATCACCCAGACCGCCAAGGCACTGTGGTTCATCTATGCCGGCCTCACCGCCGCCTGCGCCATCGCCTACTACGCCGCCGGGATGAGCATGTTCGATGCCATCGGCCACAGCTTCTCCACCGTGGCCATCGGCGGTTTCTCCACCCACGACGCCAGCCTCGGCTTCTACGACAGCGCCACCATCGCCGCCGTCGCGGTGGTGTTCATGCTGCTGTCGGGGATCAACTTCGGCCTGCACTTCATCGCCTGGCGCAGTCGACGCCTGCGCACCTACCTTGCCGACCCGGAGGCCAGGGTCTACATCCTGATCGTCTTCACCGCCTGCCTGGTGGCAGTGGTCACGCTGCTGCTGATGGGCACCTACGACAGTGCCTGGACCACGGTCTGGCACGGCGTCTTCCAGGTCGTCTCGGTGAGCACCACCACCGGTTTCGCAACCAGCGGCTTCGCCTGGTGGCCGACCTTCCTGCCGGTGATGCTGATCATCATGAGCGCGGTGGGCGGCTGCGCCAACTCCACCTCCGGTGGCATGAAGGTGATCCGCATGATCCTGCTGTTCAAGCAGGGACGACGGGAGATTCACCAGCTCATCCACCCGCAGGCGGTGGTCTCCATCAAGCTCGGCAACAAGCCGGTGCCCGACCAGGTGATCAACTCGGTGTGGGGCTTCCTTGCCCTGTACATCCTTTCCTACGTGGCCTTCTCGCTGGCGATGACGGCCACCGGCGCTGATCTCGTCACGGCGTTTTCCTCGGTCACCGCCTGCCTAAACAACCTCGGCCCGGGGCTTGGCGCAGTGGCCGACAACTATGCCTCGGTGAGCGACCCGGGCAAGTGGCTGCTGGCCTTCACCATGCTGCTCGGGCGCCTGGAGCTGTTCACCCTGCTGGTGCTGTTCTCGCGCAGTTTCTGGCGCAGCTAGGCCGTCCCGGGCCGCGGCTCGGAGCACGGCGAGCGTTGATGTACAATGCTGGACATGGTGCGTCCGCACGGCCCGTGCGCCGACCGGGCCCGCCGCCTTCAACCCCGATCGATCCGCCACGGAACCCGACATGACTGCCGACACCACACAGGTTGCCAACGAGGTTGCCGAACTCGTGGGCAAGGCCCGCGCCGCGCAAGCCATCTACGAACAATACGACCAGGCCGCGGTGGACGAAGTCGTCACCGCCATCGGCTGGGCGGTCATCAACGAAGAGAACAACGTCCGTCTCTCCGAGCAGGCGGTGGCCGACACCGGGCTTGGCAACGTTGGCGACAAGATCACCAAGAACCACCGCAAGACCCTCGGCCTGCTGCGTGACCTGGCCGGCGCTCCCAGCGTCGGCGTGATCGCCGAGTATCCCGACCTGGGGCTGGTGGAGATCGCCCGACCGGTGGGCGTGGTCGCGGCCATCGTGCCCTCCACCAACCCGGTGGCGACGCCGACCAACAAGACCATCAACGCGCTGAAGGGCCGCAACGCCATCATCCTTGCTCCCTCGCCGCGCGGCCAGGACGTGTGCGCCACGCTGATCGGCATGATGCACGCCGAACTCGACCGGGTCGGCGCGCCGCGCGACCTGGTGCAGAAGCTGCCCAGCCCGGTCAACAAGGCGCATACCACCGAGTTGCTGCACCAGGCCGACCTGATCGTTGCCACCGGCTCGCAGAACAACGTGCGCGCGGCCTACTCCTCCGGCACCCCGGCGGTGGGTGTCGGCGCCGGCAACGTGGTCTCCATCGTCGACGAGACCGCCGACGCGGCGGCCGCGGCGAAGCGCATCGTGACTTCGAAAAGCTTCGACAACGCCACCAGCTGTTCGTCGGAAAACAACCTCGTCATCGTCGACGCCATGTACGACGCGGTGCTGGCGGCGCTGGCCGGTGAAGGCGCCTGCCTGCTCGATGTAAAGACCAAGGAGACCCTCGGCGACATGCTGTGGAAGGGTGGCACCCTGAACCCGCGCCTGATCGCCCACTCGGCCACCGACATCGCCAGTACCGTCGGCTTCGCAGTGCCGGACGACACCCGCGTGCTGATGGTCGAAGAATCCGGTCACGGCCCGGCGCATCCGTTCTCCGGCGAGAAACTGTCGCCGGTGCTCAGTGTCTACCGCGCGCGTGACTTCGAGCACGCCAAGGACATCGCCCGCGGCATCATGGACTACCAGGGCAAGGGACACTCCATCGGCCTGCACAGCACCGACGATGCCCGCGCCATGGACATCGGGCTGAACCTGCCGGTCTGCCGGGTCATCGTCAACCAGGTGCACTGCTATGCCACCGGCGGCAGCTTCGACAACGGCCTGCCCTTCTCGCTGTCGATGGGCTGCGGCACCTGGGGACGCAACAGCATCAGCGACAACATGAACTACCGCCACTATCTCAACACCACGCGCATCTCGCGCGCCATCGCGCCGCGGCAACCGTCCCTGGACGAGATTTTCGGCGACTACTGGTCGCGCCACGGCATCGACGGCAAGGCCTGAGTTCCTCCCCGACGCGCCGCCGGTCACGCCATGAAGACAGCCTTGCGGGCAGTGATCACCGGTTCGTCGAGCGGCATCGGCCTGGGCATTGCCGAGGCCTTCGCGGCACGCGGCATGGCGGTGATGATGCACGGCATCGAGGATGCGAACACCGTTGACGACGAGCGATCGAGGATCGCCGACGCGCACGGCGTCACGGTGCACTACCGCCAGGCCGATCTCTCGCGGCCGGCCGAGGTGCGCGCCCTGGTCGCCGACGCCCTCGACCTCCTCGGCGGCGTCGACGTGCTGGTCAACAACGCCGGCATCCAGCACGTCAGCCCGCTGTCGGCGTTTCCCGAGGAGCGCTGGGACGCGGTCATCGACATCAACCTGAACGCGGTCTTCCATGCCACCCGGGCCGTGCTGCCGGGCATGCAGCAACGTGGCTTCGGCCGGGTCATCAACATCGCCTCGGTGCATGGCCTGGTCGCCTCGCCCTACAAGGCCGCCTACGTGGCCGCCAAGCACGGCGTGGTCGGCATGACCAAGGCAGTGGCGCTGGAAGTGGCCGAGAGCGGGGTGACCGTGAACGCCATCTGTCCCGGCTACGTGTGGACACCGCTGGTGGAACGACAGGTGCCGGACACGGCCAGGAGCCGCGGCATCAGCGAGGAAGAGGTCATCCGCGACGTGCTGTTGAAGGCCCAGCCCACCCGCGCCTTCGTCACCATCGAGCAGGTCGCCGCGCTGGCCGGCTTCCTGTGCGAGGACAGCGCCGCCTCGATCACCGGCGCGGCACTGTCGGTGGACGGAGGCTGGAGCGCCCAGTAGCGCGCCACCCCGCTCGCCGCGGCGCTCCCCCTCCTCCGCGGCATCGGTTACCATGCCCGGGCAGGAGTGCCATGCCGCGCATATCGACAAGCACACGGGCGCGGACCACCTGGGGAGGGCGTGCTGCACATGACACCGGATCCGTCCATGGCGGCCTTTCGCGACAGCGAGGGCCGTCTTCGCCTCAATCTTGGCTGCGGTCGCAAGCCGAAGGCCGGTTTCCTTGGCGTCGATGCCGGGGAGGACACCCGCGCCGACGTCCGTGCCGGGATTCTCGAGTTCCTGCGCGAACTGCCGCCCGCCTCGGTTTCCGAGGTGTATTCCCGGCATGTTCTCGAGCACCTCGATCCGGCCACCCTGCGCGCCCTGCTCGGCGAGGTGGACCGCGTGCTCTGCGCCGGGGGCACGATGGAGATCATCGTTCCCCACTTCTCCAACCCCTACTACTACTCCGATCCCACCCACAGGCAGCCGTTCGGCCTGTATACCTTCAGCTACTTCTGCCAAAGCCACTGCCTGCGGCGCAGCGTGCCCGGATACGTCGCCGTGGCCGGCTGGCACCTCGCCTCGGTGCGCGTCCACTTCCGGCCCTACTTTCGCCCCGCCCTGTTCGGTCGCCGGCTGCCCATGCCCGCCCATGCGCTGAACCTGCTGGTGAACCGTCGCCCGGTGCTGGAGTGGTTCGAACGCTACCTCGCCTTCATCATCCCCATCTACGAGATCAGCTACCGCATCGAGAAAACCACCGGCTGACCGCGGTGGGTCCGTTCACGGCGCGTACCTCGCCGCGCAGACGGCCGTTCAACGTCGCCGCGCCATGCCAAGATCCAGGACCAGCTCGCTCGGCGGCAGGTAGAAGTCCTGGTAGTACAGGGCGTCGTCGTTGAGGGCATAGGCGACCACGTTCAGCACCGCGGCCGGTATGCCGGCCGCGCAGTCACCGTGACGCACCACCCGCGCCGGAGGCACCTCGTAGCGCAGCTTCTGGCGCACTTCGTGCACGCTGGTGTGGTAGCGATAGACCATGAAGCGCTTGAAGTCCCGGTTGGTCAGTGCCGCCTTGGGCAGGGATACCAGCTCCGGGAACTGGGCGGCATTGGCATAGAACGAGGAATACACCCGCAGCCGGCCGTCGATGAAGAACACCCGGTCGATCTTCACCACCGTGGCACCGGGGGAAAGCGCGGTGGTCCACGGACCGGTGGACTTGAGCAGGCGCCGGCCCACCACCTCGGTGGACAGCGGCAGGTGGGCACCGCGTTCGCCACCGGCCTTGAAGAACCGCATGTGCAGGGGCAGTTCGGTGGGCGTGTTCAGATCCGAGACCACCGTGCCGCTGCCGCGCCTGCGCTCGATGATGCCTTCGCTGGCGAGGTCGCGCAGCGCGCGCTGCACCGTGCCCAGGCTGCACGGCGAGGCCGCCACCAGTTCCGCCTCGGTGGGCAAGCGCCCGCCGACCGCCCAGAAGCCCTCGACGATGGACTGGGTCAAGGCCCGGCGCAACTGCTCATGCTTGGGTACCGAGGCATCCTCCAGCCAGTAGCGACGAATAAATTCCCCGGCTCGCTCAAGGGAATATGTTTTCATTTTTTTCAAAGAGTTAACCCGAGAATCTCCTGTCTACCACAAAACCGTGGCGTGTTGACAGCTAGAATATTACTATGCTGTACTTACTATATAGTAATTACGTCGGGACGGGACCACGAACCTCGCTGGTCCGGTCCTGGCGATCACACGCTGCCACTAGAACCGGAGGAAACCAACGTGAAGAAAGCCGTCCTTGGCGTCGCCGCCGCCCTGGCCACCGTCGCCCTTGCCCCGCAGGCCATGGCCGAACGCCTGTCGCTGTCCAGCTGGGGCAGCCCCAAGCACTACCAGGTGGCCGAGTTCGTGCCCATGTTCGAGAAGCTGCTGGGCGAGAAAGCGAACAACGAGATCCGCCTGAAGACCTTCGCCGGCGGCGAGATGGTCAAGCAGCAGTTCGTGGCCACCGCCGTACCGCAGGGCACCGTGGACATCTCCCTGACCACGCTGGACAACTGGTCCGGCCGCGTGTCCGACGTCGGCATCCTGACCACGCCGCTGTGGGACAAGTCGATGGAATGGACCCGCGACAATCTCAAGCCGGGCAACCCGGTGTTCGACTACTTCGATGACCGGCTGCGCGAGGAAGGCGCATTGATCATCGCCATGTTCGACATCGGCCCGCCGGTGGTCTCCACCAACTTCGCCATCACCGGCCCGGAATCGTTCAAGGACATGTCGATCCGCGCCTACTCCAAGGGCTCGGCGGAACTGTTGCAGACCCTCGGCGCGGCACCCACCATCATGGGTGTCGGCGATGTCTACTCCGGCCTGCAGCGCGGCACCGTGAAGGGCGCCATGGGCGGGCTCGGTGGCGCGGTGGGCCTGAAGCACTACGAAGTCACCTCCAACATGTTCGTGCCCAACGGCGTCATGGGCACCCTGATCCATGCCTACGTCATGAACAAGGAGAAGTTCGAGGGCATGTCCGAGGCACACCAGGCCGCGGTCATGGAAGCCGCCGCCGAGGCGCGTGACCACATGCAGCAGTTCGCCATCGACAAGCTCACCAGCCTGCTCGACGAGGTCCGCGCCAACGGCAACGAGATCACCGTGGTGGAACCGGGCAGCGAACTGTGGGACCGCTTCGCCAAGCAGCTCGAGCCGCTGGCGGAACAGGCACGCAGCGCCTACTCGAAGGAAATCCAGGACCTGATCGCCGCCGACTGACGATCCACGGACCGCGCCGGCCCTGGCCGGCGCGGTCCCGGACCCGCCGACGTCCACCGTTCCGGGCACCTCGCCCCCGGAGAGGGAACAAGCCATGCTGACCATTGCCCGCAGGATCGGTTCGGTGATGACCTTCATCGCCGTGACGTTGATCGTCGTACTGTGCATACCGATCACCTACGAGGCCATCGCGCGCTCGTTCAACGCACCCACCATCTGGGTGTTCGAAACCACCCTCTACGCCTTCATCTTCCTCGGCTTTCTCGGCAACTCGCTGGCGGTGAAGACCGGTGCCCACTTCCGCGTCACCCTGCTCGCCGAGCTGTTCCCCGCCAAGCGGCGCCTGTTCGACCGCTTCGCGCAGTTGATGACCCTGCTCTTCGCGCTGCTGATCATCGCCTCGGGCATCTATTTCATGTCCTACTCGATCTCCAACGACATCGTCTCGGCGACGTTGCTGGAAGTGCCGCTGTGGATTCCGCAGCTGTCCATTCCCCTGGGCGGTTTCGGCCTGTTCCTGGAAACCCTGGTACAACTGGTCTCGGGGGAGTCTCCGAGCCATGAACCGGGTGCGGGAGAGTAGTCATGCTGATTGATTTCTTCTACGACTATGCCGGCTACATCGCCATCTTCCTGCTGTTCGCCTTCATGCTGGCCTCGGTGCCGGTATTCGTGTCCATGGGCCTGGCCGCCTTCGTCGCCGCATTGCTGATCGAAGACCCGTTCCATGCCTTTCGCAACTTCATCAACACCTCCTGGCAAGGCGCGCTGATCTTCGAGCTGGTGGCCCTGCCGCTGTTCATCTTCACCGGCACGCTGATGCAGCGTACCGACGCCGGTCGCGACCTGTTCGAGGTCACCAAGGCCTGGGCAGGATCGATCCCGAATTCCCTGGGTGTCGCCACCATCACCGCCTGCGGCATCTTCGCCGCGATTTCCGGCTCCTCGGTGGCCACCGCCGCCACCGTCGGCCTGGTGGCGATTCCGCTGCTGCTGGAAGAACGCTACGGCGAGCGACGCGCCGGCGGCTTCGTCGCCGGCGGCGGCACGCTTGGCATCATCATCCCGCCGTCGATCCCGTTGATTCTCTACGGCGTCATCACCGAGACCTCCATCGGCCAGCTGTTCATCGGCGGCGTCGTTCCGGGGCTGTTGATGATGAGCCTGTTCACCCTGTACGTGCTGCTGTCGCGGCCGCAGGTGCGCGTACACCATGCCATGCCGGTGGCCGACCGCATGCGGGTAACCGTCAACAGTCTCGGCGTGGTGCTGCTGCCGGTGGTCATCATCGTGGCCATCTATACCGGGATCTTCACGCCCACCGAGGTCGGTGCGCTGTCGGTGGTCTACGTGGTGGCCCTTGGCCTGCTGCAGGGCCGCCTCAACCTGGACAAGCTGACCAGCGCCGCCATTGCCGCCGCGGGCACCACCTCGATGCTGTTCATGCTCATCGTCTTCGGCCAGTACTTCGCGCACTTCCTCACCTTCGAGCAGGTGCCGCAGATGATCGCCGCCGCCATCATCGAGAATGCCAGCGGCATCTGGGCCATCACCCTGATGATCCTCGCCTACATCGTCCTCGGCATGTTCCTGGAAAGCGCGGCCATGCTGCTGATTTCCATCCCGATCTTCTTCCCGGTGGCGGAGCAGCTCGGCATGAACCCCATCGTGTTCGGCATCTTCGCCGCCATCGCCATGGAGATTGCGCAGATCTCGCCGCCGATCGGGGTCAACCTGTTTACCATTCACGGCATTTCGCGGATCGACCTGTGGAAGCTGGCGCGTGGCGCCCTGCCCTTCCTGCTGGTCCAGATCGGCATGCTGTACCTGATCTACCTGGTGCCGGAGATCGTCCTCTGGCTGCCGGAAACCATGAAGTAACCGATCACACGTTGTAGTGGAGAGCACGGAATGAAACTGAACGACGAAGAGCAGGCCATGCTCGCCGGCGAGATGGGGGAGCCGGTGCGCTGGGCCATCGACCACCAGGTCAAGGTCGGGCGCATGTTCGACGCCGAGGACCTGGTCCCGGTGAGCCAGTCGCACATGATGGCCGACCCCGAGTCGGTGGGCGAGGCCGGGGTGGCCTTCCTCGAGCGCCTGGCCGAGGCCGGTGCACAGGTGGCCATCCCGATGATCACCGACCCGCGCGGCGTCGACCTGGACTACTACCGGCCCCTTGGACAGACCGAGGAGATGGCCGACATCGACCGCCGCACCATCGATGCCTGCCAGGCCATGGGCATTCTCATGACCAACACCTGCATCAACTACCAGACCGTGATGTCGCCGGTGATCGGCGACCACGTCGCCTTCGGCGATACCGGCGTGGTGATCTACACCAACAGCGTCTGCGGTGCACGTTCCAACTACGAGGGCGGGCCCTCGGCGCTGGCCGCCGGCCTGACCGGCCGCACGCCGCGCTACGGGCTGCACCTGGACCGCCACCGGCGCGCCACCCGGCGCTTCGTGGTCGACGTGCCGCCGACCGAGCTCACCGACTGGGGCGTGCTCGGCGCGGTCATCGGTCGTCACGCCGGCTCCTACTGGGAAGTGCCCGTGATCGAGGGCATCGACTCGGCGCCGACCTCCGACGACCTCAAGCACTTCGGCGCCGCCATGGCCAGCTACGGCTCGATTCCGCTGTTCCACATGGTCGGGGTCACCCCCGAGGCGCCGTCGCTGGCGGCGGTGGGCGGCGAGTCGCTGCCCGCCGAGCATGTCACCGCCGAGGATCTTGCGGCGCTGCGCGCCCCGTTCGGCAGCAAGGGCGACAAGGTCGACGTGGTGGTCTTCGCCGCACCCCAGCTTTCGCTGGTGGAAATGCAGCAGCTGTCCCGCTGCGCCGCGGGACAGCAGTTCAACACGCCGGTGATCGTGTGCACCTCGCCGCAGGTCTATGCCGACGCCATGCGCATGCGCCTGGTCGAGTCGCTGGAAGGCTGTGGCGCCAAGGTGCTGCAGGGAACCTGTTTCTACAACCAGTACGCCCGGGAAATCGGCGAGGCGAACGGCTGGACCCGCTTGCTCAGCAACTCCGCCAAGATCGTCAACATTCTCGGCGGCTACGGCTACCAGCCGGCGCTGGCGAGCATGCGCGACTGCGTCGCTGCCGCCGTTGCCGGGGAGATCGTCTGATGATTACCTTGAAATGCCATGTCGGCATCGGCCCGCGGGTGACCGGCGAAGCGCTGGTGGCCGACGACAACTTCTCCGCCCGCTACGACCTTGACCGCATCAACGGCGTGTTCAGCCGCCCGCAGCACAAGCTGGCCGGCCAGTCCTACGACGGCCGCATCCTGGTGCTGAACACGGCCAAGGGCGGCGTCGCCTCGGCCTGGATGCTCTACGAGATGAAGTCCCGCGGCATCGTGCCGCGTGCCATCCTGTTCAATGCCGCCAACACCATCCTTGCCCAGGGCGCGGCACTGGCCGACATGGCCATGTGCGACCGCTTCGTCGACGGCGACGTGACCCGGCTGATCCGCACCGGCGATCAGCTCGAGGTGGACCCGGCCGCCGGCAGCGTGACCATCACCAACCGCTGACCGCTCAGCGACCGGGCGTGGTCAGCACGCCCAGTCGCAGCAGCGCATCGATGACTTCGTCCTCGCCGATGGCATCGATGCAACGCCGCGGACAGTCGCGTCGGTAGCACACCGCGCAACCGTTGTCGGCGCGCAGGATGGCCGCGCTCTCGCCGTCCGGCGCGACCCGCGACTCGGCGGTGGGTCCGAACAGGGCCACCACCGGCGTCTTGCAGGCCGCCGCCAGGTGCATGGCGAAGCTGTCGCCGCTGACCACCCCGGCGGCACCGCCGGTGACCGCCGCGAATTCTTCCAGGGACAGGTCGCCGCACAGGTTGATGACCTCGTCCAGCGACTCCTCGGCGACGAACCTGGCCACCCGCTCGCGATCACCCGCCGCGCCGGTCACGACCACGTTCAGCCGGCTGCCCAGGGAGCGCACCAGCGCCGCGTAGCGCGACAGCGACCAGTTCTTGCTCGGCCAGCGGGTAAAGGGACTGACCACCAGGTAGGGCGCGCCGTTCCAGCCCGAGGCACGCAGCCGCCGCTCCGCCCTTGCGGCCGCCGCCTGGTCGACGTGGAAGGCCATGGAGGTGTCGCCGGGCTCGATGCCGGCCAGTTCCAGCACCCTGTCCATCTCGCGCAGGGCATGCAGATCGCGGTCGCGGAAGCCGCGCAGGAACGGCCAGCGACCCTTGACGAAGCGTCGCTCGGCATGGGCGGCATACAGGAACATCACCGACTTCCAGCGACCCTGCAGGTCGATGGCCAGCTGGTAGTGGCGGGCCCGCACCAGGCCCATCACCTCGCGCAGGTGGGCGATGGTCCAAAGCGGCGTGCGCCACCAGTTCGCCTTTACCCGGTAGCGCTGGAACTCGATGATCTCGTCGACGTTCGGGTTGTCGCGGTAGATCGCCGCCGAGGTGTCGGCGGTGAGCACGGTCAGGTGCGCGGCCGGGTACTGCCGCTTGATGGCGCGCAGGTGACCGCTGGCATGCAGCACGTCGCCGAGGGAGGTCTGCTTGATGACGAGGATGTTCATCCGCCTGGCGGCGTCACCAGGTGATCGTAGGGAGACGGTTCGCCATCCGGACGGGTCTTGAACCAGCGCAGCGTCCACATGTACTGCGCCGGCGCCAGCCGCACGCGCTCTTCCAGCGCGGCATTGACCTTGGCGGCATCGGCGGCGGCATCGCCGCTGGGGAAGTCGGCCAGCGGTTCGCCGATGTCCACCGTGTAGCGGCCGCTGTCGACGTCCAGCCAGGTGACCACCGGCATCACCACCGCGTTGGCCAGCCTGGCCAGCCGCGCCACCGAGGTCAAGGTGGCGGTCTGCACGCCGAAGAACGGTGCGAACACGCTGTGCTCCGGGCCGAAGTCCTCGTCCGGAATGAAGTAGCAAAGACGACCGCCGCGAATCTCGCGCAGCAGCGCGCGCAGTCCCTCGTCGCGCATGATCATCCGTCCGCCCATGCGTTCGCGGCCGCGCTTGAGCATGTAGTGCAGCAGCGCATCCGGTGAACGTTTCATCATGGACACCGATGGATGCCGGTTGGACAACAGGATGCCGCCAAGGTCCATGCCCACCGCGTGGGGGGTGATCAGGATGACGCGACGACCGTCGGCAATGGCCCTGTCGATGGCCTCGACGTTGTGGAAGCGCACCCAGCGACGCACCCGCGCAGGACTGCCCCACCAGGCCAGGCCGAAGTCGATCACGTTGCGGCCGTAGAAGCCGAAATGCTCGCGCACCAGCTGCTCGCGCCCTTCCTCGTCGAGTTCGGGAAAGCAGAAGTCGACATTGATGCGGGCAATCTCCCGCCGCTTGGCATTGCGGCGGTAGAAACGCTCGCCGAGCCAGCGACCCAGGCCCAGCGCCACCCGGCGCGGCAACAGGTAGGTCAGCCCGATCAGGCCGATCAAGGTCCAGGTGGCCGCGTAGCGCGGTCGCAGCAGGGAACGGATCGACGTCGTCGTGTCGACGGCCTCGGCCTTGGCCGGCTCAGCCATGGGCCACCTCCCGGCCACCGGCGATGACCGCGGCCAGCGCGGGGAAGCCTTCGGCCACCGCGTCGAGATCCTCCGGCCGATCGATGTCGCGCAGGGTCGGCAACTCGACGAGGTCGACACCGGCCGCCCCGGCATTGGCGCGCAGGCGGCGGTAGACGTCGTCGCCGCCGAAGCGGATGCCGTCGAACAGGCCGGGCACCGGGCGCGGCAGGCCAAGCAGGTAGAAGCCGCCATCCAGGGCCGGGCCGACCACCGCCTGCCCCGCCGCCAGCCGCCTGCCCGCCTCGGCGAGGACGGTGCCTGGCAGGTGCGGCACGTCGCAGCCGAGCACCGCGCCGGGTCCGTCGGCCAGGGCGCCCAGCATGCGTTCGCCAAGTTCGGCACCGCGCTGTGCGACCACCGGCAGGGCGAACTCGGCGGCCATGCGCGCGCGGGCCGTGGCCGGCCAGCAGGCCAGGCGCACCGGTCCTGGCCAGTGACGCGTGGCTTGTTCGGCGGTGCAACGGATCATCCACCCCGCCAGGCGGGCCGCACCGTCGTCGCCAAGGCGTGGCGCAAGCCGGGTCTTGGCGGCGCCGGGCACCGCTTCGCGGGCGAACAGCGTCAGGCAGGGTTGTTCAACGGGCATGGTGGTAGCTCCGGGCCAGCCGTGCGGGGTCGGTGCCCAGGGCATAGGCCATCCGCATGCGCCACATCAGCAGGATGGTGCGCGTCACGCCATGGCGCTGCCAGCGCCGGGCCGAGGTGGTGACCCGCTCGGCCAGGCACAGCGGGCGGGCATGGCGACGCAGGCGTCGGCACAGCTCGATGTCCTCCATCAAGGGCAGCTCGCGGTAGCCGCCGCAGCGACGCCACAACGCCCGCGCGACGAAGATGCCCTGGTCGCCGGTGGCGATGCCGCTCCAGCGCGAGCGCAGGTTCATGGCGCCGCCGATCATGCGCGCCCACCAGCGATCGGCATCGAGCGACACGTCGAAGCGCCCCCAGCCGTCATCGCCGACGACGCCCAGCACGCGGCGCAGATCCACCCCGGGCAGATCGGTGTCCAGGTGCAGGAAGAGCAGCAGGTCGCCCTCGGCGGCATCGGCGCCGATGTTCATCTGCACGGCGCGACCGGCCCGGGGCGAGCCGATGCAGCGCACCTTGGGAAGCAGCGGCGCCGACCGGCGGAAGTCGTCGGCATCGCGCCCGGCATCCACCACGATGACTTCGTCGATGTCCTCGCGGCAGGCCAGGGCCACCAGCGCGGCACCGAGCCGCGCCGATTCGTTCAGGGTCGGTACGATGACCGAGATTCGCATGTTGCTGACAGGTCCGTTCAATGACGTACGCCGGATCCCCGTCGCGTGCGCCGGATTGCAAGGGTGGACAGTGACCACGCAACGCGACCCGTGCCCGTCGGCGACGACGGCCTGGCGGGTCGGGCGGGTCGTCGCCCCGTGACTTCCAAACCCGTATTCTACTGGTTATACTTCTTTTTTACGTAGCGCCCAGGGGCATTCGTTCCAGGGCGTTTTTCGTTTCAGCCGGCCAAGCCAGCCGCTGCCCGATCGGCCACGACCCCGAGCGACAAGCCGGCGTCGTCGCCAGGTGTTCACCATGACCCGTCATCTGCTCAGCCTCAACGACCTGACCTCCAGCGAGATCATCCGCCTGCTCGATCGTGCCATCGAGTTGAAGAACATGCTCGTCCGCGGCGAATTGTACGAGCCCATGCGCAACGGCGCGCTGGCGATGATCTTCGAGAAATCCTCCACCCGTACGCGGGTGTCCTTCGAGGTGGCCGCCATCCAGTTCGGCGGCAATGCCATCTTCATCGCCCCCGGCGACAGCCATGTCGGCCGCGGCGAACCGATTGCCGATACCGCGCGGGTGTTGTCGTCGATGACCCGCGCCATCGTCATGCGCACCCACAGCCACGACCGCGTCACCGAGTTGGCCCGGCATGCCACGGTGCCGGTGATCAACGGCCTGAGCGATCGCTTCCACCCCTGCCAGCTGCTTGCCGACCTGTTGACCTTCGTCGAGCACCGCGGCTCGGTTTCGGGCATCACCGTGGCCTGGGTGGGCGACGGCAACAACATGTGCCATTCCTGGGCCAATGCCTGCAAGCTGCTCGATTTCAAGCTGCGCATCGCCACCCCGGCGGGCTACGAACCCGATGCCGACATCGTCGCCGACGAGGCCGGCCGCATCACCCTGCTCAACGACCCGCGCGAGGCGGTCACCGGCGCCGACCTGGTGGTCACCGACACCTGGGCGAGCATGGGGCAGGAAGACGAGAAACAGGCACGCATCGAGGCCTTTTCCGGGTTCACCGTGGACGACGCGCTGATGGGCCAGGCCCATGCCGATGCCCTGTTCATGCACTGCCTGCCCGCCTACCGCGGCTACGAGGTCAGCGCCGAAGTCATCGACGGACCGAAGAGCGTGGTCTTCGACCAGGCCGAGAACCGCCTGCACGCGCAAAAGGCCCTGCTGGAATTCCTGCTCCGGGCCAACAGCCGGTGAGCGCCGCTCTCGGCGTCGACCACATCACCTGCGAATATCCCGACCAGGTCGCCGTCCGCGATCTGGCCTTCGATGTCGAGCCCGGCCAGCTGGCCTGCCTGCTCGGTCCCAGCGGCTGCGGCAAGACCACCGTGCTGCGGGCCATTGCCGGCTTCCACGCGCTGAGCAGCGGCGAGATCCGCATCGACGGCGCGCGCGTATCGGCGCGCGGATTCACCCTGGCGCCGGAACAGCGGCGGGTGGGCATGGTCTTCCAGGAACACGCCCTGTTCCCGCATCTCACCGCCGGGGAGAACATCGCCGCCGGCCTGCGCGCGCTGGCGCCGGCCGAACGCGGCCAGGTGGTGGAGGAATTCCTCGACAAGGTCGGGCTGGGCGGCTTCGGCGAACGCTATCCCCACGAACTGTCCGGCGGCCAGCAGCAGCGCATCGCCCTGGCCCGCGCGCTGGCGCCGCGGCCGGCCCTGCTGTTGATGGACGAGCCGTTCTCCAGCCTGGACCTGGACCTGCGCGAGAAACTCGGCATCGAGGTGCACGACCTGCTCAAGCGCGAAGGCATGACCAGCATCCTGGTGACCCACGACCAGTTCGACGCCTTTGCCCTGGCCGACCAGGTCGGGGTCATGCGCGAAGGTCGCATCGTGCAGTGGGACACGCCCTACAAGCTCTACCACGAGCCGGGCAACCGCTTCGTTGCCGACTTCGTCGGCGACGGCGTCTTCGTCGACGGCCGCATCCTCGATCGGCACAGCATCGAGACCGAGCTCGGCGTGGTGCAGGGCCGCAGCGCGCGGGACTTTCTCAACGATGCCGAGGTCGACGTGCTGATCCGTCCCGACGACATCGTGCCGAGCGACGATCCCTCGATCCGCGCCACCGTGGTGCGCAAGGCCTTCAAGGGCGCGGAGATTCTCTACACCCTGCGCCTGGCCAGCGGTGCCGAGGTGCTGTCGCTGTTCCCCAGCCACGACGACCATGCCGTGGGCGCATCGGTGGGCGTACGCCTGGATGCCGAGCACCTGGTGGTGTTCGCCAAGTAGCGACCCGGCGAACGCAGTCCGCGGGCGGACCAAAAAAAACGCCCGGCCGAAGCCGGGCGTCCTGTTCGCGACGACGGCGGCGATCAGGCCACCAGTACCGCCTTCATGTTGTCCATGGCCTTCTTCTCGATCTGGCGGATGCGCTCGGCGGAGACGCCGTACTCACCGGCCAGGTCGGACAGCGTCGGCTTCGGTGCATCCTCGTTGAGCCAGCGCCGCTGGATGATGTCGCGGCTGCGGTCGTCCAGTTTCGCCAGCGCGTTGCCCAGCGCCGTCGTGCGCTCGTTGGCCTGGTCGGCACGGGACAGCACCCGGGCCGGGTCGTAGCGGCTGTCGGCCAGGTAGCCGGCCGGCGACGGCACCAGCTCGTCGTCGCTCTCCATCGGGTCGAAGCTGACGTCGCTGCCGGTCAGGCGCGATTCCATCTCCTTGACCACCGAGGCATCGACGTCGAGACGGTCGGCAATGTCGTCCACCTCGTTCTGACGCATCCAGCCGATCCGGTCCCGCGACTTGCGCAGGTTGAAGAACAGCTTGCGCTGGGCCTTGGTGGTGGCCACCTTGACGATGCGCCAGTTCTTGATCACGTAGTCGTAGATCTCTGCACGAATCCAGTGCACCGCGAAGGAGACCAGGCGAACGTCCCGGTCCGGGTCGAACCGCTTGACCGCCTTCATCAGGCCGATGTTGCCCTCCTGGATGAGGTCCTGGATGGGCAGGCCATAGCCCATGAAGCCGCGGGCCACGCTGATCACGTAGCGCAGGTGCGAGAACACGAGCTGGCGGGCGGCGTCGAGATCGTCCTCGTCGCGCAGGCGCACGGCCAGCGCACGCTCCTCGTCGGCGGTGAGAATGGGCGCCTCGTTGACCTGCTGCAGGTAGTGGGCGAGGCCCTGGTTGCCCTTGGTATCGAGCATCACCGGAAGTGTCTGAGACATGGTAGTCAAGTCCTCCACTGTTGTCGGCCAGCGCTTTCGC
Organism: uncultured Gammaproteobacteria bacterium; assembly: GCA_964350265.1. Classification (GTDB taxonomy): domain Bacteria; phylum Pseudomonadota; class Gammaproteobacteria; order Arenicellales; family CAJQKF01; genus BQJD01. The sequence goes on along the minus strand of CAYGJZ010000032.1, from coordinate 21,721 downwards.
GGCCGTGCCGTTTTAGCACTCTGACCGTTTGAGTGCCAGACTATATTAAAGTTCCCTGATATTCAAGTTTCGGCGTGTCTTCTTGCGTTGCGTCATGTCCATGATCAGACACCGTCACCGGACAGGAGTTTCGGAAAAAAGCCTGAAATTACCGCGACGTAAGGATTCCTGAGCAAAACCGTCAGGAAAAGCGGGACTAGCGCGGCAACACCCCGCGCAGGAACCGGGTCACGGTCAGCCAGGCGGCCAGCCAGCCGAGCAGGCCGGCCCCGGCGACCATGCGCAGCAGCACGCCGGGCGATGCGAAGGCGCCTTCGCCGGCGCCGAGATAGGCGTCCATCAGCCGCGCCATGGCCGGCGACAGCGCCAGGTGCACGGCCAGCGCCACCGCCACCGCCAGCAGCGCGCCGAGCACGCCCTGCAGGGCGCCGGCATACAGGTAGGGCCGACGGATGAAGGCCTCGCTGCCGCCGACCAGGCTGATCACCTCGATCTCGGCCCGGGCAGTGACCAGGGACAGGCGCACGGAGTTGGAGATCACCATCGCCACGCCGGCGAACAGCAGCAGCCAGAACACGCGCACCGCCGCCGTGGCCAGTTCGGTCACCGCGCGCAGGCGCGACACCCAGGTGAGATCGATCTGCACCTCGCTGACCCCGTCGAGGGCCTCGAGCTGGCTGGCGAGGGCGCGGTAGTCGTCGGCCTCGAGTCCGTCCACCGGCACCACCTCCAGCACGTCCGGCAGCGGGTTGTCCGCCAGCCGGCCGCGCAGCGAACGCAGCGAATCGTTGGCCAGCAGTTGCTCCAGGCCCTGGTCGCGGCCGATGACGCGGGTGGCGGCGATGCGCGGTTCCACCGCCAGCGTGGCGGCCAGGTGCTCCGCGGCATCGTCGCCGGCGGCGCGGTCCACGTACAGGGACAAGGTGGCGGTCTGCTCGAAATCGCCGTACACCGAGGACAGGTTGCCCACCAGCACGTAGAGGGTCAGCGGCACCGCCAGCGCCACGCCGATGCCACCGAGGGTCAGCGCCGAGGACAGCGGCCTGCGCCACAGCGCGCCGAGGGCGGCGACGAGGACCTGGGCATGGTGCCTGAGCAGGCGCTTCACGGGCTGACGATGCGGTCGCGCAGCAGCCGGCCGGCGGACAGCTCGAGCTGTCGGCACGGCGCGAAGCGGGCAAGCTGGCGCAGGTCGTGGGTGGCCACCAGCACGGTCACGCCGTGACGGTGAAAATCCTCGAACAGGTCCATGATCTGCGAGGCCATGGCGTCGTCGAGGTTGCCGGTAGGTTCGTCGGCGAGGACGATGCGCGGTCGGTTGACCACCGCCCGGGCAATGCCGACGCGCTGCTGTTCACCGCCGGACAGCACCTTGGGCAGGTGCCGCTCGGCGCCCAGCAGGCCGACCTTGTCCAGTGCCGCGCGTACCCGGCGACCGATCTCCCGGTAGGGCACCCCGGCCACCACCAGCGGCAGGGCGACGTTGTCGGCCACGCTGCGATCGGCCAGCAGCCGGTTGTCCTGGAACACCACGCCGATGCCGCGGCGGTACTCGGGAATGCGTCGCCGCGGCAACTTGCCGAGGTTGACGCCGCCGATCACCAGTTGACCCCGGGTGGCGCGTTCCAGCAGCAGGATCAGCTTCAGCAAGGTGCTCTTGCCAGCCCCGGAATGGCCGGTGAGAAAGGCCATCTCCCCGGCCTCGAGGTGAAAGGTCACCCCGCCGAGGGCGTCGCGGGCGCCGCCGTAGTGCTTGCTGACCTGGCTGAACCGGATCATCCGGCGACGGCCGGTGCCTCTTCGCTGGCCAGCATGGCATCGACGAAGCCGGCGGCGTCGAATGGCCTCAAGTCGTCGACGCCCTCGCCGAGGCCGAGGAAGCGCACCGGGATGTCGAAGCGCTGCGCCACCGCCAGCACCACGCCGCCGCGCGCGGTGCCGTCGAGCTTGGTCACGCACAGCCCGGTGAGCGGCACCGCGCGGTGAAAGTGCTCGATCTGCGACAGCACGTTCTGGCCGTTGCCGGCATCCACGGTCAGCCAGACATCGTGGGGCGCGCCGGGAGCGGCCCGGCCGATGACCCGCACCACCTTGGTCAGCTGCGACATGAGATCGGCATTGACGTGCTGCCGGCCGGCGGAATCGATGATCAGCACGTCGGTGTTGCGGGCCACCGCCGCATGCACCGCGTCGTGGGCCACGGCAGCGGCATCGGTGCCGTGACCCTGGGCGATCACCGGCACGTCGAGGCGCTCGCCCCAGCGCTGCAACTGTTCCACCGCGGCGGCACGGAAGGTGTCGCAGGCCGCCAGCATCACGCTTCGTCCCTGCTGGCGGTGATGGTGGGCCAGCTTGGCCACGGTGGTGGTCTTGCCGACGCCGTTGACCCCCACCATGAAGATGACGTAGGGATGCTGCGCCGGGATGGAAGGCGGCTGTTCGGCGGTCGCCAGCACCGCCACCAGCTCCTCGCGCAGGCGTGCCCGCAGCGCCTCGGCGTCGGCCAGGCGATCGCGGCGGGCGGCCTCGCGCAGGGACTCGACCACGCGTGCGCTGACCGCCGCCCCCATGTCGGCGAGGATGAGCTGGTCCTCGATGTCGTCGAAGTCCTGGTCTTCCAGCGCGGTCCTGCCGCTGAACAGGCTCTTCAAGCCGTCGGTGAGGGATTTGCGGGTCTTGCCGAGCCTGGCGAACAGGCCGTCGCCACGGGATGTCAATCGCATGATGAATGCCGGGATAAACAGTCATGGGCACGCCGCCACTGGCGCCGCGGGCATTGCGGTAGGACAATGTCGCCCCATGCCCGCCACGTGCCGGAAAACCGTCTATTGTACTTTATGCCCGCGGCGCCGGGCCGCCATGCCATGAGCGGCGCGGCGCGGCGCAGCCACGGCATGGTGCGCATCATCGGCGGTCGCCTGCGCAGCCGGCGGATCCGCTTCGAGGCCACCGACGGCCTGCGACCGACCCCGGACCGGGTGCGCGAAACCCTGTTCAACTGGCTCGCGCCGCACCTGCCCGGGGCACGCTGCCTGGACCTGTTCGCCGGCAGCGGCGCGCTGGGCTTCGAGGCCGCCTCCCGCGGCGCGGCCACCGTCACCCTGGTGGAACAACACCCGCGTGCCTGGCGAGCGCTGGAACACAACCGGGGCGCACTGGCGCTGTCCAACGTGGACGTGCTGCGCGAGAGCGCCTTCCGCTTCCTGGCGCGCACCGGGGAACGCTACGACGTGATCTTCTGCGACCCGCCCTTCGACAGCGACGCCGCCGACCGCGTGCTGGCGCTGCTGGCCCCGGCGGCCACCCTGGCCGACGACGGCGTGATCTACCTGGAGCGCCGCCGCGGCATCGCCGGCGGCGACCTGCCGGCGTGGCAGGTGCTTCGGCATGCCGAGGCCGGCGACGTGGATTTTCGCCTGCTCGGCCGCGCCGCGACGCCGTCGACGTGATGCACGTCCTTGCGCCGACGACCACGGACCAGTATTCTCCCTTGCTTGTTGCACTGCAATATCCCGCCATCCAAAAGGCCGTTCCATGATCAAGCGCGTTGTCTACCCGGGCACCTTCGACCCGATCACCAATGGGCATATCGACCTGGTCAAGCGCGCCGGGCAGTTGTTCGACGAGGTCATCGTGTCCATTGCCGCCAACCCGGGCAAGAAGCCGATGTTCACCCTCGGCGAGCGGGTGGAACTGACCAAGATGGCGCTGGCCGACGTCGACAATGCCAAGGTGCGCGGCTTCACCGGCCTGCTGGTGCACTACCTGGAACAGGTCGACGCGCGCATCATCCTGCGCGGCCTGCGGGCGGTGTCCGACTTCGAGTACGAGTTCCAGCTGGCGGCCATGAACCGCCGCCTGAACAGCCGCATCGAGACCGTGTTCCTGACCCCGGCGGAAAACTACACGTTCATCTCCGCCTCCCTGATCAAGGAAATCGCCAGCCTTGGCGGCGACGTCTCACCGTTCGTGCACGCGAAGGTGAACGAGGCCATCAAGGTCAAGCTGAACCAGTAGCCGGTTGCCTTCCCGATGGCCCTGTTCATTACCGACCAATGCATCAACTGTGACGTCTGCGAGCCGGAGTGCCCGAACGACGCCATCTACCAGGGCGAGGAGATCTACGAGATCGATGCGGCCCGCTGCACCGAGTGCGTCGGCCATTTCTCCACCAGCCAGTGCGTGGAAATCTGCCCGGTGGAATGCATCCTGGTGGACCCCGAGCACACCGAGTCGAAGGACGAGCTGCTGGCCCGCTTCCACCGGCTGAACCCCGGCGCCGTCGCCAGCGAATCCTCCTGACGGCGCGCCGCGCCGTGCGCCGCCAGCTAGTCGGTGGCGAGGAAGGTTTCCGGCCGCGATGACGGCGTCAGCAGGATCTCCAGCCGGCGGTTGGCGCTGCGGCCATCGGTGGTGTCGTTGTCGCCCACCGGCCGATGCTCGCCGTAGCCGACGATGCGCAGGCGTTCCGCGCTGATGCCGGCCGACTGCAGGAAGCGCGCGGCGCTGGCGGCACGGGCGGCGGACAGCTCCCAGTTGCTCGGGAACAGGTGCTGGCGATCGGCGTGGATGGGCACCGAATCGGTGTGTCCCTCGAGACTGATGATGCGGTCGGGATTGCGCGCGGCATAGTCGGCCACCGACTGCAGCACCGCGCGGCCCTCCTCGCGCAGCACGGTGGCACCTGGGGCGAAGACGATGTCGCTGTCCATGCGAATCAGGGTCACGCTCTCGCGCAGTTCCCGCACCTCGGCATCCTTTTGCTCCACCACCTGCTCGATCTCGCTGCGCAGGGTGGAAACCTGCTCGCGCGCCGCGTCGCGCTCCTCGTTCAACCGCTCCACCAGGCTCTCCCGCGCGCGCAACTGTTCCACCAGTTCGTCGCGGCGCTGGTTCAGCGCGGCGAGGTCATCCTCCAGCCGCGCAACCCGGTCGGCCTCGTCCTTCAGCGCCCGGGTGCGCTCGTCGATCCGGGCATCGGCCTCGGCCAGCCGCGCCTCGAGCTCGGTGGTGCGCTCGGCGCGGCTGCGCGCGTCGGTCAACTCGGCCTGCACCGCCTCGCGCTCGGCGCGCGCCTGGTCCAGGGCCTCGCTGGCCTGCTGCATCCCCTCGCGCTGGCTGACCAGGCTCTCGGCGACGTCGGAACGCCGCGCCTGCTCGCTGGCCAGCTCGGCCTTGAGGGCTTCGTACTCGCGGTTCAGCGCCTCGCCGGCGTCGCGGGACTGCTCCAGCGCCTCGGTGGTGGCGGCCAGCTCGGCCTCGCGCTCGGCAAGGCTGGCACGCACCGAGGAAAGCTCGGCGGCGAGCCGGTCGTTCTTGCCGATCAGGCTGTCGACGCGCTCGTTCAGCGTGCCGGCATGCTCCTCCAGCTGGCGTGTGCTGCGCTCGCTGCGAAAGGCCAGCGCGGCATACTCGCTGCGCACGTTCTGCTCGGCGCTTTGCGCCTCGGCCAGCCGGGCCGCCAGTTCCTCGATGCGCGCGCTCGCCTGCTCCCCGGACGCCGCCAGTGCATCGAGCCGGGCACGGGCGTCGGTCAACGCGGTGGTGGCACTGACCGCCTCGCTGCGGGCCGCGTCCCGCTCGGCGGTCATGGTCTCGATGCGGGTGTTCAGTTCGTCGGTGACACTGTCCAGGCTGGCGGCACGGTCACGCAGCGTACCCAGCCGCGCCTCGCTCTGCGCCAGCGCCGCGGTCGCCTCCTCGCCCGCGCTGCGCGCCTCGTCGAGGGCTTCTTCACCCGCCGCCAGGCTGCGCGACAGGGTGGCCACCTCCGCCTCGACCTGGTCGACGCGACCGCCTTCCACGAAATAGAGAATCCAGCCCGCAAGGGCGGCCACGGCGGCGACGATGGTCAACAGCGTGCTTCGCGTCATGCTTTCCTCCAACAACCCCTGGTCGTGGTCGACGACGCCGCACCACGCGGCGAATCTTTTTCGTGTTTCCGGCGAAGGATCGTTCCGTGCAGCGCGCCGATGGCGGGCCGGCCGGTCCTGCCCAAGTCTCCATCCATCCTATCCCGTCCCTCCGAAACGGCGCAAGTCAACCCCGCAGCGGGCGTGATCGCGCGCTATGTTCGCTCCAGCGGGTTACTGTTATCGTATCGGCATGAACGCCTTCCTCCTTTCCGAACGGCCGCCGCGCGACGCCGCGGGCAGCGGCCGACACGGCGAAACCGGCGTCGGCCGCGCCGGGTCGTGAAGCGCACCGGCCTGCTGGTGCTCGCGGGCATCGTGCTCGCGGGCACCGCGTTGTATCTCGTCACCCGCGACGTGCTCACCCTGGACACCCTGCAGCAGCGTCGCGAGGCGCTGGTGGCGGTGCTCCACGCACGACCGTTCGCCACCGCCGCCGGCTACCTTGCCGTCTACGTCGCCATCACCGCGCTGAGCATTCCCGGCGCCGCCATCCTGACCCTGGCCGGCGGCATGCTGTTCGGCTGGCTGTGGGGCACGGTGCTGGTCTCCTTCGCCTCCACCATCGGCGCCACCGCCGCCTTCCTGATCGCGCGCACGGTGTGCAACACGCTGGTGCGCGAACGCTTCGGCGAGCGTCTCGAGCGGGTGCGCCGGGGCTTCGAGCGCGACGGCGCCTTCTACCTGTTCTCCTTGAGGCTGGTGCCGGCCATTCCCTTCTTCGTGGTCAACGTGCTGATGGCGCTGACCTCCATCCGCACGCCCACCTTCTTCCTGGTCAGCCAGCTCGGCATGTTGCCGGCCACCGTCGTCTACGTGAATGCGGGCACCCGGCTGGCGGAGGTACGCTCGGCCTCGGACATCCTCTCCCCCGGGCTGCTCGCCGCCTTCGCGCTGCTGGCCGTCTTCCCCTGGCTGGCGCGCTGGCTGCTGCGCGCGCTGCGCGGTTCGTGATGCGCAACCGACGCCGCTTCGACGCCGACCTGGTGGTCATCGGTGCCGGTTCGGCAGGGCTGGTCAGCGCCTACCTGGGCGCTGCCCTGCAGGCCAGGGTGGTGCTGGTGGAGGCCGCGCAGATGGGCGGGGACTGCCTGCACCGTGGCTGCGTGCCGTCGAAGGCATTGATCGCCGCCGCCCGCCACGCCCACCAGGCCCGCGACGGCGCCCGTTTCGGCATCGACACCGGCGAGGTCCGGGTCGACTTCCAGCGCGTCATGGACCACGTGCGCGGGGCCATCGCGCGCATCGAGCCGAACGACTCGGTGGAACGCTATACCGCGCTGGGGGTTCGCTGCGTACAGGGCGCGGCCCGCTTCGTCGACCCGTGGACGGTGGACGTCGACGGCGAGCGCATCCGTGCGCGCAACATCGTGATCGCAGCGGGTGCCGAACCCCTGGTGCCCTCGCTGCCGGGTCTGTCCACCGTGGACTACCTGACCTCGGACAGCCTGTGGCAGCTGCGCTCGCTGCCCCGCCGGCTGGCAGTGCTCGGCGGCGGCGCCATCGGCTGCGAACTGTCGCAGGCCTTCGCCCGTCTCGGCGCGCGGGTATCCCTCTACGAGATGGCCGATCACCTGCTGGCCGGCGAGGACGTGGCGGTGGGCACGCTGCTGGAGAAACGCTTTGCCGCCGAGGGTATTGACGTGCACAGGGGTGCCCGCGTCGACTCGGTGGCGCCCGGACGGCTGCAACTGGCAACGGGGGCAGCGGCAGGCTTCGACGCCCTGCTGGTGGCGGCCGGTCGCAAGGCGCGCGTCGACGGCTACGGCCTGGAGGAACTGGGCGTGGAGATCCGCAACGGGCGCATCGGCGTGAATGCGCTGATGCAGACCAACTACTCGCACATCTACGCCTGTGGCGACGTCGCCGGACCCTGGCAGTTCACCCACGCCGCGGCCCACCAGGCCTGGCACGCGGTGGCCAACGCGCTGTTCCGGCCGTTCAAGTCCTTCCGCATCGACGATACCGGCATGCCCTATGCCGTCTATACCGACCCCGAGGTGGGTCGCGCCGGACTCAACGAGGCGCAGGCCCGGGACCGGGGCGTGGACGTCGAAACCACCGAGTTCCCGATGGAGGAACTGGACCGCGCCATCACCGAGGCTGACGATGCCGGCTTCGCGCGCATTCTCACGGTGCCCGGCAAGGACCGCATCGTCGGCGCCACCTTCGTCGGCGCCCATGCCGCCGAGCTGGCCACCGTGGCCAGCCTGGCCATGCGCCAGGGCATCGGCATGAACAAGCTGCTGGCCGCCATCGTGCCCTACCCGGCCTGGAGCGAGTCGGTCAAGCGGGTCGCCGGGCGCTGGAAACAGGCGCACAGCCCGGCCTTCGCCCTGCCCTGGCTGGCGCGCTACCACCGCCTGAGACGCGGCTTCGGGCGCTTCGAAAAAAAGTGACAATACCCCCTTGACGGGTCTTGCCCACGGTTATATTATCCGCCGCCTTCGATGCTGCATCGCAGCATCGCGGTTTTTATCCTCCTCCTTGAATTGGCCGCCACGCCTTCGTGGCGGCTTTTTTTTTGTCCGCGCGACAGGCGCCGAAGCCGTCTTCGAACTACTCCGCCGGCTCCTCGCCGATGCCGGTGGGCAGACCGTCGATGCTGCGTGCATTCTTCCGCCGCTGGTAGTCGAGCAGGCCGTGCTCGCCCTTTTCCTCGGTCCACTGGCGCAGCTTCTCGCGGTCCCCGGCATAGTCGAAGTAGGGCACGCCGAAGCCGCAACTGGTCTGCACCAGGTCCACCGCGAGGTCGAAGATCTGGCGGGCGCCCGGGTGCGGCTCGAACTGCGCGTAGAGCACCTCGAACTCCTCGTCGCCGGGCTGGTGCATGCGCGCGTTGCCGTACAGGCGCAGGATCTTCGGTTCACCTTCGAAGGCGCAGAACATCAACGTCATCCGCGGAATCGCGAGCACGTGGGCGGCGGTCTCGTTGCCGGAACCGGTGAGGTTCAGCCACACCACCCGCAACGGCGACAGCACGCGCAGGCTGTCGCCACCCTTGGGCGAGACGTTGACACGACCGTCGGCGGCGGCGGTGGCGCAGAAAAACAGTTTCTGGCGGGTAATGAACTCGTGGTGATCGGGCGAGATTTCCTGGTACTTCTTCCCCATCGCGGCTCCGTCGGGCGGTTGATCGTTGGCTGGGAGTGGCCGAGGCCGGTCGGATACAATAGGCGGTTTCACCCGCCATTCATCGATCCACCAAGGACTTGCCATATGGGAATCGAACCCGCGTCCGACCCCCTGGAACACACCCTGTTCGTGTTTCCGGGCCAGGGTTCCCAGTATCGCGGCATCGGCCGTGATCTGTACGAGCACGACGCGTCCGTACGCCAAGTGTACCAAACTGCCTCGGAGGTCCTCGGCTACGACATCGCCCGCCTGTCCTTCGAGGACCCCGACGAGCAGGTGCACCTGACCCGGTTCACCCAGCCGGTGCTGCTGACCCACTCCATTGCCTGCCTGCGCGCGCTGGAACACCGCTGCGGGCGCACGCTGTCACCGGCGGCGGTGGCCGGCCACAGCCTCGGCGAGTACAGCGCGCTGGTGGCCGCCGGCGCGCTGGATTTCGCCGACGCCCTGCGCCTGGTGCAGGTGCGCGGCGAGCTGATGGGCTCCCACGGCGAGGGCGAGATGGAGGCGCTGCCAGTGGACATCGACACCGCCCGCCAGTATGCCGATGCCGCCTTCTGCGCCATTGCCGCCTGCAACATGCCCGACCAGACCGTGGTCGGCGGCCGCGGCGACGACCTCGATCGGCTGGCGGAGAACTTCGCCGCCGATCATCCGCGACGGCGCTCGGTGCGACTGAAGACCGAGGGCGCCTTCCACACCTACTACATGGTGGGCGCGGCCCGCGCCTTCCGCGAGCATCTCGATGCGGCGCCGTTCCGTCCGCCGTCGGCGCGCACGCTGTCGAACTATACCGGCGGCTTCCACGACGCCGAGCCGGCGACCATTCGCACCCGCCTGTTCTTCCAGCTCTTCCACCCGGTGCTGTGGCACCAGAACCTGGTCAACGCGGTGGACGGCGGCATCCGCCAGGTGGTCGAGTTCGGCGGCGGCATCGGCAAGGGTGAAACCGCCGCCGACAAGCGCCCCAACCTGGAAGGCATCGTCAAGAAGACCTTTCGCGGCGCTGCCGAGCCACCCAGCTACCAGGCGGTCATCAACGTCGAGACGCTGACCGCGGTGGCGGAGTCGATGGCCTAGCACCATGTGCTTCGTGCTGGTTGCCCTCGGCGTGCGCGACGACCTGCCGCTGGTCATTGCCGCCAATCGCGACGAGTACCTTGCGCGGCCGGCCGCCAGTGCACGCTGGTGGGCCGATCCGCCGATGATCGCCGGTCGCGACGAGCAGGCCGGGGGTGCCTGGTTCGGGCTCGGCGAGAACGGTCGCTTCGCGGTGGTGACCAACCGCCGCGTGGCCGGTGGTGGCGACGGCCAGCGTTCCCGCGGCGAGCTGGTGCCCCGGGTGCTGGGCCACCGTGGCCCGCTGGCCGCCATCGGCGAGTGCATCGCCACCCCGGGCGCCGGCTACCGCCCCTTCAACCTGCTCTACGGCGATGCCGGGGCGCTGTTCGCCTACGACAACGCCCAACACCGGGCCACGCCGCTGGCGGCCGGCATCCACGCCCTGTCCAATGCCTTCGTCAACACGCCGTGGCCGAAGGTGGAAGCCGGCAAGCGGCGCTTCGCGACACTGCTGGCGGCACCGCGGCTGGATACCGAGGCGTTGTTCGCGCTGCTGGCCGACCCGCGGGTATTCGAGGACGATCTGCCCGACACCGGTCTGTCGCCGCGCCGTGAACGCGCGCTGTCGGCGATCTTCATCGACGACGGCGACTACGGCACCCGCTGCTCCACGGTCTGCACGTTGACCGCCGACGGCGAGGCGCGTTTCCTCGAACGCAGCCATGCCGGCCAGCGCAGCGGGCCGCGCGAGGTGGACCTGCGTTTCCGCACGCAGGCCGCGCAGGCGGGCGCCGGAGGGGCGACCTGATGCATACTAGGCGACCGGACCAGCCGGTCGCCGGCACGTTCTACCGTCGCCGGCGGCGGTGCCGTGTAGCGAACATCCCGTCCGGCGGGATGCCCGGGGGGCGATGAAGCATCCAATGACAAGCAGCCGCAAGGCACTCGACACGCTGCGATCAAGCATCCTTCCAGACCCGGCCACCCGCGCCGAGCAGGTGACCCTGGTCTATCGCCAGTCCCGGGAGAGCATGCTGCTGTCGCTGGCGGCGGCGTGGATTCTCGCCTCGCTGGTGGTTTCCGATGCCCCGGCTGGCCCGCTGGCGGCCTGGCTGGCCACGATCAGCGTCATCCTGCTGGTACGGCTGTGGCTGTCCCACCGCATCAACACCGAGGACGACGGCGCCCGCGCCGGCCAGCACACCGCGCTGCTGCTGGTCTCGGTTGCCGTCACCGGCCTGGCCTGGGGCGTCTCCGGCATGTTCCTGCCGAACACCTCGCCCGCCGCCGGCATCGCCATCGTGCTGGTGGTCACCGTGATCGCGGTCTCGGCCATGGCCTTCCTCGCCCAGTACCTGCCGTCCTACCTGGTCTTCCTGCTCAGCGCCAAGCTGCCGATGATCTACTTCGTCAGCGTCTCGCTGGAAGACCTTGTCCTGACACCGCTGCTGCTGCACCTGCTGTTCCTGCTGGCCGCCGCCATCACCGCCGTTCGGTTCAACCTGGTCATCTCGGAACGTATCCGGCTGCGCTCGGAGGCCGACGATCTCAACCGGCAACTGGCGGCGAAGAACCACGAACTGGAAGCCGAGCTGGTGCAGCGTCAGCAGGCGCAGGAGGAGCTGACCCGCAACAAGGCCTACATCGATTCCATCTTCGCCAATGCGCCGGTGGAGATGTATCTCAAGGACCACGAGGGTCGCTACATCAAGATCAACCGACAGTTCGAGCGCATCTTCGGCATCCGGGACAGCGATGCCCACGGCAAGCTGCCCTTCGACGTTCACGATGCCGAGCTCGCCGCGCGCACCTACGAGCACGACATGTCGGTGCTGGCCAGCGGCGAGACCCAGGTCATGGAGCAGCCCTGCCGGCTGCCGGGCGTGGACGACGACGAGATGCACACGCTGTTGACGATAAAGTTCCCGGTGAAGACCGAGGACGGCACCATCAACGGCCTTGGCGCGGTGGTCTTCGACATCACCCACCAGAAGAACATCGAGAACGAGCTGCGCCTGTCCCGCGAGCGCTTCCGCGACTTCGCCGAGGTAGCCTCGGACTTCTACTGGGAAACCGATGCCAGCATGACGCTGACCTTCGCCTCGGAGCATGGCCAGGTGCTCAACGGCGTGCCGATGGGGGAACTGGTGGCCAGCACCGACGGCATCCTCGCCGCCGGCCGGGTACTCATCGACAAGGCCTGGCGGGACCACCTTGCGCTGCGTCGGGAACAGCGCGCCTACGAGCTGGAGACATCGTTCCTGCGCAACGATGACAAGGAAGTCCGCATCCACATCAGCGCCCGCCCGGTGACCAATGCCGCCGGCGAGTTTTTCGGCTACCGCGGCGTGACCCGCGACGTGACCCGCGAGTACCGGCTGCGCCAGGACTTCGCCCACCAGGCCAACCACGACCCGCTGACCGGCCAGTACAACCGCCGCAAGTTCCTCGCCTGCATCGACGAACTGCTCGAGGACGTGCGTGGCTCCTCGCGGGTGCACCTGCTGTGCTACCTGGACCTCGACCGCTTCAAGTTCGTCAACGATTCCGGCGGCCACATCGCCGGCGACGCCCTGCTGGTGGAGGTCTCCAACGTGATTCGCAAGCACATCCGCCCCCAGGACGTGCTCGGTCGCATCGGCGGCGACGAGTTCGGCATCGCCCTGCGCAACTGCTCCACCAGTCGGGGCAGCAGCATCGCCAACCAGGTCATTCGCGGGCTGCAGGAAATCGATTTTCACTGGAATGCCCGGCGCTACGCGATCTCGGCCAGCATCGGCATCAGCGTCATCGACGCCGGGGTCACCAGCGCCACCACCGTGCTCGGGGACGCCGACCAGGCCTGCTACCGGGCCAAGGAGCTGGGCGAAGGCCGGGTCTTCGTCAGCAGCCGCACCGGCGAGGGCGACGGCGAGGCGCTGCGCAGCCAGAGCTATCGACACACCGACTGGCTGGACGCCTTCGACAAGTCGATGATCCAGCTCTATGCCCAGCCGATCCTGCCCCTGCGCGATGACGGCGGCATCAGCCGCTGGTACGAGCTGCTGATTCGCCTGGTCGACCAGGCCGGCAACGCCCACTCGCCGGAGTATTTCATACCCTATGCCGAGCGCTTCGGACAGATCGTGCGCGTCGACCAGTGGGTGGTGTCCAGGGCGTTCGAGCGCATCCAGGAGATCGACGGCTGGCGTGAGTGCTGCTTTTCCATCAACCTGTCCGGTGCATCGCTGCACAGCGACCGGCTGCGACGCGACATACTCGACCACTTCGGCACCGACGGCATCCGTCCGGAGAACGTCTGCTTCGAGATCACCGAGACTTCGGCCATTCGCAATCTCAGCCTGGCGCGCACCTTCATCGAACGCCTGCGCGGCGAGGGCTGCCACGTGGCGCTGGACGACTTCGGCACCGGGCTGGCGTCCTTCTCCTATCTCAAGCACTTCCCGGTGGACTTCGTGAAGATCGACGGCAGCTTCATCGAGGATCTCGCCAGCGACCCCTACAACCCGGTCTTCGTCGAGTCGATCTGCTCGGTGGCGCGGGCCATGAACATCCGCACCGTGGGCGAATGCGTGGAGTCGGCGGAGTACCTCGACCGGCTGGCCGACATCGGTGTCGACTTTGCCCAGGGCAATGCCATCGGCACCCCGGTGCCCCTCGCCGCCCTGCGCCAGCCGGCGGCCGGCTGAACAGCGCCTAGCTGACGTACTGGTAGTACAGGTTCTGCGGGTGGTTGGCCTGGGCGAAGAAGTACCAGCGCTCCGCCACCAGGCCAAGGAACTGCACCGCGAAGACCAGTGCCAGGAGCGGCGCCGAACCCGCCTGCACCGCCAGCGGCAGCAAGACCGCGGGCAGGACGAAGGCCAGGACCACGAACACCCAGCGCATGGATCGATACAGGCCGGGCGCGGCATGGTGGAAGAACTCGCGGGTATTGAACGAACCCGCGGTGGCGCCCTGGGACCGTTGCACGATCCGCGCATGACGCACGCCGATGGCCGACTGCGGCGTGGATCGCGGCGCGAGCCGGTCGTTGCGCACCAGCGCGGCCAGCCGGAACACGGCCGCGGCCAGGGTCAGCACCAGGGCAAGGCCGCCAAGCAGGGGCAGCAGCGACGCGGGCGCGGCCAGCGCCGCCAGCGCGGTGGCCAGGGTGAAACCGGAGGCCAGTCCCAGCAGCAGGAAGTTGATCACCGTCAACGGCGTCGCCCACTCGGCCAGGAAGCGGATGCAGGCATAGATCATCGCGGTGGAGACGTACAGCGCCAGCGCCGTGACCAGTGCCACCGCGCCGAGCACCAGCGCCAGTTGCCCGCCACCGCCGAGCTGCGCCAGCACCCAGGCGCCGATGGCGGCCATCAGGGCCGGCAGCACGATGACTTCCCGCGACAGCCAGGAAGTGCGCCAGCAGGCGGCCGTGCGCCAGGCGCGCTCGGGATGACCGAGGTGGAAGAAGGATGCCAGCAGGCCCGCCGACAAGAGCGCCAGGGCGACGACGCCCACCGCGGCGTACTGCCGCGGCGACAGGCCGGGCACGGCCCCGGCCTCGGCCAGGCACTGCACCAGGTAGACGGCGACGAACAACCCCTGGCCGGCGCCGATCAGGGTGGTCAGCAGGATGACGGAAAATGCCGGGTGCATGGTGCTTCGCCTCGTCCTACCAGGTGGTGACGTCGTCGAGGGTGTGGCCGGTCACCGGGCCGTCGTCGACCGCCTGCTCGCGCTTCAGCGGGTTGTCGGCGCGCACCAGTTCGTCTTCGTGGATGGTCATGCGCGTCTTGCGTCGCGGCAGGTAGTGGTTGGCCGGCCGCGTGCCCCATTCCGGCATCAGCGCATAGCCACCCTGTTCGCGGATGGCCCGGGACACCTCGGACTCGGAGTCGTGGATGTCGCCGAACAGGCGTGCACTGGTCGGGCAGGCATTGACGCAGGCGGGCCGGCGCTCGGCCTCGGGGATGGACTCGTCGTAGATGCGATCCACGCACAGGGTGCACTTCTTCATCACCTTCTGGTGTTCGTCGAGCTCGCGCGCGCCGTAGGGGCAGGCCCAGGAACAGTACTTGCAGCCAATGCACTTGTCGTAGTCGACCAGCACGATGCCGTCTTCCGGCCGCTTGTAGCTGGCCCCCGTGGGGCAGACCGGCACGCAGGGCGGATCCTCGCAGTGCAGGCAGGACTTGGGAAAGTGCACCGTCTCGGTATGCGGATACTCGCCGACCTCGAAGGTCTGCACGCGGTTGAAGAAGGTGCCGGTGGGATCGGCGTCGTAGGGATTGTCGTCGGACAGCGTGCCGGCCAGGCCGGAGGTGTTCCACTCCTTGCAACTGGTCACGCAGGCATGGCAGCCGACGCAGACATTGAGGTCGATGACCAGGGCAAGCTGGGTCATGCCGCCCCCCTGTCGCCACGACGACCGGCAAAGTAGGCCAGCCAGCGCGGCCGGCTGGCGCTCTGGCCGGGCACCGGCGAAAGCGCCGCGAAGCGTGGCGAGGTTTCCTCGGCCTGTTCGGCTGCGTCGGCCTTGTAGACACGCACGCGGACGTCGTACCAGCCGGCCTGCCCGGTCACCGGATCGGAGTTGGACACCGGGCCGTGACCACCGCTGGCCGGCAGTTCCTCGGAAATGACGTGGTTGAGCAAGAAGCCCTTGCGCGCCTCGTCGGCATCCGGCGCCAGCGACCAGGCGCCCGGCGCCTTGCCGATGGCATTCCAGGTCCACACCGTGCCCGGCTCCACCGCCTCGGAGAAGCGGCACATGCAGCGCACCTTGCCCCAGGGACTCTCCACCCACACCCAGTCGCCGTCGTCAAAGCCGTTCTCGCGGCCGACCACCGGACTGACGTAGAGATAGTTGTGGCTGTGAATCTGCCGCAGCCAGGCGTTCTGCGAATCCCACGAATGGTACATGGCCATCGGCCGCTGGGTCACCGCGGCCAGCGGGTAGCGCTCGGCATCGGTGAAGGCGGATTCCAGCGGCGGATAGTAGAACGGCAGCGGGTCGAAGTACTGTGCCACGCGCTCGCGCAGGTGGTCGGGCGGCTGGCGGGTATCGCCGCGGCCCTCGGCGGCAAGCCGGAACTGCTGCAGCACCTCGGAGTAGACATGCACCAGGATCGGTTCGGCATAGCGTACCAGCCGGTGACGTTTGGCCCAGTCGAGGTAGCCGCGATTCCAGTTGCGCATGTACTGGTAGGATCGGGGCAGCTCGTAGTGGAAGACGCAGTTGTTCTCCTCGTAGCGTCGCCACTGGTCGGGATTGGGTTCGCCGGCCATGAACTTGTCGCCGTCGGTGCCACGCCAACCGGCCAGGAAGCCGATGCCGGATCCCGGCTCGGTCTCGTAGTTGACGACGAAGTCCGGGTAGTCGCTGTACTTGCGGTTGCCGTCGCTGTCGACAAAGGATGGCAGCTTCAGCCGCGTGGCCAGCTCGATCAGCACTTCCTGGAAGGGCTTGCATTCGCCGGTCGGCGGAACCACCGGGATGCGTACCGAGTCCACCGGGCCATCGAACTCGGAGATCGGCCGGTCGAGCATGGACATGACATCGTGGCGCTCGAGGTAGGTGGTATCGGGCAGCACCAGGTCGGCGAAGGCCACCGTCTCCGACTGGAAGGCGTCGCACACCACCAGGAAGGGAATCTTGAACTCGCCGTCGTCGTCGCGCTGGTTCAGCAGCTCGCGGATCTTGCCGGTGTTCATGGTCGAGTTCCAGGCCATGTTGGCCATGAACAGCATCAGCGTGTCGATACGGTAGGGATCACCACGCACGGCATTGGTGATGACGTTGTGCATCATGCCGTGCACCGACAGCGGGTATTCCCAGGAGAAGGCCTTGTCGATGCGCACCGGGTTGCCGTCGTCGTCGACGAACAGGTCATCCGGCTCCGCCGGCCAGCCCAGCGCCAGGCCTTCCAGGGCGCGGTTCGGCCGCACCGCCTCGGGCACCCGGGGACTCTTCGCGCAGGGCGGTATCGGGCGCGGGAAAGGTGCCTTGTGGCGGAAGCCGCCCGGCCGGTCGATGGTGCCGAGCACGGTCATCAGGATGGACAGGGCGCGGATGGAATGGAAGCCGTTGGAATGCGCCGCCAGGCCACGCATGGCGTGGAAGGCCACCGGGTTGCCGGTCACGTGGTCGTGGTCCCGGCCCCAGACGTCGGTCCAGGCAATGGGCAGCTCGATCTTCTGGTCACGGGCAGTGACGCCCATCTCGTGGGCCAGGCGCCGGATGCGCCCGGCATCGATGCCGGTGATTTCCTCCGCCCACTCCGGCGTGCACGGCTCCAGTCGCTCGACCAGCAACTGGAAGGCGGTCTTCACCGGGGTGCCGTCGGCCAGCCGGTACTCGCCGAGCAGGCGCGGATCGGCACCCTTGCTGTGGGTCAGCACCTCGCACTGGCGGCGACGGTCCCACCACAGCTTGTCCTGCGGATCGAAGCATCCCTCCTCGGAGGGCACGTCGATGCGCACGAACATGCCGTGCTCGTCGCTGGCCGGGTCGATGTTCACCAGCTGTGCGGAGTTGGTGTACTGCACCAGGAACTCGCGGTCGAACAGGCCGGCCTGGATGATCTCCCGGGTCAGCGCCATCAACAACGCACCATCGGTGCCAGGCCGGATCGGCACCCACTCGTCGGCAATGGCCGAGTAGCCGGTACGCACCGGGTTGATGGAGACGAAGCGGCCGCCGGCGCGCTTGAACTTGGAGATGGCGATCTTCAGCGGGTTGGAATGATGATCCTCGGCAGTACCGATCATCACGAACAGCCGCGCGCGGTCGAGATCCGGGCCGCCGAACTCCCAGAAGGAGCCGCCGATGGTGTAGATCATGCCGGCGGCCATGTTCACCGAGCAGAAGCCGCCGTGGGCCGCGTAGTTCGGCGTACCGTACTGGCGGGCGAACAACCCGGTGAGGGCCTGCATCTGGTCGCGCCCGGTGAACAGGGCAAACTTCTTCGGGTCGGTGGCGCGCAGGTGGGACAGGCGCTGTTCGAGCATGTCGAAGGCCTCGTCCCAGCTGATCGGCTCGAAGTCGTTGTCGCCGCGTGCGGCGCCGGGGCGCCGGCGAAGCGGCCGGGTCAGGCGCGCCGGCGAATACTGCTTCATGATCCCCGAGGCACCCTTGGCGCAGATCACGCCCTGGTTCAACGGGTGATCGGGGTTGCCCTCGATATAGCGCACCTGTCCTTCCCGCAAGTGCACGCGAATGCCGCATCGACAGGCGCACATGTAGCAGGTGGTGTTGCGCGTCTGGGCACCGCCCAACGCCTCGGCATCTTGTTCCGGATGCTCCATCGACTCGGGATTCGCAGGTCTTGACATGGATTACACGGTAACGAAGCCCCTGGTTCCCCGCCAATCAGGATTGTTTATCCCAACCCTTGCGCCAGTCGTAATCAGCTTTGTTTATCCCGCCCCTTGCCGCACTGGCGGGCACCTCACACGAAGCGGAAGACGAAGCCGGCCCAGGCCAGCGCGATGTGCTGCTATTGGCCACCGGACAGTTCCGCCGGGCGGCGCATTTCCTGCCGGGGCACCCGTGCCACCTTCAGCGGCGAGGCGATGTTCTCGTAGACCGTCATCGACGGGTCGTTGATCAACTGCTGGTAGACCATGGCGACATCGCGTCGCTGCACGGGGACACCGGTGACCTCGTCGCCGTCGTCGAGGATGCTGCCGCTGTCCGGCTTCTCCAGGCCGGCCATCACCCGCAGCAAGCTGGTCTTGCCGGAACCGGTGGCACCGAACAGGATGTTGAAGGCACCGTGGGCAAAACAAAGGTTCTTCAGTTCAACGGTCATGGGCCACTGCCTCGCCCGTGTCGGAATCAGTGGACAGGCTGGAACCCGTGTACCCGGCCAGCCATTGTTCGAGGGCGGCGACATCCACCTCGGTGGCCACCAGGCCGAGCTTGCCGCGACGCCAGAGAATGTCCTCGGCGCACCGCGCCCACTCGTAGTCGACCAGGTAGCGCACCTCCGCCTCGTAGAGCATGGCGCCGAAGTGACGACCAAGATCGCCCATCGACGCGGCTTCTCCCAGCATCCGCGACAGCTCGGTGCCGTAGCTGCGGAACCAGCGGTGCAGCAGCGGCTCCGGCACGAAGGGATAGCGCGAGGCGAGCCGCGCACGCACGGCATCGCGCTCGGCCGGCGCGAAGTCGCCGCCGGGCAGCGGTGCGCCGCCGGTCCACGATGCCCCGAGCGGGCCGAGATCGTCGCCAATCCTGGCCAGTGCCGCCTCGGCCAGCTTGCGATAGGTGGTGAGCTTGCCGCCGAAGACACACAGCAGGCCACCGGCATCCCGGGTCCGCTCGTAGGTCAGCACGTAGTCCCGGGTCGCCTCCTGGGCCTTGCTGACGCCATCGTCGTACAGCGGCCGTACGCCGGCATAGTGACTGATGACGTCGCCCGCGGTGAGTTCGTGTTCGAAGTAGTCTCCGACACAACGCAGCAGGTAGTCGCGCTCCTCCTCGGACATGGTCACCGCCGACGGATCGCCGTCGAAGTCGACGTCGGTGGTGCCGACCAGGGCATAGTCGTCCTCGTAGGGCAGCACGAAGACGATGCGCTCGTCGCTGTTCTGCAGGATGTAGGCGCGGTCGTGCTCGAACCAGCGACGCACCACCAGGTGCGAACCCTTGACCTTGCGCGTACCCGAGCGCTGCGGATCGATGCGCTCGGCATCGACCTGCCCGGACAGGAAGCTGGACACCCACGGCCCGGTGGCATTGACCAGCACGCGGGCATGGAAACGTCTTGCCTCTCCGGTATCCACGTTGCTGGCATCGATCACCCAGCGGCCGTCCGCGCCGCTGGCACGGTCGCAGCGGGTGCGGGTGAGCACGTCGGCGCCCCGTTCGCT
This sequence comes from uncultured Gammaproteobacteria bacterium, assembly GCA_964350265.1. Lineage (GTDB taxonomy): Bacteria > Pseudomonadota > Gammaproteobacteria > Arenicellales > CAJQKF01 > BQJD01. The sequence continues at coordinate 1,751 of CAYGJZ010000032.1, read as the reverse complement.
GGCATCGCGCGCGGTCAGCACCACCAGCCGCGAGTCGTCGATCCAGCAGTCGGAATATTCAAACGCCCGCGTGTAGCGCGGCTTGAGCAGGCGGCCGACCTCGCTGTTGCGAAAATCGCCGATACGACGACTGCGCGGAAACTCGCGACCGCCGAGATGATCGTAGAGAAACAGGCCGGCGCGGATCATCCACATCGGGCGCATGCCCGGGTTGTGCGGGAAGACGAAGCGCAGCGGCCGGGCAATGTGCGGCGCGATGTTCAGCACCACGTCGCGCTCGCGCAGGGATTCACGCACCAGGCGGAACTCGTAGTGCTCCAGGTAGCGGATGCCACCGTGGATCAGCTTGCTGCTGGCCGACGAGGTGGCCGAGGCAAGGTCGTCCTGCTCCAGCAGCAGCACCGACAGGCCGCGGCCGGCGGCATCGCGGGCAATGCCACAGCCATTGATGCCGCCACCGATGACGGCAAGGTCGTACTGCCCCTCGACAGGCACGTTGGCGAAGTCGCTCATGTTTCTTCGACGGTGTGAATGAAGACCCCTGCCTCTCGGCAGCGGGTCACGAAGCCGTCCGGCGGACGCCGGTCGGTGACGAAATGATGGACCCCGGAGATGTGCGCGATACGCACCGGCGCGCTGCGCTCGAACTTGCTCGCATCGGCCACCAGGATCACCGAGCGGGCATGCTCGATGATGGCGCGCGCCACCAGGATCTCGCGGTAGTCGTAGTCGAGCAGGGTGCCGTCGGCGTCGATGGCAGAGGCGCCGATGACGGCGTAGTCGACGCGGAACTGGGACAGGAAGTCGCTGGCCCGCTCACCGACGATGCCGCCGTCCTCGTGACGCACCACGCCACCGGCCACCACCAGTTCGACGCCGCTGGCGCCGATCAACGTGGTCACCACGTTGACGTTGTTGGTGATCACCATGAGGTCGCGCTTGTGCTTGAGAAAGCCGGCCACCTGTTCGTTGGTGGTGCCGATGTTGATGAACAGCGAGCTGCCGTCGGGAACCAGGCGGGCGGCCACCTCGCCGATGCCACGCTTGGCCTCGGTGGCAATGTGTCGCCGGGCCTGGTAGCCCAGGTTGACCTGCAGGTCGTTGAACACCGCACCGCCGTGCACGCGGCGCAGGAAGTGCCCGTCGCACAGCACGTTCAGATCCCGTCGAATGGTCTGCGGTGTCACCATGAATTGCTCGGAGAGGGACTCCACGTTGACGTTGCCCTTGGCCCGGGCGGTCTCGATGATGCGTCGCTGGCGCGGCGTCAGTTCATCGTCCCGGCCCGTCGCCGGCGGTCTTGCACGGTTCACGCCCGTTGTGACTCCTTTGGTTGATGCCGGGGAGGCCATGCGCCTCTCCGGCGGTTCCTGCCTACAGCGTCCCGATCAAACGCTAGCTGGACTGCCAGCGCTGGACCTGTTCCTCGCAGACCACGGTGAAGTCATAGCTGGCGGCTCCGGGCTGGGCGCACCTGCACAGCCACTCGTCCCACTTGCCGATCGGCCGTGCATGCCTTCGATCCATGGTTCTTCCTGTGTGACAACGCGATCGTGCAAAATGGAATGTTCATTCTAGATGTTCGTTTTGTATTAGACAAACAAAAATGTGAAAATTAGAAAGGGAAACCTGAAAACAACCACGAATCGACAAGTTATCGCCGCAACCTCGCGCAATGGATTAAGCTAGCGCGCGAAAAACGGCCAACGCGGCGCAGCGCAGGAGACCCGATCCGCGCACGAGACCGCATG
>CAYGJZ010000031.1:41665-43255 GCA_964350265.1 uncultured Gammaproteobacteria bacterium | reverse complement strand
TCGAGGAACCCTGGGTGCGGGCCACCGTTCCCGGCCAGCAGGGCACCGGCGCCTTCATGATCGTCCACTCCACCACCGACACCCGCCTGGTGGCCGCGCAGACCGATGTTGCCCGGGTTACCGAAGTGCACGAGATGCGCATGGTCGATGGCGTGATGAAGATGCGCCAGGTGCCTGGCGTGTCCATCGAGGCCGGGGGCACGCTGGAACTGGCGCCCGGTGGCTACCACATCATGATGATGGGCCTGGAACGGGCGGTGACCGAGGGAGAGATGATTCCGGTGACGCTGGAGTTCTCCGCCGACGGCCAGTCGGAAACGCTCACCGTGGACGCGGTGGTGAGACCGCTCGATGCCGGCGCGCATGGCGGCAAGGGCCATGACCACGGCCAGCACGGCGACTAGCCGGCCTGCCTGTTCCCGCGGTTGGTCATCGCGGCCCCGTGCCGCGATGGCTGACTACTGCATTCACCGGGCCACTTCCCCGGCCTGTCTTTGGTAACTGAAAATGACACGATCCAACACCGCATCGCCGATGTCCCGCGGACGGCGATGGACCCTGTTCCTGCTCCTGGCCGTGGCCGGTGTCTCGGCCGGGTACCTGGCCTCGGAATGGACGGGCAGGAAAACCCCCGATGTCGGCGCCGTCGACGGCCTGATCTGGCCGGGCACGCCGCTGCCCGCCTTTGCCCTGGAAACCACCGATGAACGGCCGCTGGACCCGGACCGGCTGGCCGGGCAGTGGAGCCTGCTGTTCTTCGGCTTCACCAACTGCCCGGATGTCTGCCCGACCACGTTGTCCGGGCTGGCTGGCGCCATGGACGTGCTGCGCGACGACGGGGATCTCGGCGACAGCCAGGTCTACTTCGTTTCGGTGGACCCTGCCCGCGACCCGCTGGCGACCATCGGCAAGTACGTGGCGGCCTTCGACGACGCCTTCGTCGGCGCCACCGGCAGCATCGAGGCCATCGACCAGCTGGCGCGACCGCTGGGCGTGCTGCACGTGCGCAACGAGCCCGACGAGAACGGCATGTACACCGTGGACCACTCCGCGGCGATCATCGTGGTCGACCCCGACGGCCGCCGGGTGGGCATTCTCAGCACGCCGCACACGCCGCAGGAAATCGCTCGCCGCTTCCGCGAGATCCGCGGCTTCGTCGAGGCCCAGGGCTGATCCGCCACCGAACCGCGGCGGCGCCGACTCAGAAGGCGTCGCGCTGGTTCAGCCACATGGTGTAGCGACGTGGGCCGCCTGGGGAGGTCGGGTCGAGCAGGCTTCCTCGCAGTTTGACCTTGGCGCGCACGAAGGGGACCCGTTCGCTGAATTCCATCCGGCCCTTGCCCCGGCAGTCGCCGCTGATCTGGTACTCGTAACGATCGCCCTTGCGCTTGGCCTCGATGGTGCTCGCGCGGCAGTTCGGGCCGTTGTCCAGGCCAATGGCGACCAGCGTGCCTCGGAACAGGTCGTCATCAAAGACCTCGGTGGCGATCTCCACCTCGATGGACTGATTCACGGTGCCGCTGAAGGCGAGGGGGAAGGGGCGGAGCCTTCGATAGCGCTCTACCGGGTAGGCGAAGGGTGAATCCAGCA
>CAYGJZ010000031.1:26817-41565 GCA_964350265.1 uncultured Gammaproteobacteria bacterium | reverse complement strand
GCGCGGAAGCATTCCACCAGTGGCTGGTCGCCCTCGAGCACGCGTATGGCTTCGCCGATGGTGATCTGCTCGGCGGGGCGGGCGAGACGGAAGCCGCCGTGGGCGCCGCGCCGAATCTGCACGAAGCCGCCGGCGGCGAGTGCCTGCACGACCTTGATCAGGTGGTGTCGGGATATGCACAACTCCCGTGACAGGGAGACGGAGTTGATGAACCCGCCTTCCTCGCCGGCCAGGCGCATCAGCGCGCGCAGTCCGATATCGGTAAAGGCATTCAGTCGCATGGTGTCGGGTGCCGGGCGTCGGCCGGTGGATTGTGCCGGGCAGTATGCCATGCTATACAGGTATTTCATATACCACTTTCGGAAGCCCACGGGAACCCGCCATGAGCATGCAGCGAAGCCCGCGCCCCGCAGCCGCCGACGGCAGCGGGCGCGGGGGAGAAGAAGACCTCGGAATCGACGATGCCATGATCCGGTCGGTGGTGCATGCCTTCTACGATGCCGCGCGGCGCGACCCGTGGCTGGGTCCGGTGTTCGAGTCCCGGGTCGAGGACTGGCCTGCCCACCTGGCCCGCATGTGCAGCTTCTGGGCTTCGGTGACCCTCGGCAGCGGCGAGTACCATGGTCGCCCGATGCCGATGCACATGCCGTTGCCGGTGGACGGCCGGCACTTCGATCGCTGGCTGGCGCTGTTCGCCGAGACCGTTCACGCGCATTGTTCGGCGCCGGCCGCGGCGCGTTTTCTTGCCGCCGCCGGGCGGATTGCGCAGAGCCTGGAACTCGGCATTGCCGGCCACCAGGGCATGCTGCTGCGCCGTGGAGAGCGTCTTCGGCGTCCCGATCACGAACTCCTGATGCCGACGCCGGATGACGGCGTGGCTTCGTGAACCGTCCCCGGCCCGTGGATCCGTCCGATGCCGCCGCGGTGTATCGCTGGCGGGAACAGCAGCGCATCTTGCTGCTGCGACGTCGACTCGCGGTCCGCGGCACCCGTCGCAAGCGAAGGGACGAAGCCATTGCCGGGCACCTGCTCGGACACTTCGAGGGCATGCGGCCGTGCTCGGTGGCGGGATACTGGCCGATCCGGGGCGAACCCGACCTGTCCTCCCTGTGGCGTCAACTGGGTCGCATGGGCGTCGAGCTGGCCCTGCCGGCGGTGGTGGTTCGTGGCGAGGCAGTGCGCTTCCGCCGCTGGACCGGCCGACTGGTGCTGGTGCCCGACGCCACCCGTATCCCGGCGCCGCCGCCGCTGGCGGAGGAACTGGTGCCGGAAGTGGTCATCGCACCGGTGGTGGGTTTCGACGCCGACGGCTACCGTCTCGGCAATGGCGGTGGTTACTACGACCGTACGCTGGCGACGCTGCGCGACACGCTGCCGCTGGGCGTGGGCTACGAGGAACTCGCCTTGCCCACCATCCACCCGCTGGATCACGACATTCCCATGCAGGCCATCATCACCGAGTGTGGCGTGGTGACCGCAATGACCCGGTCCGGTGGAGTCGACAGCGCTTGCAAGCGTGATCGGTAGCGACCTGTGAACGGCACGGTTCGGCGCCGCGACGCCGAACCGTGCCGATTCTCTCAGTACAGCTCCACGGTGCCCTTCATGCCGGCCTCGAAGTGGCCGGGCAGCAGGCAGCCATACGCTGGTGCGACGTCGTCGCTGAACCGCCAGGTGATGCTTCGAGACTGGCCTGGCTCGACGTGCGCCATGTATGGCTCGTCGTGCTTCATGCCAGGGTTTTGTCGCATCATCCGCGCATGGGCTTCCAGCGATTGCTGTGTGCCAAGCACGAATTCATGCAGCAGCTTTCCTTCGTTGACGATCTCGAATCGAATCACTTCGCCCCGCTGAATGGCCAGGGTTTCCGGGTTAAAGCGCATGTTGTCGCTCATGCGTACCTCGATCACGCGGTTGGGCACCAGGTTTTTCTGGTAGTCACCGAAGGCGGTGTCGGTATCCGGGTAGCCGGTGGACGAATGGGTTTCCCCGGTATGCGCGTAAGCTGCGACTACAGGCAGTGTCAGCAGCGAAGTCAGTACAAGATATGCTGGTATTCGAATCATGGTTGCGTCTCCTGTTGAGGTTGTTCTTCGTGGCATCAGCCGGACTGCACTTCGTAGCTGACGGTTCCCGGCGGGTGGGCATACCAGCCCGGGTCGGAAAAGTCACCGGGTGCCTGGTCGGCGCGTATTTTCAACACGGTGAACATGCCGCCCATCTCGATCGGGCCGAAAGGCCCGCTGCCGGTCATCATCGGCAAGGTGTTGTCGGGAAGGGGCATCACCATCTCTCCCATGTCTGCCATGCCTCGTTCCCCCATGATCATGTACCCCGGGAGAAGACGGCTGAGCCGGTCGCGCACGACACCCTGGTCAACGCCGATCATGTTGGGTACATCGTGACCCATGGCGTTCATGGTGTGATGTGACTTGTGGCAGTGCATGGCCCAGTCGCCTGGCGCGATGGCATCGAATTCGATGGCGCGCATCTGTCCCACGGCGATATCGGCGGTGACTTCCGGCCATCGCGCCTCTGGTCGAACCCAACCACCATCGGTACCCGCGACCTCGAAAGTCAGTCCATGCACGTGTATGGGATGGTTGGTCATGGTCAGGTTGCCCATGCGTACCCGTACCCGGTCTCCAAGACGACAGGCGAGGTGGTCGATGCCGGGGAAAACCCGGCTGTTCCATGTCCACAGGTTGAAGTCGACCATCTCGTTTACCCGTGGTGTCATGCTGCCAGGCTCGATGTCGTAGGCGGACATCAGGAAGCAGAAGTCGCGATCCACCGCCATGAAATCCGGGTCTTTGGGGTGAACAACGAAGAATCCCATCATGCCCATGGCCATCTGCACCATCTCGTCTGCGTGCGGGTGATACATGAACGTCCCCGAGTGACGGGTCTCGAACTCGTAGACGTAGGTCTTGCCTGGCGGTATGTGCGGTTGGCTGAGACCGCCGACGCCGTCCATGCCGCTGGGGAGCAACATGCCGTGCCAGTGAATGGTGGTGTGCTCGGGCAGTCGGTTGGTGACGAAGATACGCACCCGGTCGCCTTCCACGCACTCTATGGTCGGACCGGGGGACTGGCCGTTGTATCCCCACAGGCGGGCGGTCATGCCGGGTGCAAATTCCCGCTCCACCGGCTCGGCGAGAAGATGGAACTCCTTGACACCGTTGTTCATTCGCCAGGGCGCCGACCACCCGTTGAGGGTGACGACAGGGCGGAACCAGCGTCCGTTGGACGGTTCCGGGGGGACGATCATGCCGCTTGATGCCTGTTGCGGCGCCTCTGGCAAGGCGGCCAGCGCGGTTCGGGAAACCAGGCCCGCACCCAGCAGGGCGGCACCGGTTTGAGAAAGGAAGTTTCGTCGGGTTGTCATGGACAGTTGCTCCAAAGGCTAGTGGCCGGCTTCGGCGTCTTCGTTGGACAGGGAAGCGGCGGCGATTGCGAACGGGGTGTCGACGCCCGCCACGAGTACCCGTTTCATGCGGGTATCGGCGAGCCAGAAATCGCGCACGGCGTCGAGGTGCCGAAGCTCCACCGCGAGCCTGTCTGCGGCGTCTTCGAGCAGATCGAAGACGCTGATCAGCATGCCGTTGTATCGCAGTGTCTCTTCTTCGCTGAGTCGCTCTCGTAGCGGCATTGCCAGGTCGACGTAGGCCCGCGCAATGTCGAAGGCGCGTTGGTAGGCGTGCAGGGACTCGCGTGCCTGCGAGGCAGCCGTCAACGCCACCTGCTCGGCTTGGGCGACGGCCTGCTGATAGGCGATGCGTGCCCGTTCGTTGCGTATGCCGCCAAGGTCGAACAGTGGCAGGCTGAGCTCGATCTCGAAGCCCGTATCGCGTCCCTCGTCAGTACCTTCGATGCTTGGTCCCAGTTCAAGCACGTTGATGAAGGGCGAACGCCGTGACAGCGAGTGGTTGGCCGCGGTAGCGCTGATGACCTGTCGGGCCGCCTCGACATCCAGTCGCTTCTGGACCGCCTGCACGGCAACATCGTGGTAATCCAGCGGCGTCGCCGGGGGCGGGTCGAGTCGGTCCGGCAAGGTGACCAGCTGGGCGTCGGATCCCCACAGACCCAGTTGACGCAGCAAGACTTCCCGTGCCGACTGTTCTCGAACACGTTGCCGGCTGAGATTGGCACGATACTCGGTCAGTGCCAGCTCCGACGCCACGATGTCACGCAGGGGGCTGTGGCCGATGGCGGACATCTGGCCCGTCAACGTGTTGGCGGTAGCCATTGTTTCGTGCAGTTGCTCCATCAGGCGGGTACGCTGCGACTCGGCCACGGCGTGAATCCACGCTGCGCGGGTATCCGCGACGTGACGCACAACGGCCTCGGCCGCACGGTACCGCGCCTGGTCCAGTTGTCGCTCGGCAATGCGTCGGCGCAGGGGCATCAGCATCGCACCACCCAGGTCGAACAAGGTGGTGGCCTCGTAGTCGTTGCCGGAAAAGCGCGACAGGCTGAAACCGGGGTTCCGCAGCCGGGAGGCCTGGGCGAAATCCGATGCGGCGAGCCCCACCGCGGTCAGCTGCGCTCGAAGCCGGGGACTGCGCGACAGGGCCAGGCGTTCTGCATCCTTGATGCTCAACGGGAAGGCGAGCATGCGTGTCACCTCGTCCTCGCCGAGTCGCAACGGTGTGTCCGGATCGGGCAGGACAACGGATTCTCCGCTGCTGGACTCGACCAGTTCGGCCACCTCGGTGATACCACCGCCGGGGTCCGGGATGCTGGCGCAGCCCGCGGACAGGAGCACCAGTGCAACCGTGACGACTCGCGGGGCCAGGGGGTGAACCCATTGACGGGGCGCCAGCGTGTTCATTGCTCACCTCCGATAATGTCCAGGTCGATGACACGCATGCCGGCTTCCCCCGGTTCTACCGAGAACCGTACCTGGTCGCCGTTCTTCACCCGGTCCAGGTGGCTTGGGTGAACCTCGAAGGACATGGTCATCGCGGGCATGCGGTGTCTGTCGATGGGCCCGTGTTCAATCACCAGCCTGTTGGCTTCCCGGCGCACTTCCAGCACCGTCCCATGTGCATCGTATGCCGCGTCTGTGGCGGACGCTGTGTGTGTCTCCCGCGTCGATGACGAGACCATGGCTTTCGGGGTGTCGTCGGCAGCCGCTTGCAACGGGCGAAAAGCTCCAGTCGCGGTGAAACGGTCCCGCCAGGGCAGGGTCGCCGTGAACGAGGTTGTCTCGGCGGGGAAATCCGACGCCGATGGTTGCGCGCCGGCGTGGGAAGGTGCGAACAACAACGAGCGCGAATCGTAGATGGGTGGTGATCCGGCCACCAGGGGAACGGCCGGCAGGAACGTGGCCAGCAAGGCGACCACGGAAGTGGTTGCAGGTTTCATGAATGAATCCTCGGCATTCGCCACGAAGGGCGAGTAGACGACACGGATGTCGCCCGGTGCAGCCGGGCGGCTTCCGCGATGTGCAGGTAGGCGGTGGGAACCGCCGCCGAAGATCAGCTACGCGGTGGTCGCAGCGGTGGGCCGTGGAGACGTGTCGCGGGTGAGGTGGTTAAGACCCGTGACCAGTGGGCGGGAAACGTGGAGGGGAAGTTCTCGAAGTTGCTGGCCGCGACACCGGGGACCAGTGACAGGCAGTGCACCAGGCACGCCGGGGCGGTGTCATTGTCGGTGGTGTTGTCGTCGCCCGGCAGCTTCTGTTCGCAGTGCACCGAATCGGCAGCCTTGTCGAGTGGGGCATCGAGGCTCATCGACGCATGCTGCAGGGCCGCAAAGACCTCGCGAACACCCCCACCCACCATGCCGACCAGCAGGACGAGCGCCAGGACCAGAACCCGCACGCGGTTGCCGCGGACGATACCGGGATGATGACGGCGCGCTGCTGGACAGTGGCGGATCAAGGCAGGATTTGGCGAATGATCAAAGATAGGCACGAGTATCTCATCCGTATTCCCAGGTGAACATTACCTTTGCATCACGCTTCGACCCGAGGCAAGTGCGTGGACAGGCGGGCGGGCATTGGCGGGCGGTGTCGTTTTCTATATAATCGCAATGATAATGATTCCCATTAATCAAATTGCATGCGCATGAGCGAGTCGACTGGCAGCCCGTTGAACCTGCGCGACCGACGTCGCATCCGCCGACGCCGCTTCCGTCGTGCCACCGAACCGAGGCCGGTGAGCGCCCGCGAGCTGTCGCTGCTGACCAGCCACGATGGCGATGGCTATGCCATCGAGTTCGACGAGTCCGCGGACCGTTCGGCGGTGCTCGACGGACATATCAACATGGAGGCGCTGGGCGTCGACTTGCTGGTGCACACCAGTGACGCGGTGGAACTGGAATCCGCCTGCATCGACGTGATGGTACCGCCCAGCCTGACCGTGGCGGTGATGCTGGAAGGGCAGGTGGAGGCCAGCCTGGACGGCACTTTCCTCGGCATGCGCGCCAGTCCTGCCAACGCCGGCTGCGTGTGGATGCATCGTCATCCGGCGCGGCTGCGTCGGCGGGTGCAGGCGGGGGCTCGGGTGCGCAAGGTGCATATCTCGGTCACGCCCGAATCCCTGGACCAGTTGCTGCGCGGAAGCGGCAACGGCTCGTCGACGAACGCGGTCTCCGACTGGCTGCAGGGCGATGGCGTGGTGCAGGCCGCGTGGACGCCGTCCCACCAGGCGCTGCGCCTGGCCGAGTCCATTCTCGAGGCCGAACGCGACAAGAAACTGTTCTACCGCCTGAGCGCCGGCATCGGTGCCTTGAACATCCTGCTCGAGGCCCTCGGCGCATTGCTCGACAGCCGCCGCGCCAGCGATGCCCTGCCGGTGAACTCCCGCGATGCCACGCGTGCCTACCGTGCCCGCCAGCATATCGGCGAACACCTGGACGGCGACATCAGCCTGCCCGGCATTGCCGCCGCCACCGGCATGAGCGTGAGCACCCTGCAGCGGGTGTTCAAGACCACCTTCGGCCAGACCGTGATCGACTACGTGCGCGCGGAACGGCTGGAGGCGGCGCGCACGGCGCTGTGGCGTGGCGACCTGACGGTGGGGGAGGCCGCCTACCGGGCCGGTTACAAGAGCGCCTCGAACTTCTCCACCGCCTTCCGCCAGGCCTATGGCTACCCGCCGTCCCACTGCCGCATGCCGACCCGAACGCGGGAACTGTCGATCGGTTCCTAGCCGCTGTCCCGGTACTTGCCGGACCCGGCAAAAAAAACGCCCGGCCAGAGCCGGGCGTTCTTCATCGTGCCGGGGATGCCCGGTCCGGCTTCGCCTAGAAGGTATAGGCGACGGTGAACTTGAAGTTGCGACCCGGTTCGTAGTCGACCAGGTACAGTTCGCCGAAGCGCGGGTGACGGCTGACGCCGGTGCGCGAGGACTGCGAGGCATAGAACTCGTCGAAGACGTTGTCGATGCCGAAGATCAGCGACAGTCCCTCGACGTTGCGCGGCATCCAGCGCATGGAGACGTTGTGCACGGTGAACCCGTCCTTGGCGTTGTCGAGGGTGGCGCCGTCGAGATCGAGGCCGGCGGGCACGTCGTCGACATAGAGCATGTCCCAGTGGAAGGACAGGTCCTTCGAGGGCAGGTCGTAGTCGAGGTTGAAGCTGATGGTGTCGCCCTGGGTGCGATCGAGGCGGGCACCGTCCAGGTCCGCGTAGCCGGCGGCGGCATCCAGCTCGCTGTCGGCCTTGGCGTAGGTCAGCAGGGTGCGCAGGTTGCCGACGTCGTAGCCGAGGTAGGCTTCGTAGCCGTCGATGCGCAGGTCGCCGACATTGTCCTTCCAGCTGCGTGCGCCGGTGGCGGCGGGGGCCGGGGCATAATCGTAGATGTAGTCGTCGACGTCGGTCTGGAACCAGGTCAGGCCGGCGGCCAGGCGGCCGTCCACCGGGCTGCCGCTGGAGAAGGCCAGGGAGACTTCGTTGTTGGCGCCGGTCTCGGCGTCGATGTCCGGGTTGGCCACGTCGTAGAGGCCGCCGCCGATGAACACCTCGCCGATCTCCGGTCCCTTGAACAGCTCGGTGCGCGAGACCCGCAGGTTCAACGTGTCGGTGATGTCGTAGTCCAGCGCCAGCGCCCCGGTGGTGTCGGTGAACTTGTCGTCCACCACCACCGAGTCGATGTCGAAGCTGTTGTAGCGCAGGCCGGGAATGATGTCGAGGCGATCGGTCAGCGCGATGCGGTCCTGCACGTACAGGGCCAGGTTGGTGGCGTTCTCGCTGGAGGCATCGGCGCCGCCGGCCGCCTTCTCGAACAGGTACTCGGTATCGTAGTCGATCCACTCGCCGCCATAGGTCAGGGTATGCCGGCCACTGACGGTTTCGGTGAGCACGTTGAAACCGGTGTTGATGGCCTCGCCGAACACCGTGCCGGCGGAGCTGGCGAAGGCCGGGTTCATGGCCCAGCCGGTTTCGTCGCGCTCAAGTTCGCTGTCGTTGCGGAACACGGCGGCCTTGATGTAGGTGCTGTCGCTGATGTCGCCGTCGTAGTTCACGGTGAAGGTATCGCGGGTGAACCTGGTCGGCCACAGCAGCGGCGTCATCAGGTTGTCGGCGATGGTCAGGTCGGTGGCCAGGCCCATGTCCGGACGATAGCTGTAGTCGCCTTCGTCCTTGTAGGTCTCGTAGCCGATCTCCACGCGCTGGCTGTCGCTGATGTCGTAGCCGAACTTCACCAGCGCATCGTCGAGGCCGCCGGCCAGGCCGCGCACCTCGCCGTCGGTACCCGGGATCTCGTCGCCGTTCTCGTCGAGGATCTTGCCGCCGCCGACCTCGTAGTCGTCGCGGTCGATGTGGTTGAAGTAGGCCAGCACGTCCAGCTTGTCGGTGATCTGGCCGTAGCCGGTGGCCGAGTAGTTGGTGCCGGAGTTGGTGCCGTAGGTGGCGGCCACGCGACCGCCGGCGGTCTGCCCGGGCTGGAGCAGTTGCGCCGCCGACTTGGTTTCAAAACGCACCGAGCCGCCGAGACCGCCGTCGATCACCGAGTTGTTGCCAACTTCCACGTCCACCGACTGCAGGATGTCCGCGTGGATCTGCAGGTTGCCCATGTGGTGGTACATGTAGGTGTTCTGGTTGGCACCGTCGATGCTGATGCGCAGGTCCTTGTCATCCATGCTGCGGATGGTGATGCGCTGGTTCAGCGAGTGGGCACCGCCGACGTCGACGCCGGGGATGGTGCGCAGCAGGTCGGAGACGTGGTCGGCCTGCTTGATCTCCAGCACCTCGTCGGAGATGCGCACCGAGGAAGCGCGGATCTCGGTGCCCCAGACGCTCAGCGGATCGAGGGTGACTTCGGTGGACTGGGCGGCGGCGGTGGCCACCGTGGCGCTGCCGGCCACCAGCGCGATGGCCTGGCATAGCCGGGTGCGGCGGAATGGATAAGTCATTGAAAACCCCATCATTTTGAGAAGCTACGAATGCGAATAATTATCAAACAAATGTAGCACGGGGCGCGCGGGAAACCTTGTCCTGCACATGTTGGCAATCGTCAAAGCCATATGCGCAAACGGCGAAAGACACGTGGGACGGCGATTCCGTCATCCCTTGCGCGGCGGGTCGATGGGATACAATGCGCCGCCGTACCCGAATCAACCCCTGCGCCGGATCCCAGACCATGACCGAAAGCCAACGCCAGGCCCGCGTGTATTCGCCGGTGGTGACTCCCTTCGACGACGAGCTGGCACCGGATGCGCAGCGCCTGGTGGCACACTGCCGATGGCTGCTCGACAACGATGTCGGGCTGGCGGTGTTCGGCACCAACTCCGAGGCCAACTCCCTGTCCGCAAGCGAGAAGCTGGCACTGCTCGACGCCCTGGTGGACGCCGGTCTGCCGACCGAGAGAATGATGCCGGGCACCGGCTGCTGCGCGCTGACCGACTCGGTGGCGCTGACCCGCGCGGCGGTGGCGCATGGCTGCGGCGGGGTGTTGATGTTGCCGCCGTTCTACTACAAGAACGTCAGCGACGAGGGCCTGTTCCGCAACTATGCCGAGGTCATCGAACGAACCGGCGATGCGCGGCTGCGCATCTACCTCTACCACATCCCGGCGGTGGCGGGCGTGCCCATCCCGCTGTCCCTGATCGAGCGGCTGCTGAAGCACTATCCCGGCACCGTGGCCGGCATCAAGGACAGCTCCGGCGACTGGAACAACACCGAGGCCATGCTGCGCAACTTCGGCGACGACGGCTTCGAGGTCTTCTGCGGTTCCGAGACCTTCCTGCTCGATACCCTGCGCAACGGTGGCGCCGGCTGCATCAGTGCCACCGCCAACGTCCATCCCGGCCCCATCGCGGCACTGGCGCGGGACTGGCAGGGCGCGGATGCCGAGACGCGGCAGCAGCACCTGGACCGGGTGCGCGGCGTGTTCGAGGGCTACGTCATGATTGCCGGCCTGAAGGCCGCCATTGCGCATTTCGGCGGTGACGATACCTGGCGCACCACGCGTCCGCCACTGCTGCCGTTGTCCGCCGCCGATGGCCAGGCGCTGGCCGCCTCCCTCGGCGCGGTGGGCTTCGACATGCCGGGGCTGCCGGGGGCCGACTAGGCGCTGTCGTCGCCCGTGGCCGGCGTGGCGTCCCTGGCTCGCCGGTCATCGCCCCCTGCCTGGATGCGGTCGCGCAGCAACTGCACGTGCTCGCGCAGGATGTACAGGTTCTGGTTGAAGGCACCGGGCACGCGGATGCGGCGCAGCGCCGCGTCCACCTCGCCGAGGCGCACCAGTGCCTGCTCGCGATCCGCCGGTTCACCGGACTGGATCAGCTTCTCCACCCGCGCCAGCTCCCCGTACCAGCGGAACACCCGCGAGCGCAGGTTCCACATGACCAGGAAGGGCACCAGCTTGAACAGCGGCACGAACAGCACGATGACCGGAATCAGCATGACCTTGAAGCGGTCCACCAGGGTGGCCGCCCAGAACGGCAGGTAGCGATCGAGCAGGCCGGGACCGTGGGACAGGTAGCGCTCGGCCTCGGGGTGAATCGGCAGGTCGACCGCTTCCATGCTGGGGAACTGGCGCCGCGCCTCGAACATGCCGCCGCCCGCGTGACGCTCGCCGGCTACCGACAGCACCAGGTCGATCAAGGCCGGGTGCAGTGATCGGCGTGCCACCAGGTTGGCGGTGGTGGCGACCATGCTGACGTCACTGGCGGGGATGTCGTCGACCAGGTCGATCACGCCCCGTGGCAGTTCCACCCGGGAGAGAAAGCCGTAGCGGGTGGCATAGGCCGCCGCGCGGTCGAAGCTGAGCAGGCGGATGCCCGGTGCGCGCAGCGCCCGCGCCAGCGACGGTGCGCTGGCGCTGGCGATGAAGAAGGCGCCGTCCACGCGGCCGTCGAGCAGGGCGTCCACCGCGTCGTTGCCGCCCAGGGGCAGGTGGTCGCCGTCGAGGTCGATGCCGTTGTCGCGCAGCAGCCGGAAGACCACCGCCCGCGTGCCGCTGCCCTCGCGGTCGACGGCCAGCCGCTTTCCCTTCATCGCCCGCAGCGCGTCGATGGCGCGTCCCGGGTCGCGGTAGAAGAACCAGATCGGCTCGTAGTAGAGACTGGCCAGCGAGGCCAGCCGTTCGGCGTCGTCGGCCGCGGCCACGCCGCCCTGGACGAAGGCGAGGTCGACCCCGGAGTTCGCGTCGCGCAGTCGTTCGAGGTTCTCCACCGAGCCGCGCGAGGTGCGCACCTCGAGGGTGACGCCGCTGTCGGCCAGTTTCCGGGCATAGGCCTGGGCGTGCTGGTAGTAGGCGCCATCCTCGCGCCCGGCGCTGATCACCAGGTGATCCTTTGGTGCCGGGTCGATGGACAGGTAGGCCACCGCCATGCCGGCGGCGGTGAGCATGCCGGCCACGAGATAGAAGACGTAAGGGTGGTTGGCCAGCCAGGCCAGGGCGCGATGAATCAACGAAGTTTCCCGTCAGGCGGCCGCGAGGGCTGCGCTACAATGCATGGTGATGCCACGAACCAGGTTGCGTGATGCCAGCGTTCCCGCCTGCCGATGACGGATTTCTCGCCCTGTGGCCAACGTTGCTGTGCAGGCGCGACATCCCGCAGTGCGAGGCCGCCAACCAGCGCCTCGCCGAACTGGTGCTGGAGCGCGAGCGGCAACGGCCGGCCATGACCAGCGACTATGCCGCCGACAACCTGTTCGACGAGGACGACCCGGCCATGGACTGGCTGCGACGTTGCGTGAACAAGACGGTGACCGACTACCTGCGCCGCGAGGGCATCGACTACGATATCCACTGGCAGTTGCAGGGCTGGGCCAACGTCAACCGCGAGGGCGACTACCACAACCTGCACAACCATCCCCACAGTTACCTGAGCGGCACCTACTACGTCAAGGTGCCCGATGCCTACCCGGCACGGGCGGGTCGCCAGGATCTCAATCCCGGCGACATCTCCTTCTTCGATCCCCGTGGCCAGGCCAACCAGCAGGCGATCCGCGGCGACGGCCAGGTCAACCCGGAATTCCGGGTTTCGCCGAAGGCCGGCCTGATCCTGTTGTGGCCATCCTTCCTGCTGCACCTGGTGCATCCGAACCTGTCCCGGCAGCCGCGCATCTCGATCTCCTTCAACGTTCTCCTGCGCTGGTCCAACGATTATCTGCCGAGGCAGTAGGCCGGGCCCGGGCACTGCCCGTGACCACGCTATAATGGTTCGTCGCTTTCGGCCGCGTGCCGGCCTGCCACAGGAGAAACCCCATGCCCACCCGCCCTGCGCGCTTCCTCGTCCGCTGCCTGTGGCTGATCGCCACGATGGCGGTGACCACGGCCCATGCGACCGACACGGCCGGCGTGCGACCGTACAACGCCGAGGGATTGACCGGCGCCCTGGCCGGTGGCGGCTACCTGCTGCTGCTCCAGCATGCCGCCGACGTCGATGCGCCGCCGGCGGACGCCGGCACGGAATGCGGCGACGTGCTGTCAGAGGCCGAGCGCATGCTGGCCGGCGCCATCGGCCAGGGCCTGCGCGCCGCGGGCATCCCGGTGGCCCGGATGGGCACGGCACCGGGCTGCGCGGCGGTGGAAACCGCCCGCGCCCTGGACCTGGGCGAGGCCGAGGTCGACGATCGCCTGGCCCACGTGGCGGTGGACAGCAGCGATGCCGGGGACATCGGCCGCCTGCGCCAGGTGCTCTCCACCCCGGTGCCGGAAACGGAAAACGTGCTGCTGGTGACCTATGGCAGCAACGTCGCGCGCCTGCTCAAGGTGGAGCGGGTGGCCGAGGCGGGCACGCTGCACGTGCTGAGGACCGGCGAGTCGGTGTCCTACGTGGGCAGCGTGGCGCCGGATCGCTGGACGGCGGCGCCGGCCGCGGCGGCCGCCTCGAGTGCGGCGCCGCCGGTGGTGGTGGACGACGCCCTGGTCGGGCCGTCATGGTGGGCGGAGGACATCGGCGGTGGCGGGGTGATCGACAACCTGCGCACCGACCTGCACTTCACCGGTGACGGCCGCATCCACGGCACCGGCGGCTGCAATGCCTACAATGGCAACTACGTCCTCGACGGCCAGGCACTGTCCTTCCCGCCGCCCCGCGCCAGCACCCGTCGTGCCTGTCCGCCGGCGGTGATGGACCAGGACGACCGCTTCCACGCCACCCTCGACACGGTGCGTGGCTACCGTATCGACAACGGGCTGCTGTACCTGTTCGACGAGAACGGCGGCGAGGTGCTGCGGCTGGCGCCACGGCCCTAGCCCGGACGACACGGGAACGCCGCGCGAATCACAACCACCGGGTCCACGGTCGTCCACGGCCGGGCCCGGAACCATGCACCACGAGGGGGAACCATGCTCGAACCACGTACTCGCCGCCAGTCACGCAAGCCGCGCCGAAGCCTTGCCGTCCGGGTGATCGCCGGCATCCTGGCATGGCCTGCCGCCGTGTTGGTCGGTGTACCCGCGTCGGGGCCGTCCAGCGCCCTGGCCGCCGACATCGACGACCATCCGCTGGTGTCCCGCTACGAAGGCTCGGTGGCCAGCCGCCGCGACGAGGAAGCCTTCCAGTCCTACGACCTGGTCACCGGGCTGGTGGAGGACAGTCTCGACTTCGTCAGCCAGCCCTTGTCCGGCCGGGTGACGCGGATCGCCTACGAGAACCCGGGCGAGCGCTCGGCGCTGGAAATCCTGGCCAACTACGAGCAGGCCATCGTCGCCGCTGGCGGCGAGGTGCTGTTCACCTGCCGGGAAACCGCCTGCGGGCCGGCCTGGGCGGGCAGTCGCTGGGGCCGCTTCAACGGCACCATCCACCTGCCCGGCGTGGGTGGCTACGTGGCCGGGCGCATCGTCTCCGGGGAACAGGTGGCCTTTGTCGCCATCGGCGTGGCCAACCGACGTCACCAGGTCACCGTGGTGGAAATCGCGGACATGGACACCGGGCTGGTGCGCATCGATCCGGAGGCGCTGGGCCAGGCACTGGACCAGATGGGTCACGTGGCCATTCCCGGCGTGCACTTTGAAACCGGCAAGGCGCGCCTGGTGGCGGAGTCCGCCGAGGCCCTGGCGGCCATGGCCACCATTCTCGCCGCGCGCCCTTCGCTGGCGGTGTGGGTGGTGGGCCATACCGACTGGACCGGCGACTTCGAGCTCAATGCCCGCCTGTCCCGTGACCGCGCCCGCGCGGTGGTCGACGCGCTGGTCGAGCAGCACGGCATCGACATCGCCCGGCTCGAGGGGCACGGCGTCGGTCCCTTGTCGCCCACCGCGGCCAACGACGGCGACAGCGGTCGCCAGGCCAATCGCCGCGTGGAACTGGTGCGCCGACCCTAGCTGGCCCGGCAGGCGG
>CAYGJZ010000031.1:12246-26717 GCA_964350265.1 uncultured Gammaproteobacteria bacterium | reverse complement strand
CAGGCCAATCGCCGCGTGGAACTGGTGCGCCGACCCTAGCTGGCCCGGCAGGCGGACCCGGCCCGCAGGGCGTCGGGCCTAGTGCCAGCCGCCCGGGCCGCCCGGGCCGTCCGCTCGCCCGGGCGGCAGGGCTTCGCGCGACGGCTCGCCGGACCCCCGCCACATCGGCGCCAGCCGTCGGCAGGTGTCGCGCAATGCCGGGTGTTCGCCGCAGTCGTCGTGCTCGGCGATCCAGTCGAGGTGGTCGGCGATGATCCCGGCCAGGTGCGGTTGCGGCGCCATGGCATGGCGCGAGAACAGGTAGACGAGGGCGCAGTAGAGGGTTTCCAGGGTCGCGGACTGGCTCATCAGGAAGCTCCGGTGGCGGCGGTTCGGGCGTGGACATCCTCCACGCTGACGGATGCGATGGCACGGGCGAAACTGGACAGCCCGGAAGAGGGCAGCATCACGTATCGCTTGGCGTGGTGCTTGCAGAAACGCTTCAGGCGCAGGCAGGCGTCGTGGCTGACGCAATCGGTGGCGCAGAACACCGTGTCTACCGCCGACATCATGGCTTCCAGCCGGGCACGGCTGTCTTCGCGGCCGCCATCGTGGTGGTGGAACTGCCCGTTGCAGCGTTCCACCAGCGCCCGGTAGTGATCCACCAGGCGGTGCATGCCGCCGACGTAGAGCACCGCGCGCCCGGCGAGGTCGGCATCGTCGGCGTCGCTGTCGGCATCGTCATCGTCCAGTGCCAGTCGTCCTCGCACCAGCCGTTCCAGGGCACGCAGTTCCTCGACGGTATCCTGGTGGCGGGCGAGCAGCGCCTCGTGTTCCTGCCGCTGTGTTTCGCAGGCGGCTTGCCAGTGGTCGCGGTCTGCGGTCAACTCGCCGGCCTGGTCACGGCTTCGGGCCAGGGCCTTGGAAAGCTCCCCGCAGCGGGCGCCGAGTGCCTGGGCGTCGCAGCCGGCGAGTTGCGCCGACGCCTCCCGTGCACTGCGCTCGGCCTTTTCCCGTGCCCGTCGTTCGTCGGCCAGTTCCGCTTCCAGTGTCCGCACCTGCCGTTCGTGTTCTTCCCGTCGACCGCGGCTGCGCTGGCGCAGGGCCTCGTGGCGTTCACGCAGTTCGGCCAGCGCCGCCTCGGTGTCGGCGAACCGCGACAGTTCAGCCCGCTGCCCGGCGCCGAGCTGGTGGGAAAGCATGTGCACGTCTTCGTAGACCGTGGTGCGCAGGCATTCGTCGCTGTCGGGATGGGTCAACAGGGCCCACATCGGCCCGGCGACGTCGCCGGACCGAAGTGATGCGCGCCAGGCCTGCAGCAGCGCCTCGCCGCCGCGCAGGCGCGCGAAGCGGCGAACCACCGTGGCGTGGCTCTTCTCCAGCGTCTTGTGCGTGGCCTGGGAGACGGTGTTGCGTTCGCGGGCGGCGTTGACGAACTGGGCATGCAGGGCGTAGTCGCCGAGGCTGTCGTGGTCGCGCAGGCGGACTTTGCGCGCCAGCCTGCGCAGGCTGGCGGCGTCGAAGCAGGTGCCGATGAGCGGACAGTGCAGGCGGGTGGGCAGGCCCCACAGCTTGATCCGCTGGCGCGGGGCGTCGGCGTTGGAGGTGCCCGGCGCGGGCGGCGTCCTGTCCGGGTCGAAGGCCAGGCGGCCCCGCCGAAAGGGACTGGCGGCGTCGTTCGACCGCGCGGTGACGGGTGAATCGGTGGTGGGATACGGCATGCCAGCGGTCTCCGGTGGTGCGGGGCTGGCGTAGACGCGGTGGCCACGTCGAGGCTGGCGATCAATGGGGGGCGACTCGTGCGCCGACTGGCATTATCGCGACTTGCGCTTTAAAACGCAATAAGAATCATTCCTATTAATAAATGAAGAAGATGCTGCGGAGTCGCGGCACCGGGTGTCGACATGGTCGTCGGCACCCGGCGCGGTCGCGGACGGTCTAGAAGTGGACGGCGCCGCTCAGCAGGTAGCCCTCGGATTCCTGGGCACCGCCGTTGTACTCCAGTTCCTGCACCCGGTAGCCCACGCGCAGGTTGAGGAAGGGGAAGGGGGTCAGCGACACGCCGACCTGGTACTCGGTGCCCTCGATGTCGCGAAAGATGCCCGCGTCACCGAGATCGGGCATGTAGGCGCCCTCGCCGTAGAAGTAGATGATGCCAAGGCCGATACGGGCGTCGGCGGTCAGGCGCAAGCCCTGGGCGGAACCGCCGTTGATCAGCTCGGAATCCTGCCAGCCGGCGCCGAGGGCGATAAAGGTGTTGTCGGAAGGCGAGATCACCCGTCGCTTGACGTCGATGGACAGGTCGGAGGTGTCGGAGAAGCCGCCGGCATCGGGATCGGAGTCGATGTACTGGCCGTCCAGTCCCCAGCCGTTGTTCCACCAGATCTCGCCGTAGACGCCGGTGCCGTCGGCATCGGTGTCACCGAGGTCGTCCTCGTCGATGTCGTGGGCCCACCAGATCACGCCGACTTCCGCATCCAGCGGGCCAAGGGCGTGGGCGGGCAGCCAGGCAGTGGCGAGAAAGGCGGTCGCTACGAGACCGGGAAGAAGGGAGATGCGGGTCATGGTCTTGGCACCTGCTCGGTTGGTTGTGGACGCGACACGCCAACATCCCGGCCGCGGACATGATGACACCGAGTGTACCGCATGCCGGCATCGCGCGGTGTCCTGCCGCGCGATGCGATGGCCACGCCTACTTGATGAATTCCAGGCCCGGCTTGGCGCTGGTGGTGACCATCGGCAGGCAGTCGCTGCGTTCGCCGTTGGCGTCACGGCACTCGAGCACATCGTTGAGTAGCACGCGGGAAATGCCGTCGCAGGCCAGTCCGTCGATGCCGAACACCTTCAGCAACGTCTTGTCGGTGGGGATGGGTGCGGTTTCCACCGCCAGGCGCCGGGAGACGATGCCGTCGGGATCGAACACCACCAGGTCGAGCTTGAGGCTCTCGAACTGGTGCGGGCTGTCGTTGTGCAGCACGACGAAGGCGCGGCAGGCATCTTCCCCGGCCTCGAGCTTGTTCAGTTCCACGTTGACGCCCTCGGCGACGGCGCCGGTGGAGGCCAGGAACAACACGGCGCCGAGCAGGCGCGCGGGGGAAGGGATTCGAAACATGGGTGTGGACCTCGAAGGATGTGGGTTGGTTACAGGCTGGCCGACGTCACCAGTGCACCGCCGGGCGTGCGCGCCAGTTCCACCTGGACCCCGTAAGTCTCGCCCAGGAGCGGTGATGCCAGCAAGTCGTCGGGCGCGCCGGCGGCGACCACGCGTCCTTCGTTCATCAGCAGCAGGTGGTCGGCGAAGCGCGCGGCCAGGTTGAGGTCGTGCAGGGCGATCACGGTGACCACGTTGCGCTCCCGGGTGGCGGCGGCGACGATCTCCATCAGCTCAAGCTGGTGGCGCAGGTCCAGCGCACTGGTCGGCTCGTCGAGCAGGAACACCGAGGGCGTGCGCGCCAGGCACTGGCACAACGAGACCAGTTGCTGCTGCCCGCCGGACAGCTCGCCGATGTGGCGCTCCGCCAGCGCCTCGATGCCGACCTGGCGGAGCAGGGCTTCCACCGCCACCAGGTCCTGCCGTCCCACCCGCCAGCCGGCCTGGCGGTTGCGCGCCAGCAACACCACCTCGAACACCGACAGCGCGGCCTGGCCGACGAAGTGCTGGGGCATGAAGCAGACCGCGCGGCTGCGGTCCTCGCGGTCGAGGCGGTTGAGGTCGCCGTCGTCGAGGAAGATGGTGCCGTCTTCGCTGGGGTTGAGTCCGGCCAGGCAGCGGAACAGGGTCGACTTGCCAGCCGCGTTGGGGCCGATCAGCGCGGTCACCTGGCCCCGCGCCAGCGGCGCGAAGTCGATGCCGTGCAGCACCCCGCGCCGGCCGTAGGCAAAGTGCAGCCCGCGCACCGCCAGGCTCATGGACGCCCCCTGGGCCGGATGCCCAGCACCAGCGAGATGAAGAAGGGAATGCCGATCAGCGAGGTGATGATGCCGATGGGATAGATCACGCCCGGAGTGATGGACTTGCAGGCGATGGAGGCCAGTGACAGGATCAGCGCCCCGGCCAGCGCCGAGGCGGGCAGGAAGCTGCGCTGGTCCTCGCCCACCAGCATTCGCGCGATGTGCGGCCCGACCAGGCCGACGAAGCCGATGGTGCCGACGAAGGAGACCGCGGTGGCGGCCAGCAGGGAAATACCGATGAGCATCTCCACGCGCAGCCTGCGGATGTTGACGCCGAGGCTGGCGGCGCGGTCGTCACCCGTGCGCAGCGCGGTCAGCGACCAGCTGCGAGCCAGGAACCACGGCGCGATGACCGCGCTGACCACCAGGCAGGCGGTGACCCGCGGCCAGTCCGCCCGCGACAGCGAACCCATCATCCAGAACACGATCTGGGTCAGTTCCACGTCCGAGGCGGCGTACTGCACCAGGCCGAGCAGGGCATTGAAGGTGAACAGCAGGGCGATGCCCACCAGCACCATGGTTTCGCTGGTGACGCCGCGCAGGCGGACGAAGGCATACAGCATCAGCGATGTCGCCAGAGAGAACACGAAGGCACTGACGGTGACCAGCGCGTCGCCACCGATGGGCAGCAGGTCCAGGCCGAGGATGATGGCGATGGCGGCACCGAAACTGGCCGCGGAGGAGATGCCCAGGGTGAAGGGATCGGCGAGGGGGTTGTTCAGGATGGTCTGCATGACCGCCCCCGCCATGCCCAGCATGGCCCCCACCAGCACCGCCATCAGCGCCACCGGCAGGCGCAGGTCCCAAACCACCACCTTCAGCGCGATGCCCTCGGCCTCCGGGTGGAACAGCACGCGCAGTACCGTGGCGGCGGAGTAGCCGCCGGGTCCGCTGGCGATGTCCCAGCTCAGGCTCAGCAGCAGGATGCAGGCGCCGCAGCCGAGCCAGAAGATGCGTCGCCGCCAGCCGCGCAGGTAGCGCGACGCAGCGCCGTCGACGTCCCCGGCGACACGGGCGCCGGCTTCAGCCGTGGTCATGGTCGGCCCGGGCGTCCGCCGACCAGTGCACTTCGCTGCCGCGCAGGTCCTTGAAGCGGGTGACGTGGTTGTCGATGATCATCTGCACCTGGCCAAGCGCTTCTTCGCTTCGGGCCTCGCACAAGAAGGTCATGGCCGTGCCATCCAGGCCGATGTCGCAGGTGCCCATGGGAAAGTGCACACGCGCGTGGGTGTCCGTGGCGTCGACATTCACCTTGTGGGCAAAGTGCTTCCACAGCGTGGAGAAGTAGCGGTCGGCCTTGTCGGCTTCGACCCGGGCACGGGAGCAGGGCATGGAGATTCCTCGTACGACTTCGAACCGGTACCGGTGAATGCCGGTGAGCGGAGGCGCGGAAGACGGGCAGATTGCCTGCCCGTGCCGCACCGAAACCGGCGATCATAAGCGTTGGCCGATGTCTCCGGATGTGCCGAATCGTCTATCGTGTTTGGCGGATCGTCAGCCCCTGCGGCCGACCGTGCCTACTGCGGAACCGGTGCGCCCGTGTTGTCGATGATGGAGTCGACTTCGCGGAACTGGATCTGCGAGCTGTCGTCGTAGCCGAAGATGCCCTCGACACGGAACAGCAGCGACCAGCGGCTGCTGTAGTCGTCCTCTTCCAGGAAGCGCAGGCGCGGGCGCACCTCGAAGTGCAGCCAGTCCCATTTCAGGCGGTGACGGTAGCGCACCCGCAACTGCAGCTCGTCGAGCTGGGTATCGGGCTCGGTGACGAAGTAGTTCAGCCAGTCGTAGGCGATGGCGTGATTGGGGTTGTCGAAGCGCTGGTAGACGTAGAACAGCTGGTTGATGCAGTAGCCGTCGTTGCAGGGCAGGTCGGTGATCGGCTCGTCGTCTTCGGCATCCTTGTTCTCGTACCAGCGCAGTTCGCTGCGCCAGCGGGTGAACCAGCTCTCGGAGAAGGAACGGTCGAAGTCGAGCTGGCCCCGGTATTCCCAGCCGGTGTCACCGTAGTGGCGGACTTCGTTGGTCATCCGCGGCAGCCAGTTGTCGCCGTCGAAATAGTGACGGTGGCGGAGCTTTTCGTACAGCACCAGCGAGGAGTCGCGGTAGCGTACGCCAAGGCCCAGGTCGGTCTTGGAACGCTGGCTGCGCTCGGCGACGAAGTTGAGCGCCAGCGAACGCTCCTGCTCGTCGTCGCCGGAAGCGCCGTCGTTGTCGTCGTCGTCCAGTTCGTCATCGTCGTCGGCGCCGTTGAACTCGAGCCGCAGCCGTTCCTTGGTGTTCGGCAGGACCAGGTGCACGCGGGCCTTGATGCCGACGTCGGTGCCGTCGTCCTCGTCCCAGTCCAGGTCGGTGTAGACGCGGATACGCGACTGCTGCGCCTCGTCGTCGATGCGGTCGTCGCCGAACATGTTGTCGATCTGGTTGGCGCGGCGCAGCACCTGCTCGGACATGTCGTCGTGGAACGTCTCGGCATCGAACTTGCGCAGGCGTTCGAAGAAACCGTCTGCCGAAGCCATGCCGGGCAGGGCCCCGTACAGGCCGAACAGGGCCGCGATAGGTAGGAGTGTTCGCGCTGGCATGGTTCTCCGACTCGTCTCGTTCGTTCTTCTGCCCGGTTGCGCCGTCACCGCGCCGGAGGGGCAATCGTACTGGATTTCACCCGATCCGTCCTGCCGACCCGGCCCGTGAACTGGATATTTCCGCGGCCATGCTGTGGTATCTTTGCCCCGTCCCGTCGCCCACAAGATAACCATAACCGAACGCCGGATCATGACGATGATGCTTTGCACCTTGATTTCCCGCCCCGGCCTTGCGCGCCATTCCGAGATTTCCAGGCCCTCCTGCCATCGTCCCGGACACTGGATGGCGGGTGTCTTCCTCTCGCTGTTCCTCGTCCTTTGGCTCGTGCCCGTTTCGGCCCAGGAGACGTCCGCGGTGGACCCGCGGGACCTGACCGCCGACGAACGGCAGGCCCTGCTGGCCCGGCTGAGCGATACCGAGGTGCGCGCCCTGGTGCTGGAGATGCTGGCCAGCGATGGGTCCACGCCCTCCGGCGGCGAGACCGGGCTGCTGGGTGAACTGACCGCGGTGGGCGAGGATGTGCGCAGCCTGGTCGGGAGCTGGGCGGCGCAAGTGTCCAACCTGCCGGAGGCCGGCATGGCGTTGGCCAGTTCCCTGGCGCCCCCCGGTGCCGGTGTCGGCCGCGTGCTGCTGGTCGGACTGTTCATCGTGCTGATCATCGGCGGCGGCCTGGTGGCCGAGCGGCTCGCCCATCGCCTGGCGACGCCCTGGTGGCAGCGTTTCGCCGGTGGTTCCACGCGGTTTTCCTCCCGGCTGGGCCACGGCCTGCTGCGTCTGCTGCTGCGCTCGCTGGAGGTGGTGGTGTTCGTGGTGGTTGCCGCGGCACTGTTCCTGCTGCTGTGGCAGGGTCACGAGCCGACCCGGGTGTTCACCGGCTACCTGGTCATGGGCATTGCCATGACCCAGTTCGGTGTCCGCCTGAGCGACATGCTGTGGTCTCCCGACGATGCTTCCCGGCGGCTGGTGCCGGTGGACGACGCGGCGGCAGCAAAGATTCATCGCTACATTGCCTGGGCCGTGCTGCTGGGCGCCGCACAGTTCATCATGGTGCGCTACCTGCGCGACATCGGGGTGAACCCGGCGTTGGTGCAGTTGCTGGCCTTCAGTATCGGCGCGGTCTACGTTGGCCTGTTGAACCTGTGGATGTGGCGCATGCAACAACCCCTGCGCGCGGTGATCATCGATGCCGAACGCCCGAGCGCGCTGCGGTCGCTGTTCGCCAGCGCCTGGCCCCTGCTGTACGGACTGCTGACGGTGCTGGTGTACGGCGTGTCCCTGCTGGCCGCGGCCACCACTCGGCAGGCTCCTGCCGGCGCTGCGCTCAGCACGCTGCTGATCGCCGCCGTGCTGCCCTTCGTGCTGGCGGCGATCCGGCCGCTGGTGAACGACTTCCTTGACCGCAGGGAGCAGCGCGCGGTGTCCATGGACGAGCGCATCGTGCCCCGCCAGGGCATGCGTCGGCCCCTGATCCGGGTGCTCGGCTTCCTGGTGGTGGCCGGCGCACTGGCGCTGGTGAGTTCGCTGTGGGGATTCAACCTGGTGGGCTTCGTGCACACCGGAATCGGCACGGCCATCGGCCAGGCGGTACTGCAGATCGTCGCCGTCGTGGCGGTGGCCTGGGTGATCTGGGCCGTTGCCCGACGCGCCATCGATCCGCACATGGCCGCCGAGTCGGGCGGCGGCGAGGAAATGGACGAGATCGGCGGTGCCGGCGTTTCCCGCATTGCCACCTTGCTGCCGTTGATCCGCAAGACCATCTTCGTGGTGCTGGTGGTGATGACCACCATGGTGGTGCTGTCCGCCCTCGGCGTGAACATCGGTCCGCTGCTGGCCGGCGCCGGCGTCGTTGGCATCGCGCTGGGCTTCGGTGCGCAGAGCCTGGTCACCGACATCATCTCCGGGCTGTTCTTCCTCATGGACGACGCCTTCCGCCGCGGCGAGTACGTGGAGATCGGCAGCACTCGTGGCACGGTGGAGAAGATCTCCATCCGTTCCTTCCAGTTGCGTCATCACAAGGGTCCGCTGCACACCGTGCCCTATGGCCAGATCGACTCGATCACCAACTACTCGCGCGACTGGGCAATCATGAAGTTCGAGATCCGCGTGCCCTTCGAGGTCAACGTCGACCGGGTGCGCAAGCTGATCAAGAAGGTCGGCCAGGAGATGATGGAGGATCCGGATGTCGCCGAGATGCTGCTGGCGCCCCTGAAGTCCCAGGGCGTGAACCGGATGGACGACTCGGCCTTCATCGTGCGCTGCAAGTTCACCGCCAAGCCGGGCCAGCAGTTCGTTGCCCGTCGCATTGCCTATACCCGCATACAGGAAGCCTTCCAGCGCGAAGGCATCCAGTTCGCGCCGCGCCGGGTCATCGTCGAGACGGTGTCCCGCGATGGCGGCAAGGGCGATGAGGGCGCTGCCGGCGGTGCCGCGGCACTGGACGCGCCGGGGCCGCAGAACGGCTAGACGCCGTCGCCGCTCTCTTCCGCCAGTCGGAAGCGCTGCAGCTTGCCGGACTCGTTGCGCGGCAGCGCGGCGAGGAAGTGGATGCGTCGCGGATACTTGTACGGCGCCAGGTGCTGGCGCACGTGGGCGCGCAGTGCCTCGGCCAGCGGCGCGGCCGCGGAACTTTCCTCCCGGGGCACCACCCAGGCGGTGACCACCTGGCCACGTTCCGGGTCGGGTGAGCCCACCACCGCGCACTCCGCCACCGCCGGGTGCTCCATCAGCACCGCTTCCACCTCGATGCCGGAAATGTTGTAGCCGGACGAGACGATCATGTCGTCGGCGCGGGCGTGGTAGCGCAGGTAGCCGTCGGCATCCACGGCGCAGGTGTCGCCGGTGAGGTTCCAGCCGTTCTGCACGTAGTCGCGCTGGCGCGGGTCGTCCAGGTAGCGGCAGCCGGTGGGACCGCGCACCGCCAGCCGTCCCGGTTCGCCGGGGGCAACGACACGGCCGGCGGGGTCGAGGATGGCGATCTCGTAGCCGGGCAGGGCACGTCCGATGAATCCCTCGCGTATGTCGTCGCCACGGGCGCCAACGAAGGCATGCAGCATCTCGGTGGCGCCGAGCAGTTCGGCCAGGGCCAGTCCGGTGGCCTGCTGCCAGCGTCGACGCACCGCGCTGGGCAATGCCTCGCCGGAGGAAACGCACAGTCGCAGGCTGGGGAAGGGCTTTTCAACGGCCAGCGGCGCCAGTCGCTGGTAGAAGGTGGGCACGGTGAAGCAGACTGTGGCGCGGTGTCGGCGCACTGCGTCGGCGAAGGCGGCGGCACTGCCGTGGGGCATGAGCACGCTGGCGGCGCCGCCGTGCAGGGGAAACAGCAGCAATCCGCCGAGGCCGAAGGTGAAGGCCAGCGGCGCGGTGCCGATGAAGACATCGCCGGGCACGGGCTGCACGACGTGGTCGGCGACCACGCGGCAGATCGCCATCACGTCGCGGTGGAAGTGCACGGTGGCCTTGGGCCGACCGGTGGTGCCGGAGGTGAAGCCGATCAGGGAGATGTCCTCGGCGCTGGTGGCGCAGGGCGTGAACGGGGCAGGATGCCGGGCCATGGCCGATTCGAGCGCGTCGCCGACGCCGTCCTCGCGATAGCCAAGCACCGGCAGGGAGTTGCTGCCCGCGGCCACCGCGTCGACCAGTTCCGCCGCACCCTCCGCCTCGCACAGGGCCACGTTCGGCCGCGCGATGTCGAGGATGTCGGCCAGTTCGCGACGGCGCAGCAGCGGCATGGTGGTCACCGCCACGGCGCCGCACAACTGGGTGGCCAGCCAGGCCGCGGCCAGCATCGGCCCGTTGGCGCCGCGCAGCAGGACACGCTGTCCGGGCACCACGCCGTGATCGCGGGTCAGCACGTGGGCGATGCGGTCGGCCCGCTCGCGCAACTGCGCATAGCTGAGCCGCTGGTCGGCGCCGATCAACGCGATGCGCTGGTCGTGGCCCTGGCCCAGGTGACGATGCAGCAGTTCCACCGCGCAGTTCAGGGGCATGCCGTCGGCATGGCGCGGGTCGACATCGATCCGTGGCCAGTCCTCGCGGGCCGGCATGCGCCCGTGCAGGTCGGTGTCGACGGGGCCGCCGGGCGCCACGTGGTTCAGCGGCGCGGCGACCAGGGCGGCGCCACCATGCGGCGGCGCCCGTCCCGGCTCATGGCAATGCCGGGCTGGTCGAGTTCCAGCCGGTCCCAGAGCTGGCAGGTGACCTGCTTGTGCTTCTGGTCCAGGCCCTCGCAGTAGTTGGTGTATTCGCAGGTGCGGATCTCTTCGCCGTGGCCGAGTTCGAGCTTGGCGAACCAGTCGGGGTCGGCCAGCGACTGGCGCGCGGCGGCGACCACGTCGGCGACACCGTCCTTGAGCATGCCCTCGGCGGTCTCGAAGTTGTGCACGCCGCCGGCACCCACCACCGGGGTGTCGAAGCCGGCAGCCCGCAGGGTCCGGCGGATGGCGGCGGTGGCGGCGAAGTTGCGGCCGAAGGGGCCGAACTCGTCGGACAGGTACTGCGGCATGCACTCGTAGCCGCTCGGCCCGGTGTAGGGATAGGCGGCCTGGCCGACCCGCGGCTGCTTGGCGTCGTCGAACTTGCCGCCGCGGGAGAGGGAGAGGAAGTCCATGCCGGCCTCGGCGAAGCGGGTGGCGAACCAGGCCACGTCGTTGAGCTCGCTGCCCTGGTCGACGCATTCCTCGGCGAGGAAGCGGGCGCCGACCACGAAGTCGTCGGACACCGCGTCGCGCACTGCCCGGTAGACGTCCAGCGGCAGGCGGACCCGGTTTTCCCGTGCGCCGCCGTAGCCGTCCTCGCGGGTGTTGGTGGCGGACAGGAAGGAGGCCATGGTGTAGGCATGGGCATAGTGCAGCTCGACGCCGTCCATGCCGGCTTCCTCGGCGCGCCGGGCGGCATCGGCGAACAGGCCCGGCAGCACCTGGGGCAGTTCGCGTACGTGGGGCAGGTGCATGTCGGTGACCCGCTCGCGGTAGCCGCGGGTCATGGCCTCGAGCTGGCGCTGGTCGAGCAGGCCGTGCAGGGTTTCGTCGGCCAGGCCGACCAGGTGTTCGCGCACCGCCTCCTCCTCGGCATCCGGCATGTCCACGGCTTCGCGGATCTCCGGGGTGACGGTGAGAAAGCGGCGCAGGAACTTGTCGCGGTCCGGACGCCGGCGGATGGCGAGGAAGTCGATCAACTGGATGAACAGCCGGGTTTCCCCCGCGGACTCCTCGCGCACCCGTTCCACCAGTTGCCGCAGGCCGGGAATGAAGCGATCGTGGCCGATGCGCAGCAGCGGGCCGGAGGGCACGTCGCGTATGCCTGTGGCCTCGACCACCAACGCCGCGGGCCGGCCACGGGCGAAGCGGCCGTACCAGTCGAGGTTGTCGCGGGTCACGGTGCCGTCCTCGGT
Organism: uncultured Gammaproteobacteria bacterium; assembly: GCA_964350265.1. Lineage (GTDB taxonomy): Bacteria > Pseudomonadota > Gammaproteobacteria > Arenicellales > CAJQKF01 > BQJD01. Next base: position 14,818 of record CAYGJZ010000031.1, on the reverse strand, counting down.
GGCCCGCCAGGGCACCATGGCCGGTACCCAGGTGCGGTGGCGGAGTGTCAGCCGGCCGTGTTCAAGGGGCGAGAACAGCCGCGATGCGGCGATGGTCGCGGCGTCGGGCAGGGTCCCGGACGAGGACTGCCACTTGATGCGCTGGGCGGGTTTCCACATGGCTGGGTCGGTGTCGAGGGTGTCGGCGAGGCGCTTCGTGCGCCTACCAGCAGTCGTCGTGGGTGCCGCCCTCGCGACCGCCGGAATCCAGCGTGAACTGCGCGCAGTGGCTGTCCTTCGACTGCGGCTGGTCGGAACGCGCGTCGGCGGTCAGGGTATAACCGGTGGCGACGGTGGCGTAACTCAGGTCGTAGTAGCCGTCCGGGCTGACGGAGGCCACGCCGATGGCGGCAAAGCTGGCCGGATAGTTGAGATTGTTGCTGTAGAACTTCTCCAGCTCGTTGCTGGCCTGCAGCAGTGCCAGCCGCGCATCGGCGCGACGGGCATTTTGCAGGTACTGCTGGTAGGCCGGCACCGCCACCGCGGCGATGATGCCGAGTATGACCACGGTGATCATCAGTTCCACCAGCGTCATGCCACGCTGGCGGCGGCGGGTTGCGGGCGCTCGCTTCATCCTAGTGCACGTTCTCCTGGAACCAGTAGGTCGCCTGCGGCGAGTTGTCCACTTTCAGCTCCGGCACCAGCTCGGTGCCGACGATGGGGATCGGCGACAGGTTGCCGTGTTCGGGGAAGATGATGGTCACCTCCGGCGCGATGCCGCGTCGCTTCAGGTCGTAGAAGCGGTCGTTGAGGGTGAAGTCCTGCGGCGAGTTGCCACCCTGTCCATCCAGGTTGGCCACCGGCAGGCCGTTCTCGGCATCCAGCGCGTAGAGCCGGGCCGAGCCCTGGCTGGGTGCGCAGACGTCGGTGAGATTGGCCTGGGTCTGGTCGGCCGGGATGAAGGTGGTGATCAGCACCCGGCCATCCACGGTGAGGGCGGTGGCCAGGGACTTCTCGCCGTTGGCGGTCAGCCGCAGGTACCAGCCCTTGGACAGCTTCGCCTTGTCGTTGTCGGACAGGCCGGCGATGTCCAGGGTCGAGGTCACGTCCAGCAGTTCGCCCTCGTAGCGGGTGGTGTAGGTGATGACGTCGTTGTTGTCCTTCGGCGGCTCGTTGATGTCGTAGTCCTTCAACACGTAGATGCGGTCGTTGATCACGGTGTCGTTGGGATGCGCACGGTAGCCCGAACCGACGGCGATGGAATGGAAGGCCGGGCCGGTATCCGGCACGATCAGGGCCACGTCCGGCGGGTAGAAGAAGCGCCGGTTGTCGGCATTGCCCGGGGCATTGTCGGCGGCCGCGGACTTCTGCAGGTCGGCGATGCGCCCGCCGGTAATGCGGTTGGCCAGCGTGTCCACGGTGTTGTTGGCGATGTCGAAGCGCCAGATCTGCCCGCCCATGTCGGAGGCGAAGAAGCGGTCGGTGACGCCGTCGCCGTTGATGTCGATCAGGCGGATGTCGCCTGGAATGCTGTAGTCCATGTCGGAGAGCACCAGGTTCGGGGTGGCGGCGCCGGCCACGGGGGTGTCCCCGGCCCACCACAGGATGGCCCCGGTGGTGGCGTCGAGAATGTAGATGGCGTTGCCGATGGAGTCGCCGGTACGGCTGGTGGTGGTGTCCTGGGCGGTGTCGTAGCCGCCGCCGACGACGATCACGTCCTTGATCGACAACTGGGTGGCACCGCCTTCCTTGAAGAACAGCCGGGTATGGCGTGGCCGCGACCAGCTTTGGCCGAGCCGGGCCAGCGGGCTGTTGGCGGCAGCGCCGTCGCCGTCGATGGACCACAGGTACCTCGGCGTGGTCGGGTTGGACACGTCCAGCGCATAGTAGCTGCTGCCACCGCGTCGCTGGCCGAAGTAGAGGTAGGCGTGTTCACCGCTGTCCACGTTGCCGACATCGTCGAGCAGGTCGAAGTCGCCATTGACGTCGTTGACCCACACGTCCATGCCGCCATCGACGCCGTAGGTGATGTTGGAGGCCTCGACGTCGTCGTACAGCGTCTTCAGGTTGGACAGCTTGTCCGGCGGCATGAAGGTCCACTTCTCCAGCCGCGCTCCGCCGGCGGGGGTGGCGCTGCCGGTGGGGTCGGCGGTGGGCACCATGTGCACGTAGCCGTCGTTGGTAAGGACGAAGAGGATGTCGTCCTGGGTATTGCTGGCGGTGTCGATGTGGTAGGTGACCAGGTGCGGCCGGGTGTGCAGCGGTGCGCCGACGATGGGGCGGCCATCGTTGGTGCTGCCGTCCTCGTCCTCGTCGTTGACGTCCAGGCCACGCGCCCAGCGCAGCATCCTGGTGAACTCGAGGTCGATCAGCCCGGACACGCCGAACATGGACTTGGTGAGCTTGCCATCGGCGTTCAGCAGCGGAAAGTAGGCATTGTCCTCGTGCAGGGCGTTGAAGGGGCTGGTGAGGTCGGTGACCAGGCTGCCGCCGTCGACGGTGTTGGTGAAGGTGTAGACCTTGCTCGCGCGGGAGGCGGGATCGTGCTGGTTGCTGCTGTCGTCGTAGTTGTACAGCCGGCTGGCCAGGCCGC
>CAYGJZ010000031.1:0-12146 GCA_964350265.1 uncultured Gammaproteobacteria bacterium | reverse complement strand
GGATCGTGCTGGTTGCTGCTGTCGTCGTAGTTGTACAGCCGGCTGGCCAGGCCGCCTTCGCCGGCCTTGTCGCCGTCCGGGGCGAAGTCGTTCGGTGTCCAGAAACTGCGCGAGCCTTCGGCGAAGAAGCCGGTGGCATCGTCGATGGCCGGGTTGCCGTTGGCATCGAAGATGGCAATGTCGTCCTCGCCGTCGCCGTCGGCATCCACCCGGTTGCCGCCGCCGTCGGTGACGAAGTCGATGGCGAACTTCTTCACGTTGCCTGGCCAGTGTGGCCGGTCGTCGGGCTGGAACACGGTGAAGTAGAGCTCGTTGCGGTGGGTCAGGCGGTTGAAGGCGTTGACCGATACCGCCGGCGAAGTGAAGGTGGTGTTGACGCGCAGGATGTCCTCGATGATCTGGGTGAAGGCATTGGTCAGTTCCTGGGCGGTGTTGGCCGAGTAGTACTTGCCGCCACCCTTGTTGGCGGTGCTTTCCAGGATGCCGTCGTCATCGATGTTGAAGCCCACCGTGTAGGTGGTGATGTTCTGCGTGCCGACCAGGTCGTTGCCGAGGGCGGCGGTGGCCGAGTCGGTCTTGTACATGTACTCGGCCAGCTCGTTCAGGCAGTTGTCGATGGGATCGCCACGGCCGTTGTTGCAACTGCCGAGGGTCAGGCCGCTGGTCTGGCCGAGCAGCGCGTTGATCTCGTCGTCGGCATCGTTGTCGGTGTTGGGCAGGCCGTCGGTAAGAAACACCACGTAGTTCTTGCTGCACTCGTAGGTGATCGGCGAGTTGTACTTGCCGCCGGTACGGGAATCGGAATGGCTCCAGCGGCCGTTGCCGTTGTATCCGCCGCGGCCGTACTTCACGTTCTGGCCACGGTAGTAGAGCATGGCCTCGTACAGGGTCTCGGCCAGTGGCGTGTAGCCGGTAGCGGTGAGCGAGTTGACCGCGGTCTTGAATTCGCCGCGGATCGGGTTGCCACTGCCGTCGTTGCCGTCGATGTCCGACATCGGGTAGACCACCAGGCCACCCTGGCGATCACTGCTCCAGCCGTGGCTGGGATAGTAGTCGCCGCCGGTGGTGTCAAAGCGCATCAGGCCGACGTTGACCTCGGAGACACTGTCGACCAACTGCCGGGTCACGCTCTGCACGATGCTCAGGCGGGTCTGCGAGCTGGTCTGCGAGTGGTAGTGGTACCAGCGCAGGTAATTGGCGCTGTACAGCGTGCGCGTAGGCCAACTGGTCCACACGCCGGACCCGCTGGGCGTGCTGGCCTGGTAGGGACCGCTGCTCGCCGGCCAGGCCGGGCCGCCGGCGGTGGCGCCGTGCACGCCCTTGTCGTCCTCGCACTCGACATGGATCGGGCTGGCATAGCTGACGAAGTCGTCGGACCACCAGCTCCAGATGAAGAAGCTCACCCAGACGCCGATCTGGTCGGTGTAGCGCCCGGTCTTGCCGGGCCCGGTGAACAGTGCCTTGTTGGCCTTGTCGCAGACCAGCGCGCTGGTGTTGAAACGATCACTCGAGTCGCACGACGGCGGTTCGGTGGCGTTGGTGGTATAGAAGACGTTGTTGTCGTTGTTGCAGGCGGGGTTGCCGCCGGACACGGTATAGGTGGTGTTCGGGTCGAACTCGGTGGTGATGGTGACATTGGTGTCCATGCTGCCCGAGGTGTCGATGATGAACAGCACGTTCGGGTTGACGTTGTCCTGGTCGGCGGCAATGCCGATATAGACCTCGGTGTCGTCGGCGAGTACCGGGGCGGTGGCGCCGGTGACCAGCATGGGCAGCAGCAGGGCGAGGGCGGCGTGGAGTCGATGACGGGCCATGGTCGGTACCTGTAGGGCGTCGCGGGCGCGGTCGAACGGGCGGCGGATCATTGCGGCAGATCGTCGACGACGATGCGCGTGATGCGGTTTTCGTCGGGCAGGTAGAACACGGTGACTCGCACCTGCGCGGCGCTTCGATGATCGGAGAACGGCACCTCGGTACCGCCCACCAGCAGTTGGCTCTGGCTGGTGATGGACATGATCGTGTCCTGCCCGCAGCCATCGCACAGGGCCACCGTGGCCTGGCCGCGGCCGGTCTCGTTGACCCGCCAACTGATCAGTGCGCCTTCGTGGGACAGTTCAAGAACCTTCATCACCGGTGCGGCAAGGGCAGCCGGCAGCGGCAGGGCCAGGCAGGCGAGAAGGAGCCAGGCCAGCCACCGGGTGGCGGAGCATGGCGGGCGGTTCGGCTGGGTACGGGTTGTTGTGGTCATGGTGAACGGTCCGGGCACCGGCTATTGGTCGCCGCTGGGTCCGAGGCGTCGGAAACCCTGCAGCAGCTCGGTCCGCGTGGTGCCGTGGCGGGCGTCGCTGCTCATGGAGAAGTGGTGGGTGGCGAAGGGCCCGTCCAGGCTGTGGCCTTCCGGGGGCACCTTGCCCTCCACCTTGTACCAGACGCTGGTGGTCAGCGTGGCGCTGTTGGCGTTGTTGGCGCCGCTGTCGCAGCCGGGCGTGGCGGCGGGATCGCAGTAGGCGCCGTCGACGATCAGGAAGCTGCGCTTGGAGCTTGCGCGGGTATCGCTGGTGGTGGCCGCGGCGGCGGAACTGAAGCCAACGGTCAGGCCGGTTTCCGCCGACTGGAAGGAGAAGCTCTGCTGCTGGGTATTGGCGGCCATGCGTTCTTCCATCGCCGAGTTGCGCATGGCGTTGATGCCGAGCGCGGTGAGGATGGCCAGGAAGATCACCGACACCACCAGGGCGAAGCCGCGCTGGCGGTCCGCGGCCGCGCGGCGTTGCAGGCATCGGCTGGGCAGGCGAGGGCTGGTCATCGGCCGTTCCTCAGGGCAATGGTGGTGGAGTACTGGTGACGCCGCACGCGCAGTTTCGCGCTGTCGGTGATGTCCTGGCCGAGCAGGGTGTAGCTGTAGCTCTCGGCGGCACCGCTGCTTTCGGCCTCGCGTCCGTACTCCTCGTTGGAGCGTACCAGCAGGCCGATCTGCACGCTGACCACGTTGCGCCAGGTGCCGACGTTGTTGGCGGTCAGGTAGCTGTTGGCCACGCCGTCGGCATCGGTGTCGACGCCGTAGAGGATCTGCATGTTCTCCACCCCCTCGATCACCGGTTCCACCACGGTGGCTCCGGTGCCGCTGACGTACTCCCGGTACAGGGCCAGCGCGGCGTCGTCGCCGGTGTCGCTGGTGTCCCGCCTGCGCACGAAGTAGCGTACCGCGTTGTAGGTCATCACCGTGGCGGTGGTGTCGTAGCCGTCGCCGAGACCGCCGCCGAGGCTGCCGCTGACGTTGCCCGGGCTGGCGCCGCTGTTGGCATGGCCGAGGTTGTTGTCGGCGTCGGTGCTGGTGATCTGGAAGACGTCGGCCTTGTCGCAGTCGCTGACCACCGCCACCTGGCCGGTATCGAAGTCGTAGCCGGCGTTGCTGGCGGGGATGGCCGAGTCGGGTGTCGATACCCCGTCCAATACCGCCGACTCGGTGGGGTTGGCGAAGCGCACGGTGATGGCATCGGTGCCGGGGAAGATGTTCAGCGCCGACACCGCCGAGCCCGAGGGCTGCCAGGTGGTCTCCGAGGCATTGCCCTCGAAGCCCTCGATGACCTCGTCGAAGTCGTACAGCGAGCCGTCGCTGGCATTGAGGTTGTTGATCACGTTGGCCGGGTTGTCCAGGCAGCCGAAGTAGCCGGCCATGCGCACGTCGCGGGAAAGGAACTCCACCGCGAAGCGGGCGTTCTCGTTGACCCGGGCATGGTCGATCTGGACATTGTAGGCCGAGGTGCTGGTCACCACGATGGCAATCAGCCCGCCGGCGATGAACAGGCCGATGACCATGCCCACCAGCAGCTCCACCAGGGTGAAGCCGAGCTGGGCGATGCGGTTGCCGGGCGCCCGGTTCATTGCATCAGGCTCCAGTTCTGCACCAGCAGGCACGAAGCGCTGGAGGGTGCCGAGTGACCCGGTGGCCAGCGCACCGCGGAGGAGGTGTGGAACAGCCGCTGGTTGCTGGTGCACTCGCTGGCGGTGAGACCGTTGCCATCGGCATCGAAGCGGTCGCCGTGACGATCCAGCCAGGCGATGGTGATCTGGTACATGTTGCCGTTGACGGTGATGGCGCCGGCGCCGGTGGGCAGCCGCTCGCGGATCTGCTCGAAGAAGCAGTCGCGGTCGTTGGCCGGCGAAACGTTGGCCGGGTTGCAGTCCAGGGTGCCGGTGGGCGTGGCGGTGTAGCCGGCGCCGGCGGCATTGGCGGCGGGTACGCCGCTGACACGGATGCGGTCGATCAGCTCGTTGGCGATCATGGTGGCCTGGGTGCGGGCGGCGGAGTCCTGCCCGTAGCGCTGGCCCCAGGACTGCATGTAGGCCAGGGCAAGCAGGCCGAAGGAAACGATCAGCAGGGTGATGACCGACTCGATCAGGCCGAAGCCCTGCTGGCGGGCATGGCGATGACGGGGCTTGTACACGGCCACTAGCTGCACTCCCCGGACTCGCGCAGTTCCACGCAGACCTGGCCGAGCCTGGACACCACCAGGCGGTTGTACTTGCCGCCGTCCTTGCCGGCGACCTGGAAGGTCACCGGCCAGTCGGGGGTGGAGGCGGCCACCCGTCCGCTCGGCGAGAAGGTGAAGACCACCGGGCCGGCGGCGCCGTTGGCGTCGGTGATGGTCCAGGTGGCGTCGTTGGCCGAGCCGCGCGCGAACACCGTCTCCGCGGCGGTGCTTGCACCGACCTGGTTGGAGTTGGCCGCGGTGCACACGGCGGCATCGCTGACCGGGTCGTCGTCGATGTCGTTGTCGTCGTCGCAGTCCTCGAACACCGTCCAGGCCGTTGCCCAGTCGGCGGGGCTGGCCGAGCAGCCCGAGCCGCCGGCGGCCACCGCGCAGATCTTGACGCTGACGCCGGTGTTGACGGCGGTGGCGCGTGCGCTCATGAAGCCGCTGGCGAGGCTTTCCACGCCGTCGCGGGCCTCGGTGGACTGGGTGAGTGCCTGGAAGGAGGGAATGCCAATGGCGGCGAGGACGCCGACCAGGACCACGGCGACGATGAGCTCGACGAGGTTGAAGCCCCGCTGGTGTCGTGCCGGACGCGGCGCCTGCGCACGCACGCAGCCGCCGACCGCGCTGCGGTTCGGGTCTGTGGCTGCGGGTGCGGAATGCTGCGTCATGAGTTGCGTACTCCTGCCGCCTGGGCGGCGATTTCCGCGGCGACGGTCGGTAACCCCGCGACTTCCATGCCACCGGTGCCGCCGCTGCCCGCGGTTGCGCATCGATGGTTCAAGGAGCGGTGTCCGCGGGTGACTGCCGGCCGGTGGGCCCGGGTGGTGATCCCGTGCCAACCGCCCTTCGCCGAAGTCCGGCGCGTGGCACGGAAGTCGGCTTCATCTTTGCATCGAATTTTGCAGCATTTTCGGGGCAAAGGTCAATAAAGGCCCGAAAATTCAGGGGTTTTTTCCGACCGACGGGGGCGAATGGCCCCCGGGCGGGAATCCGGCTACTGGATGCCCGTCTGCAACTCGAAATCGATGGCCTCCAGGCCGGCCCGGGCACAGGCCTCGTCGGTTTCCCCGGACGGCGCGCCGCTGACGCCGATGCCGCCGAGGATGCTGCTGGCGGCGGTGATCGGCAGTCCGCCGGCGGAGAGGATCAGCCCGGGCAGCTTGGCCGGGGAGAACGGCGAGGAGAAGCGATCCTCCAGGGTCGAGGTCGGGGCATTGAAGTTCATCGCCGCATAGGCCTTGTGGCGGCTGATGTCCACGGTGATCGGCATGGCCAGGGTGTCGCGCAGCACCACCTGCGGGTGGCCGCCGCGGTCGACGATGGTCACCGCCACGTTGAGTCCCTCGGCCCGGCAGGCCGCCATCGCGGCGTCGGCGGCGGTCTGCGCCAGGTCCACGTGCAGACGCATGACCGGCAGTGCCACCGGCTCCTCCGCGGCGAGGGGGGTCGACAGCAGGCAGGCGGTGATGCAGGCAACGAGACTCCGGGTCATGGCAAGGCTCCGTTCTGGGGTGGATACCGGCTCAACGGGCGACGATGTCGCGCAGCGCCTGGCAGAAGCGCTGCCGGTCTTGTTCGACATTGTACAGGTGCGGCGTGACCCGCAGGCTGTCGCCGCGGGCACTGACGTGGATGCCGCGGCCGCCGAGCACGTCGAGCACGTCCGCCGGCAGGCCGCGCGGGAAGCGGATGCCGAGGAAGTGACCGGCCCGCTCGGGTTCGCTGGCCGCGGTGAGCCCCATCTGCCGTGCCTCGGCCTCGATCTGCGCGGTATAGGCGGACAGCGTGGCCTGGATGGCGGCCGGGTCCGCGGCCAGCACCAGGTCGAGGGCGGCAATGGCCATGGGCATCAGCGCGAAGTTGGCGCGTTCGCCGACGTCGTAGCGGCGGGCACCGTCCTGCAGGGCTTCCTCGTAGCGCACCAGGCCGCGGAAGTCCTCGGCATTCTTGCGGATGATCCACGAGTGGTCCAGCGGCGTCCCGGACTGCATGTCCTCGCGGGCCACCACGAAGGCCATGCTGTAGGGGCCAAGCAGCCACTTGTAGGTGGCGCAGACCAGGTAGGCCGGCTGGATCTCGGCGAAGTCCAGCGGCAGTGCGCCGAGGGACTGGGTCACGTCCAGCACCAGCGATACCTGTCGCCGCCGGCAGCATTCGGCGATGGCGGTGAGGTCAAGCAGCGCGCCGTCGGTCCAGTGGCAGTGGGGCAGGGCGGCGATGCGCACCGTGCCGCTTTCCAGTTCGTCCAGCACCGACTGGGTCCAGCCGCCGCTGGCCGGTCGCGGTACCGTGACCACGCTGCCGCCCTGGCGCCTGGCCAGTTCCCGCCACGGAAACACGTTGGAGGGAAACTGTTCGTCGAGGACGACGATGCGTTCGCCGCGGGCCAGCGGCAGGTTGGCAGCGGCCTGGGTGATGCCGTAGGAGACCGACGGCACCACCGCCACGTCCGCCGCGCGGGCATTGACCAGGCGCGCCACGCGTTCGCGGCAGCGCTCGGTCTCGTCGAAGAAGTCCGCTGGCCGGATCTGCCATGGCTGCGTCTTGCGGCGCATGCCGGCCTCGCCGGCCACCAGCACCGGGATGGCCAGCGGCGACATGTAGGCGCAGTTGAGGTAGGTGACGTCGTCGGGGATGTCGAACAGTTCGCGCATGGCGGTCTCGCTGGGCAGGGTCGGCGAACGGGCGAGACTAGCACAGCGCGGTACGCAGCCGAGGTGCCGCGCGAAGGTGTGCGCGCGGCGGTGCAGGCGGCAGGAAATTCGGCGTGGCAGGGGCTTCGCCGCGCTGACGTGCGCGTCGTGCCGACGGTATACTTGCGACCCCCAATGGAAACCCCTGACCCGACGGAGTCCCATCCATGTCCACGCTCTCCCGCGAGATGTTCGACCAGTACATGACCCCGAACTATGCACCGGCCTCCATCATCCCGGTGCGTGGCGAAGGCTCTCGCGTGTGGGACCAGGACGACCGCTGCTACATCGATTTCGCCGGCGGCATCGCCGTCACCGCCCTGGGCCATGGCCACCCGGACGTGGTCGGTGCGCTGAAGCGCCAGGCCGACTCGATCTGGCACCTGAGCAACGTCTTCACCAACGAGCCGGCCCTGGCATTGGCGAAGATGATGTGCGACGCCACTTTCGCCGACCGGGTCTACTTCGCCAACTCCGGCGGCGAGGCCAACGAGGCGGCGTTCAAGCTGGCCCGGCGCCATGCCTACGACCGGCACGGACCGGACAAGCACGAGATCATCGCCTTCAACGACTCCTTTCACGGCCGCACGCTGTTCACCGTCAGCGTCGGCGGCCAGCCGAAGTACACCGAAGGGTTCGGGCCGCTGCCCGGTGGCATCACCCACCTGCCGCTGAACGACGTCGAGGCCCTGCGCAAGGCGGTGTCCTCGCGTACCTGCGCCGTGGTGGTCGAGCCGATCCAGGGCGAGGGCGGCATTCGCAGCTGCACCCGGGAATTCCTCGAGGCGGCGCGGGCGCTGTGCGACGAGCACCAGGCATCGTTGATTTTCGACGAGATCCAGTGCGGCATGGGACGCACCGGCAGCCTGTATGCCTACCAGCAGTTCGGCGTCGAGCCGGACATCCTGACCACTGCCAAGGCACTGGGCTGCGGCTTCCCGGTCAGCGCCATGCTGGCCCGTGCCGAGGTGGCCGCCAGCCTGGTGATGGGCACCCATGGCAGCACCTACGGCGGCAACCCGCTGGCCTGCGCGGTGGCATCGGCCGTGTTCAGCCGGATCAACACCCCGGAGGTGCTCGACGGCGTTGCCCCGCGGCGGGCGCGCATCGAGGCCGGGCTGAACGAGATCAATGCCCGCTACCCGATGTTTCACGAGGTGCGTGGCGCCGGCCTGCTGATCGGCTGGGCGCTGGACGACGCGCATCGTGGCCAGGCGCGGGACGTGCTGCGCGCGGCGCTGGCCGAGGGTCTGTTCGTGCTGGTCGCCGGGCCGGACGTGGTGCGCCTGGCGCCGTCGCTGATCGTGCCCGAGGCGGACATCGACGAGGCCCTGGGCTGCCTCGAGCGGGCGGTGGCGGCGGTCCACTCCGCCGGTTAGGGGTCGCCGGCCCGTCGTCCGCCAGCGCGCGGGCGACGATGCGGGTTCAGGGAATCCGGCGGGCGATCACCAGTTCCAGCGCTTCGTCGGTGCCGGTGTCAACGTCGGCGATGACCCCTTCCAGGTCGCCGCTCGCGGCAGTGGGCTGGCCGCTGCGGGAAATCCGTGCCACCAGGTTGACCCGGTCGAAGGCCGACAGGGCCATGTTCGGCAGCATCGCGCTGCTGTCGTCGAGCACCACCTCGAAGGGCAGTTCGCGCACCTCCCGGCGGGTGGCGGCCAGCGGCATCGGCGGGCCGTCCACGGCGCGGGCGAAGACGAACACGGTATCGCCCGGCGCGGTCGCCGCGACCAGTTCCGGCGACAGCGACACGCGCACGGTCAGTGCCTTGGCCGTGGCGGGCGCCGGTTCGCCGCGTGCCGGCGCGTCCAGTTCGATACCCGCGCTGCGTGCCTCCAGCACCAGGTTGTCGATCAGCCCCATCAGTTCCTCGCGGGCGCCCGGATCGGCGTCGAGCAGCGGCAGCAGCCGGCGCCAGTGCGCCATGGCATCGGCGAAGGCGCCGCGGTGCTGGGCGGCCATGCCGGCCAGCCACAGGCCCTGGGGCTGGTCGGGGTCGATGCGCAGGGCCTCGTCGAGCAGTTCGGTGGGCTGGCCGGCCAGCACGCCGCCGCCGCGCATGGCCAGCGCATCGGCATACTGCACCAGCACTTCCGGGTTGCCCGGGCTGAGCTCGTTCAGGCGCGCATAGGCATCTGCGGCATCGTCGTAGCGCTGCAACTGCATGGAGGTGCGGGCGAGAATGCTCCAGCCGCGGGTGTCGTCGGGTGTCTCCGCCAGCCGGGCCTTGAGCTGGTCCATCATCACCTCGATGGAGCGGCTGGCGCGGTCCGCCTCGGCCACCTGGGCCGTATGCAGTTTGCCCTCGATGGCGCCCGGCTCGCCCACCAGCAGGTACAGCGCACCGGCGGCGGCGGGCACCAGGAAGGCGACCACCACCGGCACCACCACCCGCGACGGGGTCAGTGCCTCGTCACCGCGACGCGCCTCGGCGCGGCCGAGGTCCTGGGCCAGGGACGCTTCCAGCTCGGCGCGACCGGCCTGGTAGTCGTCCTCCGTCATCTCGCCGGCCTGGTGGGCGCGGCGCAGTTCGTCGAGACGTTGGCGCGCGATGTCGATGTTCTGCGCCTCGACGTCGGTGTGTTCCCGTGGTGGCGTACGCACCAGCGCGGGTACCAGCAGGGCCAGCACGCAGGCGGTCATGGCCGCGGAAATCAACCAGAATGCCAGCATGTCAGTCCTGTTTCTCGTCGAGCAGGGCGCGCGCCCTGGCCAGTTCGGCTGCCGGCGGCGCTTCGGTGGCCGCTCGTCGGCGTACCGCCAGGCGGTAGAAGACCACCGCGCCGATGGCCGCGAGCAGCGCCGGGGCCAGCCACAGCAGCAGGGTATGCAGGTTGAAGGGCGGTTCGTAGAGCACGAACTGTCCGTAGCGGTCGACCATGAACGTCATGATCTCCTCGTCGCTGCGACCGGCCTGGATCATCTCGTAGGTGCGGTCGCGCAGGTCGCGGGCCAGCTCGGCATTGCTGTCGGCCAGGTTCTGGTTCTGGCAGACCAGGCAGCGCAGCTTGTCGATCAGCGTGTAGTAGCGGCTCTCCCGGGCCGCGTCGTCGAACTCGCGGGACTCGATGGCGGCCAGGGCGGGCAGGGCGAGCAGCATCACCGCCAGCAGCAGGAACCGGTTCATGATTCGTTGGCCAGCCGTTCCACCAGCGGCTCGATGGTGTCGCGCATGGCGGCGGCGTCCACCGCGCCGATGTGCTTGTAGCGCACCACGCCCCGGGCATCGATGACGAAGGTTTCCGGCACGCCGTACACGCCCCACTCGATGCCCGTATCGCCGGCGGCGTCCACCGCGATGGCGTCGAAGGGATCGCCGAACTGGACCAGCCAGCGCTTGGCGTCGTCCTCGGCGTCCTTGTAGTTGAGGCCCACCAGCGGCACTGGTGAACGCCGTGCGAAGTCGCTCAGCAGGGCATGTTCGCGACGGCACTCCAGGCACCACGAGGCCCACACGTTGAGCACCCACGGCTGGCCCTTGAGCGCCTCGCCGCTGACCCGCCCGCTGCCTTCGTGGAGTCCTGGCAGGTCGAGGGCGGGGGCTGGCTTGCCGATGAAGGGCGAGGGTACCTCGCGGGGGTTCAGGGTCAGCCCGGCGCCGAGCAGGGCGGCCAGTGCGAGGAAGATGCCGAGCGGCAGCAGGTAGCGCATCATGGACCCCCTTCGCTGGCGGCCTGTGCCTGCCAGGTCTCGCGTCGAGCGCGGTAGCGCTTGTCGGCGGCGCCGAGCAGTCCACCCAGGGCCATCAGCAGGCAGCCCAGCCAGATCATGCGGATGAAGGGCTTGTAGTAGATGCGCACCGCCCAGGCGTCGCCGCCGAGGGGTTCGCCCAGCGACACGTACAGGTCGCGGCGCAGGCCCGGGTCGATGGCCGCCTCGGTCATCGGGTTGCCGTTGGCGTAGACGCGTTTTTCCGGGTACAGGATGAGGGCGTCACCGTTGCCCAGGGTCACCTCCACGCGGCCGCGCTGGGCGGTGTAGTTGGGGCCCTGGACGCGCTCGACACCCTGGAAGGTGAAGGTGTTGCCGGCCACCTCGTAGGCATCGCCGGGCGACATGGAGATGTCCTTCTCCACCTCGTAGGCACTGACCATGGTGACGCCGATGATGAACAGGCCGATGCCGAGATGGGCGACGAGCATGCCGTGGAAACTGGCCGGGGCACTGGCCAGAAGCCGTGGCCGCAGGCGTCGTCCCATGCGTTCGTGGAGGCTGAGCAGGTTGCTCGCCAGCACCCAGAAACCCACCACCATGCCTGCCGCTGCGCCCATCGACCAGCCGCCGGGCATGGCCAGCGGCGCGGCCACGCCGGCGACCACGGCGACCACCAGCGCGACCAGCGTCGGCCGGCCGAGCCGGCCGATGCGATCGCGGCGGAAGTGCAGCATGGCGCCGATGCCGGCGAGGATGGCGGCGGGAATCATCAGCGGCAGGAAGACCTTGTTGAAGTAGGGCGGACCCACCGAGTACTTGCCGAGCCCCAGTGCATCCATGATCAACGGGAACAGGGTGCCGAGCAGGATGCAGGTGGCGGCGATCACCATCAGGATGTTGTTGACCAGGATGGCGCTTTCCCGCGAGACCCATTCGAACTGGCCGGTGCCGCGCAGGGTGGGTGCGCGCCAGGCGTAGAGCAGCAGCGAGCCGCCGACCACGATGACCAGGAAGACGAGGATGTACAGGCCACGGGCCGGGTCGGAGGCGAAGGCATGGACGGAGGTCAGCACCCCGGAACGGACCAGGAAGGTGCCGAGCAGCGACAGGCTGAAGGCGAACACCGCCAGCAGCACCGTCCAGGCCTTGAACACGTTGCGCTTCTCGGTGGCGGCCAGCGAGTGCACCAGCGCGGTGCCCACCAGCCAGGGCATGAAGGAGGCATTCTCCACCGGATCCCAGAACCACCAGCCACCCCAGCCCAGTTCGTAGTAGGCCCACCAGCTGCCCAGCGCGATGCCGATGGTGAGGAACAGCCAGG
>CAYGJZ010000030.1:30158-43552 GCA_964350265.1 uncultured Gammaproteobacteria bacterium | reverse complement strand
GGTCTTGACTGAAGCGCCCTCACAATCTGCTTGGCATCAATTTGTAAAAGATCTCGCGGTGGCGGGGCCACCGCAGGGAGCGCGAATTATACGCTCGCGGCGCCTTCCGTCAACCTGTTTTTTCACATTTCTGAAAAAACCGTGACTTCCGTGCTCCCGCGTCGTCGGATCCGGCCGAAGCCTTCTCCCTTGACGATTTCGCACCCGTCACCGGGTGCCGGCGGGAGCCGCCGTCCGCCGCCCCCGAAGGTGCAGCGGAGCGCGGATTATACGCAAGGAATCCTCCCTGCCAACCCCCTTTGGTGAATTTTTTTTTGCCGGGATGCTTCAGCCCAGTTTCAGCCGCGCGAAACGGCGCTTTCCCACCTGCACCACCGCCTCGAATCCGGCCGCAAGGGCCAAGGAACGGTCGGCAACACGCTCACCATCGATGCGCACCGCGCCCTGGTCGATCATCCGCATGCCCTCGGAACTGCTCGACACCAGGCCGGCAGCGCGCAGTGCCGCGGCAATCGGCATACCCCCTTCCCCGGCTTCCAGCTCCACCAGCGGCATGTCCGTGGGTGCCGCGCCCTGCCGGAAGCGGCGCACGAACTCGTCCCTCGCGCGGCGCGCGGCATCGGCGCCGTGGAAGCGGCCGACGATCTCGTCGCACAACTCGAACTTCACGTCGCGCGGATTGCGGCCGTCGTCCACCTGCTGCCGGAGAGAGACGATCTCCTCGTTGGGGCGCAGGCTGAGCAGCTCGAAGTAGCGCCACATCAACGTGTCCGACACCGACATCAGCTTGCCGAACATGTCGTCCGGCGACTCGGTGATGCCGATGTAGTTGCCGAGCGACTTGGACATCTTGTTGACGCCGTCGAGACCTTCCAGGATCGGCACCGTCATCACCACCTGTGGTGGCTGGCCATACTGCTTCTGCAGTTCCCGCCCCACCAGCAGGTTGAACTTCTGGTCGGTGCCGCCGAGCTCGATGTCCGTTTTCATGGCCACCGAGTCGTGTCCCTGCACCAGCGGGTAGAGGAACTCGTGGATGGAGATCGGCTGGCCGGCGCGGTAGCGTTTATGAAAGTCGTCACGTTCGAGCATGCGCGCCACCGTATGCCGGGCCGCCAGGCGAATCATCCCGCGCGCGCCGAGGGCATCGCTCCAGGTGGAATTGAAGGCGACCCGGGTACGCTCGGGATCGAGAATCTTGAACACCTGTTCCTTGTAGGTTTCGGCATTGGCGGCGATCTCGTCCTCGGTCATCGGTGGACGGGTAGCGTTCTTGCCGGTGGGATCCCCGATCAGGCCGGTGAAGTCGCCGATCAGGAACGTGACGTTGTGACCCAGGCGCTGGAACTGCGCCATCTTGTTGATCAGGACCGTGTGTCCGAGGTGAAGGTCGGGCGCGGTGGGATCGAATCCGGCCTTGACCTCCAGGGGACGTCCGGCGGCGAGCCGCTCGCGCAGTTCCTCCACCGGCAATACCTCGTCGGTGCCGCGCAGGAGCTCGGCGAGATCGCGCTCGACGGCGTCATCAGTAGCCAACTTGGGGGGTCTCCGTGAAACAGGTACTCGTTGTTCGCAAGGGGCATCACCGGTGCCCGCGCCGGAAGGCGCCGGCGGGAAGCCTAATGACCGTTGCTGGAATTGGCAAGCAAGTGGGCGGCGCGCGCCCATCGCCGGAACGACCGGCCAGGCAGCGCGGAGGACACTGAACTGCCGAAGAACATGAAGAAAGGGCAGCAAGGCAATGAAAAGCCGAAGCGAGCTGACCAGTGGCCCGCCGAACGGTCTGATTTTCCGGGCTTTTCCGGCCGATACGCTTTGACGATACCGTGTCCGGTGTGTAGATTACCGACGCAACGTGGGGCCGGGACGGCCCCGCCAGGCTAACCTCAACCCAGCTGAACCCTATCGCTTCATGACCGGACGACCGCCCGAGCTGTTTGCGCGCGACCTGAAGTTCCTGGTCAGCGCCGACCCACCCCATTCCAGGCGCACCTCCGGTTCCCACTCCCACTGGCTGGCCACGGCCGTGATCGCAGTGCTGGTCGGCGTCTGGCTGGGCAGCGAGCCGAGCGCCTCCATCGATATCGAGTCCGCGTCGCGCAACGCCCCGCAAGGGCAGGCCGCGCAGCCGCTGGCAGAGTCGCAGAACGATGCCGCCGACCCGGCAAGCAATGCCGCCGCGGACGACCTCGAGGACGTCTGGGCGCTGGCCGGCCTGGGCGACGGCACCCCGATCCCGGAAACAGACACGCCGGCCGCTGCCGGCTTCGCCTTTGGTCCGCATCGGCAGTTGCCGGTCGAACAGCCGTTCGCAGCCGTGTTCCCGGCGGTGTCGGCGCCCCCGCCCGCGGACACGGCATCGGCGCCGGAACCGGAGCCCGAGCCGGGACTGGCGGAAACCGCCTTCCCGGTACCGCCGAGCCTGGAACTGGCCACCGGTTTCGAGGAACAGCAAAGCGACATCGAACTGGTCGCCGTCGACACGCGCTTCAATTTCACCGCCATGGACAGCGCCGCCGGCTCGGGCTGGAACGTCGTCGACATCAAGAAGGGCGACACCCTGAGTACCATTTTCCGGCACATGGGCGTGCACCCGGACATCACCCACCGGCTGACCCGGGACGAGAACGGCAAGCTGCTCAACGCCCTGTCCACCGGACCCAATCTCAAGGTCCGCTTCGGGTCCAACGGCGATCTCGAGGCATTGCGCTACAACATCGACGCGGTGCGCATCCTGGCAGCGGATTTCGACGGCGACAACATCGCCACCACGATCGAGAAGCGCGCCATCGAGATCCGCGAGCGGGAAGTGTCGGCACGCATTCGCAGCTCGCTGTTCCAGGCCGGGTCGCAGGCCGGCCTGTCGGACCAGTTCGTGCTGCGCCTGGCGGCGATCTTCAAGTACAGCATCGACTTCAACCGCGACCTGCAGCCCGGCGACGCCTTCTCGGTGATCTTCGAGGAAAAGTTCATCGACGATCGCAAGTTCGCCACCGGCGGCATCGTGGCCGCCGCCTTCCGCGTCGGCGATCGCACCTTCACCGCGGTACGCCACGTCGAGCCCGACGGCACGGTCAGCTACTTCTCCGCCGACGGCGACAGTCTCAAGCGCGCCTTCCTGCGCTCGCCGGTGAAGTTCACCCGGATCTCGTCGAAGTTCTCGCTCAACCGCTTCCACCCGGTGCTGAAGAAGTGGAAGGCGCACAAGGGCGTGGACTATGCCGCGGCCCGCGGCACGCCGGTGCTGGCCACCGCCGACGGCGTGGTCAAGCGCATTGGCCGCAACGGCGGCTACGGCAAGGCCGTCATCCTGCAGCATGGCAAGAGCTACAGCACGCTGTATGCCCACCTCAACGGCTTCGCGCGCAAGCTCAAGGCCGGTGACCGGGTTCGCCAGGGCCAGGTGATCGGCTATGTCGGCAGCACCGGGCTGGCCACCGGCCCGCACCTGCACTACGAGTTCCGCGTCAACGGCGTGCACAAGAATCCGCTCACCGTCAACGTGCCGCGGGCGCTGCCGATGGCCGGCAGCGATCGGGATGACTTCCTGCGCCTGGCCGGCCAGTTCGAAAAGCAGCTCGTCGCCCTGCTCGACGCCGGTTCGTGAGCCTGCCGACCGCCGGGCATGCCCCGGTGCGGGCGTGCCGACGCGGTCTTCGCCGTGACTGAGCGCTACATCGGCATCATGTCGGGCACCAGCGTCGACGGCATCGACGCGGCGCTGGTGGACTTCGACGGCGACGATCCCACCCTGGTGGATGCCTGTTCATTCCCCTTCCCCGAAGCAGACCGCAACGAGGCCCTGCGCCTGGTCGATGACGATCACGACGATCTCAACCGCGCCTTCCGCCTCGCCAATCGCCTGACCGAACACTATGCCCGCGCCGTGGCCGAACTGCGCGCACGCCATCCCGGCCCGGTACGCGCGGTGGGCTGCCACGGCCAGACGCTGCGCCACTTCCCGGCCGACCCGCACACCCCGTTCACGGTCCAGGTGGTGAACGGCGCCATGCTGGCGGTTCGCACCGCTCTGCCGTGCATCACCGATTTCCGCAATGCCGACCTTGCCCTGGGCGGCCAGGGCGCGCCGCTGGCGCCCGGCTTCCACGCCGCCTGCCTGCGCAGCGGGGACGAGGACCGGGTGATCCTCAACCTCGGCGGCATCGCCAACGTCACCGTGCTCCCCGCCGACCACGACGCGGCGGTGATCGGATTCGACACCGGACCGGCCAATGCCCTGATGGATCGCTTCGCGCATCGGCATTCCGGGGCAAACTGCGACCTCGATGGACGCCTGGCCCTGGCCGGCCAGGCCAGTCCGGCACTGCTGGCGCGTTGGCTCGCCGATCCCTACTTCGCGCTGCCGCCGCCGAAGAGTACCGGCCGCGAATACTTCGGCGACCACTGGCTGGAACGTGGCCTGGCGGGCGAGGAAGCGCTGCCCGCCGCCGACGTGCAGGCGACCCTGCTCGAACTGTCGGCGTGCAGCGTGGCCGACGCCATCAAGTGCCATGCGCCCCCCGGGGCGGCGGTGTATGCCTGCGGCGGAGGCTGTCGCAACCCGGCCCTGATGGGACGACTGGCGGAACGACTGGCACCGGCACGCCTTGCCGATACCGGGGCGCTCGGCGTCGATCCGTCGCTGGTGGAAGCCATGGCCTTTGCCTGGCTGGCATCGCGGCGCATGCGGGAGCTGCCCGGCAACCTGCCCTCGGTGACCGGGGCCCGTCGCGCGGCGGTGCTGGGCGCGCTGTACCTGCCCTAGGCGTGCCCGTGCGCGGGCGCCGGCGGGCCTAGATGGTGAAGGAGGAGCCGCAGCCGCAGGTGGTTGCGGCGTTGGGATTGTGAATCACGAAACGGCTGCCCAGCAGGTCGTCGAGGAAGTCGATCTGCGCCCCGGCCAGGTACTGGTAGCTGAGCGGATCGACGACCACGGTGACGTCGCCGTTCTCGATGACCAGGTCTTCCTCGTCGCGGCTGTCCTCGAACTGGAAGCCGTACTGGAAGCCCGAGCAACCCCCACCCTGGACGTAGACCCGCAGCAGCAGCGTATCGCTGCCCTTCTCGGTCTTGAGCTGGCTGACCCGGCGCGCGGCGCTGTCGGAGACCTGCAGCGTGGCGGCGGTGGCACTGGATTGCATGGCTAAACCTTGAAAATCAACTGAATCTGCCCCCTATTATAAGGACGATCCACGCAGATGAAAGACGTCGGCCTTAAGATTCTGTCACCGCCCAGTCGAACAGCTGCTCCGACTCGGTGCGCTTGCCCTTGCCGGCCGGCGTGGTGACCAGCTTGACCACCGCGCGGCTCGGCTCGAAGCCCTCGGGCAGGTGGAAGCGGCCACGCACCACCTGGAAGTAGCGGAAGGACAGCGCCGCCGGCGGGTCGCCGATGTCCAGCATCGACAGGCGGATCGGCACCGACTGGTGCATGCCCTCGATGTGGACGGTGGCCTCGCCGGTCACCGACTTGTCGTGATCCAGCGCCTGCACCACCGTCAGGCGGTACTCGTAGCCCGGACCGCTGGCATCGCGACGCACGGAGAAACCCTGGATGCGCACGCCCGCCTGGTTGTCCCGCGGCGAGATGATGCTCTGGTAGAAGTCGAGATCCTCGCGCAACTCGTTGATGTAGCTCGACGAGTCGCTCAGCTCACCGGTCAGCTTGTCATAGGCGATCTGGTTGACCTGGAGCTGGCGCTGGGTCGCCGCGAAGCGTGACTTCAGCGTCTCGTTTTCCCGTTCCAGCTCGGCATTGACCCGTCCCAGGCGCTCGGTCTCGTCCATCGCCGCGCGGTAGGCCCGGCGCTGTTCCACGTGGCTGAGCGAGGACCAGACGATGCCGGCGGTGAACACGCCGCCGAGCAGGGCAAGCACGCCGATCACGATCAGCAGCCGGTTGCCGGCCAGCGAACGCAGTCCCGCGACCAGTCGGCTCATCGAAGGTTCATCGTCGGCACCGGGTTCAGGGCACCAGTGCCGGTGCCGCCAGTCCGGCAGTCTCCGGCAGGTCGAACATGATGTTCATGTTCTGGATGGCCTGGCCCGCGGCGCCCTTGACCAGGTTGTCCTCCACCGCCAGCACCACCACGGTGTCGCCGCCCTGGGGACGATGCCAGGAAATCCGGCAGGTATTGGCGCCGCGCACGCTGCGCGTGTCCGGATGCTGCCCGGGCGGCATCACGTCGACGAAGGGCTCGCCGTGGTAGCGCTGCTCGAACAGGCCCTGCAGGTCGACGTCGCGATCGCGCACGGTAGCGTACAAGGTGGCATGAATGCCACGAATCATCGGCACCAGGTGCGGCACGAAGGTCAGCGCCACGTCCTTGCCGCCGGCCCGTTCCAGCCCCTGGCGGATCTCCGGCAGGTGACGGTGCCCGGAAGCGGCATAGGCGCGAAACGACTCCGCCGTCTCGCACAGGTTGAAGTCCACCTTGGCGGTGCGGCCGGCGCCGGATACCCCGGACTTGGCGTCGGCGATCAGCGCGCCTTCGGCAATACCCGCTTCCACCAGCGGCAGGAAGCCCAGTTGCACCGCCGTGGGATAGCAGCCGGGATTGGCCACCAGGCGGGCGTCGCGGATGGCGTCGCGGGCCACCTCGGGCAGGCCGTAGACGGCCTCCGACAGCAATTCGGGGGCGGCATGGGTCATGCCGTACCAGGACTCCCAGGTGGCCTGGTCGCGCAGGCGGAAATCCGCCGACAGGTCGACGATGCGCATGCCGCGCTCGAGGTAGCCACGCACCTGCTCCATGGCAACACCGTTGGGCGTGGCGAAGAACAACACGTCGCACTCGCCGATGGCGTCGTCCTCGGGGGTCACGAAGTGCAGGTCGCTGATGCCGCGCAGGCTGGGGAATCGCTCGGACAGCGCCGACCCTGCCTCCGAGCGGGAGGTAATGCATGTCACCTGCGCCGATGGATGCGACGACAGCAACCTGATGAGTTCGACGCCGGTGTAGCCGGTGCCGCCGACGATGCCTGCCTTGACCATGTCCTTCACGTCTCGCGCCGCGCATGCGGCCCTGGGTGTTCGATGGGCGGGTATTCTACCACCCGGCCGGGGCACGGAAAGGCACCCGCCGGACGAAGCCACGCAGGGTTGCGATACAATCAGGCAATGCCCGCAGCCTCGACGCCGGGCACGGGAATCTCGCAACTGCACGTGTCATCATCATGAAACCCAACCGGATACTGGTCACCGGCGGCGCCGGGTTCCTGGGCTCGCACCTGTGCGCGCGGCTGCTCGCCGAGGGCAACGAGGTGATCTGCGTAGACAATTACTACACCGGGAACAAGAACAACATCCTGCCGTTGTTCGACAACCCGATGTTCGAGGTCATCCGCCACGACGTCACCTTTCCCCTGTACGTGGAAGTGGACCAGATCTACAACCTCGCCTGCCCCGCTTCGCCGATCCACTACCAGCACGACCCGGTGCAAACCACCAAGACCACCGTGCACGGGGCGATCAATATGCTCGGCCTGGCCAAGCGCATCGGCGCCAGGATCCTGCAGGCATCGACCTCGGAAGTCTACGGCGATCCGGAAGTCCATCCGCAGCGGGAAGACTACCGGGGCAACGTCAATCCGATCGGCATCCGCGCCTGCTACGACGAGGGCAAGCGCTGCGCCGAGACGCTGTTCTTCGACTACCACCGCCAGCACCGCATGGAGGTGAAGGTGGCCCGCATCTTCAATACCTACGGGCCGAACATGGTGCCCTACGACGGTCGCGTGGTCTCCAACTTCATCGTCCAGGCGCTGGCCGACGAGGACCTGACGCTGTACGGCGACGGCCAGCAGACCCGCTCCTTCTGCTACGTCGACGACCTGGTCGACGGCCTGGTGCGACTGATGAACTCCGACGGCGACTTCACCGGCCCGGTCAACATCGGCAACCCCGGCGAGTTCACCATTCGCGAACTGGCCGAGCGGGTGATCGAGAAGACCGGGTCGAGCAGCCGCATGGTCATGCGGCCACTGCCCGAGGACGATCCGCGCCAGCGTTGCCCGGACATCAGCCTGGCCCGTGAAAAGCTCGGCTGGTCGCCGACGGTGAGTCTCGACGCCGGTCTCGACCGCACCATTCCCTACTTTCGCCGCATTCTCCTGGAATAGCCCGGGACGCCCGGGCGCCGACGGAACCTAGCCGGCGGCCAGCGCGTCGAGGCCGCGGGCAAGATCGGCGCGGATGTCGGCCACCGACTCCAGGCCCACGGCCAGCCGGATCAAGCCGTCGCCGATACCGCCACGCGCCCGCTCGGCGTCGCTGAGACGGCCGTGGGTGGTGGTGGCCGGGTGCGTGATGGTGGTCTTCACGTCGCCGAGGTTGGCGGTGATGGACACCATCTGCGTGGCATCGATGACCTGCCAGGCGGCGCTTCTGCCGCCGTGCACCTCGAAGGACAGCACGCCGCCGAAACCGCGCTGCTGGGCGCGGGCACGCTGGTGATGCTCGTGTCCGGGCAGACCGGCATAGTTCACCCGCGCAACCGCCGGGTGCGTCGACAGCCACTGCGCCATCGTCAGCGCATTGGCGCAGTGGGCCTGCATGCGCAGTTCCAGGGTTTCCAGGCCGTTGAGCAGCACCCAGGCATTGAACGGGCTCAAGCTCGGTCCCGCGGTGCGCAGGTAGCCGAAACAGGCGTCGTGCACGGCATCGTCGTTGCCGACCACCGCGCCGCCCACGCAGCGTCCCTGTCCGTCGAGATACTTGGTGGCCGAATGCACCACCACGTCGGCGCCCAGCGACAGGGGCTGCTGCAGCGCCGGGGTGCAGAACACGTTGTCCACCACCAGCAGCGCGCCGGCCTCCCGGGCCACGGCGGACAGTGCCGGCAGGTCGGCGATCTCGCACAGCGGATTGGACGGTGTCTCCACGAACAGCATGCGGGTTTCCTCGCACAGCGCCCCGCGCCAGGCGTCGATGTCGGTCATCGGCACGAAGCTTGCGCGGATGCCGCAGCGCGAGAGGATCTT
Organism: uncultured Gammaproteobacteria bacterium; assembly: GCA_964350265.1. GTDB lineage: Bacteria > Pseudomonadota > Gammaproteobacteria > Arenicellales > CAJQKF01 > BQJD01. The sequence continues at coordinate 34,570 of CAYGJZ010000030.1, read as the reverse complement.
GTCGAACAAGGACACCGTGCTGCCAAACACGTTGGCCGAGACGACGACATGGTCGCCGGCCTTGAGCATCGACTGCGCCACCATCTGGATGGCCGCCATGCCCGAGGCGGTGGCCACCGCCCAGCGCCCGCCCTCCAACGCGGCCAGGCGCTCGCCGAACACGCGCACGGTGGGATTGGTGAACCGCGAGTAGACGTTGCCCGGGGCATTGTCCATGAAACGCGCGGCGGCCTCGGCGGCGCTGTCGAAGACGAAGCTCGAGGTCAGGTAGATGGGGTCGTTGTGCTCGCTCTCGGCGCTGCGGCGCTGGCCGGCGCGAATGGCGAGGGTGGAAAAGTCCGGCGGGGTCGGGTTATCTGGCACGGTGTCGCTCCAACGTCTGGGCCATGGTCGGGGCAGCCACGGCATTCGCGTCACCGGAATGAAAAAACCCGCTTGGCGAAATGCTCGGGCGGGTCTTCCCCGCTCTTTAGCTGCACTTGTTACGCGCCCGCAATCTGCAAATCAAATCGGCGCGATATCCGGCGAGGGACGTTACCCCACGGCAGGCACCGAGTCAACCGTCGGCGACGGTCAACCGCGGCAGCGACGACAGGTCCTCGAGTTCCCGGTCGGGGGCAAAGCCGAGCCGCTCGCGCCGCTGGCCGAAGCGGTTGATCCAGGTGACCTGGAAGCCGAAGGCCTTGGCCCCCACCGCGTCCCAGGCATTGGACGACATGAACATGACCGCGCCGGCATCCACGTCGAGGGCATCGCAGGCGCTCTGGTAGACGCGCGGGTCGGGCTTGTACACCGCCAGCGCATCCACCGAAAGTACCGCGTCGAAGACCGCTTCCAGGCCGGCGCTGCTTACCGCCGCCCCGAGCATTTCCGGCGAGCCGTTGGAGAGGATGGCCAGGCGCATGCCGGCGTCGGCCAATGCCTGCAGCACGCCGGGCACCTCGGCATAGCAGTGCAGCGATCGGTAGGCGGCGACAAGGTCTCCGCGCAGGGCGGGGTCGTCGACGTCGTGGGCGTCCAGGGCATAGTCCAGCGCGTCGGCGGTGACCCGGGCGAAGTCCTCGTAGCGGCCCATCAGCGATCGCAGCCAGGTGTACTCGAGCTGCTTGCTGCGCCAGGTCTGGGACACCGCGTCGGCCTTGTCGCCGAGGCGTGCACGATGCTGCGCCACCGCGGAATGGACATCGAACAGGGTACCGTAGGCATCGAACACGCAGGCCCGCACGGGCATGACGGTGGTCATGGCGAACTCCTCCGCTGCGGCGGAATCGAGTAGGTGGCAGTGGCATGGGCGACCATGACGTCGCCACTGCCGTCGTGAATCGGCACGTCGCCCACCGCCAGCCGCTTGCCCAGCTTGATCAGCCGCGCGCTGGCGACCAGGTCGCCGGGGGCGGGCTTGTGCAGGAAATTGATGTTCAAGCTGGTGGTCACCGCCAGTTCCACCGGGCCGATGGTGGCCAGCACCGCCGCGTACACCGCGTAGTCCGCCAGCGCCATCATCGCCGGCCCGGCGATGGTGCCGCCGGGGCGCAGCAACTGCGGGTTGGCCGGCAGGCGGATGCGCGCCTCGTGCTCGGCGAGATGCTCGATCACGAAGTCGTAGGCGCGGGCAAAGGGCAGCTGCTCGCGGGTCAGCGCCAACAGGTGATCCTGGCTGATTTGAGACATGGGCCGGGATTATAAGACAATCAGCCCCACGGGCCGTTGCCGCGGCCCGACCCGAACCCGGAGGCGCCCACCATGAACGAGCCCGCCAGCACGGACGAACCCCTCGTCCTGCGCAACGACGACGGTCCGATCTGCACGCTGGTACTGAACCGGCCCGCCCAGTACAACGCCCTGTCGGGTGAAATGCTGGAACAACTGGACGATGCGCTGCGCGCCATCGCCGCCGACGAGACCATCCGCGTGGTGGTGCTCACCGCCGCCGGCAAGGCGTTCTGCCCTGGACACGACCTGAAGCAGATGCGCGAGCAGGACCATGCCGACGCGCACCGGGCACTGTTCACCCGCTGCAGCCAGGTCATGCAGGCAATCACCCGCCTGCCGCAGCCGGTCATCGCCCGGGTACAGGGCATGGCCACCGCCGCCGGCTGCCAGCTGGTGGCGAGCTGCGACCTGGCCATTGCCGCCGACGACGTTCGCTTCGCCGTCTCCGGCATCTCCATCGGCCTGTTCTGCTCCACCCCGGGGGTGGCGCTGTCGCGCAACGTGCACCGCAAGCACGCCATGGAAATGCTCTTGACCGGGGAGTTCATCGACGCCCATACGGCGGAACGCTACGGACTGGTCAACCATGCCGTGCCGCGGGACCAGCTGGACGCGGAAGTGGCCCGCATCGCGGGCCTCGTCGCCGCGCGTCCGCCGGCCGCGGTACAGCTCGGCAAGGCGCTGTTCTATCGCCAGCTCGATCAGCCCCTGGCCGAGGCCTACCCGATGGCCACCGAGGTCATGGTCGAGAACCTCGGCCACGCCGACACCCGCGAGGGCATCGACGCCTTCATCGGCAAGCGCAAGCCGCGCTGGTCCTGAGGGTCAGTCGTCGGCGGCGCGGATCGCGCGCATCAACCTGCGGTACTCGCCGAGAAAGGCCGCCGAGCTCCACGGCTCCTGCAACGAGTAGTCGGCCGGCAGCGCGCCAAGCGCCACCGTGTACAACATGGTGGGCGGGTGGTCGCCACGAAAGAAGCACCGCGTGCACGAGTCGATGCCCTGCCGGTCGAGGAACTGCTGCTTGCGTTGCTGGCTGGCCCGACCCGTCCACAGGGCATCGAAGCCGCTGTCCGGTATCGCACCGAAAATTCCCTCGTCTTCGCCCACGTAGCTGCAGAACGCCAGTTGCCCGTCCGAGTTCAGGGTCGGCGCGAACAGCGGCTTGCGGCAACGCAGCGATCCACCAGACTCCATCCGCCGTGCCTGGGCTGATGGCCCGTGGTCGCCGTAACGGTAGCGTGCGAAGCGATCGGTCAACGGCGCCAGCTCGTCGTCGATGTCGACACCGCGGTAGTCGTAGGGACGCAATGACTTGACGCTGAACACGTCGGCGCCGCGATCCTGGGCCAGCGCCAGCAACTGCGGGAACTCGTGTTCGTTGTAGCGCGTGGCCAGCGAGCGGAACTCGATCACCGGGTAGTCGCTGCCCGCGGCCGCACGCAGCTCGGCCAGTCGCTCCACCGTGTCGAGCACCCGCGCCAGAGAGCCACCCACGCGGTACTTCTCGAAACTGGCCTGGCGGGCGCCGTCGACGCAGACGATGACCTGGGTGGGCGCCGCTGCCACCAGCCGTTGCAGGTGCCGCGGTGAATCGGCAACGCTGCCATTGGTGCTGATCACGGTCTTGATGTCGCGACCGCTGGCCAGGGCAATCATGTCTGCGATCCGCGGATGCATCAGCGGCTCGCCCCAGTCCCAGAACAACATCAGCATCAGGCCCTCGCCGATTTCCTCGACCACGCGGCGGTAGACCGGGAAATCCAGGTGCTCGGCCGGTCGACCCATGGCGCTGTTGCCGGTGGGACAGGCCGGACAGGACAGGTTGCAGTAGGTGGTCACGCCGACATGGAGGATGTGCGGCCGGGACAGGGCGCGGTAGCGGCCATCCACCTCGCTGGCGCCCTGGCGAGCCAGGTTGTCGATACGCTCGGCGTTCAGGCGGCAGTGAAACACCGTGCCTTCCTGGACCAGCGGGTAGCGATCCAGCGTCGCCAGGTGGGCGACGTGATCGAGGTAGGCCGGGGGCAGCGTATCGACCTCGCCATAGGTGCCCGCATCGATCATGTGATGCTCCCGCGGTCCAGCACGAGCCCCCAGAACGCGTCGTTGGCCCGCCCGGAAGCGGCCACCGGATCGTCGAAGGACAATGCGCCGACCCGCTCGTTGGCCAGCACCCGGCAACCGCTGGCCATGGCTTCCACCACGATGCGGCCGAAGGCATGGAACATGCGCGGCATCACCGCCACCGCCTGGCACTGCTGCAGCAGTGCCGGCATGTCGCGGTAGGCCACCGAGTGGTAGTCCACCCGCCAGGGCTGGTAGCCCTGCTCGCGCACCCGGTCATCGACATCGTCGGTGGCCCGAACCGCGTCGGCCAGGACCAGCGCCCGGCGGGGACGCCGGGCCGGGGGCATCCGCGAGTGGAACCGCTTAAGGTCCACCGGCGCGGCGACCACGTGCCCCGGACAGGCCGAGGGCAGCAAGGCCCCGATCACCCGGGCATGCAGCGGCGACAGGTACTGGACGGCGTCGCAGGCGCGGTAGAGGGCATCGAAGGCCGCGGCAACCCGGCCACTGCAGGCGCAGGGCCGACGGACAAGACCGGGCAGTTGCAGGCAGCGGGCATCGCGCTGGCCGCAGGGATGGATGTCCCGCTCGCTGCGCACCGCGCGGCCGCGAAACCCGGCCAGCTTCGC
>CAYGJZ010000030.1:0-30058 GCA_964350265.1 uncultured Gammaproteobacteria bacterium | reverse complement strand
TGCCCGCACCGTCCCGGGCCGGAAACAGCCGCACCTGGCGCGGCCACCCATCGCCTGGCACGGACAGTGCCGCGCGGCGACCGACCTAGCGGTCGATGCCTCCCAGGCACAGGTACTTCATCTCCATGAATTCCTCGATGCCGTAGCGGGAGCCTTCGCGGCCGATGCCGGATTCCTTGACGCCGCCGAAGGGAGCCACTTCGTTGGAGATGATGCCGGCATTGATGCCGACGATGCCGTACTCCAGCGCCTCGGACACCCGCCAGATGCGACCGACGTCGCGGGCGTAGAAATACGAGGCGAGACCGAACTCGGTGTCGTTGGCCAGCCGGATCGCTTCTTCCTCGGTCTTGAAGCTGAACATCGGCGCCAGCGGACCGAAGGTCTCGTCCCGTGCCACCATCATGTCCGGGGTCACGTCACGCAGCAGGGTCGGCTCGAAGAAGGTGCCGCCAAGGGCGTGGCGCTTGCCGCCGGTGACCACCTTGGCCCCCTTGGAGAGCGCGTCGGCGATGTGCGCCTCGACCTTCTCCACCGCGGCCATCTCGATCAACGGCCCCTGGCTGACGCCGTCCTGCATGCCGTCGCCCACCTGCAGCTTCGACACCGCCTCGGCCATCTTCGCGGCAAAGGCATCGTAGACGCCTTCCTGCACCAGGATACGGTTGGCGCAGACGCAGGTCTGGCCGGTATTGCGGTACTTCGAGGCCATCGCCCCCTCCACCGCGGCATCCAGGTCGGCGTCGTCGAAGACGATGAACGGGGCATTGCCGCCGAGTTCCATGGACACCTTCTTCACCGTGCCCGCGCACTGCTCCATCAACGTCTTGCCGACCTCGGTGGAACCGGTGAAGGTGAGCTTGCGCACCGTCGGATTGGCGGTCAACTCGCCGCCGATGGCGCGGGCCGAACCGGTGACGCAGCTGAACACGCCCTTCGGCACGCCGGCGCGCTCGGCCAGCTCGCACAGCGCCAGTGCCGAGTAGGGGGTGAAGGTGGCCGGCTTGAGCACCATGGTGCAGCCGGCGGCCAGCGCCGGACCGGCCTTGCGGGTAATCATCGCGGCGGGGAAGTTCCACGGCGTGATCGCCGCGCAGACACCGATGGGTTGGCGTAGCACCAGGATGCGGCGGTCGGGAATCGGCGCCGGGATGACATCGCCGTAGACCCGCTTGCCTTCCTCGGCGAACCATTCCAGGAACGACGCCGCGTAGGCGATCTCCCCGCGGGACTCGGCCAGCGGCTTGCCCTGCTCGGCGGTCATCAGCACGGCCAGGTCTTCCTGGTGCGCCATCATCAGCTCGTACCACTTGCGCAGCACCTGTGCCCGCGACTTGGGATTCATCGCCGCCCACGGGCCGAGCGCCGCCTCGGCCGCCTCGATGGCGCGGCGGGTTTCGTCGGCACCCATGTTCGGCACCGTGCCGAGACGCTCGCCGTTGGCGGGATTGGTGACCTCGACGGTGGCGCCGGAATCGGCGTCGCACCAGGCGCCGTCGATGTAGCACTGTTGGCGGAAGAGCTTGGAATCAGTGATGTTCATGAAACGTTCCCGGATGTGGATTCTGGAAAATTCGAAAAGTGAGGGTGCACGCTCAGGCAAAGAATGCCTGCAGGCCGGTCTGCGCTCGCCCAAGCACCAGCGCGTGGATGTCGTGGGTGCCTTCGTAGGTGTTCACCGCCTCGAGATTCATCACGTGGCGAATGACGTGGTACTCGTCGGAGACACCGTTGCCGCCATGCATGTCCCGGCTGACGCGGGCAATGTCCAGCGCCTTGCCGCAGTTGTTGCGCTTGAGCATGGAGATCAGCTCGCTGGCGCAGCGGTTCTCGTCCAGCAAACGTCCGGCGCGCAGGGCGCCGTGCAGGCCGAGGGAGATCTCGGTCTGCATGTCGGCCAGCTTCTTCTGCACCAGCTGGTTGGCGGCCAGAGGACGACCGAACTGCCTGCGCTCCAGGGTATAGCCCAGTGCCGCGTGCCAGCAGAACTCCGCCGCCCCCATGGCGCCCCATGCAATGCCGTAGCGCGCCTTGTTCAGGCAGCCGAATGGGCCGGACAGCCCGCGCGCCTCCGGCAACAGGTTCTCCTCGGGCACCTCGACGCCGTCCATCACGATCTCGCCGGTGACCGAGGCACGCAGGCTGAACTTGCCCTCGATCTTCGGGGTCGACAGGCCCTTCATGCCACGCTCGAGGATGAAGCCGCGAATCACCTCGTCGTCGTCCTTTGCCCACACCACCATGACGTCGGCGATGGGCGAGTTGGTGATCCACATCTTCGCCCCGGACAGCAGGTAGCCGCCGTCGACCTTGCGCGCCCGGGTGACCATGCCCCCGGGGTCGGAGCCGTGATCCGGCTCGGTCAGGCCGAAGCAGCCCACCTGCTCGCCGCTGGCCAGGCCCGGCAGGTAGCGCTCGCGCTGGGCCTCGCTGCCATAGGCATGGATCGGGTGCATGACCAGGCTCGACTGCACGCTCATGGCGGAGCGGTAGCCGGAGTCCACCCGCTCGATCTCGCGCGCGATCAGGCCGTAGGAAACGTGGCCGAGGCCGGCGCAGCCATAGCCGTCGATGGTCGGGCCAAGCATGCCCAGAGCACCGAGTTCGTTGAACACCTCGCGATCGAAGGTCTCGTGACGGTGTGCCATCAGCACCCGCGGCATGAGCTGGTCCTGGCAGTAGTCGTGGGCGGTCTGCCGCACCATCGACTCTTCCTCGGTGAGCAGGTCCTCGATTCGCAGGGGATCACGCCAATCGAAGGGCGGACGCTGTGCGGACATGTACGGAGTCTCCTGTGGGATTTCGCCGGGCGGGCCTGGATCCGCACCGGGACGACCACCGGTCGCTGGCCGCGCGGGCAGCCGCGCCGGGCCCGGCCTGCCGGGCCGCGTATTCTACCATTGCTCCGGCAGCGGGCAGAATGCCCGCCAACCGGGCCCGTGGTGCGCGGGGAGTCGGGTATACTTGGCGCCGATTCTCATTCACCGTCCAACGATTCGCCGCCCATCCATGGAAATCGAGCTCAGCTGGGAATTCTTCAGCGCCTTCGCCCAGGTCGTCGCGGTCGACCTCGTGCTGGCCGGGGACAATGCCATCGTCGTCGGCCTGGTGGCCGCCGGCTTGCCGCCGCACCAGCGTGCCCGGGTAATTTTCATCGGTATCCTGGCCGCCACGCTGATGCGCATCGGCTTCGCCCTGGTCACGGTGCAGCTCTTGCAGATCATCGGCCTGGTGCTGGCAGGCGGCATCCTGCTGCTGTGGGTCTGCTGGAAGCTGTGGCGGGAACTGCGCCAGGAGGCGGCACCCGCCACCGGTGCCGACGACGCCAAGCCGCCGGCAAAAAGCTTTGGACAGGCGGTTTTCCAGATCATCCTTGCCGACGTGTCGATGTCGCTGGACAATGTCCTGGCCGTGGCCGGCGTGGCCCGCGACCACCCCATCGTGCTGGTGTTCGGGCTGGTGCTCTCCATCGCCCTGATGGCGTTTGCCGCCACCCTGATCGCCCGGCTGCTGGTGCGCCATCGCTGGATCGCCTACGTCGGCCTCGTCACCATTCTCTACGTGGCCCTGAGCATGATCTGGGAGGGTTCCCGGGAAGTGCTGGCGGTGGCCGCCGCCTACTACTAGGCGCCTTCGCACTCGGGTGCCGGGGAGGCTTTTATCACGTATAATTCCGCCCGTTCCGAGAACTTTCTCCACCGATCATGAACGTTGTGATGCCCGCAATCCGCAAACCTTTTCGCCAGTTGGCGCTGGCCGCCCTGATCAGCATGGCCGGCACCGCGCAGGCCGCGCCGGACGACGATGCGCGCGCGGCCTACGACAACGGCGACTTCGCCACCGCCTACCAGATCTGGAGCGAACTGGCGGCACAGAACGACGGACGGGCCCAGTATGCGCTCGGTGTCATGTACGCCACCGGCAGCGGTCGCGACAAGGACCCGGTGCAGGCCTTCGAATGGTTCAGCAAGGCAGCCGAGAACGGCCACCTGAAGGCCATGTACAACCTCGGCATCGCCTACTGGATCGGCCAGGGAACCCTGCAGGACCGACAGGAAGCCACCCATTGGTGGCGGATGGCCGCCGAGCGCGGCGATGTCGTCTCCCAGTACAACCTCGGCGTCGCCTACTACAACGGCCTCGGCGTCGAGCAGGACCTGGTGGAAGCGGCGCGATGGATTCGCAGCGCCGCCGAGCTCAACTACGAGACCGCGGTGGAACTGCTGCCGGCCCTGGAAGACAAGCTGCGCGAAACCGCCTCCAGTGGCGGCGCCTCCTCCGCCGCGCCGCCGGCATCGCCGCCCGCCCCGGCGCCGGCGCCGGCACCGACCCAGGAGGCCACTGCCCAGACCGGGCAGGCCGATGCCGCCACCGAGAGCACGAGCCAGCCCGCCGAACCGGCGGCGCAAAAGACCATCGACGTCGACTTCACCGCCGGCTTCATCCAGTCTGCCGAGGCGCCGGTCTACGCGGTGGACAGCAACCGTGCCCCCGTAATCGAGAAGTTGTCCCAGGGCACCCCGGTGAAGATCATCGAGAGCCGCAACGGGTTCACCCGGGTGGAAGCCGCCGCCGGCTTCAAGCTGTGGGTCTACGGCACCTACGTCAAGGGTGAAGGCGACCAGGCGCGCATCGAGGGAGACGGCGTGCGTGCGCGCTCGCTGCCGTCCACCGGCGAGAATTCCGCCTCCCCCGGCAAGTTCGAGAACGGCGACCGGGTCTCGGTGCTGAAGACCGAGGGCAAGTGGAAGTACGTGCAGTCCCCCGGCCACCTCACCGCCTGGGTTGCGTCCACCGACGTCTCGGTACTGGACCAGGCCACCGAGTCCTGGGGTGACCGCTGGACGCGGGAAGGCGGCACGCTCTAGGTCCTGGTGCCGTTGCCAACGCGGCGGCATCCTCGACCACCGAATGCGGGATCGCGAAACGAGGAATGAAGGTCGTTCACCACATCCTGACCCTGCTGGCATGCCTGCTGCCGGCATTCGTCCCCGCCCACGCCCAGTCCGGACCCCTGACCCCAGCCACCTCGCTGGCCGGCCAGCCGGCGGAACTGCAGGCATTGAACGAAGCGGTGGCGGCCAGCGGAAACCAGGCCGAGCCACGCTTCCATCGCGCCCGCCTGCTCGAATCCCTCGGCCTCGTCGACGACGCCATGCGCGACTACCGCTGGTTGCTGGATCACTATCCCGAGCGGCCGGAGGCCTACAACAACATGGCCCGGCTGCTGGCCGCCTCCGGCGATCTTGCCCAGGCCATCACCGTGCTGGAACAGGGCATGGCCACCCACCCGGTGTACCAGCAGATCTTCGCCAACCTGCGCGAACTGTTCGCCGCCATGGCCCGACGCGCCTACCAGGCCGCCCTGCACGAGCCGGAGTCCGCCTCCGCCATGGCCGAGGCCGATCGTCCGATCACGGTGGACCTGCGCGGCGTGGACTCGCTCGACGGTGCGCCCGGTCACCGCGTGCACACCAGCGACACCAACGGCGTACCGGCACGGGTAGCGGCCCGTGACGAGTAGGCCCACCGCCCGCCGCCACGCTCCGGCCGGCACGCGGCGCGCCCTGTTTCTGTCCACCCTGCTCGCTACCCAGGTCGCGCAGTCGGCCAGCTACGAGGAACGACTGGTCGCCATCGCCGAGCAGATCGGCCAGGGGCAGGTCAGCCAGGCCCTGATCAGCGCACGGGCGTTGGTGGACCAGTATCCCGGTTCCCGCGTTGGTCGACTGATGGTCGCCGACCTGCTCGCTGCCCAGGCCGGTGGCCTGGCCACGATCGGCGCCGGCAACGAGGGTCGCGGCCTCGACGACCTGCGCCAGGAACTGAGCGCACGCTGGCAGCGGGTCAACGGCGAGCTGGCAGAAGTCGACCAGCGACTGCCCGACGCCCTGCTCAAGGTATCCGCGCACAGTGCCTACGTGGTCTTCGCCGACCTCGCCCGTTCGCGGCTGTTCCTCTATGCGAACGACAACGGTCGTCTGCGACGGGTCCACGATTTCTACGTCACCCAGGGGCTGAATGGCTCGGGCAAGGAAGTCGAGGGCGACCAGCGCACCCCGGTCGGCGTGTACTACGTGACCGGCTACATCGACGGCAGCACCCTGCCCTCCCGCTACGGCCCTGGCGCCCTGCCCATCACCTACCCCAATGCCATGGATCGCCGCTACCAGCGTACCGGCTACGGCATCTGGATCCACGGCACGGAGCCCTATTTGCTGAACCGCGCCCCGCGCGCCAGCGACGGCTGCCTTTCCCTCAACAACGACGACTTCCTGTTGCTCAACCAGACCCTGGCCGAGCCGCAACACACCCCGGTGATCATCGACGAGTCGCCGAACTGGGTCGACCGCGCCAGCCTGCAGCAGCGCCGGGAACGCCTGTTGCTGGCCATCGAGGCATGGCGGCGAGACCGCTCGTCGGGCGATGGCGAGGCGCTGTTCCGCCACTACGACCAGACACGGTTCTTCGACGGCCGGATGGATTTCGCCGGCTGGTCCGCGGCGCAGCAGGCCGGACAGGGATTGGCAGCATCCGACATCGTCATCGACGACGTCGAACTGTTCGGCTATCCCGGCGAGAAGGACGTGGTGCTGGCGGACTTCCAGCAACAGGTGCGTACCGCCAGCGGACAACGCACCCTGCGCACCCAGCAGTACTGGAAGCTCGGCAGCGACGGCAGCTGGCGCATCATCTTCGAAGGCGCCAGCCAGAAGGCCCCGGAAAAGGTGATGGTCGAGGAAGAATCACGGGCCACCCCGCCGCCATCGAGCTGATCGCCTGGTCGAAGACCCGCGACCGCCGACGACACGGCGTCTCCGCCGCGCCCGGCAAAGGCTACTGGGGAGTCACCCCGCGCAGGCGCTCGGTGCGACGACGCAGCAGTTCCACCGCGGTCAACAGGCCGATGGACACCAGCACCAGCAGCGTTGCCACCGCCAGGATGGTGGGGCTGATCTGCTCGCGGATACCGGAGAACATCTGCCACGGAATGGTGCGCTGCTCGTAGCTGCCGACGAACAGGATGACCACCACCTCGTCGAAGGAGGTGATGAAGGCGAACAGCGCGCCGGAAATCACCCCGGGCAGGATCAACGGCACGATCACGCGGAAGAAGGTGGTGGTCGGCGTTGCCCCAAGGCTGGCGGCGGAGCGCAGCAGCACCTGGTCGAAGCCGGACAGCGTGGCGGTCACCGTGATGACCACGAAGGGCGTGCCCAGCGCGGCATGGGCGAGAATCACGCCGAGGTAGGTCCCCTGCAGGCCGATGCGCGAGTAGAAGAAGTACATGCCCGCGGCGGAGATGATCAACGGCACGATCATCGGCGAGATCAGCAGCCCCATCATGGCCGACTTGAACGGCATCATCGACCGGCTCAGGCCGAGCGCCGCGACGGTGCCGAGAAAGGTGGCGAGGATGGTGGAGAAAAAGGCGATGATGGCGCTGTTCTTCACCGCGCCCTGCCAGTTGAGGTCGGTGAAGAAATCCTCGTACCAGCGCAGCGAGTAGCCGGCCGGGTCGAAGGACAGCATCGCCTCGGTGAAGGTGAAGTACGGCACCGCGTTGAACGACAGCGGGATGATGACCAGGATCGGCGCGATCAGGAAAAAGAAGATCAGCCCGCAGATGGTGCGGTAGCTGTAGAACCAGATTCGTTCGCCGGTCGTGGTATACGCAGGTAGCGCCATGGTCGAGTTCCCGGTTTCGCTATCCAAGCTTCATGTTGTCGACGCCCACCACCCTGTCATAGAAGTAGTACAGCACCAGTACCAGGCCGAGCAGGATGACGCCGAGCGCCGCCGCCAGGCCCCAGTTCAGGGACTGGTTCATGTGATAGGCGATGAAGTTGCTGATCAACGTGCCATCGACGCCGCCGACCAGGGCCGGGGTGATGTAGTAGCCGATGGAAATGATGAACACCAGGATGGAACCGGCGCCGATGCCGGCCACGGTGTTCGGAAAGTAGACGCGGATGAAGGCCACCGTCGGCGTGGCACCGAGGTTCTTTGCCGCGCGCATGTAGGTCGGCGGGATGGTCTTCATCACCGAGTACAGCGGCAGCACCATGAACGGCAGCAGGATGTGGGTCATGGCGACCACCGTACCCACCGCGTTGTGAATCATCACCAGGCGTCCGTCATCGGAAATCAGCCCGATGGCCACCAACAGGTCGTTGATCACGCCTTCCTGCTGCAACAGGGCGATCCAGGCGGTGGTGCGCACCAGCAATGATGTCCAGAACGGCAACAGCACCAGGATCAGCAACAGGTTGCTGGTTTTCACCGGCAATGTCGACAGCAGGTAGGAGATCGGGTAGGCCAGCGCCAGGCACAGCACCGTGATCAGCAAGCTCAGGGTCAAGGTGCGCCAGAACAGCTTCAGGTAAATCGACTGGTCGTCCGGCTTCAGGCCGATGTCGCCGGTCGCGCCGTAGCTCATGTCCAGCGCGGCCAGGTAGTAGGAAATCGTGAATGCGCCGGATTCGCGCTTCAGGTACCGCCAGGTTTCCACCTTGCCCCAGTCTTCATCGCGCTCGATGAAGGCCTCCTTGTACGGTGGCTCGAAGTCCTTTGCCCGTCGGGCGGTCTTGCGGAACAGGCTGGCGAAGCCGGACTGCTCGTAGTTCATGCGCCGTCCGACCTTGAGGATGGTCTTCTCCTCGAAGCCCTTGGTGAAGTCCTCCTTGGCCGCCGCGAACACTTCCTCGGGCGGCAGCTCGCCGCTGCGGTCGTCCCATTCCTTGAGCAGCGGCGCGGTCTGCTCCATGACCTGCGGGACGATGTAGTTCTCCACGCTGCGGAACAGCATGTCGATCACCGGGAAGAAGAAGGTGACCCCGATGAAGGCGAACAAGGGCAGCACCAGCAGAAAGGCGCGGACCTTGAGCCGACGCTGTGCCCGTGCCAGGCTGACCTTGAGCGGCGTGCCATCCGCCGTTCTCATCACGCCGTCGCTGGCTGCCGCGTCTGTACTCATTTTCCTGTAACCCCTGCGTGGTTGCCGGTAGGTGACGGGGCGGGCATGCCCGCCCCGTCGTGTCCTGGACTTACTGCGCCAACCAGGCGTTGAAACGCTCGGTCAGGTCGTCCTGGTTGTCCGCCCACCACTCATAGTTGTAGAGCAGGGTGGTCTTGGAGTTGTTCGGGTCGGTCGGCATGTGCGGAGCCATGTCGATGCCGAGTTCCGCGTGCTGGCCAACCAGCGGCGCCGAGGATGCACGGGCCGGTCCATAGGAAATGAACTTGGCCTGGTCGGCGAGACGCTGGGTATCGGTGGCATAGGAGAGGTACTTCTTCACCTCATCCAGGTGCGGACCGCCGGTGGGGATGATCCAGCCGTCAAGATCGAACACCTGCCAGTCCCACATCATCTTCACCGGCTGCTTGTCCTCTTCGATCAGCGAGAACAGGCGACCGTTGTAGGCCGAGGCAATGACCACTTCGCCGTCCGCCAGCAACTGGATGGCCTGCGCTGCCTTGCCGGCATCCCACCACACGACCTGGTCCTTGATGGTGTCCAGCTTGGCGAAGGCGCGATCGACACCCTCGTCGGTGCTCAGCACGTCGTAGATCTTGTCCGCTTCCACGCCATCGGCGAGCAGGGCCCACTCGAGGTTGTTGATCGGACGTTTCTCCAGCGAGCGCTTGCCCGGAATCTTCTCCAGGTCAAAGACGTCGGCGATGGTCATCGGCTCGGTGTCCACCAGGTCGGAGCGGTAGCCGAAGGTGGTGGAGTAGACGATCTGCGGAATGAAGCACGGCGAAACGATCAGGTCGCCGAAGTCTTCCGAGGCCGGGGTGCCGTCAGGGGCAGCGGCCAGCATGGTGTCGTGGTCGATCTCCATGGCAAGACCTTCGTCGCACAGTCGAATGGAGTCGGCGGCGACCACGTCGACCAGTGCCCAGGTAACGTTGCCGGCCTCGTTCATCGCGCGCAGCTTGGCCACCGCGGTACCGGAGGAATCGTCGTTGACGATCTTGACGTTCGGATTCTCGGCCATGTAGGGATCGTGGTAGGCCTTCTGCTGGCTGGCGGAATACGCGCCACCCCAGGAGACAACCACCAGCTCGGTTTGCGCGCTCGCCGTGCCGACGCCGCCCAGGCCGATGGCAGCAGCCGCGGCGATCGCCAGTGTGGACTGCTTCATGGATGCTTTCATAGGTACAAACTCCTCAAGACATTGTTGTGTGGATCAACACCCGACGTCCTGTCATGACATTCGTCGCGCGACAAGGACGCGACGGGGCGGCGGCATTCCCGGCCGGCGCCCGAAGGATGATGCGCTGTGCGCGGCATTCGGATCACGCGTCGAGGGCGCGGCAATCTGCACTGGCCCAGCCCACCTGGACGGTCTCGCCCTCGCGCAGGCCGGAGTGCTCGTGGGAATTGGGGATCTTGACGATGAACTCGTCGTTGCCGGCCACGGAGACACGGGTACGAATGTGATCACCGAGATAGATGAGCTCGAGCACCCTGGCTTCTAGCTGGTTCGGCAGCGAACCGGGCTCGGGATTGATGTACACGCGCTCGGGCCGCAGCGACAGCGTGGTCTTGTCGCCAACGCCGTTGACGTTCACCGGCTTGCAGTGCACCAGCACGCCGTTGTCCAGCACCACGCTGCATTCGTCGCCGGACATTTCCTTCACCGTGCCGGCAAACCGGTTGTTCTCGCCGATGAAGTAGGCAACGAAGGCATTCTTCGGTTGCTCGTAGAGCACGTCCGGCGAATCGATCTGCTGGATGACACCGTCGTCGAACACCGCGATCCGGTCGGACATGGTCAATGCCTCGGACTGGTCGTGGGTCACGAACACCATGGTCAGGCCGAGATCCTCGTGGATGTGCTTGAGCTCGTACTGCATTTCCTCGCGCAGGTTCTTGTCCAGTGCGCCAAGGGGTTCGTCGAGCAGCACCAGTTTCGGCTCGAACACCAGTGCACGCGCCAGTGCCACGCGTTGCTGCTGGCCGCCGGACAACTGCGCCGGGCGGCGGGTGCCGAAGCCCTGCAGCCGTACCATGCCGAGTGCACGCTCGACCCGCTCGCGGATCTCCTCTTTCGGCTGCTTGCGGACTTCCAGCGGGAAGGCGAGGTTCTCGGCCACGGTCATGTGGGGGAACAGCGCGTAGTTCTGGAAGACCATGCCGATGTTGCGGCGGTGGGGAGCGACGTTGTTGATGCCCTGGCCGTCGAGGTAGATCTCGCCGTGGGTGGCGGTCTCAAAGCCCGCGAGCATCATCAGGCAGGTGGTCTTGCCCGAACCGGAGGGACCAAGCATGGTCACGAACTCTCCGCGGGCGATATCGAGATTCAGGTTTTTAACGACAAGGGTTTCCCCGTCATAACTTTTCTGAACTTCGGAGAAACGAACAAAGGAACTATCGGATTCAGACATGTAGTCCTGATCCCCCTTGAATGATTAAGTAATTTGAATCGTTTTTAACGTCGTCCTCAAACGTGATGAAAACAACGCTTTCGTTGTCATTCGGCAATCAGTCTAAAGCAATTGGTTCCCGATTCCAACCCGACCCCCGAGGACTTGCCGGTCCTCGCCATGGTGCTCACCCGGTGAACGGGTGGCCCCGGAGCACGTGAATGGCGCACGTGCACAGCCTGTGGGAACGATGTTGCGGCGCTCACCGCACCGACGCGGTGCAACATGTCGCGGCGTGAACCAAAGCCCGTCACATCGGAACCGTTTTCCCGGTGGAGAATCGCTATAATAGGTGTGTTGCACGGCGTGATGCCCCGGCATGCCGTGACGTTTCCCTGCCCATCACGAAGCCGTTTCCCTTGCCTGACTCCACATCCCCAGCCGACCCGCGTCTACGCATCGCCGACCTGGTCAGTGCCTTGATCCGCTGCCCGTCGGTAACTCCCGACGACGCCGGCTGCCAGGACATTCTCGCCGCGCGGCTCAACGCGCTTGGTTTCGACAACGAACCACTGTCCTTCGGCGACGTCGCCAACCTGTGGTCCCGACGTGGCCGGCAGGCACCGCTCGTCGTGTTCGCCGGGCACACGGACGTGGTGCCCGTGGGCGATGCCGGACAATGGCAGGTGCCGCCGTTCCAGGGCGCCATCATCGACGGCATCGTGCACGGTCGCGGCGCCGCCGACATGAAGGGATCGCTGGCAGCGATGATCATCGCCACCGAGTCGTTCCTGGCCCGACACCCGGATCATCGCGGTTCCCTGGCCTTCCTGTTGACCAGCGACGAGGAAGGCCCGGCGGTGGACGGCACCGTGAAGGTCGTCGAACACCTCGGTCGACAAGGCGTGCGCATCGATCACTGCGTGGTCGGCGAACCGACCAGCGTGCGCAGTGCCGGCGACATGATCAAGGTGGGTCGGCGCGGATCGTTGACCGGCGCGCTGCGCATCCGCGGTCGCCAGGGCCACGTGGCCTATCCGCACCTGGCCCGCAACCCGGTACCGGAGGCGGCGCAACTGGTCTGCGCACTCGATGCCATCCGCTGGGACGAAGGCAACGAAGACTTTCCGCCCACCACCTTCCAGGTGTCCAACATCCATGCCGGCACCGGCGCGGGCAACGTCATCCCCGGGGTGGTAGAGATCCTGTGCAACTTCCGCTTCTCCACCGAGTCGTCGCCGGAGTCGCTGCAACGCCGCGTGCGCGAGACCTGCGACGCCCTCGGCCTGGATCACGAGATCACCTGGACGTTGTTCGGCCTGCCCTTCCGCACCACGTCCGGGCCGCTGGTCGACGCGGTGACCGGGGCCATTGCCGAGGTCACCGGCAGGGACACCGAGCGATCCACCACCGGTGGCACCTCCGATGGTCGTTTCATTGCCCCGACCGGCGCCGAGGTGGTGGAACTCGGCCCGGTCAACGAGACCATTCACCGCATCGACGAGCAGGTGTCCCTGGACGATCTCGTCACCCTCTCGCGCATCTACGAAGGCATCCTCGGGAAGCTGCTTGCGTGAGCCGCCACCGGCCGGCTCAGCGATCCCCCTCGGTGCCGTCGAGCAACGTGGCAAGATCGATGCCGGCCAGCGCCTTGGACTCCTCCATCACCACGTAGCTGCTGATGCTGTCCACCTCGACGCCGAGATCCAGCAGCCGATCGTTGATCACGTTGTAGCGGGCAATGTCGCTGCATACCACCTTGACCATGAAATCCACCTGCCCGCTCAACATCAGCACTTCCACCACCTCCGGCAGGCGACGGGCCTCGGCGGCAAAGGAACGAAAGGCGCCACGACCATGATGGGCCAGCTTGACCATGGCCAGGCACTGGATGGAGCGCGCCACTTTCGACAGGTCCAGCCGGGCATGGTAGGCACGGATCACCCTGGCCTTCTCCAGGCGTCGCACCCGCACCAGGCAGGCGCTCGGCGAAAGATCGACCCGCGCCGCGAGATCGCGATTGCTGATTCTGCCGTTCTCCTGCAACACGGACAGGATGGCGAGGTCACGGGCATCGAGGGGAATCACGGCGGCGGCATCAAGGCTGTGGAAAGTCGCCGCAGTTTATTCGGCAAGCTTGGCCCCCGGCAATGCGAAATTCTTTCCACTCGCCGCGGATGCGCCGCGCATTCGTCGGCGCGGCGATACGCTAGCGATATCGTCGACCGACACCATTCACCACGGGGACACGCCAACGTGCTGGTAATCCGACCCGCCCGCGCCGCCGACATCGAGGCGCTGCTATCCATCTCCCGGGCCACCGGCCCGGGCATGACCTCCATGCCCGACGACCGGCAGATGTGGCAACGGCGCCTGGAGCAGGCCGAGGCTTCCTTCAGCGACGGCTTCGACCAGGAGATCGGCACCTACTTCATGGTCATGGAGGACGACGAGCGCGGCGAGGTGGTGGGCAGCACCGCCATCTACACCGGGGTCGGCCGCCGGCAGCCGTTCTATTCCTACAAGCTGTCCACCCTGGTCAACTACTCCTCCAACCTCGACCGCACCGTCACCCACCAGGTGCTGCACCTGGTCAACGACTACACCGGCGCCACCGAGATCGGTTCGCTGTACCTGGCGCCGGACTATCGCCGCGACGGCAACGGCGCCTACATCTCGCGCAGCCGCTACCTGCTGCTGGCAACGCTGCGCGAACGTTTCGCCGACGTGGTCATCGCCGAGATGCGCGGCTGGCAGGATGCCAGTGGCAACTCGCCCTTCTGGGAACACCTGGGCAAGAAGTTCTTCGGCATCGGCTTCCAGAACGCCGACTACATGAACGCGGTCAACGGCACCCAGTTCATCTCCGACCTGATGCCACGCTACCCCATCTACCTCGACCTGCTGCCGGACGACGCGCGCGCGGTGATCGGCCGCCCGCACGAGGATTCCGCCCGCGCGCTGTCGTTGCTGCGCCGGGAGGGGTTCTACTGCGCCGACTACGTCGACATCTTCGACGGCGGTCCGACGGTGCAGTGTCGCACCGACGAGATCCACTCGGTACGCGCCGTGGTACCGGCCACGGTGAGCGAGGTGGCTTCCGAGCGGGAACTGGCCGATGCCCCGACGCTGCTGCTGTCCAACGGCAACATCGAGCGCTACCGGGTGGTTCGCCAGCCGGCACGCCTGGTCGACGACGGGCTGGTCATCGGCGCGGCGACGGCCAATGCCCTCGGCTGCGAACGCGGTTCGTCGCTCGCGGTGCTGCCGTCATGAGCGGCCCCTGCGACCTGTTCATCGACGGCGCCTACCGAAGTGCCGGCGGCGCACCGTTCACCTCCACCGATCCGGTGCGCGGCGACGTGCTGTGGCAGGGAAACGCCGCCACCGCAGACGATGTCGAGCAGGCCTGCCGCGCCGCCCGCGCCGCGGCACCGGCCTGGTACCTGTTGGGCATCCAGGCCCGCGCCGAGATCCTGCGCCGCTTCGCCGAACAACTGCGAGCACGGGCGGACGAGCTGGCCGAGCGGGTGGCACGGGAAACCGGCAAGGCGCTTTGGGACTGTCGCGGCGAGATCGCCGCCACCTGCGGCAAGATCGAGCTGTCCATCCGCGCCTTCCACGAGCGAACCGGCGAACACCACCACGAGGAGGCCGGCACGCATCGGCAGCTGCTGCACAAGCCGCATGGCGTGGTTGCGGTCTTCGGGCCGTTCAACTTCCCCCTGCACCTGCCCAACGGTCATATCGTGCCGGCCCTGCTGGCCGGCAACACGGTGGTGTTCAAGCCCAGCGAACTCGCCCCCGGCTGTGCCCTGCCCTACCTGGAATGCCTGCACGCGGCCGGTCTCCCGCCGGGCGTGGTCAACCTGGTCCAGGGCGGCCGCGAGACCGGCGAGGCATTGCTCGACAACCAAGGCATCGACGGCGTGTTCTTCACCGGCAGCGCGGCCACCGGACGCGCCATCCATGCCCGCTTCGCCGGCGACACCACCCGCATCCTGGCGCTGGAACTCGGTGGCAACAACCCGCTGGTGGTGGACGCGGTGGACGACGCCGATGCCGCCGCGCTGGTCATCTGCCAGTCCGCCTTCGTCTCCGCCGGGCAGCGCTGCAGCTGCGCGCGACGCCTGCTGGTGATCGACACCCCGGCCAACCGCGAGATGGTGGCACGGCTGGCACAGGTGGTCGACGGCATCGACGTCGGCGACCCGCTGCGCGAGCCGCAGCCCTTCACCGGCTCGCTGATCCACCAGCGTGCCGCCGATGCCGTGCTCGTTGCCCAGCAACAGCTGCTCGATGCCGGCGGCAAGGTGCTGCGCGCCTGTCACCGGGTGGACGATAAGGTGCCCATCCTGCGCCCGGGCATCATCGACGTCAGCGGGATGGCACTGGCCGACGAAGAGGTCTTCGGTCCGTTGCTGCGCCTCGCCTTCGTCGACGACCTCGACCAGGCCATTGCCGAGGCCAACCGCACCCGCTACGGCCTGTCCGCGGGCATCCTCACCGGCGACGACGACCACTGGCTGCGCTTCCTGTCGGCGTCCCGCGCCGGCGTGGTCAACCGCAACCTGCCGTTGACCGGCGCCAGCAGCGCGCTGCCCTTCGGCGGCATCGGCGACAGCGGCAATGCCCGTCCCGGTGCCTGGTACGCGGCCGACTACTGCGCCTGGCCGGTGGCCAGCATGAGCCGCCCGCGCCTGGACGCCTCGGCATCGCTGCCGCCGGGCATCACGCTGTGAGCACCGCCGAGGTCGTCGAGGCCAACTTCGACGGCCTGCCGGGACCGACCCACAACTTTGCCGGGCTGGCCGACGGCAACCTCGCCTCCGGACGACACGCCGGCAGGCGCTCGTGGCCGCGCCAGGCGGCCCTGCAGAGCCTTGCGAAAATGCGCACGGTCCGCGACCTTGGCCTGGTGCAGGGCATCCTGCCGCCGCAGGCAAGACCCGAGCTGCACTTCCTGCGCGCTGCCGGCTACCGGCAGCCCGTCGCCGAGCTGGTGCAGCGGCTGTCCGTGGAGTCCCCGTCGCTGCTGGCCGCGGTGTACTCATCGTCGTCGATGTGGACCGCCAATGCCGCCACGGTGTCGGCGGCGGCGGACACCGCCGACGGCCGCGTGCACCTGACCACCGCCAACCTGTCCGGCCAGTTGCACCGGGCCATCGAGGCCGACGCCACCGCCGCGGTTCTCAAGGCGGTGTTCGCCGATCCGCAGAGCTTCGTCCATCATCCGCCACTGCCCGCCGTTCTCGCCGACGAGGGCGCCGCCAACCACACCCGCCTCGCGCCACGTTACGGTGACGCCGGCGTCGCCCTGTTCGCCTACGGACGCCGGCTGTTCCGGCCTGACCCGGACTCGCCGCGACTGCCGGCGCGCCAGGTATGCGAGGCCAGCGAGGCGGTGGCCCGCCAGCACGGCCTCGACCCTGCGCACACGGTGTTCGCGCGCCAGTTGCCGGCGGCGGTGGATGCGGGCGTGTTCCACAACGACGTCATCTGCGTCGGCAACCGCAACCTGCTGTTCCTGCATGAACAGGCCTTCTGCGACCAGCACGACGTGCTCGCGCGCGTCGACGATGCCCTCGGCGGCAGGTTGCGGGTGCTCGAGGTACCGGCGGCGAAGATCAGCCTGGAGCGCGCGGTGGCCACCTACCTGTTCAACGCCCAGCTGGTCAGCCCCGGCGACGATGCCGACGCCCAGGTGCTGCTGGCGCCGACCGAGTGTCGCGACGACCCGGTGGTGCGCGGCTGGCTGGAAGACACGGTGCGCCGCGGTGCCTTGTCCGCGGTGCACTACCTGCAGGTGGGCGAGAGCATGCACAATGGCGGCGGACCGGCCTGCCTGCGTCTGCGCGTCGCCGCGTCGCGCCAGGCGCTGGCCGGCCTCGGCGGCGACGTGCTGGCCAGCGACGGGCAGCTCGACCGGCTTGGCCAGTGGATCGAGACCCACTACCCGGAGTCGCTGGTTCCCGCCGATCTCGCCGACGCCGAGCTGGTGGCAGTCGCCGACCGTGCCCTCGCCGGCGTCTACCGCATTCTCGGCCTGGCGGCACCGGTTCGGCCGGACTGAACGCGCCGCCCGGGGGTATGGACATTACGCCGATGTAAGTCCCCGTCCACGTTCCGGTAAGGCGGGCGCTGGTAGATTGCGCATCGAGGGTCAAGCAAACGGCGATCCCGGGCGGATCGCCGCACAGGCGACACCCTCAACCTCCCCCTCTTGCCCGGTCGTCGCGCACGATGCGCGACGACCCGGTTTTTTTCTCATGAGCGAGACCGTATATTCCTCCAACAACCCGGGCACCACTGTCCACCCGGGAAGCGGCGGCGCACAGGCAGCCCCGTTCAGGCATCGCGGCGAATCCTTCGCCAGTACACTGGCGTCATTGATCGTCGCCACACCCCGGGAGGGGACAATGAAAATACTGATCATCGAAGATGACCGGGACACGGCGGACCACGTCCGTCGCGGCATGGAGGAATGCGGCTACGTCGCCGACTGCGCGGACAACGGCGTCGACGGGCTGGCGCAGGCACTGGAAGGCAACTACAACGTGGTTATTGTCGATCGCATGCTGCCGGGCCTGGAGGGCCTGGAACTGATTCGCAAGCTGCGCGAAGCGGAAAACATTACCCCGGTGCTGATCCTGAGCGCCCTCGGCGATGTCGACGACCGTGTCAAGGGCCTGCGTGCCGGCGGCGACGACTACCTGACCAAGCCCTTCGCCTTCGCCGAACTGCTGGCGCGGGTCGAGGCCCTGAGCCGGCGCAAGGACCAGGACACCACCATCACCGAACTGGAGATCGCCGACCTGTACCTCAACCGCCTGACCCGGGAGGTGCGACGCGACGGCCAGAAGATCAACCTGCAGCCACGCGAGTACCGCCTGCTGGAATACCTGATGCGCAACAGCGGCCAGGTGGTCACCCGCACCATGCTGCTGGAGAACGTCTGGGACTACCACTTCGACCCGCAGACCAACATCATCGACGTGCATGTCAGCCGGCTGCGCGGCAAGATCGACAAGGGCTTCGAAAAACCGCTGCTGCACACGGTTCGCGGCGCCGGCTACATGCTCAAGGCCTGACCCGGGTCGCGGCCATGGCCCGCCCACTGCTGCGCAGTTCCACCTTCCGGCTGACGCTGCTGTACATCAGCCTGTTCAGCACCTCGGTGCTGATCCTGTTCGCCTTCATCTACTGGTCCACGCTCAACTACATGACCGAGCAGGCGGACGAGGCGTTGAACCTGGAGATCCGCGGTCTCAAGGAGCGCTACGAGGAAACCGGGCTGAACGGCCTGACCCAGCTGATCCGTGAACGCATTCGCAAGCAGCCGCCGTCCGGTTCGACCATCTACCTGCTCACCAACTTTCGCTACAACCGCATCATCGGCAACCTCGATCGCTGGCCCGGCGCCCGCGACCGCGAAGACGGCTTCATCGACTTCGAGCTGGAGGACACCCGCTTCGAACCAAAGCCGGTGATCCACGTGCGCGCCCGCTCCTTCATGCTCGAGGGTGGCTTCCGGCTGCTCGTCGGCCGCGGCATCGAGGACCTGCTGGTGGCGCGCAACCGGGTCATCTGGACCCTCGGCTGGGGCCTGGGCATCATGGTCCTGCTCGGCGTCATCGGCAGCATCCTGATGAGCCGGGGCATGCTCAGGCGCATCGACCAGATCACCGCGACCAGCGAGAAGATCGTCTCCGGCGACCTCGGCCGTCGGGTGCCCACCCGCGGCACCGGGGACGACTTCGACCGGCTTTCCGACCAGCTCAACCGCATGCTCGACCAGATCGAATCCCTGCTCGAGAGCGTGCGCCGCATTTCCGACAACATCGCCCACGACCTGCGCACCCCGTTGACGCGGCTGCGCAACCGCCTCGAATCGCTGCCCAGGGCCGGCGACGACCAGGCCCAGGACCTGGAGCTCGCCATCCGCGAGGCCGATGGCCTGCTCTCCACCTTCAACGCCCTGCTGCGCATCGCCCGCATCGAGACCGATGCACGCCGCGAAGGCTTCGCCGACCTCGGACTCGGCGAGGTGCTGTCCGACGTGGTCGAACTCTACGAACCGCTGGCCGAGGAAAAGGACCAGGCGCTGTCGATGACGGTGCACGCGCCGGCCTTGATCCACGGCGATCGCGACCTGGTCTTCCAGGCGGTGGCGAACCTGCTCGACAACGCGGTCAAGTACACCCCGGTGGACGGACACATCGCGGTCTCGCTGGCGGTGGTCGACGGCGCCGCCCACGTCACCGTGGTCGACAGCGGCCCGGGCATCCCCGACGCCCTGCACGAGAAAGTGGTTCAGCGCTTCTTTCGCATGGATTCCAGCCGCAACCAGAGCGGCAACGGCCTCGGCCTGAGCATGGTGGCGGCGGTATGCAAGCTGCACGGCGCGAAACTGTGCTTCGAGAACCGCGAGCCGGGCCTGTCGGTGCGCATGGTGTTCCCGCTGCGCAAGGCGGACGCCCTGCCCCGGGAAGGCCGGAACCGCGTCGCCTTGCCTCAGCCGCGCTCCCGCGCACTGGCACAGCGAATGCAGTAGCGGGTGGTGGGCAACGCCGCCAGCCGTTCGCTGGCAATGGCGTTGCCGCAGCCGTCACAGGACGCCCAGTCACCGGACTCCATGCGTCGAAGCGCCAGCTTGATGTCCTCGATCTCCGCGCGGGTAATGTCGTCGAGGGCCTCGGTGACCTCGTCGTTCTCCCGGAACGTGGCCAGCTCCTCCCAGTCGCTCGGCGGCGTATCGCGCAGGTGCTCGGAGATGCGGCCGGCGCGTTGCAGCAACGCGCCCAGCCTGTCGACCAGTTCGGCCCGGATCTTGTCCTGTTGCATGAAGCACTCCGTTTCATGGTGTACCCAGACGTTCACCTCCCTGCCCCGCCGCTGCCGACCGCGGGCGGTCGGCAGCCAGCTCGATGCACGTCTCCACGCGCAGGCTCCCGGCGGGCTCGCGGGCATCGTAGCTGACCAGCGCCACCTGTGCGGCGCGGAAGCCGGCCCGCGCGCAGCCGCGCATCGGCGACAGCAGGGGAACCAGTGTACGCGTGGCGAAGGGACCTGGGTAGACCCCGGCGGTGAGGTGCGGCAGGTAGGGCGCCGGCCGGATCTCGGCGGCTTCCCGGCCCAGCAACCGCCGCAGTGCCGCCAGCCGCGCGGACGGGTCGCCGATCTCGACGAAGGCGGCGGAGAGAAAGCTGTTGGCGGCGCCGGCATACAGGCCGATTTCCCCTGGCCGCCAACGGGCCAGCGCCCTGGCCTGCCGTGCCAGCGTGGCCATGGCGATATCGTCGTTGTACACCGGCCTGCGTGCCGGGAAGCCGGCGGCGAAGACGGTGACATGGGCCTGGCGGGCGCAGGGTTGCAGCAGGTACCCGTCGAGGGCCTGGCGCAGCGAGCGCCAGCGGCCAAGGACCGGCTCGTCGATCACCGGCAGCACCCAGGCGAAATAGCGTGCGCGGCCGCGCCGCCATGCCGCCGGGTCGGCGGCGGTGGTGGCGAAGACCCGCGGACCGGCGCAGAAACGCGCCCAGGTGGCGGCGGCGTCCGCCATCCGCGGCGTCCAGTGCCGACCACCGCGGCGTGCCGGGTGGTCGTCGTGCCTGCGGGTGGTGCTGTCCCGTCCTCCGGTCATGGCCGGAAGCTAGAACATCTCGAAGTACTCGCGCTGCTCCCAGTCGGTGACCTCGGACAGGAAACGGGCGAACTCCGCCGCCTTGATCCGGGCATAGTAGTCGACGAAGCCCTCGCCGAACCCGCTGCGCAGCACCTCGTCTTCCCGCGCCAGCGCGATGGCCTCGGACAGGCTGGCCGGCAGGACCGTGGCCGGGGTTTCATAGGGAGCATCGGCTGGCGGCGGCGGCTCGGTGGCCTGCCGCAACCCGTCCAGGCCGCAGACCAGTTGGCTGGCGAAGTACAGGTAGGGATTGGCCGCCGGCTCGGCGACACGGTTCTCGATCCGCGTTCCCGGATCGCCGGGACCACCGATCACGCGGATCATCGCCGCCCTGTTGTCACGCCCCCAGGAGACCCGGTCCGGGGCCAGCGTATACGGTCGGTAGCGCTTGTAGCCGTTGATGGTCGGCGTAGTGAACAGGCAGGCGGCGCCGGCATGGGCGAGCAGTCCACCGACGAAGTGACGCCCGGCATCGGACAGCAATTGCCCTTCGGCGGGCATCATGGCGTTGTTGCCATCGGCGTCGAGCAGGCCCTGGTGCAGGTGCCAGCCGCTGGAAAACAGGTTGGCCAGTGCCGGTCGGCACATGAAGGTGGCATGGTAGCCATGGCGCCGGCAGACCTGTTTCACCGCGCTCCTGAACAACACCATGTTGTCGGCCTGCGCCAGTCCGTCGGCCGGGTGAAAGGTCACTTCCACCTGGCTCGGGCCAAACTCCACTTCCAGCGAGCGCAGCGGCAGGCCAAGCCCCTCGGCGGTGGTGCGCACCAGTTCCATCACCGGTTCCAGCTCGTCGTAGCGCGACTCGGTGAGGTACTGGTAGCCGTGGGCCAGCAGTTCCACCCGCGGCGGCGTCGCCGGGTGGCCGGCATCGGCGGGATCCAGGCGGGGATCGAGCAGCCGCAGCACGTGGAACTCCACTTCCAGCCCGGTGCGATAGCCATGACCGGCCAGGGACAGCGCGGCGAGGGCGTTGCGCGCCACCCGGCGGCTGCACAGCGGCACCGGGGACCCGTCCGGGAAGTACAGGTCGGCCAGCATCCAGCCGCAGCCGGGCGACCAGGGCAGTATGCGGAAGGTGTACGGGTCCGGCAGCATGATGACGTCGGAAGCGCCACGCAGCGCATCGAAGCCAAGCACCGCATCGGCCTGCCACACCGGGAAGACGGTACGGTGGGAAGTGTCCTTGAGCAACAGCGTGGTGGTCATGGTGACGCCGTTCTCCAGCGCGTCGATCACCGCGTCGGCGGCCACCGTCTTGCCGCGCAGCAGGCCGTGCTGGTCGGCGAAGGAGATGCGCAGGGTGGCCAGGCCGCTGGCGCGCACCTCGTCGGCCACCTCGGCGGCACGGGCGGCGGCATCGGCATCGCGCAGGCCGTGACGGGCGGCGAAGCCGCTGCGTCCCAGGCTGCCCGGTCGCGACACCGGGTTCACGATTCGCCGTCCTTCCGCCAGGGCGCCTGGTCGCGCAGTGCCGCGGCACGCTCGCGCCAGTGGTCCTTCCAGTGCTGCTGGTCAACGATGAGATCGGCGATCAGCGGACCATCCACGGCGCCTGCCGATTCATTGCCGGCGGGCAGTGGCCCACCGCTGTCCAGGGCATCGAGGCTGCGCTGCAGCAGCCTGCGGTACTGGATGATGCCGATGTCGGTGCGGCCCAGGTGTTCGCGGGTGCGATCCTGGATCGGCCCCTGCGATTCCACCGCCCACTGGTCGTGCACGTTGATGTCCTCGCCCATGCCGGTGTAGGTGCGGCTGCGCTGTTCGGCGGCATCGTAGCCGTAGTTGTTGTGGCGGTTCACCCGCGGCGTATAGCCGGGCAGCTCGTACAGCTCCAGGCGCTGGTTGACCATGGTTTCCTTGTCCACCGGGCGTGCGAAACTGGTGAAGATGGCATACCAGTAGCAATGCGTGTCGTCCACCGGCACGTGCCACTGGGTGATGGTCATCTCGCGGCTCATCGGGATGACGATGGCCTGGGGGAAGACCTGGTTGGTGACGCGCACGTGGACATCGTCGTCGTTGATGCGCCGCAGTGCGGTCAGGCGCACCCCCCAGTCGGTGGTCTCGGCGAGGATCTCGGGACGGGCGAAGTCGCGCAGCACGCGGGTACCGGGCAGGTCGGTGCCGTCCACCGCGTCGCGGAACTGCTTGCCGTAGCTGTCGTCGGGATCGTCGTCGTCGATGAAGCGGTGCAGGAAGGAGGCATGGGCCGGGTCGATGCCCACCTCCAGCGCCTGCAGCCAGTTGCACTCGATCAGGCCCTTGAAGGCAAAGGTGTAGGCATCCGGTGCGGCGAAGCAGTCCAGCGATGGCAGCGGCGGCGGATCGCCCTCCCCCATCCAGGCAAAGATGATGCCGTTGGCTTCGTGCAGCGGGTAGGCGGTCAGCCGGATGCGCTGGTGGAAGGCGCTGTCCGGCGGCTCGGCGGGCTGCTCCAGGCACTGCCCGGCCCGATCGAACAACCAGCCGTGGAAGGGACAGCGCAGGCCGCCGTCCTCCAGGCGTCCGTAGCAAAGATCGGCGCCGCGGTGTGCGCAGTGCCGTTCGACCAGGCCGAGTTCACCATGCTCGTCGCGAAACAGCACGAGGCGCTCGCCGAGCAGTTCCACCGGCACCACCGGGCGCTGGCCCTCGAGCTCCCGCGACAGCGCCGCCGGCTGCCAGTAGCGGCGCATCAGGCGGCCGGCGTCGGTACCCGGCCCGGTACGGGTGATCCGTTCGTTGATCGATGCTCTCACGGAGACCTCCTGCAGGGTGTATCGATGACACCGGCGCATGCCGGGCACCATCGACGCAGTGCTCCGCATGGCGAACCGGGGCCTTGGTTCCTGGCGGATCGTTCCGTGACATGGCGGCAGGGCCCGGCGATGCTTGTCGTGGTTTTCGGGGCGCGCGGTGCGCCCGCGTCATGCGCCGGGCCACGTCATTGTACCGCTCCGCGATGGTTTGACAACGGCCCGGGGTACAATGGGGAGTCCGGCCCGCACGACGGCGCCGGGTCTCCCCGCCCACAACACCGATGCCGTGAAGCTGCGACCGCCACAAACCCTGCTGGATGCCTTCGGGCGACTCGCACCCAACGTGCGCGGCGCCATCTGGATCCTGGTCGCCTCGCTGTTCCTTTCCGCCATGGCGGCGCTGATGAAGCTGCTCGGCCAGACCATGTCGGTATGGGAAATGATGTTGATCCGCAGCACCATTGCGCTGCTGCTGCTGTCGCCGGCGCTGGCCGCCAACCACTTCGCGGCGGTTCGCACCCGCCGCCCCTGGGCACATCTCGGTCGTTCGATGCTCGGCGCGGCCAGCTTCGGCCTGTTCTTCCTCACCGTCGCCCGCATCGACCTGACCCTGGTCATCACCCTGGGCTTCACCCGCAACCTGTTCATCGTGGTGCTGGCCGCGCTGTTCCTCGGCGAGGTCATCCGTGCCCGCCGCACCACCGCCACGGTGATCGGCTTCATCGGCGTGATGATCTGCCTGCGGCCGTCGTCGGGGGATTTCGAGCCGTGGGCGCTGGGCGCCATCGGCTTCGCCCTGATCGCCGCCTTCGTTACCGTCACGGTGAAGCGGCTGACCGAAACCGAGCCGCCGCTGACCATCGTCTTCTACACCTATGCCTACGTTGGCGTGCTGGCGCTGGTGCCGGCCATGCTGACCTGGCGCACGCCCAGTACCCACGAGCTGGTGCTGGTGCTGCTGATGGCGCTTTGCTCCACCCTTGGCCAGACCTGCATGGTGCATGGCCTGCGCGCCGGCGAGGCCACCGCGGTGACCCCCTTCGAGTACACGCGCATGCTCTATGCCTTCGTCTTCGGCTACCTGCTGTTCGGCGAAGTGCCCACCGCCAGCACCTGGATCGGCGGCGCCATCATCATCGCCAGCAGCCTGTACATCGCCTACCGCGAACGCAGTTCGCGCTAGCCAGGGACGTTGGCCGGCTCAGTCGCGGGCCTGCGCCACCGGCAACGTCGCCAGGCGGAGGTACTCGTCATCGGCGAAGCACAGCGGGTCGGCGAGGAAGTCGAGCAGCATGCCGGTGGCGTCGACGCCCCAGAACGTCTCTTCGCCCACGGCAAAGGTCGGTACGCCGTAGATGCCGGCGGCGGCGGCCTGTTCGGTGTTGCTGCGCAGGGCCTGCTTGACCGTGTCCGGATAGTCCGTGCGCGCGCCAAGATCGCGGCCGGACTCGTTGGCGCACCAGCGCCAGAACGCCGCCTCCCCGGGTGGCAGGCCCTGTTCGAAGACGCCGCGGAACAGCACCGTGACCAGTGCGCGGTCGGCACCGTGGTACAGCGTTTCGCGCAGCAGCGGCAGCGGGTTGAAGGGATGCCCGGGCGGCATGCGGAAGGGGATGCCATGACGACGCGCCAGCCACAGGCACTGGCGATAGGTGTGCTGTCGTTTCAGCGGGATCTCCGCCGGCCCCTTGTGGCCGAAGTGTCCCAGCAGGCCGGCGAACAGCACCGGCACGCACGCCACCTGCACGTCGCCGGGCAACTCGTCGAGACGGCGCAGTTGCAGGTAGGCATAGGGGGAGACGTAGTCGAAGTACCAGCGGGCAATGGTCATGGCGACGGTTCGGCAGATGGCCAGGGGCAAGCGTAGCATGACCCCGGATGTCTCGCCGCGGCGGCCGCGCACGGGCATAATGGCCGCCGATCACCGCCCACCCCGCGACCCCGGGAGCCTGCTGCTTGTTCGCCCACAACCTGCATGCCCGTGGACTGGCCATCGTCAGCCTCGGCGTGTTCATCCTGAGCTTCGACGCCGTGCTGGTGCGCATGGCGCATACCAACGCCTTCAACGTGGTGTTCTGGCGCGGCGCCTTCATGTTCGTCTCGCTGGCCCTGGTGCTGCTTGCCAGCGGCTGGCGGCGGCTCAGCCTCAAGCCCGTCGGCGGCCTGGTCGCCTGCGCCGCGGTGGCCGGCGGCGGCCTGTTGCTGTTCCCGCTGTCGGTGACCCATACCCAGACCGCCAACACCGTGGTCATCCTCACCTCGGCTCCGTTCTTCGCGGCACTGTTCTCGCGCTGGTTCCTGAAGGAGCGCATTGCCCGCCGTACCTGGGTGGCCATCCTCGTGGTGATGGGCGGACTGGCCACCATCTTCGCCGGCAGCGTTTCGGTGTCCGGTCGCTTCGGCGACCTGATGGCACTGGCCGCGGCGGCCAACTTCGGCATCAGCATGACCATGCTGCGCGCCATGCCGACCCTGTCGCGCATCGCGGTTACCTGCCTGAGCGGCCTGGTGGCCTGCCTGCTCTGCCTGCCGATGGCCTCGCCGGGGCTGCTGCCGGCGACCAGCATGGGCGTGCTGGCATTGAGCGGCCTGGTGCAGATGCCCGCCGCCATGGTGCTGATCAACATCGGCACCCGGTTCCTGCCGGCGGCGGAGGTCAGCCTGCTGCTGCTGGTGGAAACACTGCTGGCGCCGGTCTGGGTCTACCTGGTCTTCACCGAGGTGCCGGGCCAGGCCACGGTGGCCGGCGGCACGGTGATCCTGGTGACCCTGCTGGTGCATTCCTGGCTCGGCCTGCGCGCCCACCGTGGCGCCGCGACGCGCTGAGCGCGGTTCGCAGCAGCCCACCCAACCTGTCGACAACGTCCGGAGGTTCCATGCCCACGCGAAACACCTTCAAGCAGGCGCTGGCCAGCGGCCGCGCCACCCGCGGCGTCTTCCTGGTGCTGCCCGACGAGGTGGTTGCCGGCCTCGCCGCGGAAGCCGGCTTCGACTACCTGGTGGTGGACGGCCAGCATGGCCTGTTCGGCTACGACCACATGCGTCGCATGGTGGCCGCCGCCGAGGCCGGCGGCGCCGCCATCCTGGTGCGTGTGCCACCGGGGGACGAGTACACCATCGGCCGCGCCCTCGATGCCGGCGCCGACGGCCTGATCGTGCCGCTGGTCAACCGCGCCGAGGACGTCGCCGCGGCGGTGGCGGCGGCCCGCTACGGCCCCCGTGGGCGACGCTCCTTCGGGCCCATGCGGGCCTTGATGCGGGAAGGTACGGCCTGCTTCGACGGCAGCGACGATGAGATCGTCATCCTGCCGCAGATCGAGACCCGCTCGGCCCTGGAGCACCTGGACGAGATCGTGCACGAGGAGGGCATCGACGGCGTCTACGTGGGGCCGATGGACCTGGCCATCTCCCTCGGCCTGCCGCCGTCGATGGACGCCGGCGACGCGGTCTTCATCGATGCGCTGGCAGGCATCGTCGATGCCTGCCGCCGGGCCGGCATTGCCGCCGCCATCCATGCCGATGCCCGTCTCGCCGAGCGCCGTTTCGCCGAGGGCTTCTCCGCGGTGACCGTGGCCACCGACATCGCGGTGGTGGCCAGCGGCTTCGCGGCGGCCCTGGGCGGACCGGGGCGGCCCTAGGCGGACCGGGGCGGACCGGCGAAGGGAGGCTGTTGAAGCGGTCGCCGGGGGCACCCCGGCGACCGTGCATGCCCTACCAGGGCAGCGAGTAGGTCTTCACCGTGGTAAAGGACTTCATCGCCTCGATCACGCCTTCCTTGTAGCCGAGGCCGGAGTCCTTGACCCCGCCGAAGGGCGACATCTCGATGCGGTAGCCGGGCACTTCCCAGATGTTGACGGTGCCGGTGCGCAGCTCGCTGACGAAGCGGGTGATGTGATCCCAGCGGTTGGTGCACACGCCGGTGGACAGGCCGAAGGCGGTGCCGTTGTCCACCGCGATGGCGTCGTCGATGTCGCGCACGCGGATGATCGGGATCGGCGGACCGAAGGTCTCCTCCACCACCAGCTCGGCGTCGCGCGGCACGCGGTCAAGCACGGTGGGCGAGTACAGCGCGCCCTGGCGGTCATTGCCGTAGAGCAGTTCCGCGCCCTTGGCCACCGCGTCGTTCACCCGGCGCTCGAACATCTCGGCCGATCGCTCGTTGATCACCGTACCCATGTCGGTGTCGCCGGACATCGGGTCGCCGTAGCGAATCTTCTCGGCATGCTTGACCACCAGCGGCGCGAACTCGTCGGCGATGCTGTCCATCACCAGCACGCGCTTGACCGCGGTGCAGCGCTGGCCGGAATTCTTGGTCGCGCCCTGCACCGCCATCAGCGCGGCCTTGTCGAGGTCGGCGTCGTCCATCACGATCAGCGACGAGTTGCCGCCGAGTTCGAGCACGGTGCGGCGGTAGCCGGCCGAGTTGGCGATCAACTTGCCCACCGGCACGCCGCCGGTGAAGGTGATCAGCTCGATGTGCTCGTTGGTGATCATCTCGTCGCCGATGTCCGACGGCAAACCGGTCACCACCGAGAACATCTCCGGCGGCAGCCCGGCCTCGTAGAGCACGTCGGCCAGCAGCAGCGCGGTCAACGGGGTCAGCTCGGTGGGCTTGCACACCATGGTGTTGTTGGTGGCGATGGCCGGTGCCACCTTGTGCGCCACCATGTTCAGCGGGTGATTGAACGGGGTGATGGCGGAGATGGCCTTGAGCGGATCACGCTGGGTATAGATGCGGCGCTTCTTGCCATGCGGGGTCAGGTCGCAGGAGAAGATCTCGCCGTCGTCGATGATGCACAGCTGGCCGGCCAGGGAGAAGACGTCGAAGGCACGACCGACCTCGTACAGCGAGTCCGCCTTGCTGATGCCGAGTTCGGCGGTGATCAGGTCGGAGATCTGGTCCTTGCGGCTGGTCAGGATCTCGGCGGTGCGGGTCAGGATCTGCTGGCGCTCGTAGCGCGTCAGGCTCGGCTGGTAGGCGGCGGCGATGTCGAAGGCGCGGGCCACGTCCTCGCGGCGGGCGCGGGGCACGGTGCCGACCACCTCGTTGTTCCACGGGTTCAGCACGTCGATGCGCTCGTCGCGGTCGACACGCTCGCCGGCGATGCGCAGGGTTTCGTGCAAGGGGCCCGCGGCGCGGACGGGTTCACTCATCGAAGTCATGATCAGGCGGCCTCCAGGTGGTTGAGGGCATGATGGAAAATGTCGAAGTTGCGCAGCCCTTCGGGCAACTGCGCGGATCGGCGATTGATGACGAAGGGCACGCGCTGCTCGGACAGCCCGCCGTGGGAACGCAGCGGCTCGGTCAAGCCGGACAGGTCGTGCTTGCTCGGCGCACTGCCGAGCACGTGGTGACCGCGGGACACCACCACCAGGTCGCCGATGCGGTCGGGCGGCAGCTCGAAGCGGGCACAGGCGGCGGCCTTGTCGAGCACCAGCTCGATGCCCTCGTGGGCGGCGAGGCCGCGCACCAGCGCATCGGTATCGACGCCATCGGGCAGGTAGATGGTGGCGAAGCCACCCAGCGCACCGTGGTGCACCACGTAGGGATCGGTGATCGGCAGGATGACCCGCGCACCGCTGACGCCGAGCCCGGCCACCACGGGTTCGAGGTAGACCACGTTGGGCTCGCCGCCGTCATCGGTCTTCGCCTTCATGCCGTGATCGGCGGTCAGCGCCACCACCGCACCCAGCGCGTCGAGCTCGGCGAGGTAGCGGTCCATCATGGCATAGAAGGCATTGGCCACCGGGGTGCCCGGGGCGTGCTTGTGCTGGATGTAGTCGGTGGTGGACAGGTACATCAGGTCCGGGCGCATGGTCTTCATCAACTCGACGCCGGCGGCGAAGGCGAACTCGGACAGCTCGGCGCTGTAGACATCCGGCACCGGCATGCCGATGCGCTCGACGATGCCCTCGATGCCGTTCTCCGCCAGTGTCACCTGGTCGGCCTTCTCCGAGGAGAAGCACACCGCCTGGTCTTCGCCGATGCGAAGACCGTTGCCGAGCAGGCGGCGCAGCTTGTCCTTGGCGGTGACGATGGCAATGCGGGCGCCGGCATCCTGGAAGGCGCGGAACACGGTCGGCGCGCGCAGCAGCTCCGGGTCGTTCATCATGACCTCGGTATCGGCCTTCTCGTCGTAGTAGAAATTGCCGCAGATGCCGTGCACCGCCGGCGGCCGGCCGGTGACGATGGACAGGTTGTTGGGATTGGTGAAGCTCGGCACCACGCAGTCGGCGGTGACGAAGGTGCCGGCCTCGC
>CAYGJZ010000029.1:34088-44144 GCA_964350265.1 uncultured Gammaproteobacteria bacterium | reverse complement strand
TGCTGGTGCTCGGCTCCGGGCCGGGGGGCTATACCGCCGCCTTCCGCGCCGCCGACCTGGGGCTGTCCACGGTGCTGGTGGAACGCTACGAGACACTCGGCGGCGTCTGTCTGAACGTCGGCTGCATTCCTTCCAAGGCCTTGCTGCATGCCGCCAAGGTCATCGACGAGGCGGCCGCCATGGCCGCCCACGGCATCGAGTTCGGCGCGCCGAAGATCGATGCCGCCAAGCTGCTTGGCTGGAAGCGCGACGTGGTCGGCAAGCTGACCACGGGCCTCGCCGGCATGGCCGGCAAGCGCAAGGTCAAGGTGGTGCAGGGCAGTGGCCGATTCCTCGATCCCCACCACCTGGCGGTCGCCGGCAGCAACGGTGACACCGTGATCCGCTTCGAGCAGGCCATCATCGCCGCCGGCTCCGAGGCGGTGCGCATTCCCGGCTTCCCCGACGACCCGCGCATCATGGATTCCACCGGGGCCCTGGAGCTCGAGGACATCCCCGGCCGCCTGCTGGTGATCGGCGGCGGCATCATCGGGCTGGAGATGGCCACCGTCTACCATGCCCTGGGCAGCCGCGTGACCGTGGTGGAAATGCTCGACACGCTGATGGCCGGCGCCGACCCGGACATCGTCAAGCCGCTGGCCCGGCGCATCGGCGCGCAGTACGAGAACATCTACCTGAAGACCCGGGTCACCGGCATCGAGGCCGGCGACACGCTGAGCGTGTCCTTCGACGGACCCGATGCCCCCGCCAGCGAGGACTTCGACCGCGTGCTGGTGGCGGTGGGCCGTCGTCCGAACGGCGACCGACTGGACGCCGACAAGGCCGGGGTGGCGGTGGACGACCGCGGCTTCATCGCGGTGGACGCCCAGATGCGCACCAACGTGCCGCACATCTTCGCCATCGGCGACATCGTCGGCCAGCCCATGCTGGCGCACAAGGCCACCCACGAAGGCAAGGTCGCCGCCGAGGTGGCGGCCGGCGAGAAGAGCGGCTTCGATGCCCGGGTGATTCCGTCGGTGGCCTACACCGACCCGGAAGTGGCCTGGGTGGGGCTCACCGAGCAGCAGGCCAGGGAGGCCGGGCGCAAGGTCGGCAAGGGGGTCTTCCCCTGGGCCGCCAGCGGTCGCTCGCTCAGCCTCGGTCGCAGCGAGGGCATGACCAAGCTGCTGTTCGACGAGGACAGCGGCCGACTGGTCGGTGCCGGCATCGTCGGCCCCAACGCCGGCGATCTCGTTGCCGAGGCGGCGCTGGCCATCGAGACCGGCTGCGACGCCGCCGACATCGGCCTGACCATCCACCCCCACCCGACGCTGTCGGAGACGGTGGCCCTGGCCGCCGAGGCCTTCGAGGGCACCATCACCGACCTCTACCTGCCCAAGCGCAAGTCATCCTGAGCGTCGATGCGCCTGCATGTTCGCGATGAAGGCCCGCGGGATGCCCCCGCGGTGCTCCTGCTGCACGGCCTGTTCGGTTCGATCAGCAACCTGAAGGGGCTGGCGCGCAGGCTGTCCGCGCACTGGCGCACGATCAGCGTGGACCTGCGCAACCACGGCGCCTCGCCGTGGCACGACGATGTCTCCTATGCCGCCATGGCCGGCGACGTGGGCGAGCTGATGGATGACCTCGACCTCGCCGACGCGGTGGTCGCCGGTCACAGCATGGGCGGCAAGACCGCCATGACCCTGGCCCTCGACGCGCCGGTTCGGGTGCGCGGCCTGGCGGTGATCGACATCGCCCCGGTGGCCTATGGCCACGGACACGGCCACGAAGGGCTGATCGACGCCCTGCTCGGCGTCGACCTGGCCGCGGTGGAACGACGCGCGGACCTGGACCGCCTGCTGGCGACGGCGATTCCCGACCCGGTGCTGCGCGGCTTTCTCGGCCAGAACCTGGTCCTCGACGACGGTCGTTACCGCTGGCGCATCCACCTGGCGGCATTGCGCAGCGGCATGCCCAGATTGACCGGCTGGCCGGAGCACGGCGAGGCGCGCTACCCGGGCGAGGCGGTGTTCGTGCACGGTGGTGCCTCGGACTACGTCGACGAGGCCGGCAAACGCGCCATCGCGCGGCATTTCCCCGCCGCCCGCCTGGTCCGCGTGGACGGTGCCGGACACTGGCTGCACGCCGAGCAGCCGGCGGCGGTGGCCGAAGCCATCCACGCCCTGGCGGAAGCGGCGGACGACCCCGCCTGAACCCTGGTCCCGGCTCAGCCGGCGGCCGGCTCCTGCAGGGGTTCGACGTCGGCCTTTCGCCGGATCCAGTTGATGCCGTTGAGAATGCCCGCCGTGCCCAGCAGGCGGCGCTGCAGGCGGTACTTGCCGGGAAAGTCGGACAGCATGATGCCGATGAGGATGGTCAGCAGTCCCTGGCCGGGCAGCACCAGCATCAGGACGCCGCCGATCAGGAGTACCACCGCGAGCACGTTCTTCGCCACCCGCACCACCAGGTACAGCGCCGGGTGCATGCGTCGCAGCTTCGGCTCCTGGCGGCGCGGCTTGCTGAAGTAGTCCGCCGGGATCCGCACCACGATCCACGGCACGATCACCAGCGAGGCGAGGAAGGTCAGCACCGACAGCGTGCTGACCCAGCCCATCACCGATGGCGGCACGTTGCCGAACCACGATTCCAGCGCCTCAAGCATGGTGCACCGGACTCGCGGCGACGTTGGCGAACCGACGGCATGCGCCGCCAGGCGCGCGGAAACGGATGTCGTGGAACATCACTGCTCAGACCACCTCGCCGAGATAGCGGTCGCGGGTCTTGATCATGTGCCCGGTACGCTCGCGGTAGGCCTGCATGTGGTCGGAGTTCCAGTGCGCGTCGAGGGCGGCGCGATCGGCATAGGTTTCGCACAGGAAGACCTTGCCCTCCTCCTCGGTGGAGCGCATCACCGTGAAGGACAGGCAGCCTGGCTCCGCGGCGACCGAGTGCTCGCCGTGCTTCTTGGCAATGTCGAGAAACGTCTCCAGGTGTTCCTCTTCGATGGTCAGGTGAACCACAAGGCCTACGCTCATGTGCATGCTCCCGTGTGCTTGGGGTGAAAGTCGGCGCCGGAACGTGGCGGTGTTCGGCGCGGGCAGGAAGTACCGGCTGGCTGTCGCGCTGCCGGGCAAAGGTGTATTGTACCCAAATGCCGCGGCCGTCCAGCCCCCCGACCATCGAAAGGCATCGTCCACCCCGACCCGTCCCAGCATGAAGGCATCCATTGCAACATCCCGGTTCGCCGCGCTGCTCGCCGCCGCGCTCGTGCTGGCGCCCTGCGCGGCCGCCTGGGCGAACGAGTCCACGCTGACCCTGCGCCTGCACGAGCAGACCATCAACCGGCTGGCCAGCGCCGCCCTGCCCCACAGTGAAACCCGCCGCTACCGCGGCGAAGTCGACCTGGCGGTGACCCGCCGGCCCTGGGAGGTCACGGTGCGCTACACCGTGCTCGCGGTGGAAACGAAGGTGAAGACGGACCACGTCGCCTTCAACGCCCAGGTCCGCGTCCAGGGCGAGGGCA
The DNA here is from genome assembly GCA_964350265.1 of uncultured Gammaproteobacteria bacterium. Classification (GTDB taxonomy): domain Bacteria; phylum Pseudomonadota; class Gammaproteobacteria; order Arenicellales; family CAJQKF01; genus BQJD01. The sequence continues at coordinate 40,642 of CAYGJZ010000029.1, read as the reverse complement.
TGGACTACACCAGCATCGCCCGCGGACGGCTCGACGTCGGCGTCGCCGGCGGCAAGCTGGTGCTCACCGCCAGCCGGCTCACCTTGCCGCTCAGCGTGGCGCCGCTCGGTGTGCGCATCGATCTTGGCGAGGTCGCCGCCGACGACTTCCTGCCCGCCGAGTGGCGCCGGACCGAGATCGACCTGGCCGCGCTGGCCATGCCGGTGGCCCTGCCCGGCCAGCGCCAGGCCACCGTGCGCCTGACCAGCGCGCGCACCGAGCTGGCGACCCCCTTCGTGCTGGTACACGCCGACGTCGGCCTGTAGACCGGCGCCTTCCCGCCGTGCTCACCGATCCGCTGTTCTACCTCTGCGCGGTGCCCGCGGTGCTCATCTACGGCATTTCCAAGGGCGGCTTCGGCGGCAGCATCGCGGTGCTCTCGGTGCTGCTGATGACCTTCGTGGTTTCGCCCACCCAGGCCGCCGCCATCCTGCTGCCGATCCTGTGCGTGATGGACCTGTTCGTGCTGAAAACCTACCGCGGCGTCTACGACGGCCGTGCGCTGGCCATCATGCTGCCCGGGGCCATGCTCGGCATCGCCATCGGCTACCTCGGTGCCGACGTGATGAACGACGATGCCATGCGGCTGATGATCGGCATCATCTCCATCGTGTTCTGCATCCGTGCCTGGCTCGACTGGCCACCGGGAGCCGGTCGCGAGCACCACGTCGCCAGCGGTGCCGTGCTCGGCGCGGTGGCCGGTTTCACCAGCTTCAACATCCATGCCGGCGGGCCGCCGTTCAGCATGTACCTGCTGCCCAAGCGGCTCGACCCGCTGCTCTTTGCCGGCACCGCGGGGATCTTCTTCGCCGTGGTCAACTACGTGAAACTGCTGCCCTACTACCTGCTCGACCAGCTTCGGGTGGAAAACCTGGCCGTCTCGCTGGTACTCATGCCATTGGCGCCGGTGGGGGTGAAACTGGGCCATTTCCTGGTCCGGCGCATCGACACGACGCTGTTCTACCGGGTCTGCTATTTCTTCCTGCTGGTGGTCGGCGTCAAGCTGCTGTTTGAAGGAATGGGCGTTTTGTGAGAGTCTATTCGGTTGCACGGGCGCGTCAATGACGCCGGCGCGGCGCCATCCGGGCTGCCGCGGGCCCGAACAACCGCGGGACCAACCCACCGAAAACATGAGCGAAGACACTCTCCTCGGCGAACGGATCGCCCGGGCAAGACAGGCCAAGGGATTGTCCTCCAAGCAACTCGCCCAGCGACTGGGCATCAAGCGCAGCACGCTGCAGAACTGGGAATCCGAACGCAGCGCACCGCGCGCCAACCGACTCAACCAGCTCGCCGGCATCCTCGACGTGCCCCTGCTGTGGCTGATCGGCGGAGCCGACGCGCCGCCGACCACCCAGGTCCCCGATCTCAGCGAAACCACCGCCATCGAGTCAAAGCTGCGCCGGGCGGAGAACCTGGTCAACGAACTCAGCGCCCTGCTGGTCGACATCCGTGCACAGACTCGCCGCGTGCAGCGAGAGATCGACGAGTACGACGAGCTCGATTCCGCCGCCAGTTGATCGAACGCGCTAGCGTTCCACCGCGACGCCGCCCGCCTGGTCGATGCACACCCGGCCGGCCGGCGTGTCGAGCACCGCGGAAAGACCCTCGCCCTGTCCCGCCGACGGCGCTGCCAGCGTCACCAGCGAGCCGGCGCCGATGGCATCGAGCTCGCGCCCGTACCATGCCGGTGACGCGGTGCGCAGCACCACGGCGTGCAGCCGGCAGGCGCTGTCCGGCATGCCCGTGACCGCCGGCGACGAATCCCAGCGCAGCACGGTGGGCAGCAGGCCGCCGGCCGGCAGGTGGCCATCTGCCGGCACCGTGATGCGCCAGCGCAGGCGGTCACGCTGCATCGCCAGCGGCGCGCCGAACAAGCCGGTGTCCACCTCGCCGAAGCCCTCGTCCCGCGCGCGCACCACCCAGGTCAGCAGGCGCGGGCCGGTCGCCAGCGCCTGGCGCATCCACGGGCCGTCGAGCTCGAACCAGCGCGGACGCGATGGACGCGGCGCCCGCCCGTCCACCGCGATGACCTCCAGGTAGACCTGTCCCAGTCGCAGCAGGGCGTTGTGGGTGGCCATGTCCGGGTGACGGCCACCGGCGCCCAGGTCCACGCCGAAGTGGCGGCGGGCAAAGGCCAGCCCCTCCTCCAGCGTCGCCGCGCCCACCACCAGGTGGTCGATCACGGTCATGATGCCGCCGCGAACTCGAAGGCGCTCAGGGCATGTCCATGCACCAGGTCATGGAATACCCGGGTCATCTCGCCCCCGGCGCCGGCGGCGACCATCAGCGGCAGCAGGTGCTCCTCGCGGGGATGCGCCTCGCCGGCGCGGGGCGCATCGCGCCACTGGACCAGGGCCTCGGCCCGCCCTTGTGGCGACAGGTCGACCAGGCCCGACAGCCATTGGTCGAAGGCGGCCGACACCGCCGGGCCCTGCTGACCCAGGAACAGCGGCAGGTTGTGGAAGCTCATCCCGCTGCCCACCACCAGCACACCCTCGGCGCCGAGCGCCGACAGTGCCTGGCCGGCGGCCAGGTGCATGGCCGGGTCCAGCGAACGGTCCAGGGAGAGCTGCAGCACCGGGATGTCGGCAGCGGGAAACATCAACAACAGCGGCACGAAGACGCCGTGGTCGTAGGGCCTGTCCGGGTCTTCCCGGCAGGGCAGTCCGGCCTCGTGCAGCAGTCCGGCCACGCGACGGGCCAGGTCCGGCGCGCCGAGCGCGGGATACTGCAGCTCGTAGGTGTGCGGGGGGAAGCCGTGGTAGTCGAACAGCAGTGGCGGCTGCTCGCCGCTTTGCACCGCGAAGCCATCCTCTTCCCAGTGCGCCGATACCACCAGCACCGCGCTGGGCCGGCGCGGCAGGCCGGCGGCATAGCCCCGCAGCCACCGCGCCAGGGAATCCCAGCTGTCGGCGGGACCCAGGGTCCAGTCCATGAAGAAGCAGGGTCCGCCACCATGCGGGATGAATACCGAGGGCAATGCTTCGCTCATGTTTCGTTCACCTTGCGCCAACGGCGCGGTACCACGCAGCTACTGCCAGAACAGCTGCACCAGGTAGAGGGTCAGGGATGGGAAGGACAGAAGGACGATCACGCGCAGGAAATCGGACAACAGGAACGGTACCACGCCGTGGAAGGTGTCGCTCATCGGCACGCCCTCGGCGAGCTTGTTGATGACGAAGACGTTCATGCCGATCGGTGGCGTGATCAGCCCCACCTCGACCACGATCAGGGTGATGACGCCGAACCAGATGGCGGTTTCCTCCGGGCCGAGGCCGAAGTCCAGCGTCATCACGATGGGAAAGAAGATCGGAATGGTGAGCAGGATCATCGACAACGAGTCCATCAGGCAGCCGAGCAGCAGGTACATGACCAGGATGGCCACCAGGATCAGCATCGGGGACAGTTCCAGGGCGCCCATGTAGACCGCCAGTTCCTGCGGCACCTGGCTGCGGGCGAGAAAGGCGTTGAACATGTCCGCGCCGATCAGGATCATGAAGATCATGCCGCTGGACACCGCGGTACCGCTCAACGAGTCGAAAAAGCCATCGAGACGCATGCCGTGGGCGAAGGCGATGATGGCGGTACCAAGGACGCCGAAGGCCGCTGCCTCGGTGGGCGTGAACACCCCGGCATAGATGCCACCGATGACCACCACGAAGATGCCCAGCGCCGGCAGCGCGCCGAGGTAGGCGCGTCGCTTCTCCGCCCCGCTCATGCCGCCGCCGGTGGGCGCAGAGTCCGGGTAGATGCGCACGTAGACGGCGATGGCGATCATGTAGCCCACGGCGGCGAGAATGCCCGGGATGAAGGCGGCGAGGAACATCTTGGCCACGTTCTGCTCGGTGATGATGGCGTAGATGACCAGCACCACCGAGGGCGGGATGAGTATGCCCAGGGTGCCGCCGGCGGCCAGCGTGCCGGTGGCCAGCGCGTCGGAGTAGCGATAGCGCTTCATCTCCGGCAACGCCACCTGGCCCATGGTTGCGGCGGTGGCCAGGGAGGAGCCGCAGATGGCGCCGAACATGCCGCAGCCGCCGATGGCGGCCAGCGACAGGCCGCCCTTGCGCTGGCCAAGGGCGGCATTGGCGGCGGCGAACAAGGCCCGCGACAGCCCGGAGTGGGTGGCCAGGTGACCCATCATCAGGAACAGCGGCACCACCGACAGCGAGTAGGAGGACAAGGTGGCATAGGGTGCCGACTTCAGGTAGGCCAACAGCGGCACCCAGCCGGCCAGCGCCACGTAGCCACCGGCACCGGCCACGAACATGGCAATGGCAATGGGTGCGCGCAGGGCGAGCATGGCGATCATGGTGACGATCACCGTGACGACGAGGGAACCTGGCTCCATGACCGCGTGCCCTACCCCCGGTTCAGCCGGCCATGCCGGGTGCCTGTGCGCCGCGCCAGGCGCGGCGGGCGGTGACCAGCCCGGCCAGCGCGAGCAGCACGAAGCTCGGCACCAGCACCGTGTAGGCCCACCAGGTATTGATCTGCAGCACCATGGTCTGGTCGTTGTAGCGGTACAGGTCGTAGCCGCCCAGGGCCAGGCGCCAGGCAATGGCCGCACCGGTGACGGCGATCAGCAGGCAGCCGATGGCGTCGAGCACGTTCTTGCAGGCCGCCGGTGCGCGGGCGGTGACGAAGTCGACGATGACATTGCCGTTGCGCAGCTGGCAGTAGGGCAGGAACAACGACAGGCCGATGGCACAGCCGACTTCCACCAGCTCGAAGTCGCCGTGGATGGGCTGTCCGAACAGGTAGCGGCCCAGCACGCTGATCACCGTCACCACCGACAGCGCGAACAACACCAGCGCACCGGCCACCGCGAAGGCACGACACAGGGTGTCCAGCCAGCCAGTGACCGTGGCGGAACCGTTCACGGCGCCACGCGCCGCGGACGCATGCACCGCGGGCCGGCGGTCTTCGTCATCATGGGCCTGCCTCCTCGATGATCCACACGATACTCGTTGTTTCGTTGTTCGCCTCATGGCACGGACCGTGTGTGCCCGTGCCCCGTGCGGCTAGTCTATCACTACCCCCCGCGCCTGTTGCGCGGCGCGGACTGGCGCATGCCGCGAGCCTGCCCGCCGCGGCGCGCCAGCCTCATCGCCAGGAACATGCCGAGCACGCTGGCAATGGCCAGCGTGATGCCGGCGAAACCCCAGGCGCCGAGATGATCCACGCTGGCGCTGACCAGCATCGGTCCCAGCGTCTGGCCCAGTCCCGCACCCTGCAGCAGCAGCCCGGACAGGGCGGCGATCTTCGCCGGGTGGTCGGCCAGGGTCGGCGAGAGGATGAACAGCACGCCGGGGATGAGGCCGCCGAAGGCGGAGAAGGCCAGCCCCGCCAGCAACTTCATCGCCACCGGCGTCGCGGCCAGGAAGACCAGGCAGCCGGACACGCCCATGACCACGAAGCCCAGCATCGCCAGCCGGTGGGGCGAGTGGCCGCGACGCACCAGGTAGCCGGCCGAAAGGTTGCCGACCACGTTGGTCGCCACCACCGCCGCCCCCATCCAGACCGCGACATGCAGCGCGATCTGCTTCTGGCTGACCAGCAGGGTGGTGAAGAAGGCGGTCAGGGGCACGTACATGGCCGAGTAGCAGGCGAAGCATCCGAACATCAGCATCGGCCCGGGGCGCAGCATCGAGCCGGCGATATCGCGCAGCGCGCGAACCTCCCCCGGCACCGCCAGCGAGCGACCCCGGAAGGCCAGCCACAACAACACAGCCCAAGCCACCAGCGCGCCCCCGGTGGCCAGCCAGGCGGCGCGCCAGCCGCCGAAGTCCAAGAGCCACGGCGACACCAGCATGGCCATGGCCATGCCGGCGGGCATGAATGCCGCCCACAGGCCAAGAGCCACCGGCCGGTCCCGATCGCTGGACACGCGGCTGATCAGCGGCGGCAGGCAGACCACCGCCAGGGTGAAGCCGATGCCCTCCACCAGGCGCGTCGCCAGCAGCATGGGCACCGAGCCGGCGAAGGCCCCGGCGATGGCACCGGCGGCACTGGCGAACATGCCGGTCAGCGCCAACGGCAGGTGGCCGAAACGATCGCCCAGCATGCCGAAGAACATCCCGGTCAGCGCGGTGGTCACGGTGAACAGCGACACCACCAGGCCGGCCTGCACCAGCGCCAGGTCGAGATCGGCGATCAGCACGCTGAGCGCCGCCGCCACCTTGCCGATCTGGGCGGCGCCGATGCAGCCGGCGACAAAGGCGGCATGCACCAGCCACCAGCGGGTGGTTGCCATGGGCGGTTCCCCGCGCGGTGACACCGGGCATGGTGTGCCGCGCTGCTGCCGGGCCGCGGTCACGCGGATTCCTCCGGCTGCAATGCCTGGCCACAGCGACGGCAGCGATAGACCATGCGACCCTCGTGCATGCGACGGTGACGCACCGTGCTGACCTCGTGCACGGTGCAGCCACATCGATAGCGGTAGCGGCGCTGGCGGCGCAGGTCGAGGCCGTCGAGGTCGAAGTGGTGTCGCACCGCCGGATCGATGCCGA
>CAYGJZ010000029.1:0-33988 GCA_964350265.1 uncultured Gammaproteobacteria bacterium | reverse complement strand
CGCAGGTCGAGGCCGTCGAGGTCGAAGTGGTGTCGCACCGCCGGATCGATGCCGAAATCGGTCATCACCTGCCGCCACTCGACGCCGTGAGGGCGCGCCCGACGCCGGCCATAGCGCACGTCGACCACGTAGTGGGCAACCTCGTGGGGCACGGTGTCGCGCAGGTTCTCCGCGAAGTAGCGGCCGAAGATCAACGGGTTGAAACGAAGCAGTCGCGAGGCACCGCGCACCTGGTAGCTGCCGGCAACGACGCCGTAGAGATCGAAGCGCACCGGCAGCGGTGGCAGAGACAAGCTGTAGCGCCGGGCGGCCTCGTCGATCCAGGCCGTCACCGCCTCGCAGACCTGCTGCCTGCGCCGCGGGCAGAGCGCCGCCTCGCCGCGGGCACGCAGGCCACTGGCGCTACCGCTCATCGTCCACCGTCCCGGCCGGGAGACCGAAGCGCGGAGCGTGCCGAGAGCCAGGCCCCGCAGACCACCACCGCCGCGCCGACCCACACCCAGGCGCCGGGCACCTCCTGGAACAGCAGGAAGCCGAAGGCCGCCGACCAGACCAGGCGCAGGAAGTCCACCGGCTGCGCCAGCGACACGTCGATGTAGCGCAGTCCGTGGGCAAGGAACACGTGGCTCAAGGTGGCAAACACCGCGGCCAGGGAAAGCAGCGTGACATCGGTGAGCGATGGCGCTCGCCAGCCGGGCAGCGACGGCAGCAGCATGGTCAAGGTGGCGAACACCGACAGGTAGAACGTGGTGGTCACGCTGGAATCCTCGCGCACCAGGGTCTTGACCAGCAACTGCGAGGCCGCGAACAGCGGTGCCGCGCAGAGGATGGCGATGGCACCCGGTCCCACCTCGACCAGGCCCGGCCGAACGATGACCAGCACGCCGGAGAAACCGATGACGAGGGCCAGCACGGTCATCGGTCGCAGACGCTCGCCGAGAAACACCGCCGCGCCGATGGTGACGAAGATCGGCGCGGTGTAGCCCAGCGCGGTGGCCTCGGCAATGGACAGCGTGGTGATGGCATAGAACCACAGCAGCACGCCGACCCCATGCACGGCGCCACGCAGGGCGTGCAGGCCGGGCCGGCGGGTATGCAGTACCGGCCAGCCGCGGCGGAACAGCGCCGGTGCCAGCACCACGATGCCAAGGGCATAGCGCATCACCGCCGCCTGCATCGGGCTCAGGCTGGTGCCGGCCAGGCGCACCACGACGATGAACAGCACGAAGACGAATCCCGAGGCCACCACCAGCACCATCCCGCGCGCGGTCGGGCTCACGACGCGGGATCGTCGGGTTGCCCGCGCGCGGCGCGCCTGTGACCGACCTTCTCCAGCACGGCGAGCTTCTGCTCGCGCGTCATGATCATCCACTCGCGAATCTCGTCGACGTGACGCAGGCAGCCCACGCACAGGTCATCATCGTCGAGGGTGCACACGGCGATGCACGGGGAAGGCACGGTCTGGTCGAACTGGCGGCGCGGCCGGCCGGTGCGGCGACGCTGCCCTGGTGGCAGGGACATGAACGGATTCGAACTGGATTCGGGGGAAACTGTCCATTACTGTATACCCGGTCGCGCGTCGAAAGTGAACCGGCGCGCCGGCGTGGTCCGGAACAACGAGGTGACACCGAACAACATGGTTGCAAAACCCGACCGTGGCGAGTCCACCGCCCACCACGCGGTCATGGCGCTGCGCGCGGAAATCCACGCCGACGCCATGACCGGCGAGCTGCTCGGCAGCGAGCGCGAGGGGCTGGCGATCCGCATTCGTGCCGACGGTCTTGCGCTGACCGTCGGCTACCTGTGCCTGGAAGCCGAGCGCCTGTGGCTGACCAATGCCGCCGGCAACACCTCGCCGGCCCAGGTCATCGCCCAGGACACGGAGTCGGGGCTGGCACTGGTGCGACCGGACATGCCGCTCGGCGAAGCGTTCCTTCAGACCGGTTCGCTGGACGGTGTCGGACCCAACCATCCGCTGCGGGTGATCAACGATGCCACCGACTTCGCCATGCCCTGCCAGGTGGTGGCGGTGAGCGAGTTCGTCGGACGCTGGGAATACGTCATCGACCAGGCCCTGTACACCGTGCCCGCCTGCGACAACTGGGGTGGCGCCGCGCTGCTCGACGGTGACGGCGCCCTGGTCGGCATCGGTTCGCTGTTCCTCGAACTTCCCGCCGCCGATGGCGAGAGCGTCTACGGCAACCTGTTCGTGCCGGTGGAACTCGTCGCGCCCTACATCGACGACCTGTGCCTGCACGGTGCCCGGCGCACGCCGGCACCACCATGGATGGGCTGGATGATCCAGGAGCACGAGGGCAAGCTGATGGTGGTCGGCATCTACCCCGGCGGTCCCGCGCAGCGGGCCGGTATCCACGTCGAGGATACCGTTGCCGCCATCAACGGCGAGCCGGTCAAGCAGCTGTCCGAGCTGTTCCGCGGTGTCCGCCGACTGGGCAGTGCCGGGGTCGAGGTGCCGGTGACGCTGGACACCGAGCGATCCCCGCGCGAGGTGGTGGTGGCGTCCATCGAGCGCAACGGCTTCTTCCAGCGGCGGCCCAACGGCCAGGTGAACTGAACGAAGCCCGGTCGGCGCCCGCGGATTCCCGTGCACGCTCCCGCCCCCGCCAGGCATCCGGGCACACCGGCTGACCGGCCGCGACGAGGCCCTCGCCGAGGTGCCCCGTGGCTGGTTCTCGCCGTGCTCGCGCTGGCCGCACCCGTCAGCGGCGAGCCGGTCAGCGCGAACGAAGCGGTGGACATCGATACCCTGTACCGCGAGCGCACCTTCATCCCGCCGCACCGGCAGCGGTCCGACCCGCTGGCGGGCAGCATCCACCGCGAGATGCCCACCCGCCCGACCCGCGGCCGCATCCTCGGCACCGGTGCCGACCTGCTGTCGCTGGCCGCCAAGCTGCACCTGCTCGACAATGCCCGTCATACCATCGACATGGCCTACTACATCTTCGAGCGCGACCTGGTGGGCTATGCCGTGCTCGGCGCCCTGTGCCAGGCGGTGCAGCGCGGGGTCGACGTGCGCCTGGTGATCGACTCCATCGGCTCGCTGCATGCCAGCCACGCCGAGCTCAAGGCCCTGGCCACCTGCGCCGACCAGGCCGGCGAGATGCGCACTCCCTCGGGCCAGCCATCGGGCCACCGGGCCCGCGTCCAGGTGGTCGTCTTCAACGCCGTGTCCAACCTCTCCGGTCGCCTGCGCGCCATGGCTCGCAACGTCGCCAACTGGTTCCGCCGCGACGACCTGCCGCGCATCTCGATCCGCGTCAACCGTCGCCTGCACGACAAGCTGCTGGTGGTGGACGGGGACTTCGCCGATCACGCGGCGGTGGTCATCGGCGGACGCAACATCGCCAGCCAGTACCATGGCATGCAAGACGACGGCAGCCACGATCCCGACGCCTACCGCGACGTCGAGCTGCTGCTGCGCCCGGCGACCGGCATCGTCGACGCCGTCGCCGACGAGCATCTCGGTACCGACACGGCGCGCTACTTCCAGGCCCTGTTCCTGCACCTGGGCAACAAGCCCCTGCAGACCCGGGCCCTGCCCCGCGGACTCGGCGTCTACCGCCGGGAACGACGACGCTTCGAAGAGCACCTGGCCAGGGTCCGCGCGCTGCCCGGCTATGCCGCCGCCGCGCACGGCATCGATGCCGCCCTCGACCGGGACCTGGCGCCGGCACGGGTGACCCTCGCCCACGAACTGGCCAACCTGACCAACCGCGACGTGGTCACCCGCGCCTATGCCAACATGATCGCCAATCCGAACTCGATCATGCACCGCATGCGTCGCTGGCGCGCGGCGCCGGATGTCGAGCGCATCCGCATCGTCTCGCCCTACCTGTTCTTCGACCGCTTTCCACCCCGCGACCCGGAGCCGGTGATCGACGAGGTGCGCGCCATGCGCCAGTGGGTGGAAGCCGAACCGAACCGCCGCATCGAGATCATCACCAACTCGGTGCTGACCACCGACAACGCGCTGGCACAGGCCATCATCGACATGCAGATGGCGCCGCGCCTGCTGCTCGACGACACCTTGAAGACACGCTGGCAGGAGTCACTGTGGGGCGGTCGCATCGACCGCGAGCTGGTCGAGAGCGAGGCCTGGCGGCGCGCGGTGAACAATCCGAAGATCCGCTTCTACGAGAGCGGCCGGCTGGACTCGCGGCCGCTGCGCGGGAACGGCATCGACGACGGCAGGCTGCACGCCAAGTTCATCACCGCCGACGGTGGCGGCTTCGTCGGCACCACCAACTTCGATCATCGTTCGCGCATCCTGAACAACGAGTCCGGCTTCTTCTACCACTCGCCCGCCCTGTCGCGCCAACTGGACGAGGAGTTCGAGGCCCTGCGACAACGCGCCTACCTGTGGGGCTCGCCGGAATGGCTGAAGATGCGCGCCGCCATGCTCGAGCACGGCGGCGCGATTGGCCTGTCGACCCGTTGGCAGCGCGCCATCTTCGGCTTTCTGCACGGCTTCTACCTGGCCTGGCTGATCTGACCGGCCACGCGCACCACCACGGCGCGAGCCGTTCGTCGCTGCGCCAACGTGGTGCAGCCACGATGGCCGGAGAACAGTAGAATCCCGCCATTCGCCGTCCGCACCGATTGGCACGACTGTTGCTTGTCTCCTACCCCGAGAAACCGTCCCGGCCGATGCCGGCAGCCGGTCCACGACACCTTGCAATCCGGGGGTTCCATGTTCGCAGTTCCACGCACGCGTCGTCGTGCGACCACCCACGCCGTGCTCGTTTCCATGCTGGCCATGCTGGCCGCACCGCCACTCCTCGCCCAGGCCGGCGAGCTCGAAACGCTGCGCGCGGAGACCGACATCCTGTGGCTGGCCGTTGCCAGCGCGCTGGTGTTCTTCATGCAGGCCGGTTTCGCGCTGCTGGAAAGCGGCATGTCGCGAACCAAGAACTCGGTCAACGTGCTGATGAAGAACTACATCGATCTTTGCATCGGCACGCTGGTGTTCTGGATGTTCGGCTATGCCGTCATGTTCGGCGACAACCCGAGTGGCTGGTACGGCACCAGCGGCTTCTTTCTCTCCGACGCCAGCGACCTCGACTACTCGCTGCTCATGTTCCAGACCATGTTCGCCGCCACCGCGGTCACCATCGCCAGTGGCGCCATGGCCGAACGCACCCGTTTCACCGCCTACCTGCTGTTGTCGCTGCTGGTCACCGGCGTCATCTACCCGGTCTACGGCAGCTGGGTCTGGGGCGGCGGCTGGCTGGCCGAGGCGGGCTTCATCGACTTCGCCGGATCCACCGTGGTGCACTCGGTGGGCGGCTGGTGCGCGCTGGCCGGCATCTTCGTGCTCGGGCCGCGTCTCGGCCGCTTCGACGCCGAGGGTCGCACCACCTACATCGCCGGCCACCACCTGCCCCAGGTGGCGCTGGGCGGCTTCATCCTCTGGCTGGGCTGGTTCGGCTTCAACGGCGGCAGCACCACGGCGCTGTCGGGTGCCATCGGTCCGATCAACCTCAACACCCACCTGGCCGCCGCTGCCGGCGTGGTCGGCATCATCTTCTTCTCGATGATCATCCGCGCACCGCTGCTGTTGACCAACACGGTCAACGGTGCCCTTGGCGGACTGGTGGCCATTACCGCCGGCTGTGCCACCATGGCACCGGCCCATGCCATCGTCACCGGCCTGGTCGCCGGCGTGGTGGTGATCGCCGGCTCGGCGTTGCTGGCGCGACTGCGCCTGGACGACGTGGTCGGCGCGGTCAGCGTGCACGGCTTCTGCGGTGCCTGGGGCACCCTCGCGGCCGGCCTGTTCTACCAGGGCGACCTGTTCAACGCGGAGCGGGTCATCGTGCAACTGATCGGCATCGGCGCCGCCCTGGCCTGGACGCTGCCGGTGGCCTTCATCGGCTTCCGCATTCTTGACGGCCTGGTCGGGCTGCGGGTGCCGGAGCGGTTCGAGATGCAGGGACTGGACTACGCGGAGCACTACGAGATCGCCTACCCGGAGTTCTCCCGTGTCCAGTTGCACCGCGGCAAGGCGGAACAGGCGTGAGATGGCCGGGCCGGAAACGGGCGACGTCCATGCGACTCGCCCGGCAGGCGACGTGCATCGAGGTCCTGGCCGAGTGGCTGACCGTCGAGCAGGCGCTGCCCGCGGTGGAGTCGCTCGAGGACCTGTTCGAACCCACCCCGGTGCCTGTCGCGGAACTCGTCCGTCGGCTGCAGGCCGATATCGAGGTGCCGCGCGGCGCGCTGTATACCCGGCTGTCGCGGAACTTCGCCCTGCTGGAACAGCACGCGGACTATTTCCGCTCGACGCCGCCGGCGGCGGATCTCGACGAGCACGTGGCCGCCGGGCTCGCCTTCACCGCGCTGACGGAACAGCTGTCGACGATGAAGGCGCGCGGCGCACCGGCGGGCGGGATCATCGTGGCCGCGGTGCGCGAGGGGGCCTTGGCGTCGGCGCTGCCGGAGTTTCTCGCCGAGCGGATCTATGCCATGACCGACGAGCTGCCGCTCACGCTGCCGATGGCGCTCTCGCCCCACGAGCTGGCGGCCATGACCGCCCGTGTCTATGCGCGGCTGTGCCAGGAGGCCGGTCCGGCGGCCACCGACCGTGCCCTGGCCGATGCCCTCGAGGTCGCCGCCGAAGCGACGGCGTTCGACCCGCGCCGCCTGCTCTAGGCCTGGCCGTCTTCGCCGGTGGCGGTCAGCGCGGCATAGATGGCCGGGTCGGTGGCGCCCTCGGTGCCGAGCAGCAGCACCTGGCTGTGCCCGTCGAGACCGATGACCCGGGCCAGGGTGGTGTCCCGCGCCGCCTGCACGAAGCCGCACAGCCCGGCCACCGCGGATTCCCCGGCCTGCACCGGTGCGGTGGCCCGCGCCAGGTAACGCATGGCCAGGGCGACATTGTCGTCGGTGATGGTCAGGAAGTGATCCGCGGCGGTTTCCAGGATCGACCACGCCAGCATCGACACCTCGCCGCAGGACAGCCCGGCCATGATGGTTTCCTCCTCGATGGAGACCCGCACCGGGGCGGCGTTGCAGGCGCTCTGGTACAGGCAGTCGGCACGGCTGGGCTCCACCACCACCAGCCGTGGCCGCTGCTCGCCGGTGGCCATCCACAGTCGTGCCGCCACCGCCGCCGCCAGCCCGCCGACACCACCCTGCACGAAGACGTGGCTCAGCGGCGGCCGGCCCTCGCGGGCGGCCAGCACCTCGTCCACCAGCACGCCGTAGCCGGCCATGACGAAGCGTGGTAATTCCTCGTACCCCGGCCAGGACGTGTCCGAGACCACGAACCAGCCGTTGGCGGCGGCCTCCTCGGCGGCCCGGTGCACGGAGTCGTCGTAGTTGCCGTCGACCCGCACCACCTCGGCACCGAGTTCGCGCATGGCCTGCTCGCGGTAGTCGCTGACCCCGGCGTGGATGTAGATCCGGCAACGGCAGCCGAACCGCGACGCTCCCCAGGCCACCGAGCGGCCATGGTTGCCGTCGGTGGCGGTGACCACGGTCAGCGCGCCGGCGGCGCCGGCGCCGCGACGAATCGTCGCCGCGTCGAGCCCGGTTTCCCGCATCAGCAACCGCAGCACCGCGTAGGCGCCGCCAAGGGCCTTGAAGCTGCCCAGGTGAAAACGGGGCGACTCGTCCTTGTACTCGATGCCGGCCACGCCCAGCGAGCGCGCCAGGGGTGCCAGTTCCACCAACGGTGTCGGTGCATAGTCCGGCCAGCTGCGGATCTCCGCGGCCGCCTCGGCAAAGGCGGCCTCGTCGATCACCGTGTTCAGCCTCGACGGCCACGGACCGTGGCCGGCACGCGGGTTGGCGACATGGCGCAGGGGTGTCGAGGACAGGGGCAGTAGATCGTCGAGCACGCTACCTCCAGGATTGGGGACCGATGGCATGAGTCACGCGCGGCCACGCGGGGCAAGCACAGGCGACGACGCGAACCGGCAGTATACGATGCCGACCCGGTGATCGGGTTACAAGCGACGGTCGAATCGTCATAATGCACCAAGGCCGCGCAGCGTCGCTGCCGGGAAATTCATCCAGCACCGGACTGCTTATGATCAGCCTGCTCATCGCCTTCTTCGCCCTGGCGATCATCATCTCCTTCCTCTGCTCGATGTGGGAGGCGGTGCTGCTCAGCATCACGCCGTCCTATGCCCAGCTCAAGCTGCGCGAAGGCACCCGCGTCGGGCGACGCATCGAATCGTTCAAGCAGAACATCGATCGGCCGCTGGCCGCCATCCTGACGCTGAACACCATTGCCCACACGGTGGGCGCCATCGGTGTTGGCGACCAGGCCGCGCGCATCTGGTCGGAGGCCAACCCGATGATCACCGGGCTGGTGGTGCCGGTGGTCATGACCATTGCCATCCTGGTGCTCTCGGAACTGATTCCGAAGACGCTGGGCGCCAACTTCTGGCAGGAACTGGCGCCGTTCACGGTCAATTCCCTGCACGTGATCATCACCGTGCTGGCGCCGCTGGTGCTGATGAGCCAGTTGATCACGCGCAGCCTGAAGAAGGACAAGTCGCGCAGCGTGTTCAGCCGCATGGACTTTCTGGCCATGGCCGAGGTGGGAGAACGCGAAGGCGTCTTCGATGCCCGCGAGTCGGGCATCATCGCCAACCTGCTGCGCTTCAACACGGTCACCGCGCGCGACGTGATGACCCCGCGCACGGTGGTGGAAATGGTGGCCGAGGAGGAAACCATCGCCGCCTTCGCCGCCGACCACGGCGAGAAGCGCTTCTCGCGCATCCCGCTGTACCACGACCATTCCCGCGATCACGTCAGCGGCTACGTGCGCAAGGACGACATCCTCGCCGCGGCCGTGGAAGGTCGCGGCGAGGAGCCGGTGTCGACGCTGCGTCGCGACCTGGTGGCGGTGGCCGAGGACTACCCGATCCCGGAACTGTTCAACCGCTTTCTCGACCGTCGCGAGCACATTGCGCTGGTGGTGGACGAGTTCGGCGGGATGGCCGGCATCGTGACCATGGAAGACGTCATCGAGACCCTGATCGGCATGGAGATCGTCGACGAACTGGACCATGCCGAGGACATGCAGGTACTGGCGCGGCGAAGCTGGGAGCGGCGCGCGCGGCGCCGCGGGCTGCTCACCGAACCGACGCCGGACCGGGAAGCCGGCGAGGCGCGGTCGGCGCCCGACCGGCCGGCAGACCCCGGGGTGAAACCCGCGGACGACCCGGCCGGCAGGGACTGAGGCGGGACCTGTCGGCTACAGGGCAGCCAGCACGGTGTCGGCGTCGCTGACCTCGAACTTGCCCGGCGCCTCGCGGTTGAGCAACGTGACCACGCCGTCGTCGACGATCATGGCATAGCGGTCGGAACGCTTGCCGAGCCCGCGCTCGGTGAGATCCAGACCCAGGTCCACGGCGCTGGTGAAATCACCGCTGCCGTCGGCCAGCATGAGGATCTTCTCGGCATTCTGCGCCTTGCCCCAGGCGTCCATGACGAAGGCGTCGTTGACCGACAGGCAGGCAATGGTGTCCACGCCACGGGCCAGGATGTCATCGGCCTTGACCACGTAGCCGGGCAGGTGCGCCGCCGAGCAGGTCGGGGTGAAGGCACCCGGCAGGGCGAACAGGACCACCTTCTTGCCGGCAAAGATTTCCTCGGTGGTCATCGCGCGGGGTCCCTTGTCGCCCATGGCGTACAGGGTTACGTTGGGAATGCGGTCTCCGACGGCGATCGTCATGGTGGGCCTCCTTCTAGGGCTGGCGCTGTGTTCAACAGGTGGGGGGACGGCTCGTGGCCGCCGCGTGAATGTACCTGCAATGAACACCACCGGCAACGGTGGCCGGGCGCTTCGACGGGTCCCGTCGCGACCACGACGGAGACTTGATTTTCCCAACCGCGACCCTATAATGCGCGCGCCCGACGATCACCACCGCCCGCCGCTCGCGGCCGCCGACGATGATTCAAGCCCACCTGCCGGTTCGCGTCTACTGGAACTACAAGCATCGCTGCTACAGCGTGTTCCAGGGCGGCGCCGTGCGCGCCTCGGCGCGGGAATTGCAACTCTCGCAGGTGGAATTCCGGGTCCGCGAAGGCGGTCGGCAGCGCATGCTGCGCGAAGGTCGCCGGGTCATCCACGCCTATGCCATCGGCTACCTCGAAGACTCGGTCCACCCGGACGACCCCCGCCGCCTGTCACCCTTCACCGGCGAGCCGGTGCGCTACGATCCTGCCCTTGGCGCCTCGTTCTTCTACCCGGACACCGGCGAGGTGCTGACCCATGCATCGCTGGCGCGCTTCGACCAACAGGGCATGCGCGTGGCGCCGGGGCAGCGAGCCGCGGCCTGATCGACGCAGCCGCGGGACGACCCGCGCAGCGGACTTCGGATCAGTCCTGGAAACGCGCCATCAATTCCCGCACCTGGCGCCGCTGCGAGGGGCTGCCCGCGGCCTCGATGCGCGCCGCCATGCGTCGCGCCGAGGGCTCGTCGCCGATCTCCACGTAGGCCACGGCGAGGTCGAGCAGGCCTTCCACGTCCGCCGGCACCGATTCCTCGACGACATCTTCGTCCCCGTCCTCGCTGATCCTCGCGCGCAGTCGCCCGGCTTCCACGCGCTCCGCCTCGCTGCCATCGGCCAGCACCCGCTCGAGCAGCAGGCCGGCACCACTGGCGTCGCCGAGGTCCAGGTAGACACGTGCCAGTTCCAGCCGCGAGGCATGGCTCAGCTCTGCCTCTTCGATGTCCTCGATGAAGATATCACCGCCTGCTTCGCCGGACTCGTCGGCGGGCGTCGGCGGCTCGGGAACCGGGTCCGGTGCGGGCGCAACCGGCGCCGGCGCGTCGGCGGACGAAAGCGCCGTCGTGCCGGTCCCGGGCGGTCGCGCGGCACGGCGGCGCGCCGCGCCACGGGCGCGCAGCACCGGTGCCAGCAGCAGCAACACCACCACCACGCCCAGCAACCACCACGGCAACTGGTCGAAGATCCCGTTTGCCTGTTCCATGCGAGTTCCCCTCCCCCGGGAATGACGCGCTGCGCCGGGCGGAACCGCCACCGGCGCGGACCCCGCCGGCAGGTACGGCGGCGGGCTGATCCACTGCATTGTAATGGAACACCCGCGGCCACGGCAGGCGCCGCCCGGCCCCGCGCTGGAACGGCCTCCTGCGATGACGGATAATCGGTGCATCGTCTCGTCTGCAGGAGCATGCACCAAATGAAACGTCTCAACGGTTCCGGCTGGGTTTTCGCCGTCCTCGCCG
The DNA here is from genome assembly GCA_964350265.1 of uncultured Gammaproteobacteria bacterium. Taxonomy (GTDB): domain Bacteria; phylum Pseudomonadota; class Gammaproteobacteria; order Arenicellales; family CAJQKF01; genus BQJD01. The sequence goes on along the minus strand of CAYGJZ010000029.1, from coordinate 22,760 downwards.
CGGCTGCCCTGCTCAGCGGTTGCACCTCCACCAAGATCCTCAATGCCTGGCACGAGGACCAGTATGCCGGGCCCTCGCTGGAGCGATTCCTGGTCATCGGGCTGTCCAACAACCCGAACCGGCGACGCTACTTCGAAACCGCCTTCAGCGGCCAGCTCGCTGCACGCGGACTGGCCGCCGAGTCCAGCTTCCGGCTGATTCCCGAGGATGCCATCACCGACGAGAAGGCGGTCATCGAGGCGGCCATCGAGAAGTCCTCCGCCGACGCCATCCTGACCACCCGGCTGGTGGACGTTTCCCGGGAGCAAAGCTACGTGCCGCCGAGCTACAACTACGCACCGCTCGGCTTCTACGACTACTACTACCCCACCTACCGGATGATGTTCCAGCCGGGCTACGTGGTCACCAACACCACCGTGCTGCTCGAGACCAACGTCTACTCCGCCTCCACCAAGGCCTTGCTGTGGACCGGCAACACCCGCTCGTTCAATCCGTCCTCGGCGGACAGCGTGGTCGAGGAACTGTCGAAGATCGTGATCGACGAACTGGTTCGCTACGGCTACGTGGCCCCGCCCGGCTGAAGCCGCCAGCAACCCGTGTCGCCCGCCACCGCGATGCCGCGGGCACGCAAGCACCCGGCCCGAGATGCGACAGCTCAACTACAACCACCTGCACTACTTCTGGGTCGTCGCCCGCGAGGGCAGCATCGCGCGCGCCTGTGAACAGCTGCACCTGACCCCGCAGACGGTCAGCGCGCAGGTCAAGCTGCTCGAGGAATCCGTCGGCAAGCCCCTGTTCCACCGCGTCGGTCGCGGTCTCGTGCTGTCGCCGATGGGCGAGGCGGTGATGCGCTATGCCGACGACATGTTCTCCACCGGCCAGGAACTCGGTCGCTTCCTGCACAGCGGAGAATTCAGCGACACCCCGGTGTTCCACGTCGGCATCACCGAGTCCATCGCCAAGCTGGTGGTCTACCGCATCCTGCAACCGGCCATGGAGGAGACCGCCGGGGTCCGGGTGGTCTGCGAGGAGGACCGCCTCGCCGGGCTGGTGGACGCGGTGGCAAACCACCGCCTGGACCTGATCATCTCCGATGCCCCGCTGACCGCCGAGCGCCAGCGACGGGTGTGGAACCATCACCTCGGCTACAGCGGCATCTGCATCTTCGCCAGCCCGGCCCTGGCACGCCGCTACCGCGACGGCTTTCCGCGCAGCCTGCACGGTGCGCCCTTCCTCATGCCGACCCCCGGCAGCTCGGTTCGCGGCGTGCTCGACGACTGGTTCGCGGTCAACGAGATCGTGCCCGAGGTGGTTGCCGAGATCGCCGATGCGGCGCTGTTGAAGTCCTTCGGCGGCGAAGGCGCCGGGCTGTTTGCCGGCGCCACCGTCATCGAGAAGAACATCCGCAGCATGTACGGCGTCGAGGTGGTGGGCAGCGCCAACGACATGTACGAGCAGTTTTACGCCATCTCCCCGGAACGGAAGATCCGCCAGCCGTTGGTGCTGAACATCTGCGACCGCGCCCGCACCGAGGTCTTCGGCACCGGCTGAACCTGGCCCGGAGCGCGTCCTAGCGGCCCGCCGGCGCCTGCACGAAGCGCCAGGTCGCCACCAGCCCGACGGCCGCGAAGGGCAGGCAGGCAAGGAACACCAGCGTCGCCACCGCGCGGGCATCGTCGATGCCGGACACCGCGCCGATGCCGGCGCCGTTGGCGACGATGCCGAGCACCGCCGCGCCAAGGGCATAGCCGAGCGACTGCGTGGTCGGCAAGGCGGCGGCAATGCGTTCCCGCTCGCCGCCGGGCGCATCGGCGAGGCTGCGACGCAGGATGAAGGTCCAGGCCATGCCGAAGCCGCCGCCGGCCAACAGCGCCCAGGGCACCACCATCCACAACGGGCCGCCGGGCAGGTGCACGGCCAGACCGATGGTGGAGACGGCGACCAGCGTCATGCCCACCGCCACCATCTTCGCATCGTGACGCTCGGCCACGCCGGACACGGCGATGGCGGCGATCGACCAACCCACCGACTCGGCCGCCAGCACGAAGCCCGCGGTGAGCGGCGCGACGCCGTGGATCCAGGTCATCAACAGCGGCCCGTAGGTGCCAAGGCCGATGGCGGCAATGGAAAAGGCGAGCACCATGGCCAACGCGGCGCCGATCCGCGAGCGGCCACGCAATGCCCCCGCCGGCAGCAGACGGTGGCGCCCGCGGCTGGCGTCAAGCCGCGCGAACATCGCCACGCAGGCCAGCCCGGCAACCACGCTGACCGTCATCCAGGCCACCGAGGGCACGTTGCCGCCGAGGGCCACCAGCACCACGCCGATGGCCAGCAGGGCGAGAAGGGCCAGTGGCGGGCGACCCGGCGGCAGGGCCTCGCGCCGGGGTTCCGGGCGACGACTCGCCACCCAGGCGGCCAGCGCCAGTGCCTGGCCGGCGAAGATCCAGAAGCCACCACGCCAGGAGCCCAGGTTGACGAACACGCCACCGACCAGCGGACCGAGGAATGCCGATGCCCCCCACACCGCGGAGACCACGGCGAGCACCCGGGGCACCAGGTTGGCCGGGAACAGCATGCCGACGGCGACGAAGGCCAGCGCCGCCAGGGCGCCGCCACCGAAGCCCTGGGCCAGGCGCCCGGCCAGCACCACCGGCATCGACGGCGCCAGCGCACTGACCACGCAGCCGGCGCCGAAGACCAGTGCCGACACCGTCATCGGCCCACGCACGCCGTGGCGCAGGGCCAGGTAGCCGCTGACCGCGCCGGCAACGATGGAACCGACCTCGTACAGGGCCACCGTCCACGCCACCAGCTCGGTGCCCCCCAGTTCCGCCACCATGGCCGGCATCATGGTCGCCACCAGCAGCATGTCGGCGGCATGCAGCCAGACACCGAGGCCGACCATGACCAGCAACGGCAGGTAGCGGGGGGCGAGCAGCGCGGTGAAGCGCGGGGTTTGCGGCTCGTTGCCTTGCACGGCGGGACTCGATAGGGTAAAAACAGAATCTATTTTAAAAAAGTTTTTACTATTTTAAAAGAAATGCCGCGCAAGACCGCCGAACGCCTGCTCTACCTGCTCAAGAGCCGTGGCCCGCTGGATGCCGGCGATGCCGCGCGCCTGCTCGGGATCTCCACCGCCGGCGCCCAGCAGCAGTTCGCCGCCCTTGCCCGCGAGGCACTGGTCGAGGCCAGCGACCGCGCCATTGGCCGCGGCCGGCCACGCCGCTTCTGGCAGTTGACCGGCCGTGGCCACGCCCGCTTTCCCGATCGCCACGGTGACCTCACCGTGGACCTGCTCGACGCCGCGCGGGCGGTGTTCGGCGACGCCGGCATCGAGCGGCTGGTGGCGCACCGCGAGGCGGCTTCGCTGGCCGCCGGCCACCAGCGCCTGGTCGGGGCGGACACCCTGGTCGAGCGACTCGACCGGCTGGTGGCCATGCGCAGCGAGGAGGGCTACATGGCCCAGTGGACCGAGAGCGGTGACGGCGACTACCTGCTGGTGGAAAACCACTGCCCGGTGTGCGCCGCCGCCAGCCAGTGCCAGGGCCTGTGTCGATCGGAACTCGCCCAGTTCCGCGCCTGGCTGGCGCCCCTGGCCACGGTGGAGCGGGTGGAGCACCTGCTCGGCGGTGGCCGGCGCTGCAGCTACCGGGTCACGCCGCGAACCGCCGGCTGACACCCCGCAGGCGGGTGGCGCCAACGGCTTTGCTACACTCGGCGCGAGCCGGCCGCCATTCACAGCCAAGGAGAACCCATGTCCCACAATGCCGCCGACATTCGCTGTGTCAACGACCTCAAGGGCCTGGAGACACTGCGCAAGCACCCCGACGTGGTGCGCGCCAACGAGGCGCTGGAGCGTGCCCAGCAGCGCGGACCGGGCAGCATCCGACGCCGCCTGCTGGCGACCTCGGTCCGCCTGACCCGGGGCATGGCGCCGCAGGTCTATGCCGCCCGCGATCACTGCATGGAGCGGCTGGGCATCGACATCGACCTGGAACTGTTCGTGTATTCCAGCGCCACCTTCAACGCGGCCTGCGTGAAGCCCGAGGACGGGCGGCTGTTCATTACCTTTTCCTCCAGCCTGCTGGAGGCCTTCCGCGATGCCGAGCTGATGTTCGTGATGGGACACGAGCTCGCCCACCACCTCTACGAACACCACGACATCCCGGTGGGCATGCTGCTGCGCGGGGAATCACGACCGTCGCCGCAACTGGCCCTGAAGCTGTTCGCCTGGTCGCGCTACGCGGAGATTTCCGCCGACCGTGCAGGCGCCTGGTGCGCGGCGGATGCCGACGCCGTGTCCCGCGCCCTGTTCCGGCTCGCCTCGGGGCTGTCCGACGACGTGGTGCAGTTCAACCCGCAGGAGTTTCTCAGCCAGGTGGACGACATGCAGGTTGCCGACGGCGAGCCGGGCGCCGGCGCACCGCGCGAGGACTGGTTCTCCACCCATCCGTTCAGCCCGATGCGGGTCAAGGCGCTGGCGCTTTTCTTCGAATCCCGCTTCATCGACCCCGGCGGCTTCGATGCCGAGGAACTGGAACTGCGCGTGCAGGGCGTGATGTCGTTGATGGAGCCGAGCTACATCGACGGCCGCACCCGCGAGGCGGAGGCCATGCGACGCCTGCTGTTCGCCGGACTGATCGCCATCGCGGTGGCCGACGGCGAGATCTCCAACGAGGAGATGAAGGTGTTCGACGAGTTCTTCGGCAAGGGCGCACTCAACCAGCGGCTGGACATCGACCGCATTCTCGACGACCTGCCGAACCGTATCGGCCAGGCCCGCGAACTGGCCAGCACCAGCCAGTGCATGCAGGTGCTGCGCGACCTGTGCCTGATGCTGCCGCCGAAGGGTTCGGTGGGCAGCAGCGAGCGCGAGACCCTGCACGGCATTGCCGTGGCGCTGAACATCTCGCCGCTGTTCGTCGACGCCCAGGTCGACGTGTCCCGCGAGCTGGACTAGCGGCGCGGCGGTGACGTGGTGGTCATACTCTTCATGCGACGAAGGGAATACACTACCGTCGCGCCGCCATTCTGCGCGCAGCCACGACGCGCCGCCGGCGCGCCCTCCCCGTTGACGGAAACCTGACCCGATGGACATCTTTCGCCTTCGTCGCGGCCTGTCGCCGCTCATCCTCAGCATGCCCCATTCCGGGCTCGCCCTGCCCCCGCGCCTGGAATCTCGCCTGACCGCGGCGGCCAGCGCCCTGCCGGACACCGACTGGCACATACCGCGACTGTACGACTTCGCCCGCGAACTCGATGCCACCATCCTGCAGGCCAACTACAGCCGCTACGTGGTCGACCTGAACCGGCCGCCCGACGACAGCGCCCTGTATCCCGGCCAGTCCGGCACCGGGCTGTGCCCGGAACGGCTGTTCGACGGCACCCCGATCTACCACGGTGGCGAGGAACCCGACGACGAGGAAACCGCGCGCCGCCTGCGCCAGTACTGGCAGCCCTACCACGAGGCGCTGGCCCGGGAAATCGAGCGGGTGCGCAATGCCCATGGCTACGCGGTGCTCTACGACTGCCACTCGATCCGCTCGGTGGTGCCGCGCCTGTTCGACGGGGAACTGCCGGTGCTCAACCTCGGCACCGCGCACGGCGACAGTTGCGCGCAGGAACTCACCGAGCGGGTGGAGCGGGTGCTGGCGGCGTCGCCGTACAGCCACGTCGTCAACGGCCGCTTCGTCGGCGGCTACATCACCCGTCACTACGGCCGTCCGGCACAGCAGGTGCACGCCATGCAGATGGAACTGGCGCAGGCGGCCTACATGGACGAGACCCCGGCCAACAGCTACCGGCCCGAGGCGGCCGAAGCCCTGGCCGAGGTGCTCGGCCAGGTGCTGCAGGTGCTGGTGCGCTGGACCCCCGGACAGGCGTCGCTGGTCTAGGCCGGCGACGGTCTCAGCCGGCCATGGCGGCAAGGTGGCGGTCGAGCCAGGACAGCCGGTCCTGGCCCCAGAAGCGTTCCTCGCCGACCACGTAGAACGGCGAGCCGAACACGCCGCGCTCCACCGCCTCGCGGGTATTCGCCTCGTACACCGGGCCGGCTTCCTCCATCGCCGTGGCCAGGCCGTCGAGGGAGACGCCGTTGGCGGCGGCCAGTTCGCCGATGGTGCCTGCATCGGAGATATCCCGTTGCTCGGCCCACACCCCGCGCAGCAGGGCATGCACGAAGCCGCCCACCGACTGGCCGTCGGCCTGTGCCGCGATCACCGCGGCGGCGGGCGCGGCGACGTCCACCGGCCAGTGCGCCGGCTGCACGTTCAGCGGCAACGCGAGACCTTCCGACAGGCGCCGCAGTTCCTGCAGGCGGTATTCCTGCCGTGACCAGTGACGCTTGGCCGGCGGCGTGCCGCCGGTCTCGCCGAACAGGGTCAGGATGTTCAACGGCTTGTAGGCCACCGTGGCGCCGTGGCGTTCGGCGATCTCCTCCAGGCGCAGCCCGGCGAGGTAGGTGAACGGCGACAACAGGGAAAAGTAGTAGTCGATCGAGGGCATGGTCGCGTCCTGGTGATGGGCAACGGTGGTACCGGGGGTCGGCTGGCGGGTGCACTGCGCGGCGCCCCGGCGCAATGGAGTACACTGTAGCGTGACACCCATCCGCGCGCCACCAGCGGTGGTCGCGGAACATCATCGCGCCGCACGACAACGAAACCCGGGCAATGGCCGCGACCCACCGCGCGCCATCGCCCTCACCCAGGAGGCAGCATGGCCGATGCGCCAATTCTCATCGCCGGCGGCGGCATCGGCGGGCTCGCCACCGCCCTCTCGCTGGCACGTGGCGGCTGGCCCAGCGTGGTGCTGGAACAGTCCGCCACCCTCGGCGAGATCGGCGCCGGCATCCAGATCGCGCCCAATGCCTTTCACTCCTTCGACCATCTCGGCGTCGGCGACCAGGCGCGCGAGTGCGCGGTCTTCATCGACAAGCTGCGCCTGATGGACGCGGTGTCCGCGGAGGAGATCACCCACATTCCGCTGGACGAACCGTTTCGGCAACGCTTCGGCAATCCCTATGCCGTGGTGCACCGTGCCGACCTGCACCGGGTACTGCTCGATGCCTGCCGGGAGCAGCCGCTGGTGGAGTTTCGTACCCGCCACGCGGTGACCGGCTACCGCCAGCACCACGACCACGTCGAGGTACTGCTGCGCGACCGCGAACCGCTGGCCGGTCGCGCCCTGGTCGGTGCCGACGGCCTGCACTCGACGGTGCGTGCGCAACTGGTCGGCGACGGGCCGCCGCGGGTCTCCGGCCATACCACCTACCGTTCGGTGATACCCACCGAGCAGATGCCGGACGACCTGCGCTGGAATGCGGCCACCCTGTGGGCGGGGCCGAAGTGCCACATCGTGCACTACCCGTTGAAGGGCTGGAAGGTGTTCAACCTGGTGGTGACCTACCACAACGACGCCCCCGAGGCGGTGGCCGGCAAGGCGGTGGACAAGGACGAGGTGCGCCAGGGCTTCGAGCACATCCATCCACGGGCACGGCAGATCATCGAGCACGGCGAGAACTGGAAGCTGTGGGTGCTGTGCGACCGCGAACCGATCGCGCGCTGGAACGATGGCCGGGTGGTGCTGCTCGGCGATGCCGCGCACCCGATGCTGCAGTACTTCGCCCAGGGTGCCTGCATGGCGCTGGAAGACGCCGTGGCCCTCGGCCACCAGCTTGGCGAGGCGGGCGGCAACGTGGTCGAAGCCTTCGACGCCTACTGTCGCCAACGGGTGCCGCGCACCGCCCGCGTGCAGATGGAGTCGCGCGCGGTGGGCGAGTACATCTACCATCCCGCCGGCGCCGCCGCGCTGGTGCGCAACGCGGTGATGGCCGGCCGCAGCGCCGAGGAATACTACTTCCGGCTGTCGTGGCTGTACGGTGGCTCAGGGATCGACAGCACCGTGCAGTCCACGCCCGGCCAACACTGAGGCAGTTTCACGATGACACAGTCCCCTTCCCCGGCATCCGTCGACGCGGCCGAGCGTGAGCGGCGTCGGCAGTACTACCGCACCATTGACGGTGACGACCTGGCGCCGCTGTGGGAGGTGCTGTCGGCACTGGTGACCCGCGAGCCCGGCGGCGACTGCGTCGCCAGGCACTGGTCCTACCACGTGCTGCGCCGGCACCTGATGGCCGCCGGCGAACTGATCACCGCGCGCGAGGCGGAACGCCGCGTGCTGATCCTGGAGAATCCCGGCCTGCGCGGCCGAAGCCGCGTGACCAACTCGCTCTATGCCGGGCTGCAACTGGTGCTGCCCGGGGAGGTGGCGCCGGCCCATCGTCATACCCAGTCGGCACTACGCTTCATCGTCGAGGGCGCTGGCGGACATACCGCGGTGGACGGTGAGCGCACGCCGATGCACGTCGGCGACTTCGTCATCACGCCGCCGTGGACCTTTCACGACCACGGCAACGACAGCGACGTGCCGATGGTCTGGCTCGACGGGCTGGACATCCCCATGCTGTCGTTTTTCAACGCCTCCTTCGCCGAGGGTCACCCGCAGGAGGAGCAGCCGCTCAGTCGCCAGGCCGGTGATGCCATCGCCCGCTACGGCGCCAACATGCTGCCGGTGGACTATGACCGCCGACCGCTGGTGTCGCCGGTGTTCAGCTATCCCTATGCCAGGACCCGCGAGGCGCTGGAAACCATGCGCCGTGAACAGGCGTTCGACCCCTGCCACGGGTTGAAGATGCGCTACATCAATCCAGCCACCGGCGATCATGCCATGCCGACCATGGCCACCTTCATGCAGCTCCTGCCGGCAGGCTTCCACACCGCGCCCTACCGCAGCACCGATGCGACGGTGTTCGCGGTGGTCGAGGGTGAAGGCGTCAGCCGCGTTGGCGAGCACGCCATGCGCTGGGGTCCGAAGGACATCTTCGTGGTGCCGGGCTGGCAGTGGGTGCGTCACCAGGCCAGCGGCGACGCGGTGCTGTTCAGCTTTTCCGATCGCGCCGCCCAGGAAAAGCTTGGCCTGTGGCGGGACCAGCGCGGCGCAGAAGACTGAACCGGGGGCTTCGGCCCGGCGGACAGCTAGGCGGCGCGGATCGCGAACAACGGCTGGTCGAATTCCACCAGCGTGGCATCGTCGACCAGGACCTGCTCGATGGTGCCCGCGACGGTGGCCTCGATGGTGGTGTACAGCTTCATGACCTCGATCAGGCACAGCGGATCGCCCACCGACACCGTGCTGCCCACTTCCACGAAGGGCGCCTCCCCCGGCGCCGGGGCGCGGTAGAAGGTGCCGACCATGGGCGCGCACACGGTATCACCGTCCACCGCAGGTGCGTCGGCGGTGCTCGCCGCGGCCGACGCCGACGCCGACGCCGACGCCTGGCTCCTGGTCTCGCTGGTCGCGGCCGGTGACCGCGACGCCTTGCCGGCGCCGTTCGCCGGCGCGGAAGCCGCGTCGCCGGCGGCGCCGCGTCGTACCACCAGCTTGGCACCGTCCACTTCCAGGATGACCTCGTCCAGGCTCGAGGCATCGATGATTTTCATGATTTCTGCGACTTCGCGGTAACTCAGGCTCATGGGTCTTGGGTCCAGGGAGATCAGCCGGGGATAGAGGTCCGGTAGGTGGCCGCGAGTCGTTCCGCGGTCTGCTTCATCTGCGGCACGAAGCCGAGAATCTCGTTCAGCGTCATGCGCGCCTCGGGCGCCGACAGGGCAATACCGCCAAGCACGCGGCCATCGCCGTCGCGCACCGGCACCGCCACGCAGACCACGCCGGACATGAACTCCTGGTCGTCGGTGCCGATGCCGTCGCGGCGGATGTCGGCCAGCGCCGAGGCCAGTTCATCCTTGCCGGTGATGGTCTTGCTGGTATAGGAGGAACGCGGCATGTTGTCGATCAGCAGCTCCCGTTCGCGATCCGGCAGTGCACTCAGCAGCAGCTTGCCGATGGCGGTGCAGTAGGCGGGAACCCGGCTGCCGGCATCGAAGCGCAGGCCGAGAGGCCACTTCGCCTCCACGCGGTCCAGGTACAGCACTTCGCCACCGGTGAGGACGCCGTAGTTGCAGGTCTCGCCGACCTGCTCGGACAGGGCCTGCAGGATGGAATGGCGCAGCGAGCGCGGCGCCGATGCCGCCAGCACGCGATGGGCCAGGCCGACCAGGTTGGCGCCCTCGATGAAGCCGCGATCCAGGTTGTCGCGTTCCAGGTAACCCATGTCCAGCAGCACCTTGACCACCCGGTGGGCGGTGGGCTTGGTCATCCCGGTGACGCGGATGATCTCCGCCATGCTGGTGGGTTCGGCATTCATCGACACCACCTCCAGCGCGGAGAAGGTCTTGCCGGTGACGCCGAGTTCGGTGAGCAGTTCCAGTCGTTCGCCGTCCACCGGGTAGTCGGACTGGCGGGACGTGCCGCCCGCGCGATCCACCACGGAGAACTGCCTGCGTCGTTGTGCCATGTTCGGGTACCTGGTGAGGATGGCGGTCAGTATGCCCGCTTGATAAAATGAAATCAATCGTCTTATATTACGAGATCACCCCATCCTTCACGTCGTCCACCTGACATGCCCGATCGCCCGATCCACCGCGTCCTGGTTGCCAACCGGGGAGAAATCGCCTTCCGCGCCGTGCAGGCCTGTCGATCACTCGGCCTGTCCAGCGTCGCCGTCTATTCCACCGCCGACCGCGATGCCGCCCACGTCGCCGCCGCCGACCGCGCCGTGTGCATCGGCCCGCCCGGCGCCGTTGCCAGCTACCTGTCGATCCCTTCGCTGCTGCACGTCGCCACCGCCGCCGGCTGCGACGCGCTCTACCCGGGCTATGGCTTCCTGTCCGAGAACGCCGCCTTTGCCCGCCGCTGCGCGGAGGAAGGCATCGGCTTCGTCGGCCCGGCCGCGGAGACCATCGAAACCATGGGCGACAAGGCCAGGGCCAGGGCCACCGCAGCGGCCCTGGGCGTGCCCGTGGTGCCCGGTTCCGAGGACGTCTTCACCGATGCGGCGTCCGCACGGGATGCCGCCGAGTCCATCGGCTGGCCTTTGCTGTTGAAGGCACGCGCCGGCGGTGGCGGTCGCGGCATGCGCGTGGTGGAAGAACCGGACCGGTTCGACGCCGCCTTCGCCCAGGCCCACCGCGAGGCCGAGGCCGCCTTCTCCGACGGCGCACTGTACCTGGAACGCTTCTTCCCGCGCATCCGACACATCGAGGTGCAGGTACTCGGCGACGGCAAAGGCAGTGCCACCGCCTACCATGAACGCGACTGCAGCGTGCAGCGACGTCACCAGAAGCTGGTGGAGGAATCACCGTCGCCGGTGGTGGACGCGACCCTGCGCAAGGACATCATCGAGTCGGCGCTGCGCCTGACCCGGGGCATCGAGTACCTGGGCGCGGGCACGGTGGAGTTCATCCTTGACCCGGAGACGATGTCCTACTACTTCATCGAGATGAACACCCGCATCCAGGTGGAACACCCGGTCACCGAGATGCGCACCGGTCTCGACCTGGTCGCTGCGCAGTTCCGCCTGCACGCGGGCGAGCCGCTGGACGCCTTTGTCCGCGACGACGACGCCCAGCACGGCCATGCCATCGAGTTCCGCATCAATGCCGAGGACTGGCAACGCGGTTTCGCGCCCTGCCCGGGCCGCATCGACGAATGGCAGGCTCCGGCCGGCGACGGCGTACGCCTGGACACGGCCATGTCACGGGGACAGGTGGTGCCGCCCTACTACGACTCGATGATCGCCAAGCTGGTGGTGCACGGCACCGATCGTGCCGACGCCATCGCCCGCGCCCGCCGGGCATTGGCCGAGTTCACCTGCAACGGCATCGCCACCACCACCGGCTTCCATCGTTGGCTGCTGGAACAGGACGACTATAATGACGCCCGCGTGGATACACGCTGGATCGAACGCACACCGATGCCATCGGCAAACCGGAGACAAACTGCATGAGCCGCAACGTTCGCCTGATCGACGTCACCCTGCGCGACGCCCACCAGTGCCTGTGGGCTACGCGCATGACCACGGCGATGATGAAGGACATCGCGCCACGGCTGGACCGGGCCGGCTTCGAGGCCATCGACCTGGTGGGTGGCGCGGTGTTCGACGTCTGCGTTCGCTACCTGCGCGAGGACCCGTGGGAGCGCATGCGCATCCTCAACACGTGGGTCACCGAGACGCCTCTGATCATCCACACCCGCGGCCAGAGCCTGTTCACCTTCGAGTTCTTCGCCGACGACGTGGTGGCACTGGCCGCCGAGCGCTTCGCCGCCAACGGCATGCGCTACCACACCGTGTACGATGCGCTGAACGACGTGCGCAACCTGGAAATCCCGATCCGCGCAGCCCGCGAGAACGGTATCTACACGGTACCCGGCCTGGTCTATACCGACAGCCCGGTGCACACCGACGAGTACTATGCGCGCAAGGCGCGCGAGCTGGTGGACATCGGCATCGACGCCCTGTTCATCAAGGACCCGAGCGGCCTGCTGGTCCCCGAGCGGGTGGCCACCCTGGTGCCGGCAGTCAAGGCAGCGATCGGAGACCTGCCGTTGCAGATGCACACCCACTGCCTCTCCGGTCTCGGCCCCTACGTGCTGCTGCAATCCATCCAGCACGGCGTCGACGTGGCACATACCGCGACCTCCACGCTGGCCAACTCTGCCTCGCATGCACCCACCGAACTGTTCGTGCGCAACTGCCATCGCCGTGGCTACCAGGCCGACATCGACCTTGGCATCATCGACGAAGTCGCCGAACGGCTGGCCTACATTGCCGAACGGGAAGACAAGCCGGTGGGCACGCCGATGGAGTACGACGAGTTTCACTACCACCACCAGGTGGCCGGCGGCATGATCTCCAATCTTCGCTACCAGCTGCAGACCGTGGGCCTGGCCGACCGCATGGAGGAGATCCTCGAGGAAGCCGGGCAGGTGCGCGCAGACCTGGGCTATCCCATCGTGGTCAGCCCTTTTGCCCAGTACATCATCACCCAGTCGGTGCTCAACGTCACCGCCCGTGACCGGGGTGGCGCCCGTTACGACAATGTCCCCGACGAGGTGCGCCTGTACGTGCGCGGCGGCTACGGCGAGATCGCCGGCGACATCGATCCCGACCTGTACGACCGCATCACCCGCGGCGCCGAGCCCATTCGCGAGCGCCCCGGTGCACTGGTGGCGCCGGCCCTCGATCGCCTGCGCGCCTCGCGCGGCCCCTTTGCCTCGGATGACGACCTGTTGCTTGCCGCCTTCTACGACGATGGCCAGTACCAGGCGCTGAAGGCCGCCGGCCCCATCGCCACCGAGTACCCGTTGATGGAGACACCGCTGTTGACCCTGGTCAAGGAACTGTCGCAGCGCCCGTCCATTCGCGCCTTTCACTTCACCCAGAACACCGGGGTATAGTCCATGACCACGCCATGCATCATCACCGTCGCCATCACCGGCGCATTGCCCACCAAGGCCGATACCCCGGCCGTACCGGTGACCCCGGTCGAGCAGATCGAGTCCACCCACGAGGCCTTCGAAGCCGGTGCGTCGCTGGTGCACATCCACGTGCGCGACGAGAACCAGGCACCGAGCTCGGATCCCGATCGCTTCGCCGAAGTGCAGGAGGGGATTCGCAAGCACTGTCCCGGCATGATCGTGCAGTTCTCCACCGGCGGTCGCGGGCGCAACCAGGAACAGCGCGGCGCGATGCTGCACCATCGCCCGGACATGGCCTCGCTGGCCACCGGCTCGGTGAACTTTCCCACCAACATCTACGAGAACCCGCCCGACTTCGTCGACGGCCTCGCCAAGACCATGCTCGACTACGACATCAAGCCGGAGGTCGAGGTGTTCGACAGCGCCATGCTGTACAACACCGCCAACCTGGTGCGACGCGACCTGTTGAAGGCGCCGGCCCACGTCCAGTTCGTGCTCGGCATTCCCAATGCCATGCCGGCCCGTCGCAGCCTGCTGGAATTCCTGATCGCCGAGCTGGGCGACGTGCTGCCTGGCGCCACCTGGACCGCGGCCGGCGTCGGTCGTCACCAGTTCGAGGTAAATCGCTGGTGCCTGGAACTCGGCGGCCACTGCCGCACCGGGCTGGAGGACAACATCCGCTACGACAAGGAACGCCTTGCCGCCAGCAACGCCGAACTGGTCGGCAAGATCGTCGAGGTGTGCGCCGAGTACGACCGCCACCCGGCAAGCCCGGCCGAGGCCCGCGAGCTGCTGTCCCTGGCAGCCGCCTGAGTCGTCACGGCCGCGCCATCGCCGGGCGCGGCCACCATCCCCGTCAGGGGCGGGTTTCGGCGAACGGCGCCAGCGACGCGGCGGAGGCGGCCATGGCCGCGATGGCCGGCACCATGCCGTCATCCACCCTGCTCTCTTCGAACAGGCGCAGGAAGTCGTACATCACCACCGTGGTCACGTCGGCCTGGGTGATCGTGTCACCGGTCAGCCAGGGTCCGGCGAGCTGGCGATCCAGCCAGGCCAGGGCGGTGTGCACCTGGCCCAGGTTGTGCTCGAGCCACGGTCGATGCACCGTTTCCGCCGGACGCATGACCAGCTCGTAGCGCGCCGCGGCGGCCTTCTCCATGACACCGAGCGCAATGGCGGTCAGGCGCAGCACCTCGCGTCGCGCAGGCCCGGACGCCGGCGTCAGGCGCCTTACGGGTTCCGCCTGCTCATCGAGGTGATCGATGATGGCGCTGCTGTCCACCAGCACCTCGCCGCTCTCCAGCAGCAGTGCCGGGATTCGGCCCACCGGGTTGCTGCTGCGCACCTCGTCCAGGTTCTGCCAGGCATTGATCTGGACCTGTTCGAAGGGCATGCCGTACCACTTCAGGGTCACCGCCACGCGCCGGGTGAAGGGCGAGAGGTTCCGGCCTACCAGTTTCATGCTCGACTCCTGGCCCCGGCGGTCGCCGGGGCGGGGTGATGGTTCGCGTCGCCGGCAACCGGCCACGGCTACTTCATGTGCATCAGGGCCCGTGCTTCGTCCACCGACGCCAGGTCGCGACCAAGCTCGCCGATGATGCGTACCGCACGCTGCACCAGCTGCTCGTTGTCCTTGGCCAGCTCGCCACGACCGTAGTGCACGGTATCTTCAAAACCGGTGCGCATGTTGCCACCCATGGCCACCGCCATGGTGGTCAGCGGCACCTGGGCACGGCCGATGGAGACGATCTGCCAGCTCGACCCCTCGGGAATCGCGTCCAGCATGGCCAGCAGGTAACGCGGTTCGGCGGGAATGCCACCATGGATGCCGAGCACGAAACTGAAGTGCATCGGGCCTTCGAACAACCCGGCGTCACGCATTTTCAGCATGTTGGCAATGTGACTGATGTCATAGACCTCGAGCTCGTTGACGATGCCGCGCTCGCGGCATCCGTTGACGAACTCGGTGTTCCAGCCAATGCTGTTGTCGAACAGGAACTCGGCGTCCTTGTGCTGGAAATGAAACGTGCCGGAGTTCACCGTCAGCATGTCTGGCTTCGGGTCCAGGTCGAGCAGCGCCATGCGCTGCGCCTGGGTAAAGCCGCTCCAGGAACCGTCCGCCTCGCGCCGGATGCCGATGCCGTTGCCGACCTGGGTGATCATGCCCGGGCAGCGTTCGGCGATGCCGCTCAACACCTCGCTGTAGATCACCGGGTCGGCGGAAGTGCGACCTTCCTTGTCGCGCACATGGATGTGCGCCACCGCGGCACCGGCCCGGAAGCAGCGTTCGAAGGCGTCGACGATATCCTCGGGCTGCTCGGGAAGTGCCGGGTTGGCCTCCCTGCCGTGCAGTCCGCCAGTGGGTGCGATGGTCAGCACCACCTTGCTCGTGGCATTGAGATCTGGCTGCATGTTTTCCTCCTCGTTGGATTCGTGGATTACTGGCTGCGCACCGGCGTCTGCCGGCGCGCACCGAGATAGCAAAGGGTCATGGCCAGGGCGAGACTGACCAGCAGGATGACGTCGAACAGCAAGGGTCTTCCCGGCCGGGTCAGGGTCCAGTAGCCGATGGCGGTGATCACCCAGAACACGCTGCGCCAGCCGCTGCCCAGCCGCTGGAAGCAGTATCCGTAGGCGGCGATGGAAACCGCCACCTGGGTCGCCAGCACTTCCAGCACCGGCATGACCAACTCGATGCCGACATTGGGGAAGGACAACAGCGGACGGTTGAAGACGAAGGCATAGGGAATGATGAAGGTGGTGGCCGCCATCTTCAACGCATGCACCGACGTCGAGCGGAACGATGCCCCGGAGATCTTCGTCGCCGCCAGCACCGAAACCGCGATGGGCGGTGTCAGGGTAGAGAAGACGGCGAAGTAGAAGACGAAGAAGTGTGCCTGCAACGGCTCCACGCCGACCTGCTGCAGGAACGGGATCATGGCCAGGGACGCCACCACGTAGGCAATCGGCGTCGGCAGTCCCATGCCGAGCACGATGGACAGGATCATGGCACCGATCAACAGCAGCAGCTCGATGTCGGGCAGCACCGTGGCCAGCAGCGAGGCCAGCCGACCGGACAGGTTGGTGCTGACCATGACCTGGCCGAGGGGGCCGATGGCGAGGATCAGCAGGGACAGGATGGTGGTCAGCAGCAGTCCTTCGCGAAAGGCATCGCGGATCTGTGCCAGGGTTGGCCGATAGGTGCCCTGCATGGCCGCGAACACCAGTGCCAGGGCAATGCCGACCAGCGCCGCGTAGCCCGGCGAACGAAAGCCGAGCAACAGGTAGATGACGGCGATGAAGGACACCAGGAAGGTGGGCAGCATGCGCCAGATCAGCGTGCGATCGATCTGTTCATCCAGGGTCGGCAGGTTCTCGCGCAGCGCGTACACGGCGATGGCCGCGCTGATGCCGGCCAGGTAGAGCAGTCCCGGCACCAGTGCCGCGAGAGCCACGGTAACGTAGGGGATGCCGAGAAACGAGGCGATCAGGAAGCCGGCCAGGCCAAGCACCGGCGGCAGGATCTGACCGGCCGAGGACGCGGTCGCCTCGATGGCCCCGGCCATGGCGCCGGAGTAGTGGTAGCGGGTCATCATCGGGATGGTCAGGCGCCCGGACAGCACCACGTTGGAGACCGCCTGCCCCATCACCGCGCCGATGGCGCCACTGCCAAGCACCGCGGGCAGTGCGGCGCCGCCGCGTACCCGGGTCCCGGCCAGCTTGCCGACCTCGACCACCAGTCGCAGCATGCCGACACCAAGCAGTGTGATGCCGAAGAAGGTGAGCAGGTAGATCTGGTCGGCCGCCACGCCGGAGAACTGGAAGAATCCCTGGTTGGTGTTCAGGGACACGTAGTTCATGATGAAGCCCACCGAGTAACCGGGGTGCTGCAGCAGTGGCACCGGGATCAGGTGGCCGAAGAAAAAGTAGGCGATGGAGGCCGCCGAGATCGATGCCAGCAACCAGCCCCAGTGCAGCCAGGTGAGCACGACCATGGCGATCATCGTGCAGTAGCCGAACAGGATATCGGTCTCGGAAAAGAACGGTGCATTGAGCACCAGGTGGTCGACGTTGACACGGAAGTAGACGAGCCCGGCGACGCCAAGCACGCTGGCGACCGCCGCGAACAGGGCGCGCACCGCCACTTTCAACCGGGGTTCGCCGGCGCGGAACTGGTTGTTGACCTCGATCAGCGCCAGTACGCCGGACATGGCCACCACGCCGAGGGCGAAGTGAATGTAGAAGTCCGGGCCATGGGACACCAGCCCGAACACGCTCAGCGAGATGTAACCGACCAGCACCACGCCAAGAGTCCACAGCACCACTTCGAGGAAGGTTGCCAGCAGATCGCGCGGGGCGGCCGCTTGGTTCGTTTCAACGGTCACCGGTCATGCTCCGGCCAGGGGTAAGGCAGGGTGACGGATCACCCTGCGAAAGATACCGTGCAGGACGGCGAACAGGGAACGTCGCGTGGACCCGGCCGGCAGTCCCGCCACCGTGCGGTGGCGGGACGGGCGTCCGCATGCGCAGACATCGACGAGGGTGGGTCAGCGAACGACTACTCCGGGTAGGTCACCGGGGCAAAGTCGTTGCGCGCCTCCCACATGCCGAGTTCCTGGTAGGCGCGGATGGCGCCGGGATGAGCATTCTCCTCGCTGAGCCCGGCCACCATGGAGGTCTTCGACCACCACTTCCAGAAGCCCTGGCCGGACTGCTTCAGTGCCGGGCCATGCTCGACCACGTTCTTCACCAGTTCGTAGGCAACCTCCTCGGGGAAGTCCGGGTGCACTGCCTCGTAGGCGCGCGACGCACCGGCGAGGAATGGTTCGGACTGGTTGGGCAGGGTGCCGGCGGGCACGGTGACCGAGACCATGGAGATGCCATGCACCTCGGCGACCTTGTCGATGGCCTCCTGGCTCATGCCGAGGTAGTGCATGGGCTTGCCGGAGGCCTCGATCTTGCTGGTCAGGTCAGCGGTCCACCAGACGTCGCCGTCGACGTTGGTGACCAGCGCCAGCAGCGCGGCATCGGTATTGCCGTCGATCAGCTCCTGGGTCATCACCGGTGGCGTCACGTGGCGAATTTCGGTGTTGTCGCCGTTGATGCCGTAGCCCTGTTCCAGCAGCAGGCTGGCGGCCATGCCCCAGTCGCTTTGCGTCGGCAGGCCAATGGAGATGCGCTTGCCTTTCAGGTCGGCAATGCTCTTGATCTCCGGATCGACGGTAACGAAGAACTTGCCCTGCAGCACGAGGCCGTCACCGTAGAGCAGCTTGAAGCGGATCGGCACTTCCACCGGCATGAATTTCTCGATGCCTGCCGACCCGCCCTTCAGGGCCGCCTGGATGACAATGTCCTCGGTGCCGAACACGGTCTTGCCCCAGCGGTTCTCCTCGGCCATGGCACGCACGTTGTACATGTAGCCAGGGGTTTCCTGGGCGGCCGGAAGGATGGACGCACCGGCACGGGCCATCTGTGCCGCCAGCACGGTCTGCGTCTGCACCACGCCGCAGCCAAGCGGACAGGTCAGCATGGGAATGACGGTCTGCGCACTGGCCACGGTCGAGGCGGTGCCGGCGGCGAGCGCCGCGGCCATCGTGGTGGCAAGGGTCAGGGCACGGGCCCATCGACGGGGTTGGGTTTTCACTTTCGCTTCCTCCTAGGCTGGGTTTGCCTTGCTTGTAGATGCCTGCATTAAGGTATCATTATATGAAATCAATCGTATTAAATTACTCGATTCAGTGTCAACTGATTCTCTGATACAAAGCGTGGAATTCCCTCTTAACGATTCTTTTACAACAACTTATGAGACCTCTCGCGTCAGGGCTCCTGGCACGGACAAGAAGATCGATCATGAGAAGAACCGTATTAGAAATTTTTTCGGAATCGATAAACTTCCATTCATGCATCCAACGCCCACAATGACGACAGGCAACAACGTCGTGGCGGAAAGCCGGTGAGCGGCTGGATCCTGGCCGGTGCGCTGCCGCTGGCCCTGCTGGCCGGCTTCGTGCGCGGCATCACCGGCTTCGGCGGTTCGATGGTGTTCACCGCGCCCATGGCACTGCTCGCCGGGGGACGCTCGGCGGTGGTCATCGCCTTGTTGCTGGAGGCCTTCGCGGCCATGAACATGCTGCCTTCGGCACTGCGCAGCGCCCGCGCGCGGGTAGTGGTACCGATCAGCGTGGCCGCCTGCCTGACGGTACCGGTGGGCGCCTACCTGCTGACCGCCCTCGACCCGGACGTGCTCAGGCGGTTCATCGCCGCCACGGTGCTGGTGCTGGCGATCTTCATGCTGCGCGGCTTTCGCTACACGGGACCGCAAAGAACCACCACCGCGACCCTGCTGGGCGGTTTCAGCGGCGTGCTCGTGTCGGCCACCAGCGTGGGCGCGCCGCCGGTGATCCTCTACCTGCTGTCCGGGCCGGACAGCGTGGCCACCACGCGCGCCAACCTGACCCTGTTCATCATCGTCATGTCACTGGCGGCGCTGGCCATCTACGCCTGGCACGGCGTGCTCTCCTGGCCGGACGCGCTGGCCGCGCTGGTGCTGGCACCGGCCTTCTTCGCCGGCGCCTGGCTGGGCAGCCTGGTCTTTCCCCGCATCGACGAGAAGCGCTTCCGCCGCATCGTGCTGTGGTTCCTGATCGCCATGTCGGTGACGCTGATCGTCGCCTGAACGAACATCGGCCGCACGCGAGCGGCGAGGGGGTCTAGCGCATGATGAACGGGTTGGGCACCTCGCCGGCGGTGGAGATCCACACGCACTTGGTCTGCAGGTACTCCTCGATGGCCTCCTGGCCGCTCTCGCGCCCGATGCCGCTGCGCTTGTAGCCGCCGAAGGGGGCCATGAAGCTCACCGCGCGGTAGGTGTTCACCCATACCGTTCCGGCGCGCAGGGATTCGGACATGCGCAACGCGGTGCGCATGCTCTCCGTCCATACGCCCCCGGCCAGGCCGAACACCACGTCGTTACCGATGGCGATGGCTTCGTCCTCGTCGTCGAAGGGGATCACCGACAACACCGGACCGAACACCTCCTCCTGGGCGATGCGCATGTCGTTGCGCACCCCGGTGAACACGGTGGGCTCGACGAACCAGCCGTCTCCGCACTCCGGACGCGTCGCCCGCGAGCCGCCGAGCACCACCTCGGCGCCGTCGGCACGGCCGATGTCCAGGTAGGAAAGCACCTTCTCGAACTGCGGCGGGTTGGTCACCGGTCCGACCTGGGTGTCGGGGTTCATCGGGTCGCCCATCCGCGCCGTCTTCGCCAGGGCCAGCAATTTCTCGACGAACTCGTCGTGCAGGGCACGTTGCACCAACAGGCGTGAGCCGGCGATGCAGGTCTGTCCGGTGGCGGCGAAGATCCCGGAGATCGCCCCGCGCACGGCATTGTCCACGTGGGCATCGGCGAACACGATGTTCGGCGACTTGCCGCCCAGCTCCAGGCTGACATGCTTGATGTCCTGCGCCGCCGTCGCGTAGATGCGCGCACCGGTGCGATCGGAACCGGTGAAGGCGACCTTGGCCACCTTGGGATGACGCACCAGGGCGTCGCCGGCCTCGTCGCCGAAGCCGGTGACCACGTTGACCACGCCGGGCGGAAAACCGGCCTGGTGGAAGATCTCCATGAAGGCCAGCAACGAGGCAGACGTGTATTCCGACGGCTTGATCACCACCGTGTTGCCGGCTGCCAGTGCCGGCGCCAGCTTCCACGCGGTCAGCATCAGCGGCGAGTTCCAGGGAATGATGGCCGCCACCACGCCCAGCGGTTCCTTGCGGGTGAAGGTGAAGTTGCCCGGCTTGTCCACCGGGATCACGGCGCCTTCGATCTTGTCGGCAAGGCCACCGAAATACTCGTACCAGCGTGGCAGGTAGCGGCACTGGGCGGCCATCTCGGCAATCAGCTTGCCGTTGTCGCGCACCTCGATGGCAGCCAGCGACTCGGCATGCGCCTCGAGCAGGTCGGCCAGTCGCCGCAGCCGCTGGCCACGGGCAGTGGCGGACAGGGTGGGCCACTCGCCGCTGGTGAAGGCACGGTAGGCCGCCTCCACCGCGCGGTCGACGTCCTCGGCACCGCCGCGCGGCACCGTGCACCAGGGGCGACCAGTGTACGGGTTGTCGCTCGCGAACCGCTCGCCGCCAGCGGCCTGGCACCACTGGCCATCGATGTACATGCGGTAGCTTTGAAGGTCGGCATCGGTCATCGGCGGGCTCCCGTCGGTCAGTCGTCGGCTTTTCCGGTCACCGCGGCGCGAAAGCGGGCCTTGAGCCAGGCACCATCGCGCGGCGGCAGGGTCATCGGTGCGCCGTCGGCGGCAACCTTGCACACCGCCACCAACGGCCCCGTTTCGCGAAACAGCCAGTGACTGGCGTCATCCAGCTCTTCGCTGCTGCGCACCACCTCGGCACGCGGGATTCCACAGGCACGGGCCACCGCAGCGAGATCCACGCCGGAACCGGTATGGGTGGCCTGCATGCCGGTCTCCCCGTAGCGTTCATTGTCGATCACGACGATGGCAAGGTTCTTTGGCGCCTGCACCGACAGCGTGGCCAGGGCACCGAGCCCCATCAACTGCTCGCCGTCACCGGTCAGCACCATCACCCGTCGCCGGGGCTGGGCCAGGGCCAGGCCGAGACCGAGCATCGCCGCCCCGCCCATGGCGCCCCAGAGGTAGAAGTTTTCTGCTCGGTCACCGCAGGAAGCGGCGTCCCAACTGGTCGAGCCCAGGCCGGTGACCAGCAATGCCTCACCCCGTTGGGCAAGCAGCGTGCGCACCACGTGGCGACGATCCAGCAACCCGGGAGAAGCACTCACCGCGTGTCCCCGCCGTCGGGGAATCGCTTGGCGCCAATGGCCCGTTGGCCGATCAGCACCGCCACCGCGCGGTAACTGGAATAGGCCAGGTCGAGGGCCGCGGCCACCGTTTCCACCACCTCGTCACGACGATCGGCCCGCTGCACGATGACCCCGGCCGAGCGCAGCGCGTCATCACAGCCCTGCCCCATGGGCACCTGCCAGGGATTGAACTCTGCCCACTGGCCGCGCATGGTCACCAGCATCAACAAAGGGAATCGGCACTCGGCGGTCATCGCCAGCATGTTGATGCAGTTGCCCGCGCCGCTGGACTGCATCAGCAGCACCGAGCGTTCGCCGCCGAGCCAGGCGCCGCAGCACAGGGCCACCCCTTCCTCCTCGGTGGTAAGCACCACGGTACGCACGCCGGGGTCCTCGACCAGCCGGTCGATCAGCACCGCGTGGCCGGCATCCGGCACGTAGGCGGCCTGGCGCACCTTTCCCGCGCACAGCACCCGGTGAATGCCCTCGCCCGTTTCTTGCATGGCGAATCCCGCAACCAGGGTAAACGATGGTTGGCGCGAACGGCGCC
>CAYGJZ010000028.1:41925-44248 GCA_964350265.1 uncultured Gammaproteobacteria bacterium | reverse complement strand
TGCGGTGTCAGGTCACCGCGTCCAGCGCCGCCGACAGGCGCCGGCCGAGGGTGTCGACGTGGGGTGCGTCGAACTGGCTGTTGTGCCCGCCGGGTGATTCCACCACGGTGAGTCGTCCCTGGCCGATCCAGCGTGCCCGCTCCAGGTGGCCGGCGCGGACCGGGTCGTTGGCGAAGTCCCGCGACTGCACGTAGATCACCGTGCCGTCGAAGGGTTGCGCCACGTAGCGTTCGCCGAGGTTGGCGAACATGGCGCGCCGGGCGGCCGCACCGACGTGCGGCGGGGTAGCCGGGGCGGCGCGCCGCAGCAGGCTGCGACCGCGTCGCAACAGGCCCCGGCCGCGGCCCTCGGGCAGGCGCGCGGTGGTGTCGAACAGCACCAGGGCGGGCACCGCCTCGCCGGCGGCGCGCAGTTGCCGGGCCATTTCCAGGGCGATTTCCGAGCCGATGCAAAAGCCGCCGAGCAGGTAGGGGCCGCGGGGTCGCGCGCCGCGCAGGTCGTCGACGTAGGCGCTGGCCAGCGCGCGGATGGAGCCGTAGTAGCGGCCCTCGTCGTCGAGCGCGGCCTGGATGGCGACAAGGGGTCGGGCGGCGTCCAGCGCTGCCCCCAGGCGGGCATAGAAGAGCACGTCGCCGGCGCCGTGCACCGCCACCAGCGGTGTCTTGTCGCCGCCCTCGTTCATGGTCACGATGCGCGACCAGCCGCGCCCGGCCGGGGTCTCGCCAAGATGCCTGGCCAGCGATGCCACGGTGGGGCAGTCGAGCAGCACCGAGGCGGGCAGGCGGCGGCCGGTGTGCCGATGCACGGTCTCGAGCATGGCCATCGCCTGCAGCGACTCGCCGCCCAGGGCAAAGAAGTCGTCGTCGTCGCCGACCTCGGCCAGGCCCAGTGCCTCGCACCAGGCCTGCCGCAGCATGACCCTGAGCGGTTGTTCGTCGACGTTCATGGCTCCCCCGGGTCGATCAGCGTGGAGACCGTTGCGCACAGGCTGGCCAGGCGGGGCGGCAGGAACATGCTGGCGTGGTCGCCGGGGGTGGTGAGCAGGGCCAGGGTGCCGTCCACGTGCCGCTGCCAGGCCTGCTGCGCCGGGTGGCGATCGTCCTTGCTGCACACCAGCACCAGCTCGCCGCGGAACCTGGCCGTCGGCCGGTAGCCGGCGGCGGCCTCGCGCAGGCGGGCATGGATGTGGCGGAACCGTTGCCGGGCCTCGTCGGGCAGCGCCGCGAAGCGTCGTTCGCTGTCGGCGTCGATGCGCGCCTGGCGATGCCGGAGCATGTCGTCGTCGGCCCCGGGAGGCAGCGTGTCGAGCAGCACCAGGCGGTCCACGTCGTGCCCGCGGGCCTGCAGTTGCAGGGCCAGCTCGAAGGCCGCCAGCCCGCCGCTGCAACGGCCGAGCAAGGTATACGGCCCGCGATCCTGCACCGCGATCACGGCCTGGCGATGACACCGGGCCAGCGTGGCGATGCTGTTCGGGATGTCGCCCCCGCGGTCGATGCCGGGGGCCTGCAGGGCATGCACCGGGCGGTGACCGCCGAGGCCGTCGGCGAAGCCCTTCATCGACAGCGCGGTGGCCGAGTCGGCAGGCAGCACGAACAGCGGTCGGCCGTGGCCGGGCCGCAGCCGGATGGACACGTGCGCATCGCCGCCACGCTGCTCGTCGATCTGCCCGGCGAGGTCGGCGAGACCCGTCGCGTCGACGATGTCGCCGATGGACAGGGCCACGCCGAAGCCGGTCTCGATGGCCTCGCCGAGCTGTACCGCGTCCAGCGAGTCGATGCCGAGGTCAAGGGGGGCGGCCCGGGTGTCCAGTGTCTCGGCGGCGATGCCGAGGTGCTCGGCGAACAGCTGCCGCAGCCGTTCCAGGGTACCGCCGGCGGCGGGCCGGGTGACGGTCGTGGACGGTGCCGCCGTGGCGGTGGTCTCCGCGGGTGCGGATTCGCCGTCTTCGCTGGCCAGGACCAGCCCGGACAGGCCGGCCAGGGTGGCGCCGTCGCAGCCCGGCAGGCACAGCTCGGGTACGGCACCGTGGCAGGCGGCGTCGACGGCGGCCAGCGCCTGCGCCGTGGACAGCGGCGCGATGCCGTCATCGGCCAGCCGTCGTTGCTGGCGCGGCGACAGGCCCGGCCACTGGCCGTGATCCCGCCAGGGGCCGAAGGCCACGACGCTGGAGGCCTGCCCACGGGACCGCTCGAGGGCGGCCAGCGACAGCGCCACCGCGCCGGTGGCGGCATAGGCGCCCTGGCCGGGGTTGCCGGTGAAGGTGGCACCGGCGGCGAACAGCAGCCGCTGGTCCGCGTTGCCCGTCGTCGCCACGCGGTGGGCG
>CAYGJZ010000028.1:0-41825 GCA_964350265.1 uncultured Gammaproteobacteria bacterium | reverse complement strand
CGCGCGCAGGCAGTCCACCTGGCCGCGATCCGCTCCCTCCACGCGGACGCGGCGCGGCGGCCGCTCCGCGGTGGTGGCCAGTGCCCGTGGCGCCAGTCGCGCCAGCCAGCGTCGGCCGCCGCGCAGTGCCCGCAGCGTCTCGTCGTCGTCGGCCAGTGCCTCGGCCGCCAGCGCCGCGGCCAGGCCGGGGCCGGGGTGGTCGACGTCGACACGGCGGAAGTCGATGCCCGGGTGCTCGCGCGCCGCCACCTGCGACAGGCCGAACACCGCGGCCTGCAGCGGCCAGGTGGCCTCGCCCGCCACCGACCAGGCCTGCCGCGTGCACAGCACCAGCCGGCAGCGCGCCGGGCCGTCGCCGAGTCGCGGGCCGGGTCGCGGGCCGGACAGGTACCGCAGCAGTGCATGGCAGCGGCCGAGCATGGCGGCCAGGGCGGGGCCCGCTGCCTCCTCGCCATCGACGTCGAAGGGCACCGACAGCGGCGACAGGTCGATGACGGTGACCACCCCCGGCCCGGCGAGCAGCCCTTCGACCATCGTCGCTGCCTGCGCCGCGTCGCCGACCCGCTGCGCTGCGGCGTCGCCGGGCAGCGCCGCGAGCAGCGCCTGGGCGAGGGCGTCGTCGTCGCCGAGCACCACCACCGGCCCCGTTGGCCCGGCGGTCGTGGTCGGCGTCTCCGCGGCCTGCCAGCACAACTGGAAGGCGGGCGGTGCCAGCCGCTGCCGGTGCAGCGGTCGCAGCTCGAAGTCCTCGATGCGGGCCAGCGGGCGGCCGTCGGCGTGGTACAGCGACAGCACCCCGGTCACCGAGCGGCTGGCGGGGTCCGCCCTGCCGAGCCGCGCATGGGCCAGCCACGGACCGTGGCCGACCTCGCCGAGCCAGTCCACCCGGCCGATCCGGGCCGGCACCAGCACGCTGCCGAGGCGTTGCACCGAGGCCCGGGTCTCGATGTCGCCGCAGGCATAGAGCAGCTGGAACATGGCTTCGACAAGACCCGGGTGGGGGGCGACACCAGGGCCTGGCGGGCAACTCGCCGGCCGCGCGATCTCCGCCATTGCCTCGCCGTCGCTGCCATGCACGCGCACGAGCCAGCGGAAGGATTCGCCGGTGTCGTCGGCCTGCGCCCAGTGGTGACGGTAGTAGTCCTCGCCGGGGATGCCGTCGCCGGGCGGTGTCGGCGCCGTGTCGGTGAGGGCGGCCGGCGCGGCGACCAGCGCGCGCAGGTGTTCGTGCCAGCCGTCGCCGGCCTCGGCGACGATGCGCGCCGCCTGGCCAGGGCGGCCGCCCCCGGCGAACAGGCACTGCACCTGGCAGGGCGTGTCGCCGGTCACCGCAAGGGGGCGCAGCAGGCGCAGGTTGCTGAACGCCACCGGTCCCGGCGCCTGCTCGGCCAGCGCGCCGAGCAGCACCGCGAGCTGGGCCGAGGCCGGCACCACGACCACGCCGAACAGGCGGTGGTCGGCCAGCCAGGCCGGCTGGCCGTCCTGCCAGCGGGCGGCGAAGCGGACCTCGTCGCTGAACGGCAGCGGCATCGCCCGGCCGTGGTCGGGCAGGCTGGCGGTTGCCGCGGTCACGGCGCGGTGACGATGGCGGCGGAAGACGGTGGGCGCGGGGCGTGGCCGTCCCTCGCCGGGGCCCTCGGCCAGCACCAGGTGGACATTGGTGCCGCCGACGCCGAGGGAGGAGACGCCGGCGTGGCGCGGCTCCCTGGCCGGCCAGTGGTCGGCGGCGGTGCACACCGACAGGCGGCAGCCGGGTTCGTCGAAGGCGGCCAGCGGCGCCTCGCAGTGGAGGCTGGCCACCCGCTGCCGGTGGCGCAGGCAGAGCACCGTCTTGATCAGCCCGGCAATGCCCGCGGCGACGTCGAGATGGCCGATGTTGGACTTGATCGAGCCCAGCAGGCAGTGGCCGCCGGCCGGGTCGAAGACCCGTCGCAGGGCCGCCAGCTCGATGCTGTCGCCGACCACGGTGCCGCTGCCATGGGCTTCGACGTAGCCGATCTTCTCCGGCGATACCCCGGCCATGGCCTGGGCGGCGGCGATGACCTCGGCCTGGCCGGCGGCGCTGGGGGCGGACAGGCTGGCCTTGTCGGCGCCGTCGTTGTTCACGGCGAAGCCGGTGATCACCGCGTCGATGGGGTCGCCGTCGGCGAGGGCATCGTCGAGACGGCGCAGCGCGACGATGCCGATGCCGTCGCCGAACACCGTGCCGCCGGCCTCGCGGCTGAAGGGCCGGCAGTAGCCGTCGGCGGCGTGGATGCCGCCCCGCTGGTGGAAGTGGCCGTGCACCGCCGGGCGCAGTTGCACGCCGCCGGCGAGGGCGAGGTCGCAGTCGTCGGCAAGCAGGGCCTGGCAGGCCTGGACCACCGCCACCAGCGAGCTGGAACAGGCGCTTTGCACCTGCATGGCCGGGCCGGTCAGGTCGAAGCGGTGGGCGACGCGACCGGCCAGGAGCTGCGGGTCGTTGCCGTTCTGCAGCGTCGCCACGTTGGCGGTGCGCCAGGCCAGGTGGTCGGCCAGCGACGGCTCGGCGGCGAGCTGCGCATACAGGTGGGCGGGGGCGCCGCAGGCGGCGAAGACCCCGGCGCGTTGCCGCTGCCCGGCCCGCCCGGCCTGTTCCAGGGCATGCCAGGCACATTCCAGGAACCAGCGCTGCTGGGGGTCCATGGCGGCGGCCTCGCGCGGGGAGAGGCCGAAGAAGGCGTGGTCGAACAGATCGATGCCGTCCACCCGGCCGGCGGCGGCGACGTAGCGGCCCAGGGCACCGGCCGGCGGCGCGCCGCCCGGCTGTCGACGGATGGCATCGCGCCCCTGGCGGAGCAGCGTCCACAGGGCGTCGACGCTGTCGGCGCCGGGAAAGCGGCCGGCCATGCCGACCACCGCGATGGCCAGGTCAGTGCTCATGGTCGTCCGGCCGCGGCTGCCGTCGCGGTCGCCGTCGGCGCAGGGCCGCCCTGCGCGCCTCGCCGTGGTCATCCGGCGCCGGCGCCGACACGGCGTCGCCGTCCAGGCAGCGGGCGAGGGCGGCGACACTGGTGTGCGCGAACAGTTGTTCGACGCCAAGGCGGATGCCGTGGTGGTCGTGCAGGTGGGCGAGGAACTGCGCGCAGTGCAGCGAGTCGACGCCGAGGGCGAAGACGTTCTGCTCGGCGTCGCCAAGCTCGATGCCGAGCACCGCCGACCAGGCCCGGGCGAGGAGCCGTTCGCGCTTGCCGGCCGGGGCGCGGCCATCCACCACCCGTACCTGGTGGCGGGCCGCCGGCGCGGGCAACCGGTCCATCGCCAGCTTGCCGTCGGCGGACAGCGGCAGGGCGTCGAGGTCGACGTAGCAGCGCGGCAGCGGGGCATCGACGGGGCTGTCGGCCAGCTCGGCGGCCAGGGCGCGGGCGAAGGCCAGCGGTGGCTGTACCGGCCCGCTCGGCAGGTAGTACAGCACCAGGGCGTCGTCGCGGCTGGCCAGCACCGCGTCGCTGGCCAGGCCGCTGCGCCGCGCCGCCGCCACCAGCGGGGCAGGATCGACCACGCGGCCGTGGACCCGCGGCGCGCCGTGCCGTCGGCCGACGTAGTGCAGGCAGTCCCGCTGGTCGAGCCTGCCGAGGTCGCCGCCGCGCCAGGCGCGTCTGCCGTCGGCGGTGCTGGTGAAGGCGGTGCGGGTCAGGTCGTCGCGTCGCCAGTAGCCGTTGGCCAGGTAGTCGCCCTCGACGAGGATCTCGCCGACGCTGCCCGCGGGCAGCGCGGCGCCCTCCTCGTCGACGATGCGCACCACCACGTCGTCCACCGCCTGGCCCAGCGGCAAGGGTTCGCCGGGCGGGTGGTCGGCGCCGACCACGTGGCGCCGCGCCAGCCCGCACTCGGTGGCGCCGAGGCCGATGATGACGCGGCTTCGCGGCGGGAAGTGCCGCCGCCAGGCGTCGATGCAGGCAGCGCTGGGGCGGTCGCCCTCCAGCCGCACGATGCGCACCGAGGGATAGTGCCGCCCGGGCCGGGCCAGGCCCAGGAACAGGGCCGGCACGCCGTGGAAGATGCTGATGCGCCGCCCGGCGACGTAGTCCGGCAGGGCGGCCATGCCCTCGCCGTCGAGATCGAAGGGGCACAGCGTGGCGCCGTTGAGCAGGGCGGTGAACAGGCTCGACAGGCAGCCGCTGAAGCTCGGCGACTGGATCATCGAGAAGCGGTCGTCGGCGCGCGGTGCCAGCGAACGGGTATAGCGCCAGGCGTTGTGCACCAGGTTGCGCGTGCAGTCCACCACCCCCTTCGGCGCGCCGGTGGTGCCGGTGGTGAAGTAGACGAAGGCCGGCGCGCGCGGGTCGACGCCGATGCCGGGCGGTGTCGCCGTGGATGGCCACGGCGGTGCCAGCGACAGCGCCTGGCAGCGGGGGAAGCGCGCCGCCAGCGCGGCATGGGCGGCGTCGTGCAGGATGACGCCGGCGTCGAGGTCGTCGAGCACCCGCTCGATGGCCGCCGGCGCGCGCGGGTCCAGCGGCGCGAAGATCTTGCCTGCCTTCAGCACCGCCAGCACCGCCACCACGAAGGCGCTGCCCTGGGCGCACAGCAGCGCCACCGGCTCGGCGCCGGTGCCGCGGGCCGACAGCAGCCGGGCGGCGAGACCGTTGGCGGCCTGGTCCAGCGCGCGGTAGTCCAGGCCCTCGCCGTCGTCCACCGCAAGCTGCGCGCCGCGCGCCGCCACCACCTCGGCGAAGCGCGCCATCGGACCGGCCTCGGCGTGGGCGCGTTCCAGGGGCGCCAGGGAAGAAACCGTCATGCGTCGGGAAAACGTTCCAGGCGGCAGCCGCGGCTCAGCGCTGCGCCCGCCAGAAGGTTTCCACCCGCTTGCCGGTGACGATGTCGGCGCAGGCGGCGTCGAAGGCGCGGAAGTGTTCGGTGGCGAGATGGGCGCGGAAGGCGGCCTCGTCGTCGTAGATCTCGTAGAGAAAGCACTTGCTGCCGTCGTCGGAGAAGCACACGTCGAAGGTGTGGCAGCCGGGTTCGGCCAGGCTGTCGGCGGCATTGGCGAGGATGGCCGGGCGCAGCGCCGCCGGGTCGCTGGTCTGGATGAGCACGGCAACGACGTACATGGGATACCTCCGGTTGTTTTCCTGGATCGCACTGGATCGGCGCAAGGCCGCCAATGATAACGCCTGGCGTGCCTGGGCGCGGATGTCTCGCCTTCCATTGTCCACCGATGGCACAATGCCGGCCGCCTATCCGCGAGAACAAGGAAAGCCGTCACCATGACCATACTGCTCGGCGCCATCGCCGATGACTTCACCGGCGCCACCGATCTTGCCAGCACCCTGGTCAACCAGGGCATGCGCACCTGCCAGGTGATCGGCGTGCCCGACGACGATGTCGATACCGCGGATGCCCAGGCGGTGGTGGTGGCGCTGAAGTCGCGCACCTCGCCGGTGGAACAGGCGGTCAGCGCGTCGCTGGCGGCGGCCCGCTGGCTGCGTCGACGGGGCGCGCGGCAACTGGTGTTCAAGGTCTGCTCCACCTTCGACTCCACCGCCCGCGGCAACATCGGCCCGGTGGCCGATGCCCTCGCCGACGAGGTCGGGGCGACACTGCAGGTGGTCTGCCCGGCCTTCCCGGCCAATGGCCGCACCGTCTACCAGGGCCACCTGTTCGTCGGCAGCCAGTTGCTCAGCGAGTCGTCGATGAAGGACCACCCGCTGACCCCCATGCGCGATGCCTCGCTGCCGCGACTGCTCGGTGCACAGACCCGGCGCGGCATCGGCCTGGTGCCGCACCAGCGGGTGGCGGCCGGCAGCGACGAGGTGGCTGCCCAACTGGCGGCACTGGCCGCCGACGGTCTTGCCTACGCGGTGGTGGACGCGGTCTGCGACGACGACCTCGATACCATCGGCGCGGCGCTGGCCGACCAGCCGCTTCTGACCGGCGGTTCCGGCATTGCCCGTGGACTGCCGCGCAACTTCCGTGACCGCGGCCTGCTCGGCCCGGCGGCAACGCCGATGCTGCCCCGGGTGGCGGGCCGCGCGGTGGTGCTGGCGGGGAGCTGTTCGCGGGCCACCCGCGGCCAGGTCGAGGCCGCCGGCCGTCACTGGCCGCGACGGGAACTCGACGTCGAGGGCATCCTCGCCGGCGACGCGGTGGTCGACCAGGCCATGGACTGGGTGGCCGGCCAGGACCCCGATACCCCGGTGCTCCTGTATACCTCCGCCGACCCGGCACGCATCGGCGAGATCCAGGCCCGGCACGGCCGCGAGCAGGCCGGCGAGCAGGTCGAGGCGGCCTTCGGCCAACTGGCCTGCGCGCTGCGCGGTGCCGGCACCCGGCGCATGATCGTGGCCGGCGGCGAGACCTCCGGCGCGGTGGTCTCCGCGCTCGGCATCCGCGCGCTGACCATCGGCGCCGAGATCGACCCCGGCGTGCCGTGGACGACGACCCCGGGCGGCGACATGGCGCTGGCCTTGAAGTCGGGCAACTTCGGTGGCGAGGACTTCTTCCCCCGTGCCCTGGCCATGCTGCCGTGAACGAGTCGAAGCTGCGCGAGCGCATTGCCGGCCAGGCGCTGTCGCTGTTCCAGCGCGGCCTGACCTTCGGCGCCAGCGGCAACATCAGCGTGCGCCTGGACGATGGCTGGCTGATGACCCCCACCGGGGTGTCCATGGGCGAGCTCGACCCGGCGCGGCTGTCGCGGCTGGACGCCAGCGGCCGGCTGCTGGACGGCGATGCGCCGACCAAGGAATCGGTGCTGCACATGGCCATGTACGCCAGGCGGCCCAATGCCCGCGCCATCGTCCACCTGCATTCCACCCACTCGGTGGCGGTGAGCTGCCTGGAGGGCATCGACCCCGCCGACGTGCTGCCGCCGTTGACCGCCTACTACGTGATGCGCGTGGGGCGGCTGCCGATGGCCCCCTACCATCCCCCCGGCGACCCGGCCTTGGCCGACGCGGTGGCGGCGCTGTCCGGGGAACACCATGCCGTGCTGCTGGCCAACCATGGCCCGGTGGTGGCCGCCGACAGCCTCGACAACGCGGTCTATGCCACCGAGGAGCTGGAGGAGACGGCCAGGCTGTTCCTGCTGCTGCGCGGCGAGGCCACCCGTCCGCTGTCGCCGCGGCAGGTGGAGGAACTGCGCCGGCGCTTCCCGTCGCGGGGCTAGCGTCGCCGCCTCAGCCGCCGAGGGACAACGGCGTCTCGTCCATGGCCTCGAGCTGGTCCTCGAGATCGGCCAGGTGCTGCTGCCAGGCGCGCGGGGTGTTGAACCAGGGAAAGGCCAGCGGGAAGGCGGGGTCATCCCAGCGCCGCGCCAGCCAGGCGTGGTAGTGCACCAGCCGCAGGCTGCGCAGGGCCTCCACCAGGTGAAGCTCGGCGAAGGCGAACTCGTGGAAGTCGTGGTAGCCCTCGAGCAGGGCATCGAGGCCGATGGCGCGCTCGCCGCGGTCGCCGGCCAGCAGCATCCACAGGTCCTGCACCGCCGGCGCCATGCGCGCGTCGTCGAGGTCGACGATGTGCGGGCGTTGTTCGTCCACCAGGATGTTGCCGATGTGGGCATCGCCGTGGCAGCGCAGCAGGGTCACCGTGCCGGCCCGCTGGTAGCATTCGCGCACCTTGTCCACCACCGCGCTGGTGACCGCGCGGTAGCGTTGGCCGAGTTCCGCCGGCAGCATGCCCGAGGCGAGCACGAAACTGGCCGCCTCGACACCGAAGCTGTCGGCGTCGAGGGTGGGGCGGTGGTGGAAGGCGACCTGTGCCCCGACCGCGTGGATGCGGCCGAGGAAGCGACCGATGATGGTCAGCTGGTCGAGGTCAGACGGTTCCGGGGCGCGACCTCCGACACGCGGAAACAGCGCGAAGCGGAACGGTCCGTGGCGATGCAGGGTACGACCGTCGCCGTCGGCCAGCGGCGCCACCACCGGGATCTCGGCGTCGGCCAGCTCGGCGGCGAAGGCGTGTTCCTCGATGATGGCCTGGTCGCTCCAGCGCGCCGGCCGGTAGAACTTGGCGACCAGCGGCGGCGCCTCGTCGATGCCCACCTGGTAGACACGGTTCTCGTAGCTGTTCAGCGCCAGCAGGCGGCCGTCGCAGGCAAAGCCTGCGGCTTCCACCGCGTCGAGGATCTGCTCCGGGGTGAGGTTGCGGTAGCGTTCGCCTTCGTCGTCGATGCGCGGTTCGTTCATGCGCGGATTATCTCACGGCGTCGTCCATGCCGCGGGCAAAGGCGCCGCGTTGCGGTTAAAGTATCGCCCCCGGCGCGTCGTCGCCGCATGACACAACCAGCAACCTGATCACGACACATGCCACATTCCCAGTATCTTCCCGAGCGCATGGGCAGCGCGAGCATTTCCCCGCAAGGACGCTTCGAAGCCGGCTCCTACCAGTCCTTCGAACTGACCTACACCGCCGGCTACTTCGGCATCGACGACACCGGCTCGATCAAGGTCGTGCACCGCTTCGCCAGCGACATGGGGCGGCCGCAGTTCGACGACCCGGCGGCACCCAACTACATCAGTGCCGAGGCCAGCAACGGCGCCGTGCTGCATCTCGAGTACGACATGAAGCGCAACATCCGGCCGTGGGACAAGACCCTGTACATCAAGGTGGTGCGCGGCTTCCTGCGCGAGGGCGATACCATCACCGTGCGCTTCGGCGATCCCCGTGGCGGCTGCCCGGGCATGCGCCTGCAGACCTTCTGCGAGGAGACCTTCGAATTCCGCGTGCTGGTGGACGCCATTGCCACCTACAACTACGTCGAGCTGCCCGAGCAGCCGGAGATCGCCATCGTGCCCGGGCCGCCGGTGCGCTACAAGGCCATCGTGCCCACCGCCCGCGAGGCCGGCGAGGCCTTTCGCCTGTGCCTGAAGGGCGAGGATGCCTGGGGCAATCCCACCGACCAGTGCGATGCCAGCTTCTCGCTGTCGGCAAGCCGGCCGGTGCGCGGCCTCCCGGACACCGTGCGCTTCACCCCCGGCGAGTTCTCGGTGATCGTCGAGGACCTGGCGGTGGACGAGGCTGGCGACGTGCTGATCGAGATGCGCGACGACGACGGCAACCTGGTGGCCCGCGCCAACCCGCTGCGCATCGCCGGCTCGATGATGCTCAAGCCCTACTGGGCTGACCTGCACGGCCAGTCGGAGGAAACCATCGGCACCAACTCGGCGCGGGACTTCCACCACTTCGCCCGCGACCGCGCCTTCCTCGACGCCGTCGCCCACCAGGGCAACGACTTCCAGATCACCACGCCGTTCTGGAACCACCTCAACGAGCTGACCCGCGAGTTCAACCGCGACGGCGCCTTCATCGCCTTCCCCGGCTACGAGTGGTCGGGCAACACCGGCCTTGGCGGTGATCGCAACGTGCTCTACCGCGAGGAGGGCCGGCAGATCCATCGTTCCTCCCATGCCCTGGTCGACGACCTGTCGGACATCGACAGCGACGCCAACTCCGCCGCCGAGCTGTTCGAGGCGCTGAAGGGCGAGGACTGCGTGGTCTTCGCCCACATCGGCGGCCGCTATGCCGACATCCGCATTGCCCACGACATCCGCCTGGAACGCTCGGTGGAGGTGCACTCCGCCTGGGGCACCTTCGAGTGGCTGATCGAGGACGCCTTCGAGCAGGGCTACCGGGTGGGCATCGTGTCCAACTCCGACGGCCACAAGGGACGCCCCGGCGCCAGCCACCCCGGTGCCACCAAGTTCGGCGCCTACGGCGGACTGACCTGCATGCTGGCACCGTCCTTCAGCCGCGAGGGACTGCTCGACGCCCTGCGCCGTCGCCACCACTACGGCACCACCGGCTCGCGCATGGTGCTCGACACCCGGGTGGATTTCGACAACCCGGCGGTGCAGTTCGACGACGATCCGCTGCTCGGCCCCACCGGCCGCACCACGGTGACCGGGGCGATGATGGGTGACATCTGCGCCAGCGACGACGGCGAGGTCAGCTTCCGCGTCGATCTGCACGCGGCGGCGCCGCTGGAGCGGGTGGAAATCCGCAACGGCCTGGCCACGCTGGAAACCGTGCGGCCCTATGCCGAGGCCGATCTCGGTCGCCGCATCCGGGTCATCTGGGAGGGATCGGAATACCGCGGCCGCGGCCGCGAGACGGTGTGGGACGGCAGCGCGCGCCTGACCGGCAACGCCTTCACGCGACTGGCGCCGATCAACCGCTACAACCTCGACAAGCGCTTCGAGCAGACCGCCCCCGGCGAAGTCTGCTGGCAGGCCCTGACCACCGGTGGCTTCGGCGGCTTCGACGCCTGGCTCGACGACGCCGAAGCCGGCGAACTTGAAATCGACACCGCGTTGGTCAAGACGAAAATCTCGGTGGCCGACATCGGCCGCGATGACCTGGTCTTCGAGGCCGGCGGCATCCGCCGCCGGATCCGCGTGTTCCGCCTGCCCGACGACAATCCCCACCACGCCATGACCATCGAGCGGCGCATCGCGTTGCGGGGCGACGGCGACAATGCCCTGTACGTCTGCGCCACCACCGAGGATGGTCACCTGGCCTGGTCGAGCCCGGTCTACGTGGTGCCCGACCCGGCCCGCTGATCCGCGCCGACGGGTCGCGAACGGGCGTTGCCCGGGCGTTCGCGCCCGGGCAACGCCTTGCTAGCTGCCCTGGCCGCGCGCCGCGGCCTGGATGGTGGACGACAGGGTCAGCAGCGCCATGCCCGTGCCGAGCAGGTTGACGCCCACCAGCACGCCCACCGCCCAGGTGCCGGAGATCGGCCACTGGTTGAGGATCATCACCCCGAGCAGCAGCGAGACCACGCCGCTGGCCAGCAGCCAGCCCCAGCCGTCGGCCGGGCGATGGCGCAGGGCGACGAGGATCTTGAACACGCCCTCGGCAATGAAGTAGCCGACCAGCAGCAGGGTCAGGAAGCCGAGGCCGAGCAACGGGTGACCGATCACCAGGATGCCGGCGAGGATGGAGATGACGCCCATCACGGTGGCCAGGATCTTCTCCGACCAGGCCTCGCTGCGCAGGCCGTTGAGCAGCTGCGCCACGCCGGCCACCAGCATCACCGTGCCGATGACGATGACCACCGCGCTGCCGGCCACCACCGGCGCCATGATGGAGACGATGCCGAGCACCGCCATCGCGATGCCCAGCCATTTCAGGTTCTTCACCAGGGGTCCGGGGGTCGTCGTCATCGCCTGTCTCCGCCTGTTGTCGTCGTTGTGCGCCAGCATGGTAGCGCCATCCGCGTGACCGGCACCAGTGCCCGCCTACTCGATCAGTTGCTTGATGATGTAGCCGCCGGACTTCTCGTCGTGCTGCAGGGTGAGCATGCCGCGCGCCTCGGCTTCCTCCAGCAGTTGCCCGAAGTTGCGAAAGCCGTGGTAGGTCTCGTCGAAGCCCGGCTTGCGTCGCTTGATGGTCTGCTTGACCATCGAACCCCAGACCTTCTCCTGCTCGCCGCGTTCGCGGAACAGTGCCTCGACGGTTTCCAGCACCAGGTCGATGCCCTCCTGCTTGCGGTCATCCTCGGCCGGCGCCTTCTTGCCGGTTTTCTTCGACGTCTTGCGTCGCGCCGGACGCTTCTTCTCCGACTCGCGCACCAGGTCGTCGTAGAAGATGAACTCGTCGCAGTTGGCGATCAACAGGTCCGAGGTGGCGTTCTTCACGCCGACGCCGATGACGATGCGATCGTTCTCGCGCAGCTTGCTGACCAGCGGCGAGAAGTCCGAGTCGCCGGAGAGGATGACGAAGGTGTCGACGTGGGCCTTGGTGTAGCAAAGGTCCAGGGCATCGACCACCATGCGGATGTCGGCGGAGTTCTTGCCCGACATGCGCACGTGGGGGATCTCGATCATCTCGAAGGCGGCCTCGTGCATGGCCGCCTTGAACTCCTTGTAGCGGTCCCAGTCGCAGTAGGCCTTCTTCACCACGATGCTGCCCTTGAGCAGCAGCCGCTCGAGCACCTTCTGGATCTCGAAGGCCGAGTACTTGGCGTCGCGTACGCCGAGCGCCATGTTCTCGAAGTCGCAGAACAGGGCCAGGTTGCGGGTATCCAGTCGGTCGTTCATGCGCGCCTTGCCGGTGGTTGGAAAATGCCCACACCATAGGCGTGAACGGGGTAACTTGCAACGCCGGCGGTTGCGTTGGATGATGTCGCCGAGGGCCCGCATCGAGGCCCGCCGGCAACGACATCACCACGGCTACGGAGGATGACATGTTCCAGACCACCATCGCGGGCAGCCTGCCGAAACCTTCCTGGCTGGCGGAGCCGGAAAAGCTCTGGGCGCCGTGGCGGCTGTCCGGGCCGGAACTGGCCGATGCCATGCGCGATGCCGCGCTGCTGTGGATCAAGCAGCAGGAGGACGCGGGCATCGACATGGTCACCAACGGCGAGCAGTTCCGACGGCATTTCGTGCACGGCTTCCTGGAGTCGCTGCAGGGCATCGACTGGCAGAAGATGACGCGCATGGGCATCCGCGACAACCGCTACGAGGCCGATGTGCCCACCGTCACCGCGGCGGTGCGACGCCCGGCGTCCGTGCACGGCGAGGAAGTGCGCTTCACCCGGGCGCATGTCCGTGGCCCGCTGAAGTTCACCCTGCCAGGACCGATGACCATCTGCGACACCATTGCCGATGCCCACTACGGGTCGCGTGCCGACATGGCGATGGCCTTCGCCGGGATTCTCAACGACGAGGCGCGCGAACTGCAGGACCTTGGCGTCGACATGATCCAGTTCGACGAGCCGGCCTTCAACGTGTTCATGGACGACGTGGCCGAATGGGGAATCGCGGCGCTGGAGCGCGCCGCCGAGGGGCTCACCTGCAAGACCGCCGTGCACATCTGCTACGGCTACGGCATCGACGCCAACCGCAAGTGGAAGGAATCGCTGGGCAGCGAGTGGCTGCAGTACGAACGCATATTCCCGGTCATCAACGAAAGCCGCATCGACCAGGTCTCGCTGGAATGTGCCAACTCCCGCGTGCCCATGTCCCTGCTGCGACTGTTGCCGGACAAGCAGATCATGGTCGGCGTGATCGATGTTGCCTCGCCGCAGGCGGAGACCCCGGCACAGGTGCTTGCGGTGATCGACGAGGCCTGTCGCCACGCCGACGTCGAACGCGTCTCGCCGTGCACCAACTGCGGCCTGGCGCCGTTGCCGCGTGCGCTGGCCGCGGCCAAGCTCGCCGCCCTCGGCGAAGGCACGCGGCTGGCACGGGCCAGGTACGGCGGGGCCGCCTGAGAACGCGGCCGGGTCAGGGTCCGGCCGCGTCAGGGTCCGGCCGCGTTGGGGATGGTCAGCGACAGCGCCGGGAAGGCGATGATGGCGAGCAGCACCACGGCATCGAGCAGCAGGAACCAGGCGACGCCGCGAAAGACGTGCTCCAGGGTCACCGATCTCGGTGAACAGGCCTTGATGACGAACACGTTCAGCCCGATCGGCGGCGTGATCAGCCCGATCTCGAGCAGCTTGATCACCACCACGCCGAACCACACCAGGTCCAGCCCGTAGCCTTCCATCAACGGCACCGTGAACGGCAGCGTCAGCACCAGGATGCCGATGGAATCGAGGAACATGCCGATCACCAGGTAGAACAGCACCAGTGCCGCGATCACCATCAGCGGCTCGGCGCCGACGCCCTGGATCCACGACAGCACCGCCGGTGTGACCCGGGTCAGCGAGATGAAGGACACGAACAGCTTGGCGCCGATGGCGATGACGAAGATCATCGCGGTCTGGCGCACGGTGATGTCGGTGGCTTCCCAGAAGTCGGACAGCGACAGCGTGCCCCGCACCACGCCGATCACCACCGCCAGCGACAGGCTCACCGCGGCGGCCTCGGTGGGGGTGAAGATGCCAAGGTAGATGCCGCCGACGATGACCACCAGCAGCAGCGCCACCGGCCACAGCTTGCCCAGTGCGCGGATGCGGTCCTCGCGGCTGTAGCGCTCGTTGGCGGGGGGTGCGTCGCCGGGCCGGAAATGGACCCAGGCGAGGACCGTGACGACGAAGCCGGCCAGCGACAGCAGGCCGGGCACGATGCCGGCCAGGAACAGGTTCTTCACCGACTGCTCGGTGAAGATGGCGTAGATGACGAACAGCAGGCTGGGCGGGATCAGCGAGCCCAGGGTGCCACCGGCCGCCACCGAGCCGGCGGCCAGGCGCGGCGAGTAGCCCTGGCGCAGCATTTCCGGCACCGCGATGCGCCCCATCGCCGAAGCGCAGGCCACCGACGAGCCGGTGATGGCGGAGAAGCCGCCGCAGCCGGCCACCGAGGCAATGGCCAGGCCACCGGGCAGGCGGGTCAGCCACACGCGCAGGGCGTCGAACAGGTCGGTGGTGATGCGTGCCTTGTAGCTGACATGGCCAAGGCCGATGAACAGCGGGATCATGCTCAAGGGGAAGCTGTGCACGAAGCCGTAGGTGGTCGAGCCGATCAGCGACAGGGTCGGCTTGATGCCGCGCTCGGGCATGAACTCCATGCCCGGGCGCCAGGAGAAGAACAGGAACAGGCCGGCGCAGGCGGCCAGCCCCAGGCAGTAGGCGATCGGCACCCGCAGTACCAGCAGGACCAGGGCGGCGCCAAGCACCAGCGCCGCCAGCGTCAACGGTTCCATGGCAGCCGCTGGTCCCGCGCTCGAAGAAGGTCCTGGAAGATGAGCACCAGCAGGCGGATCACCACCATCGCCAGCGCCGCCGTGGCCACCGCGTGACCCACCCAGTGGGGAATGCGCAGGACGCCCTCGT
This sequence comes from uncultured Gammaproteobacteria bacterium, assembly GCA_964350265.1. Classification (GTDB taxonomy): domain Bacteria; phylum Pseudomonadota; class Gammaproteobacteria; order Arenicellales; family CAJQKF01; genus BQJD01. The sequence goes on along the minus strand of CAYGJZ010000028.1, from coordinate 27,145 downwards.
AGTATTCTGCGGTCTGCCAGGAGCCGGCCAGCTTCACGGCGAAGGCCACCGTGAGCACGCCGAAGAAGACCAGGCCGACCAGGTGTCCGAGCACGTCGAGGGCGCGCGAGGCGGTGCCGCGCAGCCGTTCGGTGAACAGGGTCACCGCGATGTGCTCACGCCGCGCGGTGACCAGCGCCAGCGGCGCCAGGATCACCACCAGCATCAGCTCGGAGACCACCAGCACGTCGTCGGGAATCACGTTGTGCCACAGCGCGCGGGACAGCACGCTGACGGTGACCACCGCGCCGAGGGCGACCAGCGCCAGCCGCGCGGCGACACCCAGTGCGCCCTCCACCGGCCAGCGGCCGGCGGAGGTCTCTTCGCTCAACGGCTCCAAGGATAGCCCTTGTCGGCCAGTTCACTGGCGTACTTGTCGATGTACGACTGGTAGTCGGCCAGCATGGCGGCGCCGTCATGGCCTTCCTCGCTGGCCTGGGTCACCCAGGCGTCGACCTCGGCGCGGCCGGCGGCCAGCAGCTTCTCGCGGTCGGCCTCGCTGAAGGTGCCCACGGTGATGGTGTGGCCATCGATGCCGGCGGTCATCTCCGCCTTGTCCTTGGCCATGTCCTCGATCATGACCCTGGCCATGTGGTCGATGAAGTCGCTGTTGACCTCGCGGATCACCGCCTGGTCGGCCTCGGACAGCGAGGACCAGGTGGCGGCGTTCATGAAGATGCCGAAGGACATGTTCTGGCCCCAGTCCAGTTCGACCACGTGGTCGGCGACCTCGTACTGCTTGTAGGCCTTGATCGAGTAGTAGTAGTTCTGGTTGCACTCGATCAGGCCGCTGTCCAGCGCCTGGTAGACCTCGCCCTGGCCCATGCGCTGCACGTCCGCGCCGAGGGCGGCGAGGGCCTTGCCATAGGGGCCGGAGGCACGCACCTTGACCCCGGCGAGGTCGTCGACGCCGGACTTGGCGGACTTGCAGATGAGCTGGATCGGCCCGGTGGTGTAGTTGGTCATGTAGACCACGCCGGCGGCATCGAGCTCGGCCTGCATGTCGGCATTGTCGTTGGTGAAGTCATACAGTGCGCGCATGCCCACCCACTCGTCGGAGTTCTCCACCGGCAGGTCGCCGATGTTGTAGCCGCGCAGTTCCTTGGGCGTGAAGAAGCCGATCACCGAGCCGGCGTCGGCGACACCGTCGGCGATGCCGCCGAGCACTGCCTTGGTGTCGAGCAGCGCCTTGCCCCAGTGGAATTCCACTTCCAGGTTGCCGCCCGAACGGCTGGCGATCTCGTCTGCCCACCATTGCAGGGCCACTGCGCGGGCACCGCGGTTGGGGCCGAACTCGGCGAAGCGGATCACGGTCTGCGCGGTGGCGCAGGCACCGTAGGTGAGCAGGACGCCGGCCAGCAGCGCCGTGGACAGTCGTTTCATCGTGGGATTCCTCGTGGTGTGATGCATGGGTTGTCGTCGTGGTGCGGGTGGCTCGGCCCGCGGCCGGGGCTGCCGTCAGTCCGGCCAGTTCTCCAGCAGGTCGACGTCGTCGCCGTAGCGACGGGCGAACTCGCGCACCGCCGGATCGTCGAGGGCGGTCAGGTAGCCGCCGTCGATGAGGGTGCGCTCGCCGGCGGTGACGGTGGCGTCGAACAGGATCAGGTCCATGTGGATGGGCGGTTCTTCCCAGTCCGGCATCTTGCGGCGGATGTAGTTGCTTGGCCTGGCCAGGTCGATGCCGAAGTGCAGCACCCCCGGGGAATTGGAACCGGCCGGGTAGACCTCGTAGCGCGGCGCCTTCGGGTTGAAGCCGCAGCCGAGCTCGATCAGCACGCCGTCCACCAGCATCTCGCGCAGGATCTCGGCGTCGGCGCCGACGCCGTTGACCTCGGTGATGCGGTCATCCTTGAACACCACCTCGATGGTCTCCTCGAAGGGGCGGTCGAAGCCCACCGCCCACTGCGGGTAGAGCTTGCCGTTGATCGGCACGATCACCGTGTCGTCGTTGCGCACCATGGTGCGGTCGTAGACGTTGGGCCCGTGGCAGGGCAGGTAGTGCACGTAGCAGCCCGGGCTGTCGGCGATCATCTCGCCCTTCCAGCGCGTGGTGTCGAGCAGGTTGTCCACCATCTCGGCATTGACGTCGATGTCGAGGTCGGTGCCGCGGGGGTCGGCGAAGTGCATCTTGAAATCGGTCCCGCGCGGGTACTGGCGGGCGGTGCCGCGGATGATCTCGCCGAGCAGTTCCGGCGGAAAGCGGGCCTGCTCGGTTTCCAGCAGGTCGAAGTCGCGGAAGTAGGTGATCTTGACCCAGCGCTGGCCGCGCTCGCGGCGCATGCGGATGGCAAAGGGGTCGATCACCGAGCAGAACCAGGTGGAGACCACGAAGGTGGCCGCCTCGACATGGGGCTTGGCCCACTCGGGCATCTCGGAGATCTGCGTGGTATGCGCGGTCAGCACCAGCGGCTCGCGGACGCCGCGGGCCTTGGCCAGGCCGAGCAGGGCCGCGATCACCCGCGGATCGAGCTTCTTGTCGGCGAGGATCAGTACCTTGTCGTCCGGCCGCATGGCGAACACGCGGCAGAACACGTCGTAGGCCGCGAAGGCATTCTCGATACGCGTGGTGGGCAGCGGTTCGCGCGTGGCGAGCCCGCGGCCGAGGAAGGTTCCATCGACGCTGTACACCGTCTTCTCCCGTGGTGGTCCCCGGCCATGCCCGGGACGATTAACTTAGATATCTAACTAGTTTGCGAAATTCTCCCCCGCGCCACCGCGCGCTGTCAACTTGCCGGACCGGCGCCGAAGGCCCCGGCGAACTGGGCCGCGGCCCGGTTCCAGCCTTCCCGGGCATGCCGCTGGCTGCCCTCCGGCGGCGCCGGGTGGGCCAGGTTCACCACGCCGGGCAGGTGGTCGAGGCGCCGTGCCGCCGACTGCCCGAGGGCCATCACCGTAGCCCCGGAAAACAGCGCCAGCTGGCGATCGAGGTAGCGTTGGCGGCAGTGTCGCGCGGCGGCCGGCGGGATCTCCGCCAGGGACCCCGGTGCGCACAGCACCGCGCGGGTGATCCAGGCATGGCGCAGGATGCCGGGCAGGTCGAGGCCGGGAAAGCAGCCGCGCAGCAGGTGTCGCAGGTTGCGGTGCTGGCTGTCGCGTCCCTCGGACAGGGCCAGCCAGGTGTCGCGACAGATGGCGGCGATGATCTCGCGCGGCGCGGCCGCCTCGGTGAATCGCGGCGCCGGGGCGGCATCCGCCTCGCCCATCACCAGCACCAGGCGCACGTCTCCCGGGGTGCCGGTGGCGCCGCAGAAGCCCCGCGGCACCTCGCCCTGGCCGGGTGCCCAGGCCAGCGTCGCGCAGGGCTCGTCGAAGCCGGCGCAGGGATAGGCCGTCTGCAGCAGGCGCAGCACTTCGCGGCAGGGCATCATGCACGAGGCCCCGGCTGGCCGCTCCGCGGCGCAAGCACGGACAGCTTCGCCCGCGGCTGGCCGTCGGCCCGGAAGAAGGGCGAACGGGCATTGTCGCCGCCCAGCCAGGCCGGCAGCATGATGGCGGCAACACGGGCAAGAAAGACCAGCGGCACGCCGTCGTGCGTGCCCGCGGGCGGCGTGCCGATGGCGGCATGTCCGCGCAGCCGCCAGCGCACCTCGCCGATCGCCGTCGGTGCATCGGCGATGAAGGCGGTGGGAATGCCGACGTAGGGCAGGCGCGGCGCCGCCAGCGTGTTGCCCACCGGGGTATGGCAGCAACGGCTGAACCAGCGCGCGATGCCGTTCTCGGTGAGACGCACGCCGCCGAGGTGGTCGATGCCGCGCTCGATGCGCAGGTTGGCCCACGAGGTGGCGACCACGGTGGTGCCGCCGTGTTCATCCAGCAACGGCGGGTCGGCATCGAGATGCCTGGCGAATGCCTGGCAGTCGCGGCAGTAGCAGGCAAGGTGCAGGAACTTGCCGGAGGGCAGGTCGAGGCGGCCGGCGAGGTTGCCGCAGCGGCAGGAAAGCGCGATCTCGTGAAGGTGACGGGTCATCGTTGGCGGTCCCAGGGTGCCGGGTCGGACGGATCGTGTAGCGGGTATTTGCGGCCGCGGATGGTGACCGTGTCAAGTTGCGCCGGGTGCAACGCGGCAGGTCCGGAGAAGGAAAATACACCGCGCAGCGGCGTTGTCATGGTGGTTTTTTTTCTCGCAAAAGACAAAAAAAGACGTTCTTTTTCTTTTCCGGCGCCTTTGTGGATTCCTGCGCAACAGTCACGTTAGCCTTCCCGCGTTGCCACCCATGAGGCATCGGCATCGTGATCGGCAGGGCATTGCCCGTGCAGGCAGGGTCGCGTGCCATGGGATCAAACCAGAACGCATGCAAATGACGAGGAGCTTGGACATGAAGAAATCCGTTGTATCCGTCGCGCTGTCCACCGTGGTCGGCGTGGCCGTGGCCGGCAGCGCGCAGGCCGCGAGTTGGAAGTACGCCTTCGAGGAGGCCCTCACCGAGGTGCAGGGCATCTATGCGCAGAAGTTCAAGGAGGAGATCGAGGCCAACTCGGACCACACCGTGCAGCTGTTTCCCTACGGCACGCTGGGCGAATCGGCCGACATCATGGAACAGGCCCAGGCCGGCATCCTGCAGTTCGTCGACCAGTCGCCGGGCTTTACCGGTTCGCTGATTCCCGAGGCTCAGGTGTTCTTCGTGCCCTACCTGCTGCCCACCGACCAGGACCATCTCGGCCGCTTCTTCCGGGAAAGCAAGGCCATCAACGAGGATTTCGAATCGCTCTACGCCAACCAGGGCCTCGAGTTGCTGAAGATGTTCCCCGAGGGCGAGGTGGCGATGACCACCAAGGACCCGGTGACCACCTGCGAGGACCTGAACGAGGTCAAGTTCCGCGTCATGACCAACCCGCTGCTGGTGGAATCCTACAAGGCCTTCGGCGCCACGCCGACACCGCTGCCCTGGGGCGAGGTCTACGGCGGCCTGCAGACCAACATCATCCAGGGGCAGGAGAATCCGACCTTCTTCCTCTACTCGACCAAGATCTACGAGGTGACCGACCACATCACCTATGCCGGTCACAACAACTTCACCACCGCGGTGATGGCCAACAAGGAGTTCTATGACGGCCTGAGCGACGAGGAGAAGGAACTGGTCGAGAATGCCGCCACCGTGGCCTTCGACCACATCATCGACTACCAGCAGGGCCTGGCCGAACAGGAACTGCAGAAGATCAAGGACGCCAAGCCGGAGATGACCGTGACCGTGTTGAGCGAGGAGCAGCGCGCCTGCTTCAAGGAAGCGGCCAAGGACGTCGAGGCCAAGTTCATCGAGATGACCGGCGATTCCGGCAAGGCCATCCTTGAACAGATGAAGAAGGACCTGGAAGCCACAGCGGCCGGTTGATGGCAGGACCCGGCGGACATGCCCGCGCATCGCATGTCCCTGGCCGGTGAGACGGTAGACGTCACCCCAGCGGGAGACGGGCGAAGGGCCCGTCTCCCGTTTTTCGTTGGACAACCGCGCCTTCGGCACGAGGGCGGAGGACCTGGCTCATGAACAACCCGAACAACAGCCAGCGCGGCGAACACGACTCCAGCCTGCCCGGCATTCTCGGCGTGGTCGATTCGTTGATCAGCCGGCTGGAGTCCTTCCTGCTCGCCGCCGGCGTACTGCTGATGGCGGTGAACACGGTGGCCAACGTGGTCGGCCGCTACGTGTTCCAGCACAGCATCTTCTTCACCGAGGAGCTGAACCGCATCATCATCATCCTGATCACCTTCGCCGGGGTCGGCTTCGCCGCGCGGCACGGGCGGCACATCCGCATGTCGGCGATCTTCGATGCCCTGCCCACGGGCATGCGCAAGGTGTTGATGATCTTCATCGCCGTGGTGACCTCGCTGGCCATGTTCGCGCTGTGCTACTTCTCGGTGAAGTACATCGGCAAGGTGCAGACCAGCGGCCGCGTGCTGCCGGCCCTGCAGATCCCGGTGTGGTGGATCTTCGTCTGGGCCCCGGTCGGCTTCTTCGTCACCGGCACGCAGTATGCGCTGACCGCCTACAAGAACCTGATCGAGAAAGACATCTACCTTTCGACCAACGTGCTCGAAGGGTATGACGAAACCGAAGTCGAAATCTGACCGAAGAGGACAAAGACCATGGCAACCGTAATGATGATCACCATGATCGTCCTCCTGCTGCTCGGCTTCCCGATGATGATCCCGCTGATCGTGGCGGCCTTCATCGGCTTCTACGAGAGTTTCGGCGGCATCGACAAGATGGACTTCATGGTGCAGCAGTTCATGGCCGGCATCCGCCCGGCCTCGCTGATCGCCGTGCCGATGTTCATCCTTGCCGCGGACATCATGACCCGTGGCCAGTCGGCCAACCGGCTGATCGACATGGTAATGAAGTTCATCGGCCACGTGCGTGGCGGCCTGGCGGTGAGCACCGCCACTGCCTGTACCCTGTTCGGTGCGGTGTCCGGCTCCACCCAGGCCACGGTGGTGGCGGTGGGTTCGCCGCTGCGTCCACGCATGCTCAAGGCCGGCTACAAGGACTCCTTCGTGCTGGCGCTGATCGTCAACTCCAGCGACATTGCCTTTCTCATTCCGCCCAGCATCGGCATGATCATCTACGGCGTGGTTTCCAACACCTCCATCGCCGAGCTGTTCATTGCCGGCGTCGGGCCGGGCCTGATGATCCTGGTGTTCTTTGCCACCTACAGCATGATCTATGCCACGGTGATGAAGGTGCCGACCGAGCCGAAGGCGTCCTGGGGCGAACGCATGCGCGCGGTGCGCGACGCGATCTGGCCGCTGGGCTTCCCGGTGATCATCGTCGGCGGCATCTACGGCGGCATCTTCAGCCCCACCGAGGCGGCCGCCGCCTGCGTGCTCTACGCGGTGATCCTGGAGTTCATCGTGTTTCGCGAACTGAAGCTCACCGACATCTACACCATTGCCAAGTCCACCGGGCTGATCACCGCGGTGGTGTTCATCCTGGTCGGCGCCGGTGCCGCCTTTTCCTGGGTCATCTCCTTCGCGCAGATTCCCCAGGCCATGCTCGGCGCGGTGGGCATCACCGAGATGGGACCGACCGGGGTGCTGATCGTGATCTCCATCGCCTTCTTCATCGGCTGCATGTTCGTCGATCCCATCGTGGTCATCCTGGTGCTGGTGCCGATCTTCGCCCCGGTGGTGCAGTCGGTGGGCCTGGACCCGGTGCTGGTGGGCACCATCATCACGCTGCAGGTGGCCATCGGCTCGGCCACGCCACCGTTCGGCTGCGACATCTTCACCGCCATCGCGGTGTTCAAGCGACCCTACCTCGACGTGGTCCGCGGCACGCCGCCGTTCGTGCTGATGCTGCTGCTGTCCGCGGCCCTTCTGATCATCTTTCCGCAGATCGCCCTGTTCCTGCGCGACCTGGCGTTCCGCTAGCGCGGTGAACCACGGAGGAGAACAACATGTTTGATCGAATACTGGTGCCGGTGGATGGCTCCGATCGCGCCCTGTCGGCGGTGGAACTGGCGGTGGAACTGCAGAAGAAGTGCGACGCCGAGTTGCTGCTCCTGTGCGTCTATCGCCACTACAGCCTGCTCGAAGCATCCATGTCCATGGTGCGCCCGGAAAGCCCGGAGAACCTCGACGACTCCATGCGCGAGTACGCCACCAGCGTCGCCGAGGCGGCCAAGCAGCGGGCCAGGGAATGCGGTTCGCCGAGCGTGCGTGCCTTCGTCAAGAGCGGCCCGCCGGCGCGCACCATCGTCAACTTTGCCCAGGACAAGAACGCCAGCCTGATCGTGCTCGGCAGCCGTGGCCTGGGCGATGTCGAGGGCTACCTGCTCGGCAGCGTCTCGCACAAGGTCACCAGCCTGTCGCACTGCCCGACCCTGGTGGTCTAGGCGGTCTCCTTCGTGGTCCGCCGCGAGCGGATCACGTCGTGACGTTCCAGCAGCCCCAGTGCCTCGCGGACCTGGTCGGCGATGTCCGGCTGGCCCGGGAAGGCGGCGGCCAGCGCACGGATGATCTCGCCGACGCTGGCAGCGCCACGGCACAGCCCCAGCACCGCCTCGGCGGCGGCGTTGAGCCGCAGGGCATGGCGCCGTCGGCCGTGCACCAGCGCCCCCTGGTCGTTGCTCCACGTGTCGCTGCGGCACGGAACCTCCTCGTCGCGCCAGTCGAACCACCCGCCGGGCGCGCCGTCGGCCGTGGCCGGCCGCAGGATCTTCGTCCCCACCTGTGGTGAGCACACCGCGACGCAGTCCCGCCAGGTGGCCACGCCCTTGGGACCGCCCTCCATCTTGTTGTCGCAGTTGGCGCGGGCGAAGACGTCCGCGCTGGTGACCGGGTAGCGCGCGTCGGCGCGACGCGACCAGCGTGCGCCCCTGTCGCCTGGCTGGCGACGGTAGAGACCGACATGGTTGGAGCCGGCATTGGTCACCAGCAGGTGATCGCCGGCGGTGAAGGCCACCGAGTGCGGGTAGAGCAGGTAGGGGTCGCGGATCACCATCGCCGGCTCGGCATCGAACGCGCCGGCCGCGGCGCCGGGCTCGCGCCGGAACAGCACCACGCTGTGGTCGCCGTGGTTGGCCAGCGCCATGAAACGCCCGTCGGCGGTGAAGGCAATGCCGTCCGGCTCGCGGATCAACGGGTGGTGGAACACCGCGGTCGGCCGGTTGACCGCTTCCACGCCGTCGTCGGTGTCGCGGACCCGGTAGAAGGTCACCGTGTCCTGGCGCAGGTTGGCCACCGCCACCTGTGCGGCCAGCGGCGGCAGGAAGGCGAGTGCGTCGGAGTAGTGCAGCAGGGCCTGGTCGCCGCCGATGATGGCCGCCGGCCGCGGGCCGAAGCGGTTGCCTTCCAGGCGGTAGAGCAGCAGCGAATCGGTGCGCTGGGCCACCGCCAGCAGCGGCCGCTGCGGGTGCGGCGAGAAGGCGACGTCATGCGGGTAGCGCAGCGCGTCCCCGGCCAGGCTGCAGGCGGGGGACGCGGGGAAGGGCGCGTCGACGCTGGCGCGGTGGTAGCAGTGCACGTGGTCGGTGTCGGAGGTCGCCACCGCCAGCCAGTGGCCGCAGGCCGACCAGGCCAGGCCTTCCATGCGTTGTTCGCGGCCGGGCAGGACCAGTTGCTGGGCAAGCGGTGCAATGACGGTTTCCATGGGCATGCCGTGTCCACGTCGCGGCGTCGGTTCGCCGGGTGAGGGTGCGTCGATTGTACCGGAGGCGACTCGTGCCGACCTCGGCTCAGGCGGGCGCCGGACGCGGCGTCAGCAGCCAGGCGGTCTCGATGGCGTCGCAGCGCGCCTTCAGGCGGCCTTCCACCGGCTGCCGTGCGAGCACGGTGTGGCGGTAGCGCTGGCCGTAGAGCCGCGCCACCTCGGCGGCGTCCACCGAGAACGGCGGGCCGTCCATGCGTGCCTGGTCGTACTCGAAGGCGATCAGCAGCTGCGCGGCGTCGTCGGCGAGGCGGCTGAGCTGCTCGGCGTAGCGCCCGCGCATGGCGCCGGGCATGGCGACCAGCGCGGCGCGGTCGTAGACCGCGTCCACCGCGCCAAGCTGCGCCGGCTGCAGCGCGAAGAAGTCGCCGACGAAGATCTCGACACCGTCGCCGCGCAGGCTGTACCCGGCGTCGGTGTCGATGCGCTCGGGCACCATGCCAAGGTCGTCGAACAGCTGCGCGACGGCCAGTTCGCTGAGTTCGGCGCCAACCACCTGCATGCCGCGGCCGAGCAGGTAGCCGATGTCGCGGGTCTTGCCGCACAGCGGCAGGAACAGTCGCGCGCCGGGCGCGGCGAGCCGTTCGAGGTGTTCCACCAACAGGCCGTTGGGCGCTGCCTCGTGGAAGCCGATCTCGTTGTCCTGCCACTTGCGATGCCAGAATGCTGCCTGCATGGAATGGTTCCCCGTTGCTGCGGTTGACGATGGGGCGCTAGCATACGACTTCAAGTTCCCTTGAGGTCAAGACCCGGTGAAGAAACCCGTCCTGCTCGACATCGGCGAGGTGGCCGAGAAGGCCGGCCTGCCGCCGTCGACCCTGCGCTACTACGAGGAGATCGGCCTGCTGCGGCCGGCCGGGCGTCGCGGCCTGCGGCGCCAGTTCGATCCGCGGGTGCTGGAACAGCTCGACTTCATTGCCCTCGGCCGGCGGGCCGGGTTCACGCTGAAGGAAATCGCCGCCATGTTCGCCCCCGGCGGTCGCTACCGGCTGGACCGCGCGCAACTGGCGGCGCGTGCCGAGGAGATCGAGCGCAGCATCCGCTCGCTGACCGCGGTGCGCGACGGACTGCGTCATGCCGCGAACTGTCCGGCGCCCAGTCACCACGACTGCCCGACCTTCCAGCGCCTGGTGAAACTGGCCGGTCGCGAGCAGGGCAGGGAGGCGCGGCGACTGCGCCGCCGCTAGCGGTTCAGCCGAAGCGGTGGCGCAGGAATGCGCGGATGTGCCCGGCGCACCAGGCGCTGTCCTGCTCGGCGATGAAGTGGGCGGCGGCGGGATGGCGATGGATGACCAGGTCCGGGGTCACTGCCTGCAGGCCGTCGAGGTAGATCGGCGGCAGCACCGGGTCGCGTTCGCCCCACAGCACCAGGTTGGGCAGGTCGATGGTGGCGCCGGCATGCTCGTTCCAGTCGACGACGTCGCGCTCCAGCGCCGTGCGGTACAGGCCGAGACCGGCGGCGAGCCCGCCGGGACGGGCATTCACGCGCACGATCTCGTCGAGATCGGCGTCGTCGAAGACCGCCTCGCCAGCCGACCAGTGGCGCAGCATGAAGTCGAAGAAGTCGCGCATGGCGGCGCCGATCAAGGTTTCCGGCAGCCCGGGCAGGCGGTTGAAATGAAAGTACCAGCGCTCCGCCGACAGGCTGGGCTCGTAGATCAGCGAGGTGTGGCTGGCGACCAGCGGCATGCGGCCGTTCAGGATGACCAGGCCGCGCACCTTGTGCGGGAAGTCCAGCGCCACGCGATAGGCGACGGGCGCCCCCCAGTCGTGGCCCACCAGCACGCAGGGGCCGAGGTCGAGGGCATCGACCAGGGCGGCGACGTCGGCGGCCAGGGTCTTCTTCTCGAAACCTGCATCCACCACCGGCGAGTCGCCGAAGCCGCGCAGGTCCGGGGCAATGACCCGGTACTCGTCCACCAGGTGGGCGCCGAGCCGCCGCCAGCAGTAGCTGTGCTGCGGCCAGCCGTGGATGAACACGAGGGGCGGGCCGCTGCCCGCGTCCAGGCAGGCCAGCTCGACCTCCCCGGCCCGTACCCGGACGAGCGGCGTGTCGAGGCGGTCGTTCATGACGTCCAGCCGCCGCTGAAGGGGAACACCTGGCCGACGAAGAAGTCCGATTCCGCCGAGGCCAGGAACAGCGCCGCCAGTGCGCTTTCGCGCCCCGTGGCGGTGCGGCCCACGGGCACCGCGGCGATGCGGCGGCGGAACTCCTCGCTGGCCTTGTACTCGGGTGGAAAGTAGTCCGGGTTGTCGACGAAGGACTGGGCAATGACGTTGCACTGCACGTTGTGCGGTGCCAGCTCGATGCCCAGCGCGCGGACGTAGGAAACCTGCGCCCCGCGCGCCGCGCTGTAGGCCGACCAGTTGGGCATGCCGCGCAGCGCCGAGGCACTGCCCATGACCACGATCTTGCCGCGACGGCGGGCGATCATGGCCGGGACGAAGGTGCGCACCAGGCGCTGCAGCGGGAAGACCATGTCCTGGAACATGGCCTGGAAGTCGTCGTCGCCGGTTTCCGCGGCGGCGGTCTTCGGGTTGCTGGCGGCGAGGTTGGCGACGAGGATGTCGACCTCGCCGTGGGCCGCGTGCAGGGATTCGGCATGGCCCGGGTCGCGCACGTCGCCGTGGCCGGCAATCACCTCGGCGCCGGCCTCGGCAAACAGCTCGATGACGGCCGGGCCCATGAAGCGGTCCGGCGCGGTGACCAGTGCGCGTCGACCGGCCAGGCGGCCGCTGACATCCGTCGCTGCTGTCACAGCGACAGCGTGCGGCCGCCGTCCACCGGCAGGTTGATGCCGGTGACGTAGCCGCCCGCCGGCGAGGCCAGGAAGGCCAGCACCGCGGCAAATTCCGACGGCTGCGCGAAGCGGCGCAGGGCGATGCCCTGGCGATCGCCCTCGGCGACCTGGTCGACGCTGACGCCGAGTTTTTCCGCGCGCATCTTCATCACCGTCTTCAGGCGGTTGGTCTCGGTGGCACCGGGCAGGACGTTGTTCACGGTGATGCCGAAGGGGCCGACTTCACCGGCCAGGGTCTTGGCCCAGTTGGCCACCGCGCCGCGCACCGTGTTCGATACCCCGAGGCCGGGGATGGGCTGTTTCACCGAGGTGGAGATCACGTTCAGCACGCGGCCGTAGCCGGCCGCCTTCATGCCCGGCACCAGCACCTGCACCAGGTGCTGGAAGGTCACCAGGTGACGGTTCATGGCCGCCACGTAGTCGGCCGGGTCGGCGGACAGTGCCGGCCCCGGCGCGGGGCCGCCACTGTTGTTGACCAGTACCTCGATGGGCCCGGTCTCCTCGACGTGCTGCTCGACCAGTGCACGCACCGCGGCGGGCTCGGAAAAATCGGCGACCAGCAGGTGGTGCCGTGCATCGCCGTGCGTGGCCAGCGATGCCAGGGTCTGCTCGAGCCGCTCGCGGTTGCGTGCCACCAGGGTCACGCCGCAGCCCAGCGCGGCGAGCTCCACCGCGCAGGCCTGGCCGATGCCCTGGCTGGCGCCGCACACCAGTGCGCGGCGCCCGGTAAGGTCAAGATCCATGTCGTTGTCGGTTCCTACTGGCTGTACTGTTCAAGAAGGGAGTTGGCGACATCATACAGGTCCTGTCCGCCATCGCCCATGGACTTCACCCAGTCGTCGGTGACCACGGTGGTGGCGGCGCGCATCTCGTCGACCACCTCGGCATCGAAGTCGACGATGGTGTTGCCGCGATCCAGCGCCGGCTGCTTGCCGGGCACCTCGGCCAGGTCCCACTGGTGTCCGGTCATCTTCGACATCTCGATGCCGGAATGGCGATCGAGGATCTCCTTCAGGTCGTCGGGCAGGCTCTCGTAGCGGTCCTTGTTCATGGCGAACACGAACACCGAGGTGAACAGGCCGCGGTCGCCGGGAATCTCCGAGTGGTTCGGGGCCAGTTCCTGCACCTTCAGCGGCGGCACGATCTCCCACGGGATGGCGGCGCCGTCGACCACGCCCTTGGACAGCGCCTCCGGCAGCGCCGGCACCGGCATGAACACCGGCGAGGCACCCATGGCCTGCAGGGCTTCGCCGACGTAGCGGTTGGCGGCACGCATCTTCAGGCCGTTGAAGTCGTCCATGCTCTGGATCGGCTTCTCGCGGGTATGCAGCAGGCCACGGGCATGGGTGTGGAACCACAGCACGTGGTAGTCGGACCACTCGTCGCGGGCATGTTCCTCGTAGAAGGCCTGCACCGCCTGCGAGGTGGCCTCGGCGGTGGAGACCATGAACGGCAGTTCGAACACCGCGATCTTCGGGAAGCGGCCGGCGGTGTAGCCGGGCAGCACCCAGACAATGTCGGCGAGGCCGTCGCGGACCTGGTCGAGCAACTGCGGCGGCTTGCCGCCTAGCTGCATCTGCGGGTAGATCTCGATCTTCAGCCGGCCATTGGACTCTGCTGCCAGCTTCTCCGCCCACGGCTCGATTACCGTGGTCTGGTTCTGGTGTCCGGCGGGCAGGAAGTGGTGCAGCTTCAGCACCACCTCGTCGGCGGCATGGGCCGCGCTGCCGGCGACCAGGGCGGCGGCGATTCCCAGGCGAATGGCAAGAGACTTGGTTTTCATCGTTGTCTGCTCCTCAAGTGCATGGTCTTGGTCAATGCGGGTTGCGGGAATGTCCGGGCGTGGGCGCCCGTTGTGAAGTGACCTTGTGTTCTACGCGGCGTTCTCCTGCAGGCGGAAGAACGCCTTCGCATTGTCGCCCAGGATGCGTCGCTTCGACAGCGGCCCAAGGCCGCCGTGGTGGCGCACCAGTTCTCCCACCCGCTGTTCACCGAGGGGGAAGGGGTAGTCGGAGCCGAGCAGCACGTGCTCGTCGCCCATCACCTCCACCAGCAGCGCCAGCGAGGCTTCGCTGAACACCGCCGAGTCGACGTGGAAGCGGCGCACGTAGGTGGACGGCGGATTCGGGCAGTGCTCGCGCACGATGTCGCGGCAGTGCCAGGCATTGTCTACCCGGCCGAGCTGGAAGGCGAAGTTGCCGCCGCCGTGGGCGAAGCAGATGCGCAGGGATTCGGGGATGCGTTCCAGGGCGCCGGACAGGATCAGCGAAAGCATGCCGAGGTGGGTTTCCGCGGGCATGCCCACCAGCCATTGCAGCATGTAGCGCGGCATGCGTTCGCGGGCCATCATGTCCCAGGGATGCACCAGCACCGGGATGTCGTTCTCGGCGCAGTGGGCGAGGAAGGTGACGATGCCGTCGTCGTCGAGATTGCGGTCGCCGACGTGGTTGCCGATCTGCACGCCGACATGACCGCAGGCCATGGCCCGGCTGGCTTCCTCGCAGGCCAGCTCGGTGTCCTGCAGCGGCACCTGGCACAGTGCCTTCAGCCGCGCCGGGTCATGGGCGCACAAGGCCAGCGCCATGTCGTTGATCTGCCGCGCCCAGTCATAGGTGGCGCGGCCCTCGTGCAGGTAGCCGAACAACAGCGGCGTGGCGCACATGATCTGCACGTCGACCTGGTCGCGGTCCATTTCCTCGATGCGCCGCTGCGGCGACCAGCAGGCGCTGTACACCGGGCGGAAGGCTTCCTCGCCACGCATCAGCATGCCCTTCTCGTCGTCGATCACCTTCAGCCACGGACCGTTGTCCGGGTGGTAGCGACGTGCCTGCTCGCGGTCGATGCGCGGGTAGAAGTGGGTATGCATGTCCACCACCAGGCTCATGCGCGGGTCCTCCGGTCGTGGTTGCGGCTCATGGCAGTGTCACCCAGCCGGTCGGCGGCGTCTTGCCCGGATGCAGCGCGCCGCAGTGGTCGCAGGTGCGGTGCGCGGTGTTCTCGAAGAAGCCGTTGAACAACGGCGGCAGGTCCTTGACGATGTCGGCGATGGCCAGCTCCACCCGGTGCACGCGGTTTCCGCATTCAAAGCAGTACCATTCGAAGCCGTCGAGATCGCCGTCCCGCCGCGCGCCTTCCACCACCAGCCCCACCGAGCCGGGCACCGGCCGCTGCGGCGAGTGGCGCACGTGGGGCGGCAGGAAGAACACCTCGCCCTCGCGAATGGGCACGTCGTAGGTCTGCCCGTCCTCGTGCACCTTCAGCACCATGTCGCCGCGCACCTGGAAGAAAAACTCCTCGCAGGGGTCGTCGTGGAAGTCGGTGCGCTGGTTCGGCCCGCCGATCACCATCACCACCATCTGCGTCTTCTCGTCGAACAGGTGGTGGTTGGAGACCGGCGGCTTGAGAAACTCGCGGTGCTCGTCGATCCAGCGGTTGAAGTCGAAGGCGCGAAGGCGCTGGTGCAGTTGCATGGGCAGGTTACTCCGGTGCGACGGGCCGGTAGGCCACCGCCTTGATCTCGATCAGCAGGTGCGGATGCGGCAACTGGTGCACCGCCACCGTGGTGCGGGCCGGGCCGCTGGCGTCGAAGAACGTCCCGTAGACCTCGTTGTAGCCGGCGAAGTCGTTCATGCTGACCAGGAAGGTGCCGATTTCCACCACGTCACCGAGCCCGGCGCCGGCCTCGGCGAGGATGTCGGCGATGTTCTCGATCACCGCCCGGGTCTGGGCGCGGATGTCCAGCGACACCGTGCCCAGGTCGTCGGCGCTGGCGCCGGCGATGCTGTTGTCGGCCCGCCGGGCGCTGGTGCCGGAGACGTAGATGAAGTCCCCCGCGCGGCGGAAGTGCGGGTAGCGGCCACGCGGCGTGGCCTTGCCGGGAATCACGGCGCTGTTCGCGGTCACGGGTGCAACATCCCTCGCGTCGGTGGATACGGGATCAACATACCCCTGGCGCGGGCAAAGATAAAATCATATTTGCGCGCGGAATCGAGCAGTATCGTTATAGCTGACTGCTCCGCGCCCGCTACCCCATGACCTCCAGCAGGCACTGGTAGAAGCGCCTGGCCGCCGGCGGCAGTTCGCGGCCGGCCCAGGTGGAGATGCCGACATCGCCGAAGGAGGCGAGGCCGCGGATCGGCAGGATGGTCAACGTCCCTTCGCCGGCGAAGCGCTCGGCGGCGGTGCGCGGCAGCATGGCCACCGCGTCCATGCGGCCGAGCAGCGAGATGTTGGTCAGGATGGACAGCGACTCGACGATGTTCGCCGGCGGCGCCAGCTTCGCCTCGTGGAAGCACTGGTTGAGCACCTGGCGCACCGGCGACTCGGCCACCGGCACGATCCACGGGTAGTCGATGGTGGCGGCCAGCGAGACGCTGCGCCGGCGGGCCAGCGGGTGGCCCGGCGACACCACCACCGCCAGTTCGTCGTGGTAGAGCACGTGGTGACGGATGTCGGCCAGCGGCTCGGCCGGGATGCGCCAGATCACCATGTCGATCTCGCCATTGGCCAGCGCCGGGATGAGGATGTCGTTGGTGGCCTCGCGCACGCTGACCACGATGGCCGGCGAGGTGGCCTTGATGGCGGCGATGGCGGCGGGCAGCAGGTAGGCCGAGGCGGAGACGATGGTGCCGACCACCACGTGGCCGGCGTCGGCATGGCTGAGCGCGTTGAGCTCGTCGGCGGTGTAGCGCATCTCGGCGAGGATGCTGGCCACGCGAGCGGCCAGCGCCTCGCCGAACAGGGTCGGTGCGAGTCCGCGGTTACCGCGCACGAACAGCGGGTTGCCGAATACCTGTTCCAGTTCGCGGATGGTGCGGGTCAACGCCGGCTGGGTGACGTTCAGCCGGTTGGCCGCCTTGACCAGCGAGCCGGCCTCGTAGACGGCGTGGAAGGCGACCAGCTGGCGCAGCTTCAGCCGGGCGTTGAGATGGTTGACGTCGATCCGGCTCACGGGGTGTCGGTACCGCTGCCCGTACGGGCAGGTATCAGTTTTTCGTGCAAAAATGCGCGCAAATATGATTTTATTTTGACGCCCTTTGGGTCTATTGTGAAGCGCACCATGAAGGCGCCGCCGCCCCGTCCACGGGCGTTGCCGCGCATCCAACCCGGTACACCGAGCCGATGCTGACCGAATCCGAACGCGCGCAGGCCGTCGAGGCCCTGGTCGAGGCGCGCACAAGCCGCACCCCCTGCACCCAGCTGTCCACCACCTGGCCGGCCATCACCATCGAGGATGCCTATGCCATCTCCGGCGCCGTCGCCGACCTGCGCCGGGCCGAGGGTGCCAGGCTGGTGGGGCACAAGATCGGCCTGACCTCCCGGGCCATGCAGGCCTCCTCGCAGATCGACGAGCCGGACTACGGCCACGTCTTCGACGACATGCTGCTCGACGACGGCGCGGTGGTGCGCCACGCCGACTACTGCGTGCCGCGGGTGGAGCCGGAACTGACCTTCGTGCTGAAGTCGCCGCTGCGCGGACCGGGCATCGGCCTGGTGGACGTGATGCGCGCCACCGAGTACGTGGTGCCTTCCATCGAGATCATCGATGCGCGGGTGCAGAACCCGCGCAAGATCTTCGATACCGTGGCCGACAACGGCGCCGCCGCCGGACTGGTCATGGGTGGCCGCCCGGTGCGCCCGGACGAGGTCGACCTGCGCTGGGTGGGCGCGGTGTTCTACCGCAACGCCGCCATCGAGGAGACCGGGCTTGCCGCCGGCGTGCTCGGTCACCCGGCCATGGCGGTGGCCTGGCTGGCCAACAAGCTCGGCGCCTTCGGCGTCACCCTCGAGCCCGGTCACCTGCTCCTGTCCGGTTCCTTCACCCGGCCGGTATGGGCCGAACCCGGTGACACCCTGCACGCCGACTTCGGTCCCCTCGGCGGCGTCGCCGTGCAGTTTCGCTGAGACCATGGCCGCCAACCCCTTCCAGCAGGCCATCGCGAACCGCCAGGTGCAGGTCGGGCTGTGGAGCAGCCTGTGCAGCCCGGTGGGCGCGGAGATCATCGCCGGCGCCGGCTTCGACTGGATCCTGTTCGACACCGAGCATGCGCCGGTGGAGGTGGCCATGCTGCTGCCGCTGCTGCAGGCCGCCGCCGGCGGCACCGCGCAGGCGGTGGTGCGGCCGGCCTGGAACGACCCGGTGCTGCTCAAGCGGGTGCTGGACATCGGCGCGCCAAGCGTGCTGGTGCCCTTCGTGCAGGACGCCGACCAGGCCGCCGCCGCGGTGGCCGCCTGCCGCTACCCGCCGGCCGGGGTACGCGGCGTGGCCGGCAGCACCCGGGCCAGCGGCTTCGGTCGCGACCGCGACTACCTGGCAACGGCCAACGACAACGTCTGCGTGCTGGTGCAGGTGGAAACGCGCACCGCCCTCGACAACCTCGATGCCATCGCGGCGGTGGACGGCGTCGACGGCGTCTTCATCGGTCCCTCGGACCTGGCCGCCTCCCTCGGTCATCTCGGCCGGCCCGGCGCGGCCGAGGTGCAGGCCGCCATCGCCGACGCGCTGGCCCGCATCGATGCGGCCGGCAAGCCGGCCGGCATTCTCGCGGTACAACTCGACGACGCCCTGCGCTACCGCGACATGGGCTTCACCTTCGTCGCCGCCGGGGTCGACAACAGCATCCTTGCCCGCGGCGCCGACGAGCTGGCCGCGCGCATGAAATCAACGCCGGGCAACTGAACCGGCAGGAGGCGGCACGCGTGATCAACCTGCGCGACATCCACTACGTGCGCTTCGGCAGCGACGACCTCGACCACGCCGAGGACTTCGCCACCGGCATCCTCGGTCTGCAGTGCATCGAGCGGCGCGACGATGCCCGCTACTTTCGCAGCGACCATCGCCACCATACCCTGTGCTACTTCCGCGGCCAGCCGAGCGACCACGCGGTGGGCTTCGAGATGGTCGACTGGCGCGGCCTCGACCAGGCCCTGGACGCGCTGCAGGCCGCCGGCGTGCCCGCCGGTCGCGGCAGCGCCGCGGAGGCCGCCGATCGCTTCGTGCACGAGTTCGGCTGGTTCCACGATCCCAGCGGCAACCGGGTGGAGCTGCTGGTGCGCCCCTACGAAGCCAACCGACGCTACTTCCCGTCCCGCGATGCGGGGGTCACCCGCCTTGGCCACATCGGCCTGAACTCCACCGACCCGGCGCGCGACGAGGCCTTCTGGACGAGCCACTTCAATGCCCGGGTCTCCGACTGGATCGGCACCAGCCCGCTGCTGCGGGTGGCCAGCCGCCACCACCAGCTGGCGCTGTTCCCCACCGACGGCCCCGGCATCCAGCACGTCAACTACCAGGTCGCCGAGTTCGACGACGTCATGCGCGCCTGGTACCTGTTCCAGGAGCTCGGCATCCGCATCGTCTTCGGCCCCGGACGGCACTGCACCTCCGGCGGCTACTTCCTTTACTACGAGGGCCCGCACGGCATGGTCTACGAGTATTCCAATGCCGACCGCACCATCATCGACGACGATGCCGGCCACCGGCCGCGGCAGTTCGCCATGGAAGTGGCGTCCTTCTGCGCCTTCGGCAGCAAGCCGGACATCCAGGAGTTTTCCGAGCCGTGAGCAAGCATCCATTCCAGATCACCCACTTCATCAACGGCGAGGACGTGCCCTCGTCGTCGGGCAGCCGTTTCGACGACATCAACCCCGCCACCGGGGAGGTCATCGGCAGCGTCCACGAGGCCGGTCGCGGCGAGGTGGACGCGGCGGTGGCGGCGGCGCGCGCGGCGCTGTCGGGTCCCTGGGGCTATCTGTCCACCGCCGAGCGCATGGCGCTGCTGCACCGTGTCGCCGACCGCATCAACGAGCGCTTCGACGAGTTCCTGCGCGCCGAGTGCCTGGACACCGGCAAGCCGGCCACGCTGGCCTCGCACATCGACATTCCCCGCGGCGCCGCCAACTTCAAGATCTTCGCCGACCTGGTCAAGAACGTGCCCACCGAGAGCTTCATGCTCGACACCCCGGACGGCCGCGGCGCGCTGAACTACGCCCTGCGCCGGCCCAAGGGCGTGATCGCGGTGATCTGCCCCTGGAACCTGCCCCTGCTGCTGATGACCTGGAAGGTCGGCCCGGCGCTGGCCTGCGGCAACACCGTGGTGGTGAAGCCTTCGGAGGAAACCCCGCACACCACCGCGCTGCTCGGCAGCGTGATGAACGAGGTGGGCATGCCGCCCGGGGTGTTCAACGTGGTGCACGGCTTCGGTCCGGGGTCGGCGGGCGAGTTTCTCACCAGCCACCCCGGTGTCGACGGCGTCACCTTCACCGGCGAGACCCGCACCGGCTCGGCCATCATGGCCGGCTGCGCGCCATCCATCACCCAGGTGTCCTTCGAGCTGGGCGGCAAGAACCCCGGTATCGTCTTCGCCGATGCCGACCTCGACAAGGCGGTGGAAGGGACGTTGCGCTCGGTGTTCGCCAACTGCGGCCAGGTCTGTCTCGGCACCGAGCGGATGTACGTGCAGCGACCCGTCTTCGATGCCTTCGTCGACGCCCTTGCCCGCGGTGCCGCCGAGCTGACCCCCGGGGCCTGGGACGACCCGGCCACCCGCATCGGCCCGCTGATCAGTGCCGAGCACCGCGACAAGGTGCTTGGCTACTACCAGCGTGCCCGCGACGACGGCGCCACCGTGGTCAGCGGCGGCGGCGTGCCCGACCTGCCCGCGCCGCTGGCCGGCGGTCACTGGGTGGAGCCGACCATCTGGACCGGGCTCGCCGATGACGCCGCGGCGGTGCGCGAGGAGATCTTCGGCCCATGTTGCCACCTGCGACCCTTCGACGACGAGGAAGAAGTGGTGGCGCTGGCCAACGACACCCGCTACGGCCTGGCCGCGGCGCTGTGGACCGAGAACCTGTCCCGCGCCCACCGCGTCTCGGCGCGCCTCGAGGCCGGCATCGTCTGGGTCAACTCGTGGTTCCTGCGCGACCTGCGCACGCCCTTCGGCGGCATGAAGCATTCCGGCATCGGCCGCGAGGGCGGGGTGCATTCCTTCGAGTTCTACACCGAGCTGACCAACGTCTGCATCAAGCTGTGAAACCGCTGCCGCCGTCGCGGCGTTGAACCGGTGGCGGCATGCACACCATAATCGGTGGCCGAACATCGAAACGACGGGAGCACCATCGACATGGCAAAGGCGGTACGAATTCACCAACAGGGCGGACCCGAGCAACTGCGTTACGACGACGTAGAGGTCCCCGACCCGGGTACCGGAGAAGTCCGCCTGAAGCAGACCGCGATCGGGCTGAACTACATCGACGTCTACCATCGCAGCGGCCTGTACCCCATTGCCGACCTGCCCGCCGTGATCGGCCTGGAGGCGGCCGGCGTGGTCGAGTCGGTGGGCCAGGGGGTCACCGACTTCGCCCCCGGTGACCGGGTGGCCTATGCCAACCCGCCGCTCGGCGCCTATGCCACCGAGCGGGTGATGCCGGCCCACCGGCTGATCAAGCTGCCCGATGCCATCGACGACCGCCAGGCCGCGGCGATGATGCTGCAGGGCATGACCGTGCAGTACCTGCTGCGCCGCACCTACACCGTGCGCGAGGGCGACATGGTGCTGTTCCACGCCGCCGCCGGCGGTGTCGGCCTGATTGCCTGCCAGTGGCTCAAGGCTCTGGGCGCCATCACCATCGGCACCGTCGGCTCGGCGGAAAAGGCGGCGCTGGCCACCGCCAACGGCTGTCACCACGTGATCAACTACCGCGAGGAAAACTTCGTCGAGAAGGTGCGCGAGATCACCGACGGCAAGGGCGTGAAGGTGGTCTACGACTCCATCGGTCGCGACACCTTCGAAGGCTCCCTGGACTGCCTGCAGCCGCTGGGCATGATGGTGACCTTCGGCAATGCCACCGGCCCGATCGAGAACTTCAACCCCGGCCTGCTGGCGCAGAAGGGCTCGCTGTTCGTCACCCGGCCGACCCTGATGACCTACACCGCGGCCCGCGAGGACATGCTGGTGATGGCCGGCGAACTGTTCGCCATGGTCGAGTCCGGCGCGGTGCGCATCACCGTCAACCAGGAATACCCGCTGGCGGAGGCGGCGAAGGCGCACCGCGACCTCGAGGCGCGCAGGACCACCGGCTCCACCGTGCTCATGCCGTAACCCCGTCGCGCCGGTGCCGCGTTTCTCCGCCAGTCTCGCCTACCTGTGGCCGGAACTGCCGCTGGCCGGCCGTGTCGCCGCCGCGGCGCGGGCCGGCTTCGCGGCGGTGGAATGCCACTGGCCCTTCGACGAGGACCCGGCACGGCTGGCAACGGTGCTGTCGCGCCACCGGCTGCCGCTGCTGGCCGTGAACAGCCCGCCCGGCGACAGTGCCGCCGGGGAGTTCGGGCTGGCGGCGGTGCCCGGCCGCGAAGCCGAGGCCCGGGCCGGCATCGAGCTGGCCCTGGACTTCGCCCACGCCGCGGGTGCCGGCGCGGTACACGTGATGGCCGGCTGCGCGGCGGAGGACGATGCCGCCGCGCACACCTTCCACGACAACCTGGGCCATGCCCTGGCCCTGGCCGCGCCGCGCAACATCGCGGTGTGGATCGAGCCGATCAACCGCGTCGACCGGCCCGGCTACTACCTCGAGCGCCTCGACCAGGCCCGCGCCGTCGCCGCCGCCTTCCCGTCCGGCGCGGTGGGCGTGGTCTTCGATGCCTACCACGTCCATCGCAGCGAGGGCGAGGTGTTCGAACCGCTGCGTCGTCACCTCGACGTCATCGCCCACGTGCAGGTGGCCTCGGTCCCCGATCGCGGGTCGCCGGATCACGGCGAGCTCGACTGCCAGCGTCTGTTCGACGAACTCGACCGCCTTGGCTACGCGGGCTACGTCGGCGCCGAGTACCGGCCGCGCGGCGCCACCCACCACGGGCTTGCCTGGCTGCGCCCGTTCACCACCTTGTGAAGGAGGCTGCATGAACGACGGCACCGCCCATCCCCGCTACGACCGCGAAGCCCTGGACCGCGAGTACGACAACCGCCGCAAGGTAGCCGATTCCGCCACCCACATTGCCTGGTATGCCAGGGCCAGCGCCGACTGGCGCGCGCGCCATGGCGGTGTCCTCGACCTCGCCTACGGGCCGAGCGCGGCGGAGACGCTGGATATCTTCGGTGCCGGCACGAGGGGCGAGTCGCGGCCGGTGCACGTGTTCTTCCACGGCGGCTACTGGCGCGCCATGCACAAGGACGACTTCTCCTACGTGGCCGGCGCGCTGCAACCCGCCGGGGTCGTCACCGTGGTGGTGAACTACGCCCTGGTGCCGGCGGTGGACCTCGCCACCCTGGTGGCGCAGTGCCGCCGCGCCCTGCTCTTCGTGCATCGCCACATCGGCGAGCATGGCGGCGACCCCGGCCGCATCCTGGTCTCCGGCCACTCCGCCGGCGGTCACCTGGTGGGCATGATGCTGGCCACCGACTGGCCCGCCCTCGACCCGTCCTGCCCGCCGTCGCTGGTGCATGGCGGACTCGCCATCAGCGGCCTGTTCGACCTCGAACCGATCCGGCACTGCTTCCTCAACGACGATCTTCGCCTCGACCCGGCGGCGGTGCGGGCGAACAGCCCGCTCGTGCTCGACAAGCACGACCCCGGCCCGCTGCTGGCGGTCTACGGCGGCGAGGAAGGCGACGAGTACCGACGCCAGAGCGAGTCCCTGGCCAGTGCCTGGCCGAACACCCGCGCCCGGGCCCTCGACGGACTCGACCACTTCTCCATCATGCGCGAGTTCGACCGCCCGGAGGGCGCGGTGGCGCGGATCGCCCGCGCGATGATCGACGGCGCCGGCGGGGCCGATCGCTGAACCCCGGGATTTTTTCCCCCCCGGCCTATTCAAATTTGCCGAAAGGTTGTCTTACACTCCGCCTCGACACGTCGGTGTCCGGTGTCACCCCGTCGCAGCGTCGACGCGGTGCCGGGCACTTCGGGAAGACATGGGCGCACAGCGGACGCGAAGGGTTCACCCCGTGAAGGGCGGGCGGACGGATCGCCCGCCGCGTTCGTGGCCGATCAATCATCACCCGTCGGGTACGGAAGGTGACATTGCTGAAGCGCTGGTTTGAAGTGGCTTCCACTCGCGACATCGACGACGAGGAAGCCGTGCAGGTCGAGGTCAACGGTGAGTTGATCGCGTTGTTCAACCTGGGAGGCAAGTTCTATGCCACCTCTGATCGCAGCCCGTCGGCGAGCGCCAGCCTGTCCGATGGCTACATCGAGGACGGGCTGGTCTACCTCGACGGCGATGCGGTCTGCTACGAGATCCGCACTGGGCTGCCCCGCCACGATCCCGCCGATCCCCCGGTGCGCCGCTACCCGGTGAAGATCGACAACGGGCTGGTCTACGTCGGCGTGGTCATGGGTTCCTGACGGATCGCGCCCGCGATCACCATAAATATGTAAAATCTCCGTTGCATACTCACGGGTTCGGCTTCAGCGCAGGTCTTCCCGCGCGCATTCCCGGCGCGATGGCAAGGCCGCTGTCAACTTCTACATCCGAACCCCGGCAAACCGGGAACTGGAGGACGCTTCGATGAAACTCAACAAACGATCCTGGCTCGCCGTGTCGCTGCTGCTCGGCGCCGGTGCCGCCAACGCGGCCACCGAGGTGCAGTGGTGGCATGCCATGGGCGGCGTCAACGGCGAGCGGGTCAACAAGATCGCCGACGACTTCAACGCCTCGCAGTCCGACTACACCGTGGTCCCGGTGTACAAGGGCAACTACACCGAGACCATGACCGCTGCCATCGCCGCCTTCCGCGCGCGCCAGCAGCCGCACATCGTGCAGGTGTTCGAGGTCGGCACCGCTACCATGATGGCCGCCGAGGGCGCCGTCTATCCCATCGAAGACGTCATGAACGACGCCGGTGAACCGTTCGACAAGTCCGACTACCTGCCGGCGGTGATCAGCTACTACCAGACCCCGGAAGGCAAGCTGCTGTCGATGCCCTTCAACAGCTCCACCCCGGTGATGTGGTACAACCGCGGTGCACTGGACAAGGCCGGCGTGGACGTGCCGACCACCTGGCCGGAAGTGGCCGAGGCATCGCGCAAGATCGTCGATGCCGGCTACAAGTGCGGCTTCTCCTTCGGCTGGCAGTCCTGGGTGCAGATCGAGAACTTCAGCGCCTGGCACAACCTGCCGATGGGCACCAAGGAAAACGGCTTCGCCGGCTTCGATACCGAGTTCACCTTCAACAACGAGCACGTCGTCGCCCACCTCGACAACATCGCCCAGTGGGGCAAGGACGGCCTGTTCCAGTACGGCGGTCGTCGCGGCGACAGCCTGCCGATGTTCACCAACGCCGAGTGCGCCATGTGGCTCAACTCCTCGGCCTACTACGGCGGCATCAAGGACCAGGCCCAGTTCGCCTTCGGCCAGACCATGCTGCCCTACTACCCGGACATCATCGACCAGCCGCAGAACTCCATCATCGGCGGCGCCACGCTGTGGGTGCTGCGTGGTCGCGAGGCCGAGGAATACAAGGGCGTGGCCCGGTTCATGACCTACCTGTCCTCGGCCGAGGTGCAGGCCT
Organism: uncultured Gammaproteobacteria bacterium; assembly: GCA_964350265.1. Classification (GTDB taxonomy): domain Bacteria; phylum Pseudomonadota; class Gammaproteobacteria; order Arenicellales; family CAJQKF01; genus BQJD01. Next base: position 1,654 of record CAYGJZ010000028.1, on the reverse strand, counting down.
GGTGGCACCAGGAGACCGGCTACGTGCCGATCACCAACGCCGCCTACGAACTGTCCAGGGAGCAGGGTTTCTACGAGGCCAATCCCGGTACCGACACCGCCATCAAGCAGCTCAGTCTGAACGAGCCGACGCCGAACTCCCGCGGCGTTCGCTTCGGCAACTTCGTGCAGGTGCGTGACGCCATCAACGAGTCCATGGAAGAGATCTGGAACGGCAGCAAGAGCGCCAAGGAAGCCATGGACGATGCCGTCAGCCGCGGCAACGACCTGCTGCGCAAGTTCGAGTCGGCCAACTGACGACCCGACAGCGGTGGCGCGGCTCGGGCCGCGCCACCGCCTGCGCGGCATGAGCCGCGCCGGGCCAGCCGTGTAACACCGTGCTCAAGCGCGTTCACTTCAAGCCCTCGGTGCTGCCCTTCCTGCTGGTAGCGCCACAGATCTTCATCACCATCGTTTTCTTCATCTGGCCCGCCGGCCAGGCCCTGTTCCAGTCGGTGCTGGTGCAGGACCCCTTCGGCCTGTCCACCCGTTTCGTCTGGTTCGAGAACTTCAGCGCCCTGTTCCGCGATTCCCAGTATCTCGACGCCTTCGGCCGCACCATCTTCTTCTCGGTCAGCGTTGCCGCGCTGTCCATGGTCTCCGCGCTGCTGCTGGCCGCCATGGCCGATCGCGTGCTGCGCTTCGCCACCTTCTACCGCACGTTGTTGATCTGGCCCTACGCGGTGGCGCCGGTGGTGGCCGGCGCGCTGTGGATGTTCATGTTCGACCCGACCCTGGGCATCATCGCCTACATCCTCGACGGCTTCGGCGTTGAATGGAACCACCGCCTGAACGGCAACCAGGCCATGGCGCTGGTGATCATCGCCGCCGCCTGGAAGCAGGTCAGCTACAACTTCCTGTTTTTCCTCGCCGGCATGCAGGCTATCCCGAAGTCGCTGTACGAGGCCGCCGCCATCGATGGTGCCGGACCGGCCCGGCGATTCTGGTCGATCACCTTCCCGCTGATCTCGCCGACCACCTTCTTCCTGCTGGTGATCAACATCGTCTATGCCTTCTTCGAGACCTTCGGCATCATCCACGCCATCACCAAGGGCGGGCCGGGCAAGGCCACCGAGATCCTCGTCTTCAAGGTTTACAACGACGGCTTCATCGGTCTTGACCTCGGCGGTTCGGCGGCACAGTCGGTGATCCTGATGGCCATCGTCATCATTCTTACCGTGATCCAGTTCCGCTACATCGAGCGCAGGGTGGAATACTGATGGTCGAGAACCGCCCGCTGGCCACCTTCATCTCCCACCTGGTCATCTGGCTCGGCATCGCGCTGGTCGCCTTTCCCATCTGGGTCACCTTCGTCGCCGCCAGCCACACCGAGCTGCGCGTCAACCAGGTGCCGTTGCCGCTCTTGCCCGGCGACCAGTTCTGGATCAACCTGAAGTCCGCCTTCACCGATGGCGTCGGCAATGCCAAGGAACAGTCCATCGGCATCATGCTGTTCAACAGCCTGGTCATGGCGCTGATGATCGCCGTCGGCAAGATTGCCATTTCGCTGTTGTCGGCATTCGCCATCGTCTACTTCCGCTTTCCCTTCCGCATGGGCTTTTTCTGGATGATCTTCATCACCCTGATGCTGCCGGTGGAGGTGCGTATCCTGCCTA